>NZ_JBHUPE010000005.1:0-779098 GCF_042686355.1 Sphingobacterium anhuiense
ATATCGAGCTCATTATTACAAATCTAATTAACTAAATTTGTCCAATATTTTGGGGGCAGTCCATACTGAAGGAGGCTTTTAATTTTATAAGATGATTTTTACAAATTGACCACTTGGATCGAACAATAAATCGATATCATTTGTCAGTTCGACTTCAAATCCAGCAGTAACTTTATCGATGGCGCTGATTTGTGCAGTTTTATAATTTGTATCCACGTAGCTGACTATAGTAGTTGAGATAAAACCCGTTGGAATAGCGGTATCATTGTCAGATTCTACTTCTTTCCAATTACCTTCTTGATCAAAATCAACTTCGATTCCATTGGCTAACTCCACACTGTAAGCTGTTTTATTTGTTGCAGTAGGAGTTTGTTTCTCTGTTTTCCGAATTGTTATACCTTTAAAATAAGTATCAAGAAAACTGACCGCCGCTGCAGGTAATTCGGTGTTTGGGACTTGATGATCATCATCTTTGTCACATGATACCACGATGAATGCAAGAGCAAGTAAGGCTGTAAATGTTAAAATTAGTTTTTTCATATTTTAATTCTATTAATCATCTATTTTAGTAAACTGCCCTTTTTTATTAAACTCCAATTCAAGACCATTTGAAATTTCAACTTCAAATTTACGGCTTGACTTTTTGATTTTTACAATGTGGGTATTAGGAAAACTTTTTGTAACATAATTTTGAATTGATTTTGGTACAAATTTTAAAGGAATAGCGTTATTGTGACCATCTACTTCTTCCCAATTTCCTGATTTATCAAATTCTATTTTTGTACCATTATTTAAAATCACTTGGTATTCTTTTGAAAGTAGATTTTCTTTTTCTTCAATTGTACTTGTGATCTGATTGCTGGCAAAATTGTTTTTAATAAATGTTTGTGCATTTGCAGGTAATTGATTGCTGTTAATCACCTTTTTTTGTGCATAACTAACTGTCGATAATGCTACTAAAGCAACGATCGCCATTGTTTTAATTTTGTTCATAATATATCCTCCTATTTATTTATATAACAAAGTTCCCATACAATTTGGTAAAGAATTAGGAATTATAGCTTTTGTATCTTAAAAATATGAAAATTATTTAAGTATGAGTAATTTATGCTGATGGTCTTATTTGTCTCTATGATTGTTTTAACTATAGAAAGACCTAATCCATTTGAATTGATTGCAGTATTTTCTTTGTGAAATCGATCAAAAATATTTTCTGCCTGTAGTGCAGTGTTTTTGCCTAAATTTGCAATTGTAAAGAAATCCTTATGAATATCGATTTTTATAAATCCATTTTTTGATTTATTATAGTTGATAGCATTACGGAGTAAATTGGAAATTAATATCTTTACTAGATCCACATTGAAATCAGCAGAGAACTTTCCATGCTCAAGAACTTCTAAAGTGATTCCCCTAAATTCAATCAAGTCTGCTAACTCTTCACACGCTTCGTGAATTACGCTATTAAAATCCACTGTTTGCGTAGCATCAAATTGATTGTTTTCAATGCGAGATAGCATAAGTAATGCCTTATTTAATTTAATCATACGTTCTAAAGCTTCTTTAGTTTCACTGATCGTGATTAAATGATGCTCTGCCAGTTGTTCATCTTCTAGCAGTAATTCTAGTTTATTACTACTGATCGCCAAAGGCGTCTGTAACTCATGGGAAGCATTTTCAATAAACAGTTTTTGTTGCTGGAATATTTTTTCATTGCGATCAAGCATTTTATCGATTTCGGTATCCAATAGCATAAATTCTCTAACATTACTGTTGATCGGTACAGCTGTTTTTATTTTCCCAAACTGATAGTGCTCTAACTTGTCAAGAATTTGATAAAAAGGCTTAAAAGCTCGGTGAAATACAAGGGTGTTGAGTAAAAATATACTCACAATAATCAAGATGTATAGTATTATCAAAGCAGTTGCCAGATCATATTTTAGTTCATCTTCTTCTACGGTTGAAGTTCGAATTTCCAGTTGATACAGCTGTTTGTCCTTACCATAGAAGTAAGTATTTAAAATTCGATAAGGTTCCATATCCTCATCATATGGCATGTATATGAGATCGTTTTTGAAAATATTTTTTTCATCCTTGTTTACTTGCACATCAGATTTGGTGATTTTAAACTGATTAATACCGAATGTATCCGTTTTTAGAATAGATTCATCTTGGTATGCAGCACGAATAATTTCAATTTTTTGATTCTTTAAGCCGTCGTCTACATTATCATACACTTCTTCTGTGATGTATGCATAAAATAATGTTGCCCACACCGCAATTACAATCAAAATCATGATTGTAATGTATCTTATAGTGTAATTCTTGAGCGACTTTTTCATTAAAATATTTAGTTTTAAATAATGGTATTAGCAGTTAATGGCAATATAAAGATCACTTCACCAGTTTTTGAAGCCATTCAAACAATCGTGAATATATTTTTAGATCTTGGCCATTATTGCCTTGTGGGTCATTAAATCAATTTGTATCCTATACCATAAACAGCCTGGATATCGATATCAGCATGATTATCTTTTAATTTTTTTCTTAAATTTTTTATTTGTGAATAAATAAAGTCTAAACTGTCAGCCTGATCAATATGATCACCCCAAATTGACTCTGCTAAGCTATTTTTTTGAATAAGCTTAGTAGGCCTGATAATAAAATAATAGAGTAAATCAAACTCCTTTCGGTTGAGAACCACTGGTTTGTTATTAATCTGTATGCTTCTGTCTGTTGTGTTTACTGCAATGTTTTTATACGTAATGATATCATCACCATGTTGATTCTTTCGGCGTATAATCGATTTGATCCGTGCATGTAATTCTGCCAAATGAAAAGGTTTGGCTAAATAGTCATCAGCACCTAGCTCTAAACCTTTTACTTTATCGTCTACAGAATCTTTGGCCGACAGGATGATGATTGATTCTTCTTTTCCAATTTCTTTAATCTTTTCTAAGAGTTGCAATCCAGAACCTCCGGGTAACATGATATCGAGTAAAATACAATCATATGAATAAATTGATATTTTCTCTAATGCGCTATTGTAATCAAAAGCTTGTTCAACAAGGTATTTTTCAGCTTCTAAAGATTGCATGATAACCTGGCTCAAGGCAACTTCATCTTCGATTAGTAATATTTTCATATCTTTTAATTAGCTAACAAAGTTAATTTTGAAATTAGGAAAGACTTGGGAATTAAAGTCCAATAACAACTACGACAATATCATCATTATGATAAGCAGGATGAAAATGGGAAATTGCTCTTTGATTTTTATAAATCATCAGTTCATCATAGACCATTTTTTTCAGAATTCCTTTACCTTTTCCATGTACAAATTTTATTTCAGGCATATCCCAATATATTGCAGCATCCAACATATCGCGCATGTAGATGAGAGACTCATTAGCTAATTCCTCTGGTGTATAATCCTGCCAGTCGTATAGAAAGGCTTCAGCATGTAAATCTATTTGTACAGGGGGTTTTTTCATGTAAATCTTTTTGCAAAGGTACAAAAGTAAGATTAACAGACTACAAATAAAGTTCAAGGAGCTTTACTTAACGTCGACAGCTGAATGGAGTCGGTCATACCATTTTTTGATAGTCGCAGCTTCCTCATAAGACTCTTTTTCAGCATGAGTAAGCATAATATCCTGTATTTGTATTATTAGATCATTATGGTCCTGAAAAATACCATTACTGTCACGATAGTCATTAATTATTTCGAGCAAATGATTAAGCGATTTCATCTTGTGATATAAAATATGATGCTTTTCACCAATTTGATCTGCAATTTCTTCATACGCTACGCTAGAGTCATTCGTTTGGTTACGTGCCTTATTATAGAGCTGGCCGTAACCAGCAAGACGATGATTAAGATCATAAATCGTGCTTTCAAGATCTTCAATGAGTACAATGAGATTTTCTTGAATTTCAAAATCTTTTGATACGATTGACATAATACCCCTTTTTGTATGAATATAATTAAAATTTTGATCATTTTAAATTACAATAATGTAAAACAAAAAAAACGAAATAAAGTTTTCTTGTTTTGCATCGAGCTTTTTATATCACCCACACAGCCAGTTTAAAGAAGTTTTAGTGTATATTATTAGTTTATTGTACCTTTGTTAGGTAAATAAGATTAGAGGCTGTTACAGGACTCTACATCTACCTAATGGTTGAGTATAATTGGGATTTTGTACTTAATATAGAAGGGAGGAGGTTCAAATTGATCTTTCTCCCTTTTTATTCGAAAACTTCAGAAAAGATTATTGTATATTAAATTAATGGGAAAAGAAATCACTATAAACGGGTATCAATTGGAAATTTGTTCCAATTCACCTCATTCTGCATTGTATGCTGCGCAAGGTGGGGCTACGCGGATCGAATTTTGTCAAAATTTGGAAAATGGCGGCATCACACCTTCTTACGGTCAGATTGTTCAAGCAAGAAAGTTGATCGATATTGGCATACATGTTCTCATACGTCCAAGAGGAGGTGATTTTGTTTATTCCGATTTAGAGTTTGATGAGATGATGGCTGATGTACAGTTTTGTAAAGAGGCTGGCTGTGATGGTGTGGTGATAGGAGTAATGAAGAACGATGCAACAGTTGATATTGAACGAACGAAAGCCCTTGTCGATGCAGCAAGACCGATGCATGTAACCTTTCATCGCGCATTCGATAAGTGCGCCGATCCACTGTCTTCGTTAGCTATTTTAATCGAATTGGGAATTGATCGTTTATTGACCTCAGGATTGCAGAATAAAGCCGTGGATGGAGTTGAATTACTTAAGGAATTAGTCAAATATGCGGAAGGAAAAATTGTTATTATGCCTGGTGCAGGAGTGGATAGTAATAATATCGAAATGATCTTAAAGACAACTGGAGCGACTGCTATACATAGTTCCGCGAAAGAAACAGTTTATTCACAAATGTCTTATGATAGAAGTGAAGTGGAAGGTATGAATGAACCGATCTATCGTACATCAAAAGAAAAAGTCCACCAATTGGTAGACATCCTTAAAAAACAATAGCGTTGTAATTTACAACGCTATTGTTCTTAATATTTTTTAACCTATTTAGCTTCTAAAACTAATTGGTTTAAGATAGCATCGTTTTTAACGATTTGATTTGATTTCTTCATTTTAGATCTTGAACCAAGTTCAACATTACTACCTAAACTTAAGAACTGAACTTCAACACGTGAAGTAGTTTTATTTCTTCTATCTTTTCTTTTTAAACGTGTAACTCCCATTTTGATAAATTTTTTTATTGTTCAATAAAACGAGGTCGGAAGCGGATTCGAACCGCTGTAGGAGGTTTTGCAGACCTCAGCCTAGCCACTCGGCCATCCGACCCTATTTGTTCCCCTAGGGGAATGCAAAAGTAAAATTAATATTTGGATTAAAAAAGACTATTGTGCAATTATTTTTTAAAATAATCATTATCAAGCTGTTTTGTTTTTTGTATTTTTTTTTGATACTCCGCGTTTCAAAAAGACTGTAGCAAGAAACAGGTCCTTGTCTATTTTATTGTACAGTAATCTTGACTTTTGTTTTTTTAATATATATCTGAATATTAGTGATTTATCCATTTGGCGTGTAACTTGCATTGTTTGTGAAAACACTAATAACATAATAGAGCGATGAAAAAATTATTATTATCAACTACTGCAGCAGTATTACTTTCTGTTGGTGCATATGCACAAGGAGGATTAGGGTACGGAGTTAAAGCAGGTGTCAATCTTCCTTCTTACAGTTACGGGGGAAGTGACCTTTCTGATTCAAAATCCACTGTTAACTTTCATGTTACTGGTTATTTAGATGCACCTGTTACGAGCAACTTTTATATTCAACCAGGAGTTTCTTTACAAGGAAAAGGAGCTAAGTTTGCAGATTATAAAATTGGTGAAAATACTTATGAAGTGAAACAAAATACTATGTGGTTAGAAGTACCAGTGAATTTTGTATTGAAATTCCCAACTGCTGGAGAAGGTAAATTCTTTGTTGGAGCTGGTCCATATGTATCATTTGGTTTAAGCGGAAAAAATAAATATGAAGCTAAATCAGGAAGTGGAAGTACATCTGTTAGCGATGATTTCAAATTTGGCAAAGATGAAACCCTTAAAGGTACAGACTTTGGTGTGAATTTTTTAGCAGGATATCAATTGGGTAGTGGAATATCTATTAATGCAGGTTATGGCTTAGGTTTAACTAACATTGCTGGATCTAAATTTATTGGAAAAGGAGATGTTAAAAACCGAGTTTGGTCAATAGGCCTCGGATTCGGAATTTAATTAAAAGAATTAAGATTGTAATTAAATCTTTTAAAATTAAACCCTTGCTTTTTGAGCAAGGGTTTTTTATTGTCAACTAAAACTTTACATTAGTAGTATTGTTTGACAATTACATTTAGAAGATACTATGACAAAATTCCTGAGCTTACCATTTTACGTCAAATTAGCTTGTACGCTAATTTCCATTGTTATTTTAGGTTATCTCGCAAAGATAGGGGATACAATATTAGTCCCCTTTATACTGGGGCTGCTTTTAGCGTTGTTGCTCGTTCCCGTAAGTAATTTTTTTGAGAGAAAACTGAAATTTCCTCGCACTCTTGCTGGAATTATTACCGTTCTACTTTTCTTTGGCCTTTTAGGATTTGGATTTTACATGCTTGCTTCACAATTATCGATGATTAAGGAAGATTGGCCAGCTTTTAAGGAACAAATATTAGTGGGATTTCATAATGTGCAGATCTGGGTTACGGATCGCTTTGGCGTTATGCATAACGAACAAATGGATATCCTTAATAAGACGGCAACTAAGTCACTTGATAGCGGTACGCTCTTACTGGGAACAGCTTTGTTATCTTTATCTTCTCTGTTGATACTTTTTGTATTTACTTTCCTTTATACTTTCTTTCTACTTATCTATCGTAGTCACATTGTGCGATTTCTGTTATTGTTAAATCATCAAGAACACCACAATATCGTTATGGATGTCGTTGGCCAAGTGCAGTATGTAGTGAAAAAATATTTGATTGGTTTATTGCTACAGATGCTGATCGTTTCTACATTGGTATTTGCAGCTTTGAGTATCATTGGAGTGAAATATAGTTTACTGTTAGCTATTATCACGGGCGTGTTTAATGTGCTTCCCTATATTGGGATTTTCACGTCTATGTTAGTAATTGCACTACTTACTTTTGCGACGACCTCCTTTACACATGTACTGATTGTGACTGGAGCACTTATTATTATACATCTTATCGATAGTAATTTTATTGTTCCAAAGGTAGTTGGCTCAAAAGTAAAAGTAAATTCTTTATTTGCGATGATGGCGATAATCGTAGGAGAGTTGATATGGGGGATTTCAGGTATGTTCTTAGCAATTCCTATATTGGCTATCTGCAAAATTGTGATGGACCGTGTAAAAGAATTGAAGCCATGGGGTTACTTGCTTGGAGAAGAAGATCATAAAGGAGATACTTATTCTACTATACGTAATACAATAAGTTCTAAGAAGAAGCAGTAAATTAGTTTTTTTTGGAGTATTTTTTCGGGCGTAAAGCCATGATTTGGAATTGACTTAAAAGTCATTGTGATTTAAATACTGTATTTGAGCTTAAAACTTGTTTTTTCTTCAAGTCACACCTATGTTAGGAATTATATAAATTATTCATTACGAGGCGCCATAAGTAGTAAAAAGCAGCATATAAAAAAGGCTTCTAATTTAACATTAGAAGCCTTTCTTGTTTTCAATCAGTGCAATTCTATCACACTTTGATTTCTACTTCAACACCTGAAGGTAATTCAAGTTTCATCAATGCATCAACAGTTTTAGAGTTAGATGAATAAATATCTAACAATCTCTTGTATGAACATAATTGGAATTGCTCACGCGCTTTTTTGTTAACGTGTGGAGAACGTAAAACTGTATAGATTTTTTTCTCAGTAGGTAATGGAATAGGACCACTAACAACTGCACCTGTAGGTTTTACTGTTTTTACGATTTTCTCAGCTGATTTGTCAACTAAATTGTAATCGTATGATTTCAATTTGATTCTGATTCTTTGGCTCATTTTTGTTTTTGTTTAAAATGATCTCCCGTTAGAGCTATTATCAACAGGAGATCGGTTTACTTTATATTAGAAAGGATTATTCTCCTTTTAATTTACCTTTTGCTTTTGCAACAACTTCTTCAGTTACGTTACGTGGAGCTTCTTCGAAGTGATCAAATTCCATAGTAGAAGTTGCACGACCTGAAGTGATAGTACGCAATTGTGTTACGTAACCAAACATTTCCGAAAGTGGAACTAATGCTTTAATTACTTGAGAACCATTACGGCTATCTAAACCTTGCATCAAACCACGACGACGGTTTAAGTCACCCATTACATCACCCATGTTTTCTTCTGGTGTTAGAACCTCTATTTTCATAATTGGTTCCATTAGAACAGGAGAACATTTTGGCAATGCTTCACGGTATGCTTGACGAGCAGCTAATTCAAACGATAATGAATCTGAATCGACAGCGTGGAATGAACCATCAATCAAACGAACTTTCATTCCTGATAATGGGAATCCTGCTAATACACCATTTTTCATTGAAGTTTCAAATCCTTTTTGAACTGAAGGGATAAATTCTTTTGGAATTTTACCACCAACAATTTCATTTACGAATTGAAGTGGAGATTTAGTTAAATCGTAATCTTCATCCGCAGGAGAAATAACAACTTTAATGTCCGCAAATTTACCACGACCACCTGACTGTTTTTTGAATACTTCACGGTGTTCAGTAGTTCCATTGATAGACTCTTTGTACGATACTTGAGGAGCACCTTGGTTAACCTCAACTTTGAACTCACGTTTCAAACGATCGATCAAGATCTCTAAGTGAAGCTCACCCATACCAGAGATAACTGTTTGACCAGTTTCTTCGTCAGTTTTTACTACGAATGTAGGATCTTCTTCAGCTAATTTACCAAGACCAATACCTAATCTATCGATGTCAGCTTGAGTTTTAGGCTCAATTGCTAATCCGATAACTGGCTCAGGGAAGTTCATTGACTCTAACACGATAGGGTGTTTTTCATCACATAAAGTATCACCGGTTTTGATATCTTTGAAACCAACAACAGCACCAATATCACCAGCCTCGATGAAAGGGATAGGGTTTTGTTTGTTAGCGTGCATTTGGAAGATACGAGAGATACGCTCTTTGTTACCTGAACGAGTGTTCAATACATAAGAACCTGCATCTAACTTACCTGAGTAAGCACGGATGAAACACAAACGACCTACGAAAGGGTCAGTTGCAATTTTGAAACCTAATGCAGCGAAAGGCTCGTTAACATCTGGTTTACGTAATAATTCCTCACCTGTATCAGGGTTAGTACCTTTAACACCTTCTGAATCCATTGGAGAAGGTAATAATTCCATTACTAAATCCAACATAGTTTGAACACCTTTGTTTTTGAAAGATGAACCACAAACCATAGGAACGATAGAGTTATCTAATACTGCTGCACGTAAAGCATTTAAGATTTCACGCTCAGTTAATGAATTAGGATCTTCGAAGAATTTTTCCATCAAAGACTCATCATAACCAGCAACAGCTTCTAATAAACGCTCACGGTATTCAGCAACCTCTTCCAACATATCTTCTGGAATAGGAACTTCTGTAAACGTCATACCTTTATCATGCTCGTTCCAAACGATACCACGGTTGTTAATTAAATCAACAACACCAGTGAAAGTATCTTCAGCACCGATAGGTAATTGTAAAGCTACAGCTTCAGAACCTAACATTGATTTTACTTGACCAACAACTTTTAAGAAGTCAGCACCAGAACGGTCCATTTTGTTAACGAAACCGATACGTGGAACGGCATAGTTATCAGCTAATCTCCAGTTAGTTTCTGATTGAGGCTCAACACCATCAACTGCAGAAAATAAGAATACTAATCCGTCTAATACACGTAATGAACGGTTTACTTCAACCGTAAAATCTACGTGACCTGGAGTATCGATAACGTTTACTTGGTATTTGTTACCACGGTACTGCCAGAAAACTGTAGTAGCTGCAGAAGTAATCGTGATACCACGCTCAGCTTCTTGCTCCATCCAGTCCATTGTTGAAGCACCTTCGTGCACTTCACCAAGTTTATGATTAACACCTGAGTAGTAAAGAATACGCTCAGTTGTAGTTGTTTTACCAGCATCGATGTGAGCAGCGATACCAATATTTCTAGTGAATTTTAAATCTCTTGCCATAATATTTTTAAGCATTAGCCCAGATGGAGCTAAATATTTTTCTGTCTAAATAAGTACACCGATCCTGATAAAAGAATGAACGTTTACCAAAGATCGGTGTAATCATATTTTTGTGTGTAAGTTCAAAACTAGAATCTGAAGTGTGAGAACGCTTTATTAGCTTCAGCCATTTTGTGCGTATCTTCTTTCTTCTTAACAGCAGCACCTTCACCTTTAGAAGCTGAAATGATTTCTCCTGCTAATTTTTCAAACATTGTTTTCTCACCACGTCTGCGTGAATATGAAATTAACCATTTCATACCCAAAGCAATTTTACGCTCAGGACGAACTTCCATAGGAACTTGGAAGTTAGCACCACCAACACGACGAGATTTAACCTCTACAGCTGGCATAACGTTGTTTAAAGCTTTTTTCCAAGCTTCTAAACCGCTTTCGCTAGTTTTTTGCTCTACTAATTCAATTGCATTGTAAAAAATTTCGTATGCTGTAGATTTTTTACCATCGTACATCATATTGTTTACAAAGCGTGTTACCTGAGTGTCGTTAAACTTTGGATCAGGTAAAATGATTCTCTTTTTTGGTTTTGATTTTCTCATTTTTCTTTCCTCCGTTTAATTATTTCTTTTTACCTTTTGCTGGCGCAGCCGCTGCTTGTCCTGGTTTAGGACGTTTAGTTCCGTATTTAGAACGACGTTGGTTACGACCTGCTACACCTGAAGTATCTAATGCACCACGGATAATGTGGTAACGTACACCTGGTAAATCTTTAACACGACCACCACGAATCAAAACGATTGAGTGTTCTTGTAAATTGTGACCTTCTCCTGGGATGTAAGCGTTAACCTCTTTACCGTTTGTTAAACGTACACGAGCTACTTTACGCATTGCTGAGTTTGGTTTTTTAGGGGTAGTAGTATATACACGTGTACATACACCTCTTCGCTGTGGACATGAGTCCAACGCTGGTGACTTACTCTTGTCAACCAGAGCTACTCTACCTTTTCTAACTAATTGTTGAATAGTAGGCATTTACCTGATTTTGTTATTTAATTTTATTCTTAAATTATTATAAGTTCGCAAAGATAACCATTTTATTGTTAAATCGAAATGTCCAGTCAATTAGTTTTCCACATTTTGCTTGAAAATCTTAGAGTTAGCTGTTAGATTAGTTTTTTTTGTAATAAGTAACGAACAACTTGATCAGCTCCATATTTCGATAAATGATCGTCATCATGCATGTAGGGATCTTGACCATTGTATTTAATTATTTCAGGTAAATTGTAAATATCAATGTAAATATCTTCTGGAATAAAGGTTTTTAGATAAGTGTTGATGTGTGCAGATCGGGATTCAACGTAGTTTTCTTCTTTTACACTTTTATTTTTTATCTGTAGAGCCAAAATATTTGGAAAGATGATAGAATAACTAGGGGTCTGTCCGATCATTTTAAGCGGAATACCATTTTCTTTGAAATATTGAATTACTTGCTGAAGTTTTATTTTTAAGGTTTCATCTGGATATTGTTGCGAGCCCCAAAAACCAACAAGTATCACTTCATCAATTTTTTTCGTATTTTCTGGTATAAATTTTTGATACATATAGTCGATCAGTTCGCAAGATGCCTTTGGCCCTTTGGTGTCCAAAAGTGGATAAGTGGTGGATACGGTTGCTTGTAAAAGATTGATATTTTGTTTTTCTAATTGCTCTTTTAAACTCTGTCCGAAAACACCCGCATGACTATCCCCTAGTAAAAGAATATTCTTTTTGTTTGGAATGATGGTGGCACAGCTTTCAAAATTATATTGCTTAAATGTATTGTCTATATCCAGATGGCATGTGCCTTTTCTGAATTGTGAAGCAAGTCTGTTTTTTCTGTAATTGGTGTTATAGTTCGTCAGGTAATCAATTTCTTTATTTATTTGTAATCGATTATAAGGAAATAACATCATAATCCCTGTTAGCAACCCAACAGCGGTGGTAGCAGCTATTGTAAATGGTAGTTGATCAAATTTGTTATTGGTCTCGATGAAATAATAGGAAATACTTGCACAGAGTAAAGATAGTGTGAGGATGGGAATGATAATAAAAGGTTGATTCAATCCGAGATAAATGGCGAATACATAAATTGGCCAATGCCATAGATATAAAGAATAGGATAGTTTCGCTACCCATTGTATTGGTTTAATGGATAAAAAATTGAAATCGCACTGTGCTATAATGATACCAAAGGTCGCAATGACAGGAATAAGTGTATAATAGGAAGGCCAGCTTATATTTTGTTCGTTAAATAAATAGATACTAACAATTAAAATAGCATATCCCGTAATTGCAACTACTTTTCTGAAGAGCTTGGGTATCGACTTTTGAGTATAAGACTCTCCTAAAAATGCAAGTCCCCCAATTAACATTTCCCATGCCCGAGTCGGGAACATATAAAAACTGAAGGATTGGTCTGTATTATTGAAATATAAGTTCAGACCTAATGACAGCATAATCAAAAAGATGAAAAAGCTAACAAATCTTATTTTATTGTTCGTGTAGAGACTTTTAAAAGGGAATAAGAGGGCAGGGTATAAAAGGTAAAATTGCCATTCGACCGATAATGACCATGTGTGCAAAAGGATGTTATTTTGAGAGGCAACATCAAAATATCCACTATTTAAATAATATTCAATATTAGAACTAAAGATTATGCTGAAAAATGCATTATTTCCAAGTTGCTGTAAGTCTTTTGGAAGTAATATAAAACTCCCAATAATAGAAACACCTACAAGAAGAAACAAAAGTGCAGGAATAATGCGTGTTATACGTTTAGTATAGAATTGTTTAAAAGAAAAGTTGCTATTCTCAAAGCCCTTTAAAATAATTCGGGTCATTAAGTAGCCAGAGATGACGAAAAAAATATCCACACCACTAAAGCCACCATCAAAATAGGGTACTTTGAAATGAAAAAAAATTACTGCCAGTACCGCTAAAGCACGTAATGCCCCTATATCATTTCTAAATTTCATTTTTAAAGTAACTTGTAAACTGCAAATCTGAACAAAATAATTTATTTCACCTATTAAATTTTGTTCCATTTTATTTTTTAGACAATATCATAAAAACATAAAATTGCGTTCATGTTTTTATGATATTTTTGTATCGTTTATCAAAATCGAAAATATAAATATGAAAAAAATCATCCTGCTTACGCTGACTCTGTTGTGTTCTAAAGTATATAGTCAAACATTTGAAGTAGTGCCGTTGGGAGTTTATGGAGGAGATCATGAAGATAATCTATCTTCATACTTGATTGGTAAGTATAAGGCAAATGCATATTTAGCGCTAGATGCCGGTACTATAAATGCTGGAATTCGAAAAGCGATAACCTTAAAAACATTTGAGGTTCCAGCAGGCATGGTATTGCGAGATTATATCAAAGGGTATTTCATCTCACACGGACATCTTGATCATCTGGCAGGCATGATAATCAATTCTCCCTCAGATGCTGCAAAAAATATTTACGCAACAGCAGCAATGATAGATGTATTGAAAGCGCATTATTTCATAAACGATACATGGGCTAATTTTGCTAATGAAGGTGCTCTACCCATACGGAAATATCAATATAAACGTTTAAAAATTGGCCAGATCGATACGGTAACAAATACCGGAATGACTATTCAGGCTTTTGATTTAAGCCATGTGAACCCGATGAAGAGTTCAGCAGTTTTAGTAACTATAGGTGATAGTTCTATGGTATACCTAGGAGATACAGGAGCAGACCGTGTGGAAAAGGTCACAAATCTTGAAAATTTATGGCAATCTATAGCACCCATAATTAAATCACGACGATTGAAAGCTTTAATGATTGAAGTTTCATTTCCTAATGCACAACCAGAAAAATCACTTTTTGGACATTTAACACCTCTACTTTTAAACGAAGAATTGGGAAAGTTAGCAACTTTTACCGGAAGAGATATGCTACAAGGTTTAAATGTTATTGTTACCCATATGAAGCCTGTTTCCGATAATGTTGACACGATTAAACGGCAATTGCTGGAAAATAATTCTTATAAAGTTAATTTTATTTTTCCGGAGCAAGGAAAACGAATGGTCTTTTAATATATACTATTAATGATGGCTATGTTTTTTTCAATTGAATGTCAATTTTTGTGTTTTACCTAAAAAAAAGTGAATTTTTCTACTTAGATTTAAGGATAATTGGAAGGTGTATGAGAGATTGTTTTATTTTGTAAATCAGATTGTTATGAATTATTTAGAGGATGTTCAAAAATTGTTTTTGTATTATAAGCATTTAGTTGATAGTACTTTGAATCAGTTAAGTGATAGCCAGTTATTTTGGCGTTACAATGATGAAAGTAATAGTGTAGCTGTACTTATTCAGCATATATCCGGTAATATGAAGTCTCGTTTTACAGATTTTCTTACTTCTGATGGTGAAAAAGAATGGAGAAATCGTGATGCAGAGTTTGAATTGGTGGATCAGGACAAGAACAGGTTGTTTCGGGAATGGAATGAAGCATGGGACAATTTATTTAACACCTTGAAGTGTTTGGAATTTGAAGATCTAGGAAAGCTAATTTATATCCGTAATCAGGGCCATACAGTCGTAGAAGCAATTAATCGACAATTGGCTCATTATCCCTATCATGTAGGACAAATTGTTATGTTGGGAAAAATGATGAAAGGGAATAATTGGAAGTCATTATCCATCCCGAAAGGCGAATCAGAAGTTTTTAATGCTGTTAAATTTACGCAGACCAGGCATATTGAGCATTTTACAGATGAGATGTTGAGACATTTGGATGGTTAGTCTGTCTTTGAAATGAAAAGCCCCCAAAAAAGTGTTTTACTTGATTGGAGGCGTCCATTGTATTTTAATATGATTTAACTGATTAAAGTAAAATCGATTTGACGTTTGTCAAGATCAACCTTTTTAACTTTGATCTGTACTTCGTCACCTAATTGATATTTCTTTTTCTTGCGTTGACCTATGATTGCAAAGTTCTTTTCGTCTAATACATAAAAGTCGTCGTTAATGTCTCGTAATCTAACCATACCTTCGCATTTGTTGGTTTCAATTTCTACGTACATACCCCATTCAGTTACACCAGAGATAATTCCTTTATATTCAGTCCCGATTTGTTCCTGTAAAAATTCAGCTTGTTTATATTTTATTGAAGCACGTTCGGCTTCTGCTGCCTTCTTCTCCATTTGTGAAGTGTGTTCACACATTTTTTCATAATGATCGGCATTGATTTTATCACCTCCACTTAAATAGTATGCTAATAATCTATGTACCATTACATCAGGATATCGGCGAATAGGTGAAGTGAAGTGCGTATAATAATCAAATGAAAGACCATAATGACTTGTTCCTTTTGTCGTATAGATCGCTTTTGCCATCGAACGAATCGCCAAGGATGTTAACATATTTTGTTCTTTACTGCCTTCAATTTTAGTCATTAAAGCATTGAGAGATTTTGCAGTTTCTTTGTCAGATTTGATCGTTAACTTATGCCCGAACCGAGCAGCAAATTGAGAAAATGTAGTTAATGTCTCTGGATTGGGGACATCGTGAAAACGATAAACAAATGGTAATTTATTTTTTCCTTTTCCCTGTTTCCCAATGTATTCAGCAACTTTTCTATTGGCTAAAAGCATGAAATCTTCAATGAGTTTATGCGCATCTTTTCTTACTTTGGTATAGACCCCTGTTGGTTTACCGTTCTCATCCAACGTGAATTTTACTTCCTCACTTTCAAATGCAATTGCACCATTTTTAAATTTGCGCTCACGAAGAATATAAGCAAGTTCATTTAGTTTTAGTATCTCTGAAGCAAAATCTCCTATTTTTGTTTCAATAACATCTTGAGCTTCTTCGTAAGAAAAGCGTCGATCAGAATGAATGATCGTTCTTCCGAACCATTGCTCTACAACATTTGCCTTTTCATCAAGCTCAAAGACCGCTGAGAAACAAAGTTTATCCTCATGTGGTCGTAATGAACATACACCATTGGAAAGTCGCTCTGGAAGCATGGGGATTACCCTATCGACAAGATATACTGAAGTACCTCTTTCGTATGCTTCTTTGTCCAGTTCAGTCTCTGGAATAACATAGTGCGAAACATCGGCAATATGGACTCCGATTTCATAATTCCCATTTTCTAATTGCTGAAAAGAAATTGCATCATCGAAATCTTTTGCATCAGCAGGATCAATTGTAAATGTGGTGATTGCCCTAAAATCCCTGCGTTTTGCAATTTCTTCCTTAGAGCAGGTCTCTGGTAAAGCATTTGCCTCTTCTTCAACTTTTTTAGGAAACTTTAATGGAAATCCGTAGTCTGCCAATATAGCATTCATTTCCGTGTTGTTTTCTCCTTTTTTACCTAAAATAGTCTTGACTTTGCCAATCGGATTTTTTGCACCTTGTGGCCATTCAATAATAGAGACTACAACCTTTTCTCCATCCTTAGCACCCTCAAGATTATCAAGTGGTATAAAAATATCATGCAACATCTTTCTATCGTCTGCAATAAAGAATGCGAAGTTTTGAGAAAGATTGATAATACCTGTGAAATCTGTTTTTGCACGCTGTATAATTTCAACAACTTCTCCTTCTTTTTTACGGCCTCTGCTCTTTTCAAAAGTATGTACTTTAACAATATCTCCATGCAGTGCTTGACGTAATTTTCTAGGCGCCACAAAGATATCATTCTCAAATTCGTCTTGAGGTATAATATAAGCCGATCCCTCAGCAGTCATATCGACTTTTCCAATCACGTAAACTTTAAGTTGACGAAGTTTGAATTTACCCTTCTCAACCTCTAAAAAAGGGCTGTTTTTTGGATGGTCAGTTAGAATGTTGGCGATTGCTATTTTTGAATCTGAATCGTGAACGTTCAGCTTTGATGCGACTTGTTTATAGTTGAGTGGCTTGTTGTTTGACTTCTCGAAGATGTCGATGATGAGCTGTGTTAAAACCTCTTGGTACGGGTTTTCTTTTTTTGTCGTCATACGTTTTTATTTACTTTTATCGTGTTGTAAGTGGGGGAGAAGGCTACTGTAGTTTGCAATATAATACCATTGCTATTTAGGCTATTCCCGATGTCTTATCACATACAATATACAAATATTAATCCGAAATTGTGGATATCTAAATGTTCTTTGTTTTTGTTATAGAATTAAGTGTATTTTTAATTCTATTTAGCTTATTTAATATTTTGATAACCAGTATAGTGAGTATTAAATAGCTTAATGAATCATTATTTGTGATGTTGATAAACAATATACTTTCAGGTTCTGCTCGATTTTTAATATTTTGCTAAATGTGTTTTTATCAAATTCTTATTTATTAAAATTTAATAAAGTGTATTGTATCAATTATTTAGATTTCTTTTTGCTGAATTTTAGTTGATGATTAAGAAAGAACCTTAGCATCAGGATTTAGTAGAAGCGTGTGCAAAGTAAAGGTTTTTAGAAATGCTGGTACCTTTCTTTGAATTCAGTAAAATTTTGTTTTTTTATTATTTTTCCTGACATTGATCGCATAGACCCAGGGCATTTATAGCTACAGCTTCAAGTTTGTAACCTTCCGGAATGTTGAAGGAGGGAAGTGTGATTTCATCCATACAAAATACGGAGTTACAGCTTCTGCAGATGAAGTGCACATGTTGGTCATGATGATTGTGCTCGGAGCAGTTGGTCGAACAGAGGGCGTAAGTAGCTGTACCATTTAGATCAAAAATTTTATGCAATATTCCCTTCTCCTCAAATGAAGCTAAAACGCGATAGAGGGTGACACGATCAATTTCTTTACCGATTAATTTTTCGAGCTCTGGTTGTGAAATGGCTGATTTCTTAGTCGATATAACTTCCAAAGTTCGCAGTCTAGGCTGTGTAACCTTAAGCTGATATTGTTTTAGTAAAGTTGTAAAATCGACACGCTCATGTACTGTTTTTTCCTGTTGTTGCTCTTTACTCATAATACAAAAATACATCATTATTCTAATATAAAAAAACGGTCAGAAACAAGTTATTCATACTCGTTTCTGACCGTTTCTTTAAAGTCGTTTTATATCGATTTTATTTCGCTGCTGCCTTCGCGTGGTCAGCTAAGAAAGTAGCAAGGCCACTATCTGTTAATGGGTGTTTTAATAAAGCTGTGATTGCAGATAAAGGACCCGTCATCACATCAGCTCCAATCTTAGCACAACCTAAAATGTGCGCACTGTTACGTACCGAAGCCGCTAAGATCTGTGTTGGGAAACTGTAGTTATCATAGATTAAACGGATCTCTTCGATAAGTCCTAAACCATCTGTAGAAATATCATCTAAACGACCAATGAAAGGTGAAACATAAGTAGCTCCAGCTTTTGCAGCTAGGAGTGCCTGACCTGCAGAGAAAACCAAAGTACAGTTTGTTTTGATTCCTTTTTTGCTGAAATATTTAATTGCCTTGATACCATCTTTGATCATAGGAACTTTAACAACAATCTTGTCATCTAACTTTGCAAGTGCTTCTCCTTCTTTGATCATTTCTTCGTAGTTCGTAGAAATTACCTCCGCACTTACATCGCCATCTACGATAGCACAGATCGCTTTGTAATGATTGATTACATTCTCGTCACCACTGATTCCTTCTTTAGCCATTAAACTTGGGTTTGTTGTTACCCCGTCTAATACACCTAAATCTTGTGCTTCTTTGATTTGTTCTAAGTTTGCTGTGTCAATAAAAAATTTCATCTTGTATTGAATTGATTGTTAATTGTTTGGTTTATTTACCATTAAGTGGCAAAGTTATCGATTAAAATTCACTAATCTTGTGCAGAAATGAAATTACTGCACAAATATTGCTTAGTCATTACTGTTCATTTTAGATCATTCCTTTCATTTACTTCTATTATTCATTGATATGCAGATATTTCGTTCGCTTCAGTATCCAAATTTTAGATTACATATAATTGGCCAGGCAATCTCATTGATGGGCACATGGATGCAACGTGTTGCTATAAGTTGGTTAGTATATAAGTTAACAGATTCTGTTTTCTGGTTAGGTTTTGTATCTTTCATCTCCCTGCTTCCTTCTTTGGTATTATCTCCATTTATTGGAAGTTTTGTCGATAAACATAAAAAGTATAAGCTTGTTTTTATTACACAAATAGGTCTAATGATTCAAGCAGGAATCTTAACACTTTTAGTGTACCTGAAGATGGAAACAGTATTGTGGTTATCTATTTTGGGATTTGCACAAGGAGTAATCAACGCTTTCGATGTGTTGGGAAGACAATCGTTGATGGTACATTTAGTGGATAATAGAAAAGATCTGCCTAATGCAATAGCACTAAATTCTTCTATATTTAATGCAGCACGTATGGTTGGTCCGGCTATTGGTGGTATATTATTGAGTACATACGGTGAAATGATGTGTTTCAGCAGTAATTTTCTGAGTTTTATCCCTGTTTTGATTACTTTATGGATGATGAATGTCACAGAAAGTACAGCAAGCTTAAGCAAAGGAAGTAATTGGCAGGGATTGGTCGAAGGGTTTTATTATTTGAAAAGATCTCCCCATATTTTTTCGCTTATTATAGTGATGACTTTTTCTAGCTTATTAGTGATTCCATATACTTCTTTATTACCTGCTGTAGCAAAAGAAATGTTTAATGGCGATGCAGGAACATTTTCATGGTTTGAAAGTGCAGCTGGTCTTGGGGCAATGATAGGTGCTATTAATATGGCACGGCTAAAATCGGGGACTAATATGCGCTACCAAGTAATGGGCGCAGCATTGTTAATGGGAGCTGCCTTGTTTTTACTCGGGCATTCATCTGTTTTAGTTCTTGCTCTCTTATATACGGCGATCGTTTCTTTCGCTATGATGATGCAGAACTCCAGTATTAATACGTATATACAGACGCATGCGATGCCGATCTATAGAGCACGAGCAATTTCTTATTATGTAATGGCGTTTCAAGGTGTTTTCCCTATAGGTAGTTTGCTTATAGGGGCTTTAGCAAGCTATTTCGGATTGCGTAGTGTCTTATACTTTATGGGCGGTGCAGGTGTTTTGATAGCTTTATCTTATTATTTATATTTACGTCTGCATATTCATAAAAGGCTCTTTAAGTTTTAACTTTCTCTTGAGTAATTTAAGCGTTTTCTTTTTGTAATCAATCACTGCGCCATAAGGAGCTAAAATATCTCCTCCGATCACTCCGATCACAGGACGTAGATTCATCTGTTCGTAAGCATAGTTAATAGAACTTAGGTCAAGAACTGCAGCCCTATAATTTTTTATTTTCCAATCATGGATTTTAAAAAGAGGAATATGAATCAAAAAACTTTCCATGTTATTCGTGCCCAAACCTGTTGAAAGCGTATCGGTACTTTCTAATTGGAATTGGTCTGTGTGAATTTTTTCTAATTGGTTTTTATCAAAAACAGTCTTTGAAGCTCCAGTATCTAAAACCATTAAATGGTTAGTTTCGTATAAAGTGACCTCTATTAAAATATGAGTGCCTTGCTCCTGTATTTGTAAAATCTGTAAGGGAATGATTGCCATATTCCAAACATAGAAAAAATATGTGCTTCATGAAAGTTAAAGTATCTTTATTTAGATATATTAATGCACTTGATCTAAAGTTTGCCGTAAAGCAGTAGGATTATTTAAATTTTTAAACTGCGTTGGTGTTAAACCTGTGTTTTTTTTGAATTGATTGCTGAGATATGCAGTGCTTGAATAATTAAGCTTTTCAGCGATTTCAGCTAATGAAAGTTCATCGTAAATTAATAACTCCTTAATATATTCTATTTTTTGGAAGATAGCATATTTTTCAATACTGATACTTGCTACAGAAGAGAAGAGGGCACTTAAAGAGCTGTATTCAACATGTAAATGATCACTTAATATATCTGATAAATTTTTATTCAGATAGTTATAAGGATAGCGTGTATAATCGATGATCAGCAATTTTATTTTTTCAATAAGACGCGTGTTTTTATCATCGATTAATTCAAAACCAATAGCATGCAGATTTTCCTTCACTTTCTTTCGTTGTTCAGGCTGTAGTGAATGGTCCAGTGTAACCACACCTAGTTGTAGATCATGATAAGGAATATGCAACTCTTTAAATATATTTTCTACAGCCATCTTACATCTATTGCAGACCATATTTTTAATAAAGAGTTGCATATTATTTTTATAAAACGTTAATATCTTTTAGTACATTATTCATGTTTCGAACAGCATCCGCACTTTTGTGTAGTTTTTGCTTTTCCTCTTCCGAAAGCTTCAAAGGTACAATTTTATCCCATCCATTTTTATTGATGATGACTGGAACACCTAAATTGATATCCGATAATCCAAATTCTCCATCCAAAAATACACTTGCTGTGAAAAGCTTGTTTTGATTTCTAACGATACTTTCAACGACAGCTGCAGTCGCTGCCCCAGGAGCATACCATGCAGAGGTTCCGATTAAGGATGTCAAAGTTGCACCGCCTACCATTGTTTTCTGAATAATTTCTTCTTGCTCCTCCTCAGTTAAAAAATCAGTTACAGGAATACTATTCCATGTGGCATGTTTGATCAGAGGAATCATGGTCGTATCGCCGTGACCGCCGACAACAATTGCATTAAGGTCACTTGCAGAAGCGTTTAATTTTTGACTTAGCTGATATTTAAATCGTGCAGAATCCAATGTTCCCCCCATACCTATGATTCTATTTTTTGGAAGACCAGAGCTTTTTAAAGCCAAATATGTCATGGTATCCATTGGATTTGAAACAATAATAATAATGACCTCAGGAGAATGTTTGATCAAATTATCAACTACTGTTTTAACAATATTTGCATTAGTGCCGATTAGTTCTTCTCTGGTCATGCCCGGTTTTCTCGGAATTCCTGAAGTAATAACTGCTACAGTGGAGCCTGCGGTTGCACTGTAATCATTCGTTACACCTATTATTTTTGAGTCGAATCCCAATAAAGCAGCAGTCTGTGACATATCTTGTGCCTTACCTTCAGCAAACCCTTCCTTGATATCTAAAAGGATGATTTCTTCAGCAACCTCTCTTCGGATTAAATTATCTGCAGTTGTCGCTCCAACTGCTCCTGCACCAACTATTGTAACTTTCATAAGCCTTTTAATTTTGGTCCTTAGACATTAATTTTTCTTTGAATTTACTCAATAAATAGTAGGAAAGCAATTAAGTTGTATAAAAAATGATAGGAAATAAAAAGGAGAACTTTCGTTCTCCTTTTTATTAAAATGGATAGCCAATAGCTAGATTAAACATTAAATTGTCCTTGCGCCATCTGCTACTTCCTAAATCAATATCTTTCAAGACCCATCGCTCTCCTTTATCCAAATATGGAATACGGAATGGAATAGCAAAATCTGTTCTTAATATAAGAAAAGTAAAGTCAAATCTTAAACCTAAACCGCCACCGACAGCTAATTCAGTTAAGAAATCTTTGCTAAATTTTGCTCCGGGCTTTTCATCATCTGTATTTTGTAGCCATACATTACCGGCATCAATAAATGCCGCCCAATGGACAAAACCAGCCAATTTAGCACGATATTCTGTACTCATTTCCAATTTTATATCTCCAGTTTGATCAGCATAGAACTTATTGGTCCCAATGTTTTGAGGTTTTAAAGTTCCTGGACCAATTGCCCGAGCAGCAAAAGCGCGAATACTGTTTGGACCACCCACATAATACTGTTTTAGATAGGGTAAAGCACGGGAGTTACCATAAGAGTAACTTAGACCTACACTGACTCGCGATGCTAATTGTGAATTTTCACTTAGTTTTAAATAATGTCTACCATCACCACTTACCTTGATATATTGAGAAAAATAAGCGTTGAATAATTTAAATGTTTTACCATCATTGTAGTTGGCACCTTTTATCAATCCCAATACATTACCAGATAAATCTAAATTTCCTTTAAAATAAAAGGTGTTTTTTAGATTTTTGTTCATCATATTGGATAAAGTAAAATTATAATTTGGACCAATAGTAAATTGTGGTTCTATAGCATGTTTTAGCGTTGGTACAGTATCCATCTGGGCTTTATATTCATCTGAAATACGGCTGGGCTGTACATATGTAATCTCTAATAATCCCAAATCATGTTGTTTCTCTTCAGATTCCTGCCAGATATAACCATAGTCTAGTTTTAGAGATCGTAACGTATATGCTCGAGTTCTATTTAAGAATTCAAATCCCGTTTTGATGTAGGTTTTTGGTATAAATCTACGACTGGGATTTATTTTGAAAGGCGAAAGAATACGGGGAAACGTTAAAGTAAGATCTGCACCATAGCGATAATAGCTTGAGTTTAGACTTACACTTCCACCGGTCTGTGTTTCGTATCCACCAAACACATTTAGACTTAACAGTTCGGCACCTCTAAAGGCATTTCGTAATTGCCAGTTCACATTAAGTTCGGATCCATTATATACCGAAGCCATTTTTCCTAACAATTCGAGACGAATAGATTTCTTAGGAAGAGGAGTAAGATAGTAATATACATCTAGTCCGTTTTTGACATCTTTACTATCAACGAAGTTGTTTTTAACAAATTTGAAGCTATTTAGATTTACAAGATGACTGATTGTTTTATTATGTGCACCGCGATTATAACGATCTCCTTTTTTAAAGAAGATATGGTTAGCTATAACGGGTTTTCTAAAGGTATTTTTTGGATCTATAAAGTAATATGAACTATCGAATAATTGCGCATTACGTGGAGCACGTTGATATCCTGTACCTTCGTCCGTATAATTTGGATAGATGTATATATTATTTATCTTGGATGGTGATTTAGCTATAACAGGTGTTTCAGGTTTAATAGTGACATATAAATTGACTTTATTATCTCCAATTGTACTATCTGCTTCCACCAATATATAGTCGGGACTGAAATAATAGTACCCAATATTTTTAAGTTCATTATCAATCCGATCACGTTCATTCAGGATATCATCTAAACTATAATGCTTACCAACCTTTAAAAGAGACTTATCACGAGATAGGAGTATATCTCGGCCAAGCTGTATCGTACTGTCTACATTAAACGTAACAGATTTTATTTTATAAATCAGATTAGTCGTCGCAATATAGTGTATGGTCGCTTCTTTATCCTTAATTGTAGTGTCAGACTTTACCTCTGCATTAAAGAAACCAATATTTTCAAGTCGATTTCTTAACAGGTTTTCATTATATTCCCTATTTACATCACTCAATAAAACGGGTTCTTCACCCATTTTTTTTAGTTGTCTGCGAATGAAATTTTTTCCAACTGAATCCCCAGCCATGTTGTTGAAAGCTAGTTTGTAACGCCATCCAAAAAGTGTCTTATTGGGTTTGGGCATTAATACCTGTTCCAGATGCGTAGCTAAGGCCTTTTTATGTTCTTTGGAAATCGTATCCGATTCAATATCGACATGGCCATCCACATATAAGGACTGACCCTCTTTTAAATTTTTTGTGGTCGAACAAGAAGCAATGAAAAGCCCTATAAATACAACAAAAGCTATAAATTGATTGCTATTTTTCATTATTCTCCCTTTCTTCATTTCTAATCACTTTTTCTCCTATTGTATCTGTTTTCTGATTCGTTGAATCAGTCTTATTGCTTGGTTTGGTTTGCTGGATTTGTTTTCTATCCAAGTAACGTTCTTTATATTTCTTAGGATCGTTACGCATCATGCTATCTCGAATTGCAAAGCGGACGCTATCTCTGTAAACGGAGTCGGTTTCCATACGTTCTACGTCAAAACGTTTACGGAAATTTTTGCTTCGGGTATTATATTCATTTAATTTTTTAGAATTCATCCAAATTTCTCTGAATTTATTGTAGCTCATGTTGATGATAAATCCAATACCTGTTTCAACATATTGGCCCTGAAGTGTTACCTGATATTGGTTTTTCCGATATACGCGAGCGAAATAGCGACCATCTTGAGACAGTTGGTAATCTAGACTAATATCTCCAGCAATATTCGCAGCCTGCTCTCCAGGTCTTGAATTCCCTTCAACTTCAAAATTTGAGCCTATAGTGATTTTCAAACGGTCGTTAAATAGCATTTTTGAAACACCAATATTTAAATCGGTACGTGTTTCCCCAACTCCAGTTGTAAAATCCTGCTCGGATTGTAAGTCAAAATCTAATTCCACTCCCTTAATTAAATCCGAAGCTAGTCGGTTTAACTGTGACGTTAGTAATGAACTCACACTATTACGAGCCATAGATTCGACACCGCCACCACCAGATAAACTTTCAAAAGGATTAGAAGCCAAAAAGCGTCCTAACACGATCAATGAGAAAACCTGCTTATTCATTTCAGAAGGGTCTGTTCGTATTTGTGAAAGGGCATTATTGACTTTACTCACCACATCTTGAGACGCAATGGCGTTATTTTCATCCAGATCAATATCAAAGCCTAGTTTAGGCTCGAATAACTTTTCTGTGATTAATAAATTGACATTAAATGGTACTCGCTGTTTGTATAGATTAGAGTTATCTGCACCAAGTTGAGTTTGTACCAATTCAAGGGTAGGGGCCTTGACTTTGTATACTGCAGTGATATCCATTCGCGCATCGAGCGGGTCTCCTGCCCATGTAATTGTACTTCCTTCTTTAAATAAGAACTCACGTTTCACAGGGCCAAAAGAAAACGAATAACTTCCTTTGTCCACCGTATAAGTTCCCGACATGGTGATCTTGTTACTCGCATCGATACCTGCATTTAATTCAGCTTCACCTTGGATGTTTAAGGCGTCCTGAGATCCTTCGTCAAGAATAACTTTGAATTTAGCATTCTTGTCAGTTTGAAGATTCAGCGTCACATCGATTCCTGTTAATTTTGTTGTTGTTAGTGAATCCAATTTTGCAAAAACATTTGCTCTTGTTGTATCACTTTTATCAACAAATTCTACGACACCTTTTCGCTCCACCATTCCAGGGTCATCATTCGGCATAATGAATACAAAATCAGTTTTATCTTGAACTTTGATATTTCCATCGACAACAGGTTTATCCAACGTGCCTCTTATACGTAGATCAGAAGAAACGTACATTTTACCAAAGAACAGATCATTATCCTCCCGAGTCGAATTCACAACTTCAAAGTTATCAGTCTTAAGATTCAAATTAAAGTCATAATCTGTATAGTTTTTAGTTAAAATGGTACCATTCAAATCACCAGTATTGCCTTTTTTATCTTTGATGTTGAAATTGGATAAAGAGATTCCCCTATTATTAAAACTAATTTTTTCGTTATCAATTAAGAACGCCGCA
This sequence comes from Sphingobacterium anhuiense, assembly GCF_042686355.1. Taxonomy (NCBI): domain Bacteria; kingdom Pseudomonadati; phylum Bacteroidota; class Sphingobacteriia; order Sphingobacteriales; family Sphingobacteriaceae; genus Sphingobacterium; species Sphingobacterium anhuiense. Next base: position 26,596 of record NZ_JBHUPE010000005.1, read on the forward strand.
TTAAGCATAGCAACATTAAATTCAGCACCATTAAAATTCAGATCACCGTTGATAACAGGTCTATCAGTCGTCCCGGATATTTTAAGCTCTCCTTGGACATCCCCTTTAGATTCTTTTAAGTACCCAAAGCTGAAAGCTTGAATAGTCTTCATTTTTAGAGGAGCAATGTTGAGCGTAGCATCAAAAGTAGCTTCTCCGGTTGGAGGACTTATAAACTCTCCGATTAAACTGACGTTATTACCATTTTCAGTAATACTGACATTGGCTGCATACGTGTTTTCTTTTTCATTATTAACTTTAATATTGACATTTCCAATTGTATCCGTCCCTAAGTAAAATTTATCAATTCCAATATCTGATACAAAAACAGGGTTACTTTCAAGGCGTGAAATCGTTGCTTGTCCATTAATACCACCACCAATATTCATGTCATCAGCAGCAATCATTTTACTGAGGGTCTCAATTCTGAAATTTTTAAAAAGTAGATCTATAGGTGAATTCAGAACACTATCCTGTGATTTAATTTCCAATAACTGCCCCTTGTTTTCCAGAATGAAATTATGAGCTTGAATACCCGCTTTACCAAATGATAAAACATTCGTACTATCGACATTCCATTTGTCATAATTTAGCATTAATCCATCTTCTAGTAAGCTAAAAAGAAAGTTGCCACGATCTACTTTCATATGGGCACCTAAATGGTACTGTTCTTTATCTTTTTTGTCTTTAATCCAAACGCCAAAATCTAAGTTATTTTTAATGACTTTACCACTGAGTACCGTATTGATCAATTCGATATTGCTAACTTTTATTTTGTTAATCAAAGCAGAATAATACATGGTGCTGTCAACTGTTGTCAGATCAAAAGTTACACTATTAATATCTGTGCCTGCATAAACAATTTTTGGTGCATCGAGCTTCGCCTGGATCAACTTGTTCTTACTATTAAACATACCATCAAGTGTGATGTCTTTCATTTCAGTCAGATCAGGTAAGAAGTCCTTTATAAATTTTGTTCTGGTCAGCTGAGCAGAAAATTCAAATTGTTGATCTTCGTATTTTGGAATGTTTACAGGAGCTCCAGGTTGATAATAAACGTGTGCAATGTCTTGTATTGCTGTACCAAGCTCCATTAATTTATATTTACCAACTAAATGGGCATTTAGAAAGGCAGATTTTAACATTAAAAGATTTGAGCTACTATCCGAACGAGCGATAATTGAAATACTATCAAGAGTGTAGCGGTCATTATTGTATGCAATAGAAGAATTGATGATATGTGCTTCTCCATTCAGGAAATTAGGATCTGCTGTTTCAAAATTTCCGACCATTTTGCCATGATAACGGAAGTCATCATCCATTAACTTTAAATTCTGTAAATTAATGCTATCGACCATCAGTTCAAAATCGACTTTCGGATATTTTGCATGCATATTAGCGGTAGCATTTAAATTGAATTTGACATTTGGATCAATACTATTAATTGAAGCTTCGATATCGCCTGCATTAGCATTCATATTCATATCGATGTTATGGTATTGATATCCTAAAGCATCCAGACGTATTAGTTTTCCGTCCACATTCGCTATCGCTTTTTTAGGATCTAATCCATGCCCTTTTACGTTGGCTTCAAATGATAAGATACCTAAGACAGAATCTTGTTTCAAAATTTTTCCGATGTCAAAGTCTTTAATAGATACGTAAGCATCATAAGTCGTATCACGCTTTGCCATATCAAATTTACCATTTACTTTAGCAGTTCCTTTTTCCGTCACTAAAGATAAATTGGTGTTGAATGATTGCATTCCCCCTTTAAATGTCCCAGTAAGCCCTATTGCATTTGGAAGTTCAAGATTTTTAGGAAATAATGATTTGGCAACAAGTTGTTCAATATCAGATCGGCCAGTTGTGAATTTTTTGAGCGTAAGGTCAATAGACATCTTATCAACATTAGGAAGCCCCTTGAGTCTAGCACTGGCAATTACTTTTGTATTCGATAATGTGCTGAAATCTAAGTGTGGGATATTGAGATCGTTCAGTTTTCCCATTACTTTTCCGTCAATATTGAATTTTTTATTCATGAGCGGATGCATGATCTCCATAGTATCCAAGAACGGAGCAAAGTAATAAATATCGCGCATATCAACATGACTCTTTTTAATGTTGGCATTGACAGTAAGCAATTCAGGTTTTTCCGATATAGCCTCTAAAGAAGGATAAGATATTTTAATATAATCTTGTAATAATGTTTTAGAAGTTGCAGCATACAGATTTTTGATCTCAGCACCTGTATTGGTATAGATAAAATCGCCTTTTAGATTTTTAATTTCGAAACCGGAGTGATCTTTTGCTGTTAATGATTTTAGCGATCCGCTAATTGAATCTGCGCTATAATACAAATCAGTCATCGCAGTATTGATTACAGGGATTTTAATATTGAAATAATCAAATCCTTTCATCCGTGCTTGATTGTCATCTTTATACCATACATTGGTATTATTGATGTTGATATCAGAAACAGAAACAATCCAATTAACCTTGGATGGTGCTGATGCTGTTGTATTTTTATCTGCGGCTGGTTTAGTTATTTTTACTATTTTGTCAAAAAACACCTGTGAATCAGATCCTTCTAAATTAATCTTTTTTATTGAAACAATTTCCTTATTAAGATCAATACTATTGATATCCGCGTACAGCTTTTGAATGGCAAACCTTGTTCTCAGTTTTCCCGCTTTATCTTCATATCGAACATTAATATTTCGCAGGTCTGCTGTATTAATACCAATATCAGGTAATAAAGAAGTGGCAATTGCAGTGGAATCAGTAATTCCAAAATCTTCAACACTGGGGCCATCGCCTTCTTGGGTAGGATTCCATTGTGTGACTAATGCACTTAAGCCATCAATAGTAACTTTTGGCATATCAAATGCCATATTTTTTGTCAAGTCAAATTTCTTGATCCTGGTGTCAAAATGTTTCAAATAGACGTCAGCGCTTGTACCAATTACGTCATCGGCATATACCACGTGAAAACGATCAAAGATAACTTTGTCCATATTGAATACCATAGCAGAAGAAGTATCAGTTTTTGCTTTGGTACTTTCGGGACTCGCAAATGCTTTTATGATATAGTCAAAATTGAAACTGCTGTCAGGCATAGACCGACGTATCTTTGCGGTAATGCCAGTAGCCTCCAGTTGTTGGATTTCTACTGTACTTTTTAGTAGTTTCATCATATTGATATCCACTTTGATGGCCTCACCTGCTACTAATGTATCTCTAGATTGATCTTCCAGATAGATGTTTTCTAAAACAAGTTTTTTTGGAAATTCAATATTGATGCTACCAATATGAAAGGGCGTGCCAATTTTGCCCTCAACATAAGTGGCTACTTTTCCGGCAATAAAATTTTGCACGGAAGGAAGTCGAATCAAAAAAATAATGAGAAGTAAGAGTCCAATGACAGATCCAATAATCCATAAAAGGGTCTTTAATGCGATACGGCTAAATTTATTCAAAATATTTTTTAGTCTTTATATAAACCTTAATTTATTATTATAACGTAAAACAAGTGATTATGTTTATATCTTATTTACTATTTTACATTTAATTTTATTACAAAGAAGGATGGATATTCCAGTTTTTCTCCAAGAACTAAATATAGGGAGAAGTATTTGTAATGTTGTCGAGATTAATCAAAAATAGTGCCTTATTTCTAGTATACAACCTCTATTTTTAAGTTTGGCTTTTAGATTGGTTTTTTGCTTTTTTTCTACGTATATTCGAGATAATCAACATAAAACAAATGGAAAGAAAGAAATTTTTAAGCTCATTAGCGCTAGCGAGCGTTGGTGGAACAGTACTGACTTCATGTCTAAATACACAAAGTAATAATGAAACAACAATAACACAAGCCGGATTCAATGCCGGATTTATATTTCATAGCGTCTATTTCTGGTTAAAAGATGGAATCACGGCAGAGGAAGATAAGGATTTTTTAAAGTTTTTTGACATTTTGAAAAAAGTGCCGGGAGTACAATCTTGCCATATCGGTAAACCCGCTAAAACTAATCCAAGACCAGTGGTCGATAATTCTTTTTCATATCATATCATGTTGACTTTTGAAAATCTGGAAGCAATTACAAAATATGAAGAACATCCAGATCATCTAGCTGGGATTGATCAATATAGTAAGTATTGGGTAAAAGTAGAAGTAAAAGATACGGTGATTAGCTAGTTCTTAATAAAAAGCATAATATGAAAGAGAGAATCATAAGTGCTCTCTTTCATCTGTATATCATTTTACCTCAATACTCTGAGATGTATTTTGATTGTCTTGGTCATTATCATCTTTTTCTTGTCGTTCGACAGTTATTTTGCATTCTGTCAGTAAAGCCGCCATAGCACCAACTGCTGCAAATATAGGGGCAAAGATGAGGCCTATAGCACCTACAGTAACAGGGAAACTCATGATTTCTTTTCCTGATTTATCGGATATGCTGATTTTCGTTACATTTCCATCCGCAATGAGTTCTTTAATCTTCTTTAGTAGATTTTCACCTGTAATCGAGAAAGTTTCTTTAATGCTCATAATGATTTGATTTTTAAAATGATGTCCAATAAATATAATCATTATTGTCCAAATAATTGGATAGAAATGTTAAAAGCGTTGCTCACGCTTAAACTGATTAAATCTGGATTTATTTTTACCATCAACTCGTGAAGCTACTGCCCATATTGCCGCGGGCAACCAACCGATAAGTGTGCATTGCAAAATCAAACATAAAATTCCAGAAAATATTTTCCCTCTTAAAAAAAAGGAAAGCCAAGGTAATAATACTGCTATTAAGATCATATCTTTTGTTTCTTTGTTTAGCCAAAGATAAATCCTCCAATAATTTATTCACGTCTTTTTTAGGTAAACCTAGAAGAAGCATCGGCGAACATAGGTTATAAAAAGGTGAATAAATTCCTTCTTTCAATTGCTTACCTCATTTCGATGAGCTCACTTAACGTTTTTCCATCCCAGGTGTATTTCTTTTGACTTTTTGTTTCCTTGTAATTAGGCTCATCTAAATTGTCATCAATATTTTCGCCTTCAACTATTTTTTTGTAGATCATAGTGGGATCACCTTTATGTTCGGAGGGGAATAGGATTGTTTCATCGTAATAGAATACACCCGCATCAGAAACAGACATTTTGCTTGGGAAATGAATCAATTCTTGACCAGTCCATGCAAAATAGTAATATTGGGTAGCGATTCCACATGCCTCACCTAAAAAAGCAGAACGATGAATATTTTTAATGTTTTTTAATCCCATTCCTCCTAAGATCTTAGTCTCGGTACCAGTTTGATCATTTACCTCAGCTTGATATGAAGCGCGCGCAATAACGTTTTTTTCTCGATCAAAGACTTTGATTTCGGCGTCATAATATGATGGTGAATTTTCAGTAGAGGATCTAAATTTTTTGAAACCATAAATGAACTGTTCGCCCTCTTGGTTACGTATGCTGTTGAGAGCTAGTAAGCCTAACCATATAAAACCCTCTTTTTTGACATTGTTTTTTATAAAATTAATTTTATGCCATGGGGCATAAAATCCTCTTATCGTACTTCCATTGTATCCCTCACTGTTAATAACAACCATTGCACCCTCTTGTAGAGAATCGACCAACTTCGATTTAGTATCCGCATTTTCACGTACATATGCCACGTCAGCGAATACATAAGCTGTATCACCTTTTTGAAAATTCCATAAAGTGTATTCATCACTTACAGCATACGCTGCAGGTTGTTCCTGTGCACGAACCAGTAAAAAAGTAATTGAAAATAGAAAGAGAAGTGCTTTTTTTTTCATGTTTTTAACAATCTAGTTTTTTGTGTAAAATACTTATTTTGTAATGATCATAATCAATTAGAAGACAAATTTGATTCCAATTAGGGATATGAATACAATTATTTTTACACATCATTATAAATAAAAATATTGTTCAATTCTATGCGTTTGAAGTTTAATTGTTTATATCGTCTTTTAAACGCACATATTTTTAATATAGGGTAGCCTTGGCTATAGGGATGAAACTCTATAATTTAAGAGGGCCAATTTTCATGAAAATTGGCCCTCTTAAATTTTTAATTCTGAAATGATTTAAGCAAGACTAGCTAAGCTATCTTCTAATATTTTAATTTTAGATTCAGCATCAGCTTTCTTGTTTTGTTCATTTTGAATAATTTCTGGCTTCGCATTTTGAACAAAACGCTCATTCGATAATTTTTTGTCTACAGAAACGAGAAATCCTTTTAAATAATCGATTTCTTTTGTGATTCTTTCACGTTCAGCGTCTACATCTATGTTTTCTTCAAGCGCAACATAACATTCTTCTTTGCCAGCTAAGAAACTAACTGCTCCAGCTATTTTTTCTTGAACAAAGGTTAGTTTTTCAATGTTAGCCAACTTGATAATACTTTCTTGATAGTTTGTAAAATCAATTTCTGTTGCATTGATAGCTAAAGGTAAAGCAATTTTCGGTGAAATCTGCTTAGTATTACGGATATTTCGAACTTCAGAAATAATCTGCTGTACAAAAGTAAATTCCTTAATGATTTTTTGATCGATAGCGCCAACCGTTGGATACTCCGCCACAATGATACAATCTTTTGCATCGCGGTCTCCAAATAGTTCATCATGCCAAAGTTCTTCAGATAAGAAAGGCATAAAAGGATGAACCAATGTAAGTATACGTTTGAAAAATCCTTTTACCACTTCAAAAGTTTCCATTTCAAGAGGAGTTTGATACGCAGGTTTTATAAGCTCTAAATACCAAGCACAGAAATCATCCCATACTAATTTGTAAGTAGACATAAGGGCATCGGATAGGCGATAATGATTAAAGTGATCTTCGATCTCAATTAAAGTAGCATTAAATTTGCTTTCAAACCATTTTGCCGCAGTTTTCTGAGCTTCAGTTGCAGGAGCATCTATAGTCTCTAAACCTTTAACTAAACGGAATGCATTCCATATTTTATTCGCAAAATTACGGCCTTGCTCACAGTAAGAGACATCAAACATTAAGTCATTTCCAGCAGGCGAAGAAAGTAGCATACCTACGCGTACACCATCGGTGCCGTATTGAGCCATCAGTTCGATCGGATCAGGAGAATTTCCTAATGATTTGGACATTTTCCGGCCCAATTTATCACGAACGATACCTGTAAGATATACATTTTTGAAAGGAGCTTTACCCGTATATGCATGTCCCATGATCATCATACGCGCTACCCAGAAAAATAAAATTTCGGGAGCTGTTACTAAATCATTTGTAGGGTAGTAATAGTTGAATTCTTCATTTTCAGGGTTGCGAACGCCGTCGAATACCGACATAGGCCATAAACCAGACGAGAACCATGTATCGAGTACATCTTCTTCCTGACGAATCGCACCAGCAACTTTACCTTGAGATTCAAACTCTTGAATTGCCTCAGATTCAGTTTTTGCAACTACCCATTCATTTTTTTCATTGTACCATGCCGGAATACGTTGACCCCACCATAGCTGACGGGAAATACACCAATCTTTTACATTTTCCATCCAATGTTTGTAGCTGGATGTAAACTTGTCTGGAATTAAATTTACTTCTCCGCTTACAACATAATCTAATGCAGGTTGAGCTAATTTATCCATTTTGCACCACCATTGCATGGAAAGTTTTGGTTCAATAGCAGCATCAGTACGCTCTGAAAAACCTACTTGAGATTTATAATCTTCAATTTTTTCGATCTGATTGACTTCCTCTAAAAGTTTCGCAATCTTTTTACGAGCAATGAAGCGGTCTTCACCAACTAAAATTTGAGCATTGGCATTTAATGTTCCATCATCGTTTAATAAATCAATGATTTCTAAGTTATGTTTTTGACCTAAAGCATAATCATTCAAATCATGAGCAGGAGTTACTTTAAGGCAACCTGTACCAAATTCTATATCCACGTATTCATCTTCGATGATTGGAATCTCACGATTTATTAACGGGATAATAACTGATTTACCTTTTAGGTGTGTATAGCGCTCATCATTAGGGTTAATACAGATAGCTGCATCGGCCATGATCGTCTCTGGACGAGTCGTAGCAATGATGATTTGTTCATTTGAATCCTTAATTTGATAACGGATGTAGTATAGTTTTTGGTTGACCTCTCTACGGATTACCTCTTCATCAGATAAAGCTGTTTTTCCCTGTGGATCCCAGTTTACCATACGGACACCACGGTAAATGTAACCTTCTTTATAGAACTTGATGAAGGTGTCAATCACTGATTCTGATAAATCAGCGTCCATCGTAAATTTTGTGCGTTCCCAATCACATGAGGCACCTAATTTCTCAAGTTGTTTTAAGATGATGCCACCATATTTCTCTTTCCATTCCCAAGCATGTTTTAAGAAATCTTCACGCGATAATGATTTTTTATCAATTCCCTGCTCTTTCAACATAGCGACAACCTTTGCTTCAGTTGCAATAGAGGCATGATCGGTTCCAGGGACCCAACAAGCATTTTTACCCTGCATACGTGCTCGACGAATCAATACATCTTGAATGGTATTGTTCAGCATATGTCCCATGTGCAATACACCGGTGACGTTCGGAGGAGGCATTACTATTGTGTACGGTTCACGCTCATCAGGTGTAGAACGGAAAAATCCGTTCTCCATCCAGTAGCTGTACCATTTGTCTTCAGCTTCTTTAGGATTGTAAGTTTTTGCTATACTCATGATAATTTTTTTTCAAAATCGTTTGCAAATTTAGCGAATTTAGTTGTTTTATAGAAGTTTAATATTGCTATTTCAAAAATTGGTTTTCGACTTATTTATGCTTTTCATTACGTATAAAACCACATTACTAAGTGTAAATATATAATTAAGAGTATATCTTAAATTTTATCAAGCTTTAATGTGTTGATTATGATCTTGTTGTAATGTTGGTTTTGCAGCCATTTCTACTGTAAAATTGAAATTGACCTTATGGTAATATTTTTATAACATAATCATAACATTTTAGACTATTATTACTGAAATAGCGTACATTTGCGTGTTTTACATAAATACTAAAAATGAATAGAATTGCCAATGAGTTAAAGGCCCTAACTCAGTACTTTTTATTTTGGCTTATCATATGTTTTATTGATCGATTGCTGTTTATAACAGCTTTTTTTGATAAAATTGGATCGAAAAATTTCTCAGAGATTTTCAAAATCTATTATCACGGCCTTAGTTTAGATTTTTCAGCAGTATCCTATATCTGTGCAGTTCCTTTTCTTATCTACTGTATCTTATCTTTTTTACCGAATGTACATTATAAAAGAAAAATATTGGATGTGTACACCATCACTTTGCTCGTTATTTATTTTGTTGTTTCTTTTATTAATATCAATATTTATCGGGAATGGGGCGATAAAATTTCAAAGAGAGCAATTGATGCTTTTTTAGCATCACCATCTGGAGCCGTTGCTTCTGCCGAATCAACACCTGTATTCTTTCCAGTTTTTGGAATGATTGTCGGAATCGTTGTGGGCTATTTTTTATATCGTTGGATGTTCAAAAAAGTGCATTTTTATAATATTAAGCTGCCTTGGCAGAATGCTATTAAATTATTGATTGGAGCTATTTTGCTATTTACTTTTATAAGAGGAGGATATGGAAGAGCAACTTTAAATCCGAGCAAAGCTTATTTTTCTGAGCAAAGCTTTTATAATCATGCTGCGGTAAATACACAATGGGCACTGTTGCGGGATTATTTTGCGAAAAGTACCCGGTTAAAAAGTCCTTATCAGTTTTATAATGATGAAGACCAGCTCCATTCGACTTTAAAACCTGCATTTAATGCAAATCCAGATTCATCCGTTTCTATATTGACTACGAAACGTCCAAACGTTGTTGTTATCATGTTAGAAAGTTTTGTTGGCGGTCTAATTGAATCAATGGGAGGAGAAAAAGGAATTACACCAAATTTTGAGAAATTAATTAATCAAGGCGTATTTTTTGATCACATTTATGCGGCCGCAGATCGATCTGATAAAGGAATGGTGGGAATATTCAGTGCCTTTCCGGCACAAGGACCCGAAAGCATTATCAAGTATATCGATAAACATGAGAATTTGCCGGCTGTAGGTCAAGAATTAAGTAGTACAGGTTACCATGGCTCATTTTATCATGGGGGTCAAAGTGAGTTTTACAATTTTAAATCGTACATGTTGATGCACGGTGTCTCGAAAGTTGTCGATAATGCAAACTTTGGTGTAGATGTTTCACGGGCTTCATGGGGTGTCTATGACCATATTGTATTAAAACGAATGCTACATGATTTTGATACCGAGAAAACCCCCTTCTTTTCAACAATTTTTACATTAATCAATCACGAGCCCTTTAACTTGCCAGGGCGTTATAAATTTGGGACTAAATCAAATGCAGATAAATTTAGAAGCACAGCCTTCTATACAGATTCGATTGTTTATGATTTTATTAATCAAGCCAAAACCAAAAGCTGGTATAAAAATACCCTATTTGTTGTTGTAGCAGATCATGGGCACCGGTTGCCTGCAGAGAAATGGGAGTTGTCTAACCCGCATCGTTTTCATATTCCACTATTATTTTTTGGTGATGTAATCAAACCTGAGTTCAGAGGTAAAAAAATCGACCGTATCGGCAATCAGACCGATATGGTAGCGACATTGCTTCATCAATTAAATCTTCCGGCTACTCGATACCATTGGAGTCGCGATTTATTGAATCCAACCACACCTCAAATTGCGTTTTACAATTCTAAAGATGCTTTTGGTGTAATTACACCAGATCAAGTCGTGAGTTTTGATAATGTAGGGAAGATTATTAATTATAAACAGAATAGTGACTATTCTCCTGTAAAAACAGATAGTTTACTCAATATAGGAAAAGCTTATTACCAAGAAGTGTATAAAGAGTTTTTAAAATATTAGATAGAAAATATGATAAAGTTGAAAGGTTCATTTGCACCATATCTCGGTTTGCTGATTAGATTTCTCATACTGTTGTTAATTTATGCTTTTTTAAGACTGGGTTTTTATGGGATTAATTATGCTCTTTTTCCCCATGTAAATAGTGCTCAATTATTGTATATGTTATGGGGTGGGGTTAAATTTGATATCGTAGCGCTACTATATTTAAATATACTCTATTTATTGATGCAGATTATTCCTGCACCATTCAAGTATAATACCTTATATCAAAAAATAGCAAAGTGGATTTTTATTATTACCAATTCAATCGGAATCGCTTTAAATTTAGTTGATTTTGCTTATTATCCATTTACCTTGAAACGAACTACAGGGACTGTATTTGATCAGTTTGCAAATGAAAAAAATTTAGGTTCCTTGGCTTTAGATTTTTGCCTTGACTACTGGTATCTTTTTATACTATTTGCGATATTGGTTTATGCTTTAATTAAGCTATATGATCTCGTACAAGTACAGCGTCCACTACTGTTTAGATGGCATGCATATAGCATTCAATCGGCTTGTTTTTTAATTGCTATTTTTCTGTTTATTGGAGGCGTTCGTGGTGGATGGGCGCATAGTACAAGGCCTATTACATTAAGTAATGCAGGAGATTATGTAACGAATCCCGAAGAGATGAATATTGTATTAAATACCCCTTTTAGTTTAATGAAGACGTTAAAAGCGGTTAATTTAAAACCTATTCATACGTATACCGAACAAGAGCTGACTGCAATTTATAATCCTGTTCATTATCCTCAAAGTAAGGAACCTTTTAAAAAAATGAATGTTGTCTTTCTAATTTTGGAAAGCTTTGCAAAAGAACATTTTGGAGAATTAAATAAAGATATTCAAGGCGGACAGTATAAAGGATATACACCATTTTTGGATTCTTTAATCCGGGAAGGATATACTTTTGAACATACCTATGCTAACGGACGTAAATCAATTGATGCATTGCCTTCTGTTATAACAGGAATACCATCTGTAGGTGAACCATTTGTATTGTCGGTATATTCTGGTAATAAAACGACCAGTATTGCTAATCTGTTAGCAAATAAAGGTTATGAAACAGCATTTTTTCACGGTGCTCCAAATGGAAGTATGGGATTTTCTGCATATATGAAGTTAGCCGGTATTCAACATTATTATGGTAAAAACGAATACAATAACGATGCAGACTTTGACGGTATCTGGGGCATATGGGACGAACCGTTTATGCAATATATGGCTAGTGAAATCAACACCTTTAAACAGCCATTTTTTGCTAGTTTCTTTTCGCTTTCTTCTCACCACCCTTTTAAAGTACCCTCAAAATATGAAGGAGTTTTTCCAAAAGGACCTTTACCAGTTCAAGAACCTATTGGTTATACTGATAATGCATTGCGTCAATTTTTTAAAACTGCATCTTCTATGTCTTGGTATAAAAATACCTTGTTTGTTATCTGTGCAGATCATGCAACGGTAAGTGCATTGCCAGAATACCAGACTGCGGCCAATAGTTATGCGATTCCTATTATCCTTTACCATCCAGGAGGAGATTTAAAAGGTAGAAGTGATAAATTGGCGCAACAGATAGATATCATGCCTACAGTATTAAATTATTTGAATTATGATAAACCATATTTTGCATTTGGTTTCGATGCTTTAAATCCAACAAAGGAAAATTTTGTAGTCAACAATAATTCAGGAATATTTAATTTTTATTACAAAGATTATTTGCTGATCAACGATGGAATAAAAAATATTTCCCTCCACAATCTAAAAGAAGATCGGTTGATGAAACATGATTTATTGAAGCAACCACCCCTAGTGCTAGATACCATGGAAACAAAATTTAAAGCTTTTGAACAGCAATATAATAACCGAATGATCGAAAATAAATTAATTTACGACGGTAAATAACTGGAATTATTAGGATTTATATTAAGCATTGCCCCACAAAGGTGATGCTTTTTGTATTTTTAAGATTAACAATACGATCACCCTAGCACGACATAAGAAAGAGCCTGCAGGATGATAACAATGGCTATACCATCAGCCTAGCGCGACATAGGAATGAGCCTGCAAGTAGATAACATTGACTATACCATCAGCCTAGATCGACACAATGAATAGGTTATCTATGCACCTGCTATGCACAATATACACACAACAAATAGCCGAATGAGCTTATAGGATGACTATAGGGTGAAACTCATTTTGAAAAGTTTTAATACAAACTTTAGAAATAGGATAAATGATCGATGGAGATTACACGTTTGTGAAAGATTAAAATAACTAAAAAATATTTATTCGCTATTCGTTTTTTATACGTCAATTTGTAATTTATTTGCCCATGAACTAAAGTAGTAATCCTTATCTTTGTATCATGTCTGAACACGCTATTTTGGAACAAGAAACAATTGTGGCATTAGCCACAGCAAGTGGTAATGGTGCTATCGCTGTAATACGTCTTTCTGGTAAAGATGCTATTGAAATAACCAACCAGGTATTTCGGGGTAAGAATTTGCTCAAGCAAGCTTCACATACTCTTCATTTCGGTACCGTACGAGATGGAGAAGAAATCATTGATGAGGTATTGGTCTCACTATTTGTAGGCCCGAATTCTTATACTAAAGAAAATGTAGTTGAGATCTCCACCCACAATTCTAAGTATATAATTGAACGTGTGATGAGTCTGCTTATTAAAAAAGGAGCACAAGCAGCTAAAGCAGGAGAATTCACATTACGTGCTTTTTTAAATGGGGGAATGGACCTTTCTCAAGCAGAAGCTGTTGCTGATTTGATTGCTTCAAATTCTGCTGCTTCCCATCAAATTGCGATGCAACAGATGAGAGGCGGATTTTCCAATCAGCTGAAAAAATTGAGAGATGATTTGATCCACTTTGCATCACTAATAGAATTGGAACTTGACTTTTCAGAAGAAGATGTAGAATTTGCGAACCGCGATCAATTGAAAAGTTTAATTAAACAAATTAATCAAGTGGTGAGTAAGTTGATTTCTTCATTTGAACAAGGTAATGTCTTGAAAAATGGTGTTCCAGTTGTAATTGCAGGTAAACCTAATGTCGGAAAATCTACTTTGTTGAATGCTTTATTGAATGAGGAGCGTGCCATTGTATCGGACATTGCGGGTACCACAAGAGATACGATTGAAGATGAAATAAATATCAAAGGAATTACTTTCCGATTTATTGATACTGCCGGTATTCGTGAAACTATCGATGTTATCGAGGCTAAAGGAGTAGAGCGTACACGAGAAAAAATGAAGCAGGCACGTTTAATCATTTATTTATTTGATCCTACACAAGATGAGGTGGTAGATATTGAGGCGCAGATTGCAGAAGTTGCAGTATTGAACATACCTTTTGTTACAATTATTAATAAAGCTGACTTGCTTACAGTAGAGCAGAAAAAGCATTATGAGGTTTTAAAACCGCTATACATATCTGCAAAAGAACAAATAGGAGTAGAGGAGCTAAAAGATGAACTATTAAATCAAGTAAATCTATCTAACTTAAATACTGACGATGTCTTAGTAACCAATATTCGTCACGTAGAAGCTCTTCAGCATACACGAACATCCTTGGAACGCGTACTCAACGGAATTGACAACCCGGTTACATCTGATTTCTTAGCCATGGATATACGTCAATCATTATATCATTTAGGCGAAATTACAGGTTCTGTTTCAACCGATGATTTGTTGGATAATATATTTTCGAAATTCTGTATCGGAAAATAATAATTGGAATAATTAACAGTTAAAAAGCACTAACAGTCAAATTGTTAGTGCTTTTTTTTGTGATTAATGATTTGCTGAATAAAACTTCGTGTTTGCTATAGTGGATAGTAGAACTCAAAAATTAGAATTGCCTCTGTTTTCTATTATTGACGTTTATTTTGTTCCGATCGAGCTGATTGATGCTAGTGTGGGCTCATTAAATGTGATGTCTATTTTATATTCAATTGACTATTACTAAAAGTGCTGTAATATGGGATGATGAAATACAATATTCGTTATATCATTTTAAAAGCATATGGCGATTTTAAATATTCGTATTTCCCACTGAAATTCCTTAAATTTAAATACTCCAATTTTAAGCGGGTTTAGTTAATCAATATCTTATTAGCCTTAAGTTTTTTTTCAGGCTTGTATTGTTAATGTTCATAAAAACATAGAAATGAAGATCACATCCATTTTATATTTATTGCTATTGGGTCCACTAATTGGTAACGCCCAGGAAAATCTCGATTTTAGTGGCAATAAAACCATTGTTTCTCCCGATATTAACGGAAAACAGATAACCTTCAGACTTTTGGCTCCAGAAGCGAAGACTGTAAAGTTAGAGGGCAATTGGATGAAAACTGATGACTTGAATTTTGGAATTAAAGATTCAAGGGGAGTATGGTCGTTTACAAATCAAGATCTGAAACCCGATATTTATACCTATTCTTTTATTGTGGATGGAGTTAAAGCTACTGATCCCAATAACGCTTATCAGGTTCGGGATGTGAGTTCTGTCATGAGCATGTTTATCGTAAATGGACCAGAATCATCCAATTATACTGTTCAAAATGTCCCTCATGGTACTGTTGCTAAAAGATGGTATACTTCAAGAGGGCTAAAAGAAGATCGTAGATTAACCGTTTATACACCTCCCGGTTATGAGGCTTCAAAAGAAAAATATCCTGTCCTTTATCTTTTACATGGGATGGGGGGGGACGAAGAAGCTTGGATGACCTTAGGGAGAGCTTCACAAATTTTAGATAATCTAATAGCGCAAGGAAAAGCAAAGCCGATGATCGTCATTATGCCTAATGGTCACACGAGTAATGCGGCTGCACCAGGGGAGTCTTCTAAGGGTTTTTATAAAATTGATATGGTAACTCCAGATATTTTTACAGGAGATATGGAAGCTAATTTTAATGAAATCATAGCTTTTACAGAACAGAATTATCGGGTGAAAGCTGATGCGAAAAATCGAGCTATTGCTGGACTTTCAATGGGAGGTTTTCATTCCTTGTATATTTCAGCCAACCAACCTAAAACTTTTGATTATATTGGATTATTTTCTCCTGCAATTCTACCTCCAGAAAATAAGAAAAGTACAATTTACGAAAATCTTGATGCCAAGCTTCAGGTTCAAAAAAACAACGCTTACCGTTTGTACTGGATTGCCATTGGGAAAACGGATTTTTTATACAAGCATGTTGCCGGCTTCAGGGATAAACTCGATAAGATGAATTTTAGCTATCAATATGTCGAATCAGAAGGCGGTCATACCTGGAGCAACTGGAGGAAATATCTCAATGATTTTGTTCCTCAATTGTTTAAATAAAAAAAGTGTTATGATGCGAAAAGTTAAAAGTATCGTTGTTTTTTGTGCTTCTAGTTTAGGTAAAGAAAATATCTATGAGGAGCAAGCTGCACATGTCGGGCATGTATTTGCGAAAAAAGGTATTCGTCTAGTATATGGTGGTGGACGAGTTGGATTGATGGGAGCAGTTGCCAATGGTGCATTAGAAAAAGGAGGCGAAGTGATAGGTGTCATTCCTGAGTTTCTCAATTCCAAGGAAAGAGAGCATACAGGGGTTACAAAGTTAATTACAGTAGATACCATGCATGATCGCAAGCGAATCATGCACGATTATTCAGATGGAGTCATTGCATTGCCAGGGGGCTTTGGAACGCTCGAAGAGCTATTTGAAATGGTGACTTGGGGTCAGCTGGGGTTGCATAAAAAACCAGTAGGAATTCTCAATACGAATGGTTATTATGATCACCTCCTGTTATTTATTGATCACATGACGGCAGAAGGTTTATTGAAAGAAGAGAATAAATCCATGCTTCTGTTTGGAAATACCATTGAAGAGTTATTAGAAAAAATGGAACGGTACGAAGCACCCAAGGTTACTAAATGGATAGAAAAAGATGAAATTTAAACCTATTTATTAGTTGTTTAAGCATCTCTCTTATTGTGATTTTACTTTCGTCTTAATTTTTTTACAATTTGACTGATTAAAACAGATTTATAATCTGTTTATTTGTGTATCAGTAATGATGAAATTTCATCGAATAAACCTAACCGTATGGCGTTAATTATTTTAAATATTATTTTTTGTATTGCCTTTATTGGATTTGCCTATGTAAATCTCAATGATAAAGATTCCTGGCTATGGATCCCAATTTATATGCTGGCCTCTATTTGTTGCGGACTAGCCGTGTTTAATTTCTACTATCCATTTATATACCTTGGTGCTATTGTATTTTATCTAGTTTATGCAGTTATACTTTTTTTTGCAAAAGATGGCGTTCGCGATTGGTTGATGAAATATCGTAGACCAAGTATTGTGGAAAGTATGCAAGCAACGAAGCCATATATTGAGAAGACAAGAGAGTTTTTTGGTCTTCTGATTGTTAGTGGTGCATTAGCTATAAATTATTTTGTTGCTGTTAATTTATAAAAATTTATACTTGTGATTGATTTAGAAAAGAAAAAACAGCTAAGTGATATATTTCAAAAAATTATCCAACAAAACCTAGAATTAGATGCATGGTCTTGGTTGGACAATAAAGTGGAATTGATTAAAAATGAAGAAAAAACACTTCAATTAAATTTGAGTTTTTCCCAGCTCCCAAGAAAGCTTGGAAAAGAAAATATTGTTGTCCAATCCGAAGATGTTGCTGATCTAAAACAATTATTACCTGGCTTTTCTTTGGAAGCATGGACCATTGACCGATTATGTAGAGTATGGTTGTTGATGCAGTTACCTGATCAGAACAAGGAACAATATCTGAAAAAAATCAATACTTTATTTATTGCTTCAGAAATGAATGAACTGATTGCATTATACTCCGCTTTACCTTTCTTGAGCCATACCGAAGAATGGGTAGGTAAATGTGAAGAAGGAATCCGTAGTAATATAGGTACTGTATTGGAAGCAATTATGTATCATAATCCTTATCCATCAGTTATGCTTTCAGAAGGAGCATGGAATCAAATGATTTTGAAAGCATTTTTTACAGAGAAAGATGTTAAAAAAATTACTGGATTAAAAGAGCGCGTTAATCAGGCTTTAGCGAATACCTTGAACGATTATGTACAGGAACGCTTGGCAGCCCATAGAACTGTTCATCCAGAAATCTACCAATTAATAGAATTAGGAAAATAAAAAAATATTGAATTATGTGCTGTAATGAAAATTTCCAAGAAAGAAATTTAGGCGAAAGAAACCAAAGTACTCTTGATTTAAATGATATTAGTGGAATGAAGTTTTTTGACCCTCATATTCACATGACTTCACGAACTACCGATGATTACCAAGCAATGGTTGATGCCGGGATTGTGGCAATTATTGAACCTGCTTTTTGGTTGGGACAACCTCGAACAGGGATTGATAGTTTTACGGATTACTACAGTAGCTTAATTGGATGGGAAAGATTTAGATCTTCTCAGTTTGGTATTAAGCATTATTGTACAATAGGATTAAATTCACGTGAAGCGAACAATGAGCAATTAGCCGAACAGGTGATGGAATTACTGCCTCAGTTTATTTTCAAAGAAGGTGTGGTCGGTATTGGTGAAATTGGTTTTGATGATCAGACTGCTGCCGAAGAAAAATATTTCCGGTTACAGCTGGAGCTTGCTAAAGAAGCTGGACTTCCCGTGCAGATTCACACACCACATAGAGACAAGAAAAAAGGCACGCAACGAAGCATGGATATTGCTATTGAACATGGACTTTCTCCGTATTCAGTGATTATAGATCATAATAATGAAGAAACGGTTAAAGAAGTCTTAGATCGAGGGTTTTGGGCAGCTTTTACGATCTATCCTTTTACGAAAATGGGAAATGAACGTATGGTTGAGGTTGTTAAACAATATGGTTCTGAAAGAATTATGATTAATTCAGCTGCAGATTGGGGAATTTCTGATCCGCTTGCTGTTCCTAAAACGGCAGCTCTGATGAAACAATCAGGTATTAGTTTAGATGATATTGAATTGGTGAGTTACCGGAATGCAATTACCGCTTTTGGTCAAAGTGGACAGATAGACGAACGTGATTTTGTAACTATAAAAAATATTGATCAGTCTCAAAAATATGAAAGTAATTCTATTTTGCGTGGTGGTCAACAACCAAGGATAGATAAGAATTCGATCATTATTACTTAATCGTACACATATTGAAAAAATTAAAAGGATATATACGATTAATGAGACCAGCAAATGTCGTTACTGCAGTAGCCGACGCACTCGCTGGTATAGCAATATCCGGATATTTATTAACAGAAGGATGGAATTCTCCAGTACCTATTATTTTACTTTGCATTTCAACAATAGGGCTGTATAGTGGTGGAATTATTTTTAACGATGTTTTTGATGCAGATCTGGATAGAATAGAACGACCTGAGCGACCCATACCTAGTGGATTGATCAGCGAAAAAGAGGCCACAGTATTTGGATCTTTATTCTTCTTAGTTGGACTAATAGCAGCCTATTTCGTAGGAAATATCACAGTAATATTAGCCATAGCGATTATTTTAGCTTGTCTTGTCTACAACAGATGGGCAAAACATCATTCATTTTTAGGTCCGCTTAATATGGGACTTTGTCGTGGCCTAAACCTCTTGTTGGGAGTTAGTATTATAAGTACAGAGGTAAGTCAATGGTGGTTCTTGGCTATTGTACCTATTATCTACATCGCTTCTATTACAATGATAAGTCGGGGAGAAGTACATGGAGGAAGTAAAAAAATGCTTTATTTTGCAGCTGTACTTTATGCAGTTGTTATCACTAGCATTTTATTTTTCGCACAAACGAAGGGGGATATTATTATTACTCTTTTGTTTATCATTCCGTTCGCTTGGATGATTTTTAAACCCCTATTAAGAGCTATAAATAATCCGATAGGCCCCAATATAGGTAAAGCCGTTAAAGCAGGAGTGATTGCATTGATCCTCATGAATGCTGCATGGGCAAGTGTATTTGCAGATTGGAAAATTGCACTTGTCATTATTTTTTTATTACCATTATCTATTATACTGAGTAAAGCATTCGCAGTTACTTAATTAATGATTTTCAATTATGAGCTTTTTAGAACAGTCATTTAGTGTGAAATTTGAATATAAAATACATTTTACTAAATCGTTATTTCACACCGATAACCCTACTTTTACAGATTTTTTTAAAAGCAATCCGACAGATGTATTGCGTAAGATTTTTTTCGTCCTAGATCAGGGAGTTGCTGATGCACACGCAGATCTGGTTTCAGCGATCAGAACCTATTTCGATCAACAGCAAGAAGTACAGCTGATTCCTGAAATTTTGATTATACAAGGAGGAGAAGCCTCAAAAAATGATACAGGTCTATTCGATCGTTTGGTTGAAGCAGTAGATCAATACGGAATAGATCGACATTCTTACATTGCTGCGATCGGTGGTGGTGCCGTGCTTGATCTTGTCGGTTACGCAGCCGCAGTGTCACATCGTGGAATTAAACATATTCGTATACCAACGACTGTACTCTCGCAAAATGACTCTGGGATTGGTGTTAAGAACGGTATAAATTATAAGGGTAAGAAAAATTTTTTAGGCACTTTTGCTCCCCCCGCTGCTGTGTTTAATGATGATCAGTTTTTGTTAACATTAACGGATAGAGATTGGCGGTCAGGAATATCTGAAGCAGTTAAAGTTGCTTTAATCAAAGATCCTAGATTCTTTTATTGGATAGAAGATAATGCAGCGAAACTGGTGAGTCGTGATTTAGAGACCATGGATTACTTAATTGTACGTTGTGCCGAATTGCATTTAAACCATATCGCATCCGCCGATCCATTTGAGATGGGATCTGCGAGACCATTAGATTTCGGTCATTGGAGTGCACATAAACTAGAACAACTGAGTAATTTCAGTGTGCTGCATGGGGAGGCTGTAGCCATGGGAATAGCTTTGGATAGCACGTATTCTTTCTTAAGTGGATTGTTAACAGAAGATAAGCTGTTGCGCATATTGAATGTGCTGCTTCATGTATCATTTGATATTTCTAATCCATTTATTCAGATCAATGATGAAGAATCGCCTATACTTCGTGGTTTAACCGAATTCCAGGAACATCTTGGCGGTAAATTGACGATTACCTTATTGACGGATATTGGAACAGGTAAGGAAGTTCACCACATGGATCACCAGTTATTGATTGCGGCAAGTAACTATGTCTTAAATTTTACCAGCGCAACAGCTGGTTTGGATCATTAAATTAGTTAAAATGAAAGTTAATACAGGACATTTAACCTATTGCACCAATATTCATCCAGGGAAAAATTGGAATGATGATTTTACAGCTCTAAAAGATAATTTTTCTTTTATCAAAGAATCAGTTTCGCCTGGCCAGCCATTGGGAATAGGATTGAGATTATCAAATGTATCGAGTTTAGAACTTAGCGAGCAGGGTAATATAGCGGAATTTAAACATTGGTTAAAAGAAAATAATGCCTATGTTTTTACAATGAATGGATTTCCTTATGGAGAATTTCACCGTACTGTTGTCAAAGAAGATGTGCATACACCTGACTGGACTACCGAAGCACGTAAAGATTATACAATCAGACTTTTCACTATTCTTCAGTCCTTATTACCAGAAGGAATGGTCGGTGGAATTTCGACATCGCCGCTTAGTTATAGACACTGGTTCAAAACGACTACCGATTTTACGGAAGCCAAAAATGCTGCCACGATAAATATAGTTGCTGTAATAAAAGCATTAGTTACAATAGCAAATGCAACAGGTACGGTTATGCACCTTGACTTGGAACCAGAACCTGATGGAATCATTGAAACTGGACGAGAATTTATAGATTGGTATACAGACGATCTGCTTCCAACTGCTATTTCAGATCTTGTAGATTCATTTGGCATTACCGCTATCGAAGCTGAAGCTCTTACCAAGAGACATCTTTGCCTTTGTTATGACGTATGCCATTTTGCAATTGGCTATGAAGATCACGCCGATGTATTAAAAGAACTTAAGGAGAAAGGTATTGCAGTAGGGAAGATACAGATATCTGCTGCTTTGAAAGCAAATATGGATCAGTCCCCTGATCAGCGTATAGCTATTAAAGAAAGTTTTCAAAAATTCAACGAACCGACATATCTACATCAGGTAGTGGCCTTAAAAAGAGATGGCAAGCTTATTCGTTATACAGATCTAACACCAGCCATAGCAGATTTTGAGCACCAGGATGTGATGCAGTGGCGCGCACATTTTCATGTTCCTATATCTGTTCAAGATATTGGAGTCTTGCAATCAACGCAACAAGATATTATAGAAGTGTTGAATCTCCAAAAAGTTGCCCCTTTTACCGAACATTTGGAAGTGGAAACCTATACCTGGGAAGTATTGCCCGAACAGTTAAAAATACCAATAGCTGCATCCATCAGTAATGAACTGGAGTGGGTAATTAAAACAAATGTATAAGATGAAGAAAACAGTTGTAATTGACGTAGTTGGGCTATCTGCAAATTTAATAGGAAAATATACCCCATTTTTGGAACAATACATAAAAAGAAAAAATTTAGCAACTATAGCTCCAATGTTACCGGCTGTTACTACCAGCGTCCAGTCTACCTATCTTACAGGTAAAAAACCTACCGAGCATGGTGTGGTTGGAAACGGTTGGTATGATCATGTAGATTCGGAAATTAAGTTTTGGAAGCAGTCTAACAAACTTGTATTAGCGGAAAAGATCTGGGATAGAGCAAAAAAAGAAGACCCGAACTTTACGTGCGCAAATCTATTTTGGTGGTATAATATGTATTCAAATGCAGATTATAGCGTTACACCACGACCTAATTATCTGGCCGACGGTCGAAAGCTTCCGGACTGTTATGCAGAACCGGCAACATTGAGAGATCTTTTGCAGAAAAAGCTTGGTCAGTTTCCTCTTTTTAATTTTTGGGGACCTGGTGCTAATATTAAATCAAGCCGATGGATTGCTGATGCATCTATGATCACAGATGAACTGTATGATCCTACACTGTCTTTAATCTACTTGCCACATTTGGATTATTGTTTGCAAAAATTTGGAAATGATTGGTCTAATATCGGTAAGGAACTAGGTGAGATCGATATTCTGATTAAGGACTTGGTTGAATTCTATGAAAAAAGAGGAGCGAACATTATTATTCTTTCGGAATATGGTATTGTACCTGTAAATAATCCCATTCATATCAATCGAATACTAAGGGAAGCCGGATTATTACAGATCCGTGTAGAACGAGGTCTGGAATTATTGGATGCAGGAGCCTCCAAAGCATTTGCAGTGGCAGACCATCAGGTTGCACATGTCTATATAAATGATTTATCGGTAGTTGATCAGGTGAAGGATATGTTAGATAAATTACCAGGAATTGCGGTAGTGCTTGACAAAGAAGGTAAAAAGGAATATGGGATAGACCATGACCGTGCAGGAGATTTTGTTTTGGTTGCAAATCCAGAAAGTTGGTTTACTTATTATTTCTGGCAGGATGATGCTAAAGCACCCGATTATGCAAGATGTGTCGATATCCATAAAAAACCCGGATATGATCCTGTTGAAATGTTTATGTCTTCTAAATTTCGTGCATTATATAAACTGTTGAGAAAAAAAGCAGGTTTTCGTTACGTTATGGATGTAATACCTTTAAATGCTAATTTGGTAAAAGGTTCACATGGTAGTGTCAATACATCTTCCGAATTTCATCCTGTTTTGATTACGGATACGGAATTAAATAAAAACAGTATACAGGCAACAGAAGTATATGAGTTAATTTGGAAATCTTTGCATAGTAAAAAGAATTAAAGCTAATCACAGTAAAATCCGATCTAGAACAATATCTGTTCTTTTCAAGAATAAAAACAAAGCCATTCTTTTTTAAGAATGGCTTTGTTTTTTAATAATACGTTGATAAAGATCAACTCATTATTTTAATGAGTTGATATAAGCTGCAATTTTCAATCCATCAGCCTTAGAAACTTGTGGCATAGGCGGCATTTCTGTTGCATATCCAGGCCAGTTTTCTGGTTTAGGGTTGTAGATGAGCTGCAAAATTTTCTCATTTGAATATTTGCGTTTTGCAATATCAGTGAATGACGGTCCAATCTGTTTTTTCGTAGGATTGTGACAGGCTAAGCAAGTATTGCTAGTCAATATTCCCTTCACCTCAGCATAAGTAGGAGCTTTAGTTATTGTTTTCACTTCATTTACTTTAGCCTTTGCTTCAACAGGTTTTGCTTCTGTATTTTTTGTTTTAACAGTCGTAGTTTTTTTACCGGCAACAGTTTTATTATTTGCTGTTACTGTCTTTTCTGCCGGTTTAGCTGTAACTTCAACTACAGGGTCATGAGTAGAATTCCTGGTGCTAAGTGCACTTATTGCTAGTTTATCTCCAGATGGAATTGCATTTAAAGTATAGTAAGCTTCAGGATGGACAATTGAATAAAAGTTTTGTTTCTCACGAATACCATCTACACTTATGGTGTGGATATAATGTTCACGTAAACCATCGACAACAATTCTTGCTTTTAGGCCGTCGGGAGAAACCTTAACTCCTTTTATGTTTAAAGTCTCTTTATTTACTGGAGGAGAACCATATACAGGATGGTATTTATAGATGAAACTTTCAACACTGTATGAAGCTAGATCTTCAGCAGATTTTAAATCTACAGGTTGTGTAAATTCGATCTCAAAACCGTCTGGCATAGCTCTTACTGCTTTCATTTCAAAAGGCGTCTTGTTGTTGTATACTAAGCGCTCAAGTCCTTCATTTGCTTCACCTGCAGAACCCCACCCACGGTTGGTTTCACCGACAAATAAAGATCCATCTTGTCCCCACGCCATTCTCAAGACACCAGAACGGAAACCACTCTTAAACAAAAATGCGGCACCTTGTTCTTCACCATTTACCGTCTCTAAGAAAACACGTGAAATGATGCTCATACCTTGGTCACCAACGAGTAATTGTCCTTCAAATGGACCAAATGTGCCTTTCGGAATTTTGACCGGTTCAGAGTTTGAAATACCAAGAATACCATGCGGCAACCATACCGACGGTAAACGAATCTCTGGAATTTCTTTTTTCATTTCAAATACCGTTTTGAAATTCTCGTTGACTCTATTTTCAGGTTTGATGTAGCGACCTTCCGCATTTTTGATACGACGTTCATCTACTTTAGAATAGAAAGATTCAGATGATAACTTTAACGGTGAATCAGGTCTTTTTGTCCATACTAAACTGGCTGGATGTCCCATAAAATCTCCTTTACTGACCTTCCATAATCCTCCGGAACCAACCCAGTCACCTTGGTTTTCTGTATAGTAGAGTTGACCGTCAATCACATTTATTCCTGCTGGAGAACGCACACCTGCAGCCCATGGTTGCATTTTTCCATCTGCGCTAATGTTCATAATCCATCCACGCATAGGAACACGACTTTCTGCGCGCCACCACTCTTCATCACCAAAAGCTACATTTCCAGATACGAAAAAAGAACCGTCAGATGCGATTTTAGGACCAAAACTATATTCATGATAATGTCCGCTTAAAGGCCAAGCATACACAGTTTCATAAACATCAGCTTTGCCGTCCATATTTTTGTCAATTAGCTTCGTTAGCTCACCTCTTTGTGCAACATATAACGCACCATCTTTGTAAGCAAGACCTAAAATCTCGTGAAGACCCGTTGCAAATTTTCGAAAGTACGGTCTGTTGCTGGTGGGGTTTTCAACAATAAATACATCACCTCTACGGGTGGATATGCCTAGATCTCCATTAGGTAAAGTAACCAGGCCACCAACCTCTAAAACAGGTCCTTCGGGCATTCTTACTTTCATGATCTTAAAAAAATCTTCTTCTTTTGGTGTTTCTTGAGCTTGGGAAACAGTATAGCCAAAACTCAAAGCTAGCATTGCTAGCATTCTAAAAGTGTGTTTCATATAATATTTGTACTCTCTCAATTAGAATGAAATAGAATAATTTAATTGTTTGTCTAGGAGAATGATTAATTCTTTTCCTCCGTTAGCATCTCGAATAATAGGTTTAGGAGCACCTTTGTCAAGTTCAAGGTAATAAGACTGACCATCAACGAGGTAATACCCTTTCGCTAGTTCTTCAATTGAACTTGCATTTGCCATTAAAACATACAAGTTAGGGACAGTTTTGTCAATGTTTATGGATCTGTTCAGGCCTTTACCATCATTTGAAACCGTGATGAGATCGGTGACTTCAGCGCCATATATATTATATTTAAATTGTGGTCTATCCTCATTGTCGATAACATAACCTTTGGTTTTAAATCCACTACCAGTACTGTCAGTAGGCCATGTGGTTTGAACAGTTGCCAGCTGGGCTAAAGCAGGAGTAGCTTTCTTTACAAAAGATGTTACTGCTCCACGGGCTCTAGAAGTACCGTTTCCTCTACCGTCCCACATAGGAGTGGCATCAATAAATTCGCCATGCCATCCCTGCAATAATAGACCATTGTCCAAATCATAGCTGTAATGTGTCTTTAAAGGACTGCCGACAGATATTGCGTGTACAGCAAGCAACTTAGGGGCATAATTCACAAAACTTCTAATCATGGTATTAGAAGGTGCATCTATATAAATAGGGTCAGCGTCACCACCACCTCTATTGTTTACATTAATCTGTTCTTCGGGAAGTTTTGATATTTTAATATTTCGAAAAGCAACTGAACCATGATCGCCTTGAAGACGCAGTGGACCTAACGGCTTTTCTTTATCGGCTGCTCCGCCAGTTGGACCAAACAATTCAACATTATCCTGAACTAAAACACCATTAAGTTCCACAGCTAAAACTCTCGCATTTGAAGTCTTTTTTCCTGTAGCATCAAATTTAGGCGCTTGAAATGCAATTTTTAAGTGTTGCCATAGACCCGGTGCTTTGCTTGCATTTTGACGAGGAGCATAACCTTCAAAACCTTTGGATCCTTCTGGTCTAGCATCATCCCAACGTTCGTATATACCGCCATTGTCAGACGACATGGGTTGCAGCACTCCCCAAGAATCTTTAAGTTGAACTTCATAATTTCCCTGTAGGTAGATTCCTGAATTTGAGTTCTTTGCCATTAAGTAATCCAGTTCAAGAATTATATTTCCATGAACTGCATTTGTTAACAAGTCAGACCCCTTCATTTTATTAGAAGTGATGTTAACAAGGATACCGGATCCTTTTGTAGCTTTCAATTCATTCTCATTTCTTGGGTCAGAGATTA
This sequence comes from Sphingobacterium anhuiense, assembly GCF_042686355.1. Taxonomy (NCBI): domain Bacteria; kingdom Pseudomonadati; phylum Bacteroidota; class Sphingobacteriia; order Sphingobacteriales; family Sphingobacteriaceae; genus Sphingobacterium; species Sphingobacterium anhuiense. The sequence continues at coordinate 53,892 of NZ_JBHUPE010000005.1, forward strand.
CTTTTTCAGCAATAGTCCAAGATTTTCCTGTAGCATTGAAGGCAGCAAGATCATTAAGTTTAATTTCCGATTGATCGGTTAGCTGTTGGGCTAGTAATAATGTCGTTCCAAATAACCAGCATAGGCCGGTTGTTCCGAACTTCAAATAGTTTAATTTCATATGGAGTACTAGGTTTAAAAATTTAAATATAGTAATTTTTGTGCTTGCTAAAAGGATTTTGTGTAACAAAGTGAATATACTGACTGTTGCGGTTAATATTAAGCTATGATTTCTAAATATTCATATTACTGGTAAAATAGCTTCTAAAAATGGGCCAGCAAAATAATATATATATTGGCTAAAATAAAGCTAGTATGAGTGGGGTTATAGTTGCATCTTTATGTCAAGAATACAAATTTAAGTAAGTACAACCGATAATATTAAAATTTATTATGATTAAAACACTTTTGTCTAAGATTTCTTTACTATTGATTTTTATATCAGTTTTGAGTTCTTGCCATCAAAAGAGGTCCGGAAAACCAAGAGTATTGGTTTTCAGTAAAACTGCAGGTTTCCACCATAATTCTATTGAAAAAGGAAATATTGCCCTCCAGAAGTTAGGACTCGAAAATAACTTTGATGTTGATACAACAACAAATGCAGATTGGTTCAATGAAGATTCGTTAAAAAATTATTCAGCTGTGGTATTCCTAAATACGACTGGTGATCTTTTGAATAATTATCAGGAAGCTGATTTTGAGCGTTATATACAAGCTGGAGGAGGTTTTGTCGGTATTCACGGAGCTGCCGATGCCGAGTATGATTGGGGCTGGTATGGAAGGTTGGTAGGTGGATACTTTGCTACTCATCCTGAAGTCAAAGAAGGGAAATTAACAGTGGTTGATAAAAAACATCCGGCAACAAAAATGCTTCCCGATACTTGGGTACATACAGATGAGTGGTATGTCTTTAAAAGACGTTATGAAGCTACCCATGTGTTAATGAATATCAATAAGGAGGTATATGCAAATCCAGAACAAATGGCCGAGACACCAATGGCCTGGTATCATGATTTTGATGGTGGCCGTTCTTTTTATACAGGTTTAGGTCATCAAGATGAAGATTATTCAGACCCTTTATTCTTAAAGCATATCTTAGGTGCTATCGAATATGCAATCGGAGATAATTACGAATTAGATTATGGTAAGGCTAAAACAAAGCGGGTTCCAGAAGAGGAAAGATTTACGAAAGTTTCACTGGCTGTAGGCGAGTTCTTTGAACCTACCGAAATGGCCATACTTCCTAATTTGGATATTTTAGTAGCACAACGTCGGGGAGAATTGCTTCATTATAATCAAGAAACAAAAAAAGTAACTCAAGTGGGACTGTTAGATGTTTATCACAAAACTGAAACACCCAATGTTAATGCAGAAGAAGGCTTTATGGGGTTAACAATAGATCCGGATTTTGCAGATAATCATTATATATACGCTTTTTATAGTCCAAAGGATACATCTGTTAATCGTTTGTCACGTTTTGAGTTCAAAAATAATAAGTTAGACCTCGCAACCGAAAAGATTGTGCTTCAGTTTTATTCACAACGAGATATCTGCTGTCATACTGGTGGTTCTTTGGCATTTGATAAAGACCGAAATCTTTATTTATCCACAGGAGACAACTCAACACCATTTGATGAAAAGGATCAAAAATTTGTCAGCAATGGTTATTCACCGCGGGATGATAGGGCTGGACATGAGCAGTATGATGCCGCACGTAGCTCTGGAAATAGCAATGATCTGCGTGGTAAAATTTTGAGAATAAAAATAGCAAAAGACGGTTCATATCAGATTCCAAAAGGAAATTTATTTCCAGAGGGACAGGAAAATACAAAACCAGAAATTTACGTGATGGGAAACAGGAACCCCTATAGGATATCTGTTGACCCGAAAAATGGATTCTTGTATTGGGGAGAAGTGGGACCTGATGCCAATACCGATAGTTTAGGTAGAGGTCCTCGCGGATATGATGAGGTAAACCAAGCGCGTAAGGCAGGCTTCTTCGGGTGGCCATTTTTCGTAGGTAATAATTATGCCTACAATCCGTATAATTATGAAACTGGAGTTAGTGGACAGGCATTTGAGGTTCAAAAGCCAATTAATAGTTCCCGGAATAATACCGGTATAAAAGAATTACCGGCCGCACAACCGGCCTTTATATGGTATCCTTATGCAGAATCAACAGATTTTCCACAGGTGGGTTCAGGAGGGCGTAATGCGATGGCCGGGCCGGTATACTATTCGGATCTTTATCCAAAAGAAACGAGGTATCCAGATTACTATGATGGCAAGCTATTTATTTACGATTGGGTTAGAGGATGGATCAAAGCAGTCACTATGTTACCAAATGGAGACTTTGATAAAATGGAACCATTTATGCCACATACAAAATTAGCTTCTGCGATTGATATGGAAGTTGGTCCTGATGGAAGAATATATCTTTTAGAATATGGTAACGGTTGGTTCAGTAAAAATGCAGATGCAGCAATATCAAGAATCGATTATAATCCAGGTGAATTAGCTTCAAAACGTGTTAATAAAAATGTTTCGGCAAAAAAATCACCAAGTGATACGACTTATAAAGATTTAGATAAAGCAAACGGAGCATTGGGGCATAAAGAAGGATCAGATACACCAAAAGGAGAAGCTTTAGTGTTAGCTTCTGATTGTCAAGCATGTCACGGTGTCGACAAGAAATCAGTTGGTCCTGCATATACTGTAGTTGCGAAACACTATAAAGATAATAAGGACGCATTATCGTTGTTATCTAAGAAAATCATCAATGGTGGAGGCGGTGTCTGGGGTGAGGTAGCCATGCCGGCTCATCCATCACTAAAGCAAGAGGATGCGAATGAAATTGTTAAATGGATACTTTCATTATAAGGGGTTCCATAGATTTTTATTAAACGTTACAAAAGAGGTTGTATCATCAGATACAACCTCTTTTGTTTTCTCTGATTTGATGATTATTGACAGGCAATTACAGAAGATAGAAACGAGTAATCAATTTTCACGCATTGATATTCGGGATTTCTTAATACTTCATTGCTCAAAGGTAATTACGGGTGCCAATCCACTAAACCATTATACTCCGCATATAAATTCATTTAATAGAATTAATAAATTGACTTGGATATTTTGTCAATGTTTGTATATTTGTCCATTATCTTTAATTAATCTAAATAACAATGTACTACGTTAAGCAACTATTAATTGCGATGATTGTACTTTTTGGCGGTAACCAAATAGTTCAAGCTCACGCGATTTGGATTGAAAGTAATCCTGTGGGTATTAAAAATCAATCTCATACCATCCGGGTTTATTATGGAGAATATGCAACTGGAGAAATTGAAAAAACAAAAGACTGGTATTCTGACTTGAATCAGTTAAAACTGAATCTTGTAAATTCTGAGAATAAGGTTGAACTAAAACTTACTGATAAAGGAGATTATTTAGAAGCTAGTTTTGTACCTGCTAAAGATGGTATTTATCAGATCTTTGTTTCTCACCCTGCGAAAGAACTTGGAGGCACCACACGATACGAATTTTTAGCGCAAAGCCAGATTCAAGTAGGTAAAGACGCTGCATATGCAGCAATACCGTTAGCTGCTCACTTTATCTTCCAAAACAAAATCTTTAAAACAAATGGTCTGGTAGAAATTCAGTTATTACGCGGAAATAGTCCAGTCGCTGATAAAGAAGTTTTAGTGATGTCTCCAAACGGTTGGAGCAAAAACTATAAGACTGATAGTCAAGGTAAAATTAAGGCAGAGGCTATCTGGGCTGGTACTTACGTAATCGAAAACAGTCATATGGCCGATCAATCAGGAACTTGGAACGATAAAACCTACAATAAGAATTGGCAGGGACTTACCGCAAGTTTTCAAGTAAAATAAAAGAAAAAGCGTCATCTAGAACGGTAATTCTAGAATGACGCCAAAGGTAGTCTAACGGTAATTAGGCTGCCTTTACTACTACGTTAAGCATGTAGTATATCCCTAAAAGTGTTACAATTAAAAGACAATGCAAAATAGCAAAATAATATTGACTATTGGTATGTCGTTATGCGTTTTGAATGGCGTAGCGCAAAATAAAACCAATAGTTATAAAGGCCAGGTAAGATCTGCGACTGAGGTGGTTCCTTTCGCAACAGTAAAAATAGATCAACAAATTATTCGTGCTGATAAAAATGGAAATTTTTCATTTACAAATAACAAATCTACTGTTGATATCCAAATAACTGCCGTTGGTAAAATCACGGTCAATAGACAGCAAGTGGTTTTGTCCAATTACTTCAATAGTCCTATTCTTATCGAAATGCAAGATGATAGTCAAGGGATCGATGAAGTAGAAGTGATGGGGCTTACAAAAATTAAAGAGATAAATCGTCAAGCCTTCAATGTTACAGCGATAGATGCAACAAAATTATATAATTCAACATTAAATATTGCAGATGCACTGGATAAAGTATCTGGTGTACGTGTACGTGAATCAGGTGGTGTGGGTTCGAATACGAGTCTGACACTTAACGGGTTCTCGGGTAATCATATCCGTTTCTTTTTGGATGGAATTCCAATGGACAATTTCGGTACTTCTTTTCAAATTAATAATATACCGATCAATTTAGCAGAAAGAGTAGAAGTATACAAAGGTGTTGTTCCCATTTGGTTAGGTTCTGATGCCTTAGGGGGAGCTGTTAACATTGTTACTTCTACTAAAGCACGCACCTTTGTAGATGCTTCATATTCCTATGGTTCTTTTAATACCCACCGAACAGCTGTCAATGCTGGTGTTACCAATAAAAACGGGCTTACGGTATTGTTAAATGCCTATCAAAACTACTCAGACAACGATTATACCGTAACAACATTAGTCTCTAATATCAATACTTGGGAATCGAAAGAAAATGTTAAAGTAAAGCGGTTTCATGATAAGTACCATAATGAGGCTTTAGTAGCTCAGGTTGGCGTGTCCAATAAAAGTTATGCAGACAAATTATTGCTAGGTATTACTTTGGGGCAGAACTACAAAGAAATCCAAACCGGAGCCCGTATGGTTTCGGTATTTGGAGGTTGGCACCGTCGCGGAAATACAGTTATGCCGACTTTAAAATATCAGAAAAATAATTTGATAAAGGGTCTGGATGTTACTTTAAACGCTAACTACAACTTTGGTAAGGAGCAGAATATTGATACGCTGAATAGACGGTACGATTGGTACGGTAATTATAAAGAAATGGGTACCAATGGGGAGCGTAGTCGACAGCTGTATGTTTATAAAAACAATGAAGGTATTGCATCTTTAGCAGCTAACTATAGACTTTCTGATCGTCAGTCTCTTTCTTTAAGTAATGTCGCGACTACTTTTAACCGTAAAGGAGAGGATGAACTCAATCCTCAAAATAGTAATCTTGAACAAGGCCAACGTTCTATCAAAAACGTGATGGGTTTAGGGTATAGTTATGATGTCAAAGATCATTGGAGTACAACAGTTTTTGGAAAAATGATCACACAGAATAATAAACTTGAGGAAGCTGAGTCCTCTTCAGTTACCCGCTTCGGGTATGGACTCGCATCTACATATTTTATTCAGCGGGATCTACAGATAAAAGCTTCTTATGAAATGACAAATCGAATGCCGACTTCCTACGAGATCTTTGGTGATCTGGAAAATCAAGAAGCCAATGGTAACCTCAAACCCGAACGCAGTCACAATATTAATTTGGGTGCTATATATGGGTGGAAGCAGGGCGATGATCATCGTTTTTCTGTAGCTGGAAATCTGATATATCGCTATTCTTTTGATTTTATTTATAATAGATTGAATAATAATCAATCGAAATTGGTGGCTGATAACCGCGATGGTGTGAGCACACGTGGAGGAGATTTAGATGTACATTATTCTTATAAAAACTTTTTGAATTTTGGAGGTTCATTGACTTACCAGTACTTACAAAATAAGCAAAAGTATGAACCTGGGTATACAGGAGTGAGCCCTGTTTATAATGACCAGATGCCAAATATTCCTTATCTATTTGGAAATACCAATGTAGATGTTTCATTCCATGATTTTGGTGGGAAAAATAACAAGCTAACGGTCGGTTACAATCTATTGTACGTACACGATTTTTGGCTGTATTGGCCTAGTCGTGGAAATTCATCTGCCAATAAAAAACAGATTCCTAAACAGTTAAGCCACGATGTTAATCTTGTATATAGCTTAGGTTCTGGTAAATATAATATTGGTGTTGAGGGACGCAATTTGGCGAACGCAAATCTTTACGACAATTTTAGTTTGCAAAAACCTGGACGCTCTTTCGCCATTAACTTACGCTATTATTTTCAGCGTGATCATAAATAAACAAATAGTAAATTTTAAATATTAATACATATAGCATGAATAATACACTTAAAACCGTGATTGCCATCGCTTTTTTAGCAAGCACGACAGTGTCATGTAGCGATAAGGATAAAATAGATCTTGATACAGTCAAGGGCAATTATGTGCTGGCAGTTTCTCCTGTAGCATCGACAGGTGTGGCAGATTATTTATTGACTGCACCAGATTTGGAATCGGGAAGAGTAACCACTGCAGGGCAGGGTGTGGAACAAGATGGTACCTATCGTTATTACGTTACACACAACAATAAGTTTTTTTCCATGCTTTACGGCCAAGGTAACCCTGGAGCAGTAGCCGTTTATAATTTATTAGATGGTAGATTAAACAAGCTTTCTGATTTTGTGACAGAAACTGTACAGGCTTTTGCACCCGTGAATGAGGATATCGTGATGATGAAAATTACGCGTGCTATGACTAATCCGTTGGTAAATTATTATCGATTGAATACCGATAATCTCTTGTTAGCAGGAGAAGGAACAATAAATGTACAAAAAGTTGCCGGAAACGGAGAGTCAGCATTCTTCACTTGGATAAAACAAGTCGGAAATAAAGTATATGCCCCTTATATGTCCATCCAGGCTTGCTGTAAAGCCGCATTTGATACTGCTTATCCTGATAGTGCTTATGTTGCGGTCTATTCATACCCCGAAATGAAATTGGAAAAGGTAATAAAAGATGATCGCATGAGTTATATCGGTCGTTATTTTAGAGATGGATTAGCCGTTGATGAGCAAGGGGATGTCTATGCTTTTTCTTCGGCAGTAGCCACAAAAGGTGGAGCTATTACCTCTAAAAAACCTTCTGCTATTTTACGTATAAAATCTGGAACTACTGAATTTGATAAAGGATATTATATCGATATCGAAGCTATCAGCGGGGGAAAAAACATTACAAATTGGATCTATGTAGGTAAGGGGAAATTTGTTGTTCAGATGACCACAAAAGCAGAAAAAGGTGGGTATACAGATGGAAAACGTATTGGTATACTGGATGTTTATAATAAAACATACCAAGATGTAACCGGAATGCCTGAACTAAGTAAAATTAAGGAGATTTCATATAATAATTATACAGCAAAAGATGGAAATGCTTTTATTGGAGTTGCATTAACAGATGCGGTGAGTTATGTATATAAAGTTAATGCGTCTACTGCAGTAGCAACACAGGGTTTGAAAGTTGAGGGGGGATCAATAACTGCTGTCACACGTATTCAATAAATATTTAGTATAAAAAATTGTTTCATATCAATAACAGATAGAGCATAAGGGAATCTCAAAGAGATTCCCAAGTTCTATCTTTTAATTTGCTTTTCTCATTATGATAAGTACAGTATGTTTAATATTGTTTATTGCATTTATGTTATGGATGAATACTTCCAAACGTATTGCATGGAAGAATAAATCCAAACTTTGGTCCTATCTTGCCGATCGAAAAAAACAATCACGTACAATAGCAATAGTTCTGTTCCTAATAGCTACTGCCTGCTTGATTTATGCTGTAGGTATAGCCAGTGGAATATTTGCTTTTTTTGTTATCCTGATGTGTATGGGCTGTCTAGTAGTCTTTTTCTTTCCTTTTTCCTACTTTGGTTATCGTGTAGTATTAGGAGTTTATTTATGTTCATTTCTGATTGAAGTATTTATCCATTAATATATGCCTGCTAATAAAAAATATTTAACAAAATCTCCCTGGATAAGGCTTTGTCGTATTTTGTTGGGAATCCTAGGTGGTTATACGGTCATGATCAGTTTTCATGTATTATTAACAGTATTATTTCCACCAGAAAATGTAATTGCTACAGCCTTCTTTACCGGATATTTACTTTGGGCATTTTTATTATTCTGGGCATTTTTAGAACCTAAATTGTGGCGGTTGGCACTAACTTATATTGGCCTTACTTTATTGTTTTCGCTACCTTATATTATCAATCATTAAGTTTATACCATGGATCAAAGAAAATATAATATTTACTTTCATACCCACACGATCAGTGGTATTGTTATCGCAGCACTGCTTTATGTGATCTTTTTTGCAGGCTCTTTCTCTTTTTTTAAAGATGATATCGCCGCATGGCAGAAAGGTAAATCACTTAGCAATGTAGAATCTCCTGCTGACTTCAATTATATATTGGATTCGATGGGAACAAAATATAATCTCCAAGGTAGAAATTTCGACTTCTATTTATTGAGGCAAGGACACGGGACTTATGTTAATATGAGTGTGTCACAAGATACAACGATCAGTAAACCTGTACCCAAAACCGAAAAATCAAAAGGTCGTAAGAGACGGGGAGCAAAAAATGAAGATTCGGCCTATTTTTTACACTCATTTGTAGACAAAACACAGAGTTCTTATGATGAAGGTTATGATATGGGTGAGTTTTTATATCGCTTACATTTCTTAGCTCCGCTTAATCAGATTCCGATTCGATTGGGAACTCCATTTGGTTACCTCCTGGCAGGAATTGTTTCATTTTTGTTTCTGTTTGCCTTGATTACAGGTTTATTTCTTCATTGGGATAAGATTAAAAATAACTTCTTTTTATTTAGACCTTGGAGTAAATGGAAAACAGTCTGGACCGACATGCATACTGTTTTGGGTGTTATCGGATTTCCATTTCAATTGATATTTGCCATTACAGGAGTTGTTCTTATCGTCAATTACGTATTGATTTCACCATTTAGTAAATTTATTTACAATGGTGATCAGGATAAATTATATCAGGAACTTCAGTATAACAGAACGATGGCGCCAACTTACAGTTATCAACCCTTAGCCAAAAAATTAGATGTCAATGCATTCGTAAACCAATGGATGAATGAATGGCCGGAATCGGACATTTCGAGACTTTATATCCGAAATTTTGGAGATAAAAGTATGGAAATTGCTTTAGAAACTAAACCTAAACCAAGTGCCAATTTTGCAGGTTCTGGTTACGTTCTTATGAAAGTAGCTGAAGGAAAAACTTCATCAATAAAATCGCCTAAAACAGATGCGACATACGTTGATTGGGTAAAAAGTTTAGTTTATCACCTGCATTTTGGCGATTTTGGAGGTAGGACGTTGCGTATTGTTTATTTCGTTTTGGGTTTACTGGGCTGTGTTGTCATTATATCAGGCATTATGATTTGGCTGGTTGCACGAGAAAAACCTAATATTCCTGCATACAAAAGGAAGTTTAATTTTTGGGCAGCCAATCTGTTTATATCTATGTCGCTAGGGATGCTTCCTGTCACTGCATTTAGCTTTATCGTCATCAAACTTTCCGCTACCGTTAATCAAAGTTTTATCTATAGCCTTTATTTTTATAGTTGGTTGGTGATGATCATTTATTTATTAATATTGCGTGATCTAACGAAAGTAAACAAGCATACGTTAGTTTTATCAACTATTTTGTGTTTGGCAGTGCCGATCGTAAACGGGATTGCTACAAACCTTTGGATCTGGAATACATTTCAAGCTAAATCATATGATATCTTATTTATAGATATGCTTTTTATTACGATGTCTATATTAAGTGCATTTGCTTTTTTTAAAGTAAAGAAACAAGCTAAATCCTTTAAAATATTGAAATAATTTTGTCCTGTTGTTTATCAGGAATTATAAGCATCTGGTTAAGTAAATTTTAAAAGCGTCATTCTAAATAAAGATATGACGCTTTTGTTGTTCAATACGCTATTTGCTAATCATATAACGAGCATGGAAAATTTTAAATGATGATAGTCTCCATCTCGATGCAGAGCTTTAAACTATTTCCAAATATTCTATTTCTCATTGCTATATCGTTAAATTTAAAAATGAATTTATTTTAGAGCACTTACAATATACTATCTTTACAATAGCTAAAAGTGAAAAGATGATAACCGTTGCCATAATAGAAGACGAGCCTGCAGTTCGTAAAGAGATCGCTTACCTGATACAGCAAGAAACCAATACCGAACTTGTCGGTTGGGCAGACAGCGTACATAAAGCCATTAAGTTGCTTGAAGAAAAGCAACCAGATGTGATATTGATGGATATTCAGCTCAAAGATGGAACAGCATTCGATTTGCTGAAAAAATTAAATCCCATTCCACAAAATATCATTTTCATTACTGCATTTAATCATTTTGCTATAAAGGCAATCAAGTATGGAGCACTAGATTATCTGCTCAAGCCTATTGATGAGGTAGAGCTCCATGAGGCATTAGAGCGGTACCGTCGTCGAAGGGAAAATAATCCGCAATGGATGCAACAATTGTCTTTAGCACAGAACTCAATTCAGATAGGTGAATTACCAGAAAGTATTGTTTTGAATTCCATTAATAACACACGCATTGTTTCTGTCAGTGATATTGTCTATTGTAAAGGTGATGGTCCATATACTTTTTTCTTTTTAAGTAATGGTGATAAGGAACTTATTTCAAGACCTCTAAAATATTACGAGGAACTTTTACCAGCTCCACATTTCTTGCGCACGCATCAGTCTTATTTGGTTAATCAGCAATATATTTCAGGCATTAATCGATCCGAATATATTGTTCTGAAAAATAAAGAAGAAATTCCAATTTCTACGCGACGGAAGAATGCAATATTAACCCAACTTTTTTCTAAAAAATGAGGCAATTACTATCCGTTATTTTTTCGGCATGGATGATCGTATATCTTTTTTCTTGTACAGAGAATGATAAGAAAGGTTTGCTGGCAAAATCTGATGATGCCATTTCGGATCAGATAAATGATTTGGAAAAAGTAGGAGCTAATCCAATCAATAGAGATTCATTGATTACTGTTTGGCGAAAACTCGATCGAAACCTCATTGTGAAAAATGATACCATACAATCATCAACCGTTAAATATCAATTGGCAAGGCTTTACAGTATGAAGGGCAATGATTCTGCTCGTGTCCTTATTGAAGATGCACTTGAACTGATAGATCCTATAGATGGTGGTTTTAAGAATAAGGCACTTATATACAATGGGATGGGGAATGTTTTGAGCATGAGTGCCCGGATGAAAGAAGCCAGTTATTATTATAACAAAGCAGCCGCAATTGTTTTAGCAGACTCAACGGTAGATCTGTCATTTATAGCAAAAACATCTATGTTACTATCTGCAGCACAAAGTAACCTCCTAAGCTTTCAATATGACTTAGCTGAAACAATGAACCGTGCTGCTTTGCCTATGGCAGATTCATTGCCACAAGGACATATTAATCGACAACGTGTGCTGGTACAAATGATACAGACTCTGAATAAGCGCCAGAAACCAGCAGATAGTATGGCTTTTTATCTTCAAAAACTGGAAGTGTTACATGCGCAGAACCCTGATAAATATAATATTAGTTTTCTATACGATTCTAAAATTCAATATTTTGAAAAACATAAGCAACTTGATTCGTTACTTCATTATCAGCTGCTAAAAATTAAATCAGATGGATATCTGTACAATGAAGAGGCAACTTCGAGCGAAATTAATAATCTTTTTATCGATTACTGCAATATTGCAGCTATTTATACGGCTCAAAAACACGCAACATTAGCCTCACAATTTCTTGAAAAAGCAAAACTTCTTAAGGAAAAACATACAGGACTAATTTTCGCAGACAGTGATCTCGTTTATCAGCAAAGCTTGGCATCATTGTACAATTTACAGGGAAAGAAAAATGAAGCCATAGCGGTATTGACTCAAACAGCAGAATTACAAAAAGGAATCTATCAGACAGAAAATACACAAGCTGTTGCAGAAATGAATGCTCTTCATCAGTTGCAGACTAAAGATCGCTCTATTCATAAATTAAATGAAGGTATAAAAATTAATAAACTGCAATTGCAACAAAATCGTTTATGGCTTGCCGTATCTGTTTTAGGTATCATCCTCCTTGGTGTCACCATATTGTTTTTGTTTTATAGTTTTCGTCAACGTCGTTTTCTTCAAGAAAAAGAAAAAATACTATTGCAGCAACAATTGTTACGCACACAGATGGAACCCCATTTTATCTTTAATACATTAGCAGCTGTACAGAGTTTTGTGCGGTTGGATAAAAAAGAAATTGCCATCAAATACCTCAACCGTTTTAGTCGATTATTGCGTAGCAGTTTAGAGCTCAGCCGCGAAAATCTTGTACCTCTAGATGAGGAGATTGAAACGTTAGAAAACTACTTAAGTCTGCAGCAAATGCGTTATGAAGATGCATTTAGGTATACTATATTACAATCAATCGAACATGATCTGGGAGCAATTATGGTTCCGCCAATGCTTATACAGCCTTATGTAGAAAATGCGATACTTCACGGTATCGATCTGGAAGACGGTCTAGGAGATATTAGTATTCATTTTGAGATAGAACAAGATATCTTACAAGTAAAGATTGCAGATAGTGGTAAAACTGAAACAAGTAATTTTGATCCTGCACACCGGTCATTATCAGGTACGATCAGTCACGAGCGAATACAATTATTGGGTAAAAAAGCAAGCGTCTCTATTACAGAAATTCCAGAAGGTGGCGGTACATTAGTAATTTTACGCATTCCTGTCGAATAGGAATAAATGTTCTGGAACTCATTTTATGTTTTGGCACGGCATTCGCCTTACTATATACAATATTATTCAATATGGCACAGAGACTTATTTTAATTTTATTACTATTCCTCATAGGAGATATTTATTTTTATCAGGCAATAATTACACTTTTTTCAAATCCGCTGATCCATGTCATTTATTGGCTTATTGATATTGTCGTACTGGGTGCTATTATAGTCACTATATTTCTGCGGAAACGTATTAGCGATATTCAGCGTTATGCATCGAGTTTGATCACAGCGATGTTGCTTATCTTTATTCCAAAATTATTTTCTGTTCCGATTCTATTATTGGAAGACATTGGTCGACTATTCCGCAATTTTCCGCCCAGGAATTTTTACGTTAGTGAACTTGTCGCAGTACTTGCTGGCATAGTCTTTTTGGCGATTATTTTCGGGCTGACTAGAGGTCGCCATTTTTATAGGGTTAGAAAAGAGATCTTGCATTTTTCAGATTTACCCGAAGCTTTCGATGGTTTTACCATTACACAATTGTCCGACATCCATTCTGGTAGTTTAAGTAACATAAAAGGTGTACAGAAAGGTATTGATCTTGCGAATGCCCAAAACAGTGATCTGCTCTTATTTACAGGAGATCTCGTCAACAACATGGCTTCCGAGATGGATCCATGGATTGATCTTTTTACCACCTTAAAAGCCCCTTATGGGAAGTATTCTGTTTTAGGTAATCATGACTATGGTGATTATACCAAATGGTCCAGTACATCACTTAAAGAGGCAAATCTGATGCGTGTTAAAGAAATACACAGTGAGATGGGTTTCAAATTATTACTTAATGAAGCTGTCTTACTGCATAAGCATGGACAACGTATTGCATTAGTGGGGGTGGAGAATTGGGGCAAAGGCGGTTTCCATCAGTTTGGCAATCTCAACCAAGCAACAGCTGCCATACCTGCCGATTCCTTTAAAATCCTGATGTCGCATGATCCATCACACTGGGATGCAGTTACTGTAGATCACGCTAAACATGTTCACCTCACCTTGGCCGGTCATACGCATGGTATGCAGTTTGGAATTGAGCTTTTTGGTTTTAAATGGAGTCCTATCCAGTACTTTTATAAACAATGGGCAGGACTGTACCAACGAGACGGAAAATTTTTATATGTCAATAGAGGCTTCGGTTATCATGGTCTAAAAGGCAGGGTGGGCGTGTGGCCCGAAATCACAGTTCTTACCTTAAAACGTTCTACCGACCAAGTAGAATAAATGAACCATTTGCAGTTTAATCTTTTCTTAAAATACCCTTTTCCACGCTTTCGTTGATGAGTTCTTCAGCATACTTCCATATCATAGTAGATCCCTCATTAATGATTTTCTTTTTTTCGAATACCTTACTGTAATCAACATCAAACTCTTTCCAGGTTCCCCCATTATTTGAAGTGTTTTGCAAGAGAGGTTCCAATCGATCCATTGTTCTCGCAAACTTAGCTTCAGGAGTTAGACCTGCCTCAAATTCTTCCCATACTGCAATAAATTCTTTCGACTGTTCTTGAGGTAACAGTCCAAAAATCCGATTAGCAGCCAGTCTTTCTTGGTCTGTATTAACATGATTTTTTTGCATATCGTAGATGAAGGTATCTCCAGCGTCAATTTCAACAATATCATGGATCAGAACCATTTTTACCACTTTCAATACATCAATTGGTTCGTTTGCATGTTCAGCCAAAATCAATGCCATCATCGCCAGATGCCAGCTATGTTCCGCATCATTTTCATTACGGTTACTATTGAACAATTTAGTTTTCCGTTGTATGTATTTGACCTTATCGATTTCTTTTATAAAATCAATTTGTTTCAATAAGATTTCAAAATCCATCTTGATAGTGTTAAGAGATTGTCTTACAAAGATAGTTTAAATTAAAAAAGTAATCCTACCTGGCTCTTTGATAAATTATTAAACATCATTTACTAAGTCATTTAGCCCTTTTCTAAAAGAAGTTAATAAAGCATGCATTTCATGTTAATATTGAATGCATACTTTATGACTTTACTCTATAGCTTTATAGGAAGAAAAACAATTTAATAATAACCAATTGCAGCTATTAGCATCTATTTATTTTAAAAGTTGATTAGGCAATCTATTAATTTATCAATTCGTATTGACACATTGATTTGATCGATCTCCTATAATTTATGAAAGTTGTGCTATCTGCAGTTTGTATTCAAAATATTTTTAAAAAATGAGTAAACTCCGACTAACCATCTTGTTTATAGTGCAAATGCTGATATTCGAAGCATTTCCGCAGCAAGAGAAGAATAACTATAAAATCGTTTTTAATACGCCATCTATCAACGAAACCGGTAATGTTCCAATTGGTAATGGCAGTCTAGGCAGTAACGTCTGGGTAGAAGAGAATGGCGATCTTTTACTATATCTGTCACGTAATGACTCACATTCTGAATTACAACGGCTGTTAAAGTTAGGAAGGATCAGGATTTCCTTTTCAGAGAGTCCTTTTTTTAAAGGGAAGCCCTTCCGTCAGGAATTGAATCTGAAAGAGGGAACATTAAAAATTCTAGCGGGGAAAAAAGGAGAGAAGTTAAATTTAAAGATCTTTATTGATGCAAACTCACCTGTGATGTATATTTCTGGATATAGTGAAAAACCAGTTCAGGTAAAGGTGACTTTGGAAAACTGGAGAAAAAATAAACATGAACTCAATACGGAAGAACTTGCTTCTACCTGGCTCTATAGAACCGGAGTTCCGGACGGGGCAGAAGCCTGGGAATCTGCAGATGTTTTTCTTAAAAAAACGGATGTTATTGCTTGGTATCATCGAAATGCCTATAGCAGTGTGCCTGTGCACATTAAGAAACAAGGAATGGAAGACTATGCGAATCAGATTATTGATCCCTTGAAGGATAATACTTTTGGAGGTTATATCAAAGCTTCAGGTTTAGTAAGTCTTTCCGATACCGTTTTACACACCAAGAGACCATTAAAAAACATTGATATTCGGATAGCAGGCTATACCCGGCAAACGCCTGATCCGGTAACTTGGAAAAAGGAAATTGCTGGATGGATTGCTCAGTCTCCTAGTCCTAAAAAAGCCTATGAACAAACCGCTAGGTGGTGGACAGATTTTTGGAATAGAGGATGGATTGATATTAATAATGGCTCTGATAGTTTATCAACGTACACCCAGACTTATATTCTGTCTAAATATCAGTTGGCCTGTCAGATGCGGAATGAATTTCCTGCTCGGTTCCAGGGAGGAATTTTTAATGTAGATCCAAAGTATGCCTATTATGGACCAGATGTACGTCAAAAGAATTACTCTGCAGATTATCGATTTTATGGTGTGAATTACTGGTGGCAGAATGTGCGCTTTTTATACCTGCCACAGTTTGCACAGGGTAATTTTGATATGATGAAGCCGTTTTTTGATTTTTATATCAAGCAATCGAAGACTTTTGAGGCTAGATCAAACAAATATTATGGTGCATCGGGTATCTATATGCAGGAATGTATCAGTACATTCGGCTTACCGGGAATGGGCGATTTTGGATTGGAATCCGATGTATATTCTGAAGAATATACAAAAGATATATGGCAACAATGTTTAGAGATGTCAGTGATGATGCTCGATTACTATCATTATACCGGTGACGAAGCATTTTTAAAAACAAAAGCGTTGCCTTGGGCACGAAAAGCACTTCAGTTTTACAATACACGTTTTAAGAAAGATGAGCAGGGCAAGTTACATATTTTTCCAAGCCACGGATTAGAAACATATTGGACGGATGTTGTCAATGATATGCCTTCTATTGCAGGACTTCATTATGTATTAGAAGAACTGTTAAAACTACCTCAAAGTACATTAACTCCTGAAGATAAACAGAATTGGACTACTATGCTGTCCACTATTCCCGATCTGCCGAAGAAAAAGGATAGTCTTGGGAATGTTGTGGTGGACAATGCCGCTTTTTATAATCCTCAAAGAACAAATTATGAAGCACCGGATTTATATTGTTTATTTCCATTTCGGATTTATGGAATCCATAAACCCAATATTAAAGAAGTTGAGCGAGCCTATTTCAATATGCCCAATCCAGGTCGGGTATGCTGGTATCAAACAGGAATTTTTGCTGCTCGTTTGGGTCTTGCCACAGAAGCTGCCAAAGATATTAAAGCCCGCAGCAGTGCATATCTAAAAGGTTTTCGATTTAAAGGATACATGGATAGCCCGCACGATTGGAAGCCAGATTATGACGGTGTTGGCAATATGATGAATACCTTACAGGAAATGTTGGTGCAATGTGACGGAGATAAGATTTATATGTTGCCGGCTTGGCCAAAAGACTGGGATGTAAATTTTAAAGTACATGCTTTTAAAAACACGATTATTGAAGGTACTTATAAAAATGGGAAAATGGAATTCTTGAAAGTGATGCCCGAAAGTAGAAGAAAAGATCTCATCTTTTAATGAGATGCCTCTTATAGAAATATGGAAAAAATTGAATTATAGTGTATGAATAGAGATAGTTTTAAAGGACTAATTATTTATACACTTATGAAAAAGCCACATCGCGTTGACTGTGAATAGAAAGAGTCTAACTCTTCGTGATACAACGTAGCGATGTGGCTTTTATGGTTTTAATTATTGTAGCGATATTGACGATGATGTCAAAATATCCAGCAGTTGCTTCGGTTTATCAATAATGAATGTTGCTCCATGTCGCTTTAATTCTTCGACTTCGCGAAAGCCCCATGAGACCCCGATTGCTTGCACACCAGCATTGTTGGCAGTATCCATATCGACCGACGAATCACCGACATAAAAGCAATCATCAGGTTTTACGTTCAGTATATTGAGCGTATCGAATACAATATCAGGATTAGGTTTAGCCGGATGTCCATTACGATGACCCAATATCAGATCAAATGAAATCTCTGGAAAATATTTAGTTACCAATGGCAGGACAGCTTCATGGTATTTATTCGATGCAATTGAAATCAAATAACCTGACGATTGCAGATCTCGTAATAATTGAATAATACCGGCATATGGTTTAGTATGGCTCTCGGCTTTTTCTTCGTAATATTTCTTAAATGCTGAAAGTAGGTGGGTTATAGTATCGTCTGTCCTCGCATCTTGAGGCAGTGCTCTTTCGATAAGCATTCGGACACCATTTCCCACAAATTTTTTGTAAGATTCAAGAGGATGAGTTGGATAGCCATATTGCTCAAGGATCGCATTGCAACTATCACCAAGATCTTGTAACGTATCTAACAATGTTCCGTCTAAATCAAATATTATAAGCTTCATGCCTTAAATCTAATAAAAATGATTTAAAAACAGTTTTGTGTATATACGAATTGATTGCAATAGTGCTACTTTAAAAAATATAAACGGATTTATACAAAGTAGCGACGATGGGATTGGTCATTTATTCTTTCAGAAGTATGTCGAGCGCACTCAATAGTAAGTAGAAATTAAAATAAAATCTTAATAATTGGATACAGATCTTTTTAAGTGAAGATTTCATATCTACTTAAAGAAGTAAAGACTAACTTTAAAAAGATATTTTACAAGCATGAACATTCAATTTTTACTCATACAAACTGGTTATTTAGATCCTGTCGATTTTATTACTCGAATTGCGATCGCATTTGCCTTAGGACTTTCAATAGGAGCAGAACGTCAGTGGCGGGACAAGAGCGCCGGACTACGTACAAATGCGCTGGTATCCATTGGAGCCGCAGCATACATGTTGTTATCTGTATACCTATATGGTGCAGATGGTGGCGATCCAGGACGTATTGCAGCACAGATTGTGACCGGTATAGGATTTCTCGGTGCAGGTGTTATCATGAAAGATGGCTTGACGATACGTGGACTCAATACCGCCGCAACGATTTGGTGTTCGGCCGCGGTCGGTACCTTATGTGGTATGGCCTTATATATTGAGGCTACTATTGTGACCGGTGCGATCCTGTTTACTCATATTGCTATGGGGCCGTTTAGTGATTGGTTAGGTGCATTAAAATCGTATAAAAGCAGAAAAGTACAGGAAGCCTTTTATTTAATCAAAGTCGCCTGTAAAGTTGAAGATGAAACCGATATCCGGAGTCATATTGTTGGTCAGATTGAGAATAGACATACATATTTGCTACGATCTGTCTTACGCAATGTGTCTGTAGAGAATGCAAACACGGTCATATTAAATGTAAAACTTTCAACAGTTGGTAAAAGTGACGATAAAATTGAAGAACTGATTTTTGAATTGACCAAAGTAAAGCACGTTCAGGAAGCCAGTTGGTTTTATTTAGGTAACTCTATGGAGAATTAAATCACTGGTTTACTTTTTCATCGCCATATGTTCTTTTTATAAAATGCAAGAGAGATGAATAGTCAGACAGGATTATCCATCTCTTTTAGTATTTTCGAATAACCAAAAACCATCTTTTTTATCCGGAATTAGGTAAGTTCCAAAGATCGAAAATCCACTTTCTTTATCACTTCGCCATTATCATAATAGTTTTAGCTTTATTTAGGCTAAAAGCAATTCCTTCTTTGTAATATCACTGAACATTATTTATTTGCGATGAAGACTGCGCAATCGATTGATTTAACTTATTAGTTTAATATTTGAGGTCATTTATTTATCTTTAAGTATAAACTTAAATTTTAATAACCACCACTGGAACTTTCTGAATCAAATAAGAATAGTCAAGAATTAGTTTGACCATTCTGTAATATCATGCATTATGAAAATAATATTTTGCCCACTATTTTTTTTATTGTTTCAATTCATTGTTCAGGCTCAGATCAAACCTGTGAAATTTGATACGAAGATCCTTTATAAGTTTACCTATCAGAATGATAGTACATCAATTGCTTCGAGGAAAAGTGTTTTTACACAACTGATGATTGGTGATCAAGAAAGTCATTTTCAGACCCTATCAAAATTTAGAGCTGATTCAGCATTATCCTTAAGTTCATTTAAAGTTGGTATTTTCTATAGTTATGGTTCTATACCACTTACTAATTTTTTAATTATAAAAAAGGATGATATGATTTATACCTATGAGCCTGTGAATGGGATAGGATTTGACGGTAATAATGAGTTGTCCTATTACGAAGAAAAGAAGGAGGGTATGCAATGGGAAATTCATCCAGATACAATCCATTTACATCAGTTTGTCTGTCAAAAAGCTGCAACCAATTGGGGTGGGAGAAAATGGACAGCCTGGTTCACCATGGATATTCCTATTTCAGATGGTCCTTATAAGTTTTGTGGACTTCCGGGTTTAGTTTTATCCGTATCAGATCAGGATAAGTATTTTACATTCGATATAGCTTCCATAAGCAAAGTAAATAGCATCTCATTCACTTTAGATCAACTACGTCCAGATCTTGATCTTCAAAAGACAACAAAAGATGCTTTTTATAAAGACCGAAAGAATTTAAGAAACAATATGACCGCATATGCTTTAGCAACTGGAACAAGGTTGAATGAAGAAGCTAAACGAAGAGTCACACTAGATACAAAGACAGATAATAACCACATCGAGCGGTATTAATTTGATGAGCCAAAAGATCATATGAGAGATAAGCTCTTTTTTACAGTCATTTTTATATTTGTTAGTTTCCATTCATTTGCCCAAACTTTTATTACGGGGAAATTACTCGACGAAAATCAAAAGCCAATCACTAATGTTTCGGTATCCTATAAGAAGATCGGTTCTGCAGCGTTGTTGGGGTTTTCAAAAAGCGATGCAGGCGGAGTCTTTAAATTGACGATCAAAGTCACCGATGTAGATTCAGTACAGATAGATTTTAATCATCTTAGCTATGCCAAACGTAGCGTACATGTTGTCAATGCTAGCGCTAACTATGCTTATATTTTAAAAAGCGAGGTGAGGAAGATACAAGAAGTAAAGGTATCTGATGTACCCGTTTACAATCGAAAAGATACGATCAATTATAATGTAGCCTCTTTTACGGGAAAACAAGATCGGGTAATAGGTGATATTATCAAGAAGCTTCCAGGCGTAGAGATGCGTGGAGGTGAGATTTTTTATCAAGGTGAACCTATCCAGCAGTATCGCGTCAATGGTTTGGATATGATGGGAGGACGCTATGGACTTATCAATCAAAACCTTCCTGCAGATGCGGTTTTGAAAGTACAGATTCTTGAAAATCATCAACCGATTAAAATGTTGGATAAGTTGGTTTTTTCCAATCGCGCCACACTTAATCTGCAGCTTAAGAAATTTACCACTACAGGTACAGGGAAAATTAGTTTGGGTGCCACCCCAGCGCTTTGGGATGCGAATATAACGCCGATGACATTTGCCAAGACCTTTCAAATACTTAATTCATTTCAGACCAACAATGTTGGCGACGATGTGTCACAGCAGTTAAAACCATTCTATTCAGGTACCGGGTATTTTTCAGCCCGATCTAGCTTTTCCGATGGTCCGACTTATCTTTCTATTCGAGATGTGGCCACTCCGGGTTTCGATCAGAAAAAATGGTTGGACAATCAAATTTTTCTAGTGAGTAGCAATATGATTCAAAAGTTGAAGAGTGGTCTCGAAGTCAAAGGCAATTTTTCTTACTTCCATGATAATCGAAAGCGTCAGGGGGCGACCATGACCCAGTATTTTACAAACGATGAAGTGATTCAAAATCAAGAAGTCGTGGACAATAGTTATGGTGTCGATGAGTTAAATATTGGGGTATTGGTCGAGAAAAATGAATCCAACATTTATCTCCGCAACAGTACCAATTATCGTAAGCAATGGAACAACAGTGTTGGCAATATTCTTTTTAATGAAGACATTCCTATACATCAAGACAAAAAATTTTCAGACGAAGCCTTTCTTAATTCTTTTTCACTTGGCCGTTTTATAGGTAAACAGTTGGTCAATATCACCTCCACGATAGAGTGGCACAGTACACCCCAACGTCTTTCAGTCAATCCAGGTCAATTTGAATCGTTGATCAATGACGGGAAACCATATGATCGGATGGGGCAGATCGTCCGTTTTAAGAGCTTTAATTTTGAAAACGGCTTGAGTCTATCACGTAAGATCAAAAGATGGACATTCTCGCCCAGTGTTCATCTGAACTATAATAGCAGTAAGTTGAACAGTCATATCGAGATAAAAGATCAGGATGACGTTCGAAAATTGGACACCGGTTATTTCAATGATATGAATAGTGCGCAGATGCAGTTGCGTATGGCGCTCCAAATTGGAAAAGAAGTGCGTAAGTTTAGATACAGTTTCAATCTGCCATTCAGTCAATATTACTATAATGTCAAACAGCAAGGGGTACAGCGCTTGAAAAATGAATTCCGGAGCAGTTGGAACCCATCTGCCTCGATGACCTATCTGCTTAACAGTAAAAACAGTCTCGGTACAAACCTGAGCGGAGGGAGAAACTTTGGTGGGCTTGGCAACTTCTATAATGGTTACATCATCAGTCAGTATCGGAGTATCCAAAAGTATGATGCACGCTTACTTAAAGATGAAAATCTCAGTACTGGAATAAATTATGAGTATAAAAACACGTTAAAGGCCAATTTTGCCAATCTGGGTTATAATGTCAGGATGAGCTGGCGCGACTATATGTTTAGTACCGCATTGGATAGTCTGGGACGCAGCACCACCGGTATTAATAATCGAGATGCAGAGAGTCTGTCTCAGGGGATAAGAGGAGGACTTTCTAAGTTATTTATAAGCATCAAAACTGTTGCTAAAATGAGCGGAAACCTAAGTTGGAGTGTATCAGATTATCTGCTCAATGAGCAGCTGGTTAAGCAACATGTAAATAGTCAATCATTCACTTTTGAGTTGATCAATTCATCATCATCACTGATTTCAGGAGATTATCGAGTTGCCATGGGGCGCACCCATAATAGATTGGCCGATGGGCTGAGCAATGAACTGTTGTACAACAATCACTTTTTCAACCTGGTATTTGTTCCCCATGATCGACATTTAATAACGTTGTCTAATTCTTTGTATGGGAATAATGTAAAGGCACAAAAGAGCCAATATTTTATGGATGCAACTTATCGGTTCCGGCTAACACGATGGCGTACAGATTTAGAGTTGACGGCATCCAATATTTTGAATAATAGAAATTATTTGCAACAGTTCTCTTCAGATTATGAGCTTATACAGAGTTATTTCGAACTCAGGCCAAGACAGTTTTTGATAGCAATGAGATTTAAAATTTAGAGCTTTTTCGCTATGTTCGATAATTCGAACAGATTTTGGTTTTTAAGGTCTTGGTTTATATTTGAATTGTAAAGAAATAGAATATGAAAATTACGACGCTATAACATGATTTTACAATGATAAAGATTTATTTGTGAGCTCTTAAATGGTGAATCTCCCTCTTTTAAATATTTTTTTTGCACTTTAGCAACATCAAATCTAAAGAACATAAGATCATTATGAAATTGAAAAAAATCTATGCAATATTGGCATTCCAGCTTATTGCTGGAGGTCTTTTTGCACAGGAACAGCTCGATAGCCTTGCTGTTACAAAATTAAGTCCCCTCTTTTCTCAACCGACTCTGAAGAATAACAAGCTGGTTGTCCCACAGATAAAAGGATATGAAGTCTCTCTGATCGGGTCGGATAATAAAGTGGTGATTGACTTAAATGGTCATATATCGCAACCTCTGATCGATAAAAAAGTTAATGTACTCTACAAGATCGTCCGTAAATCGGATCGGGCTTTTGGTGAAATTCCGATGAAAGATATTGTCATCAAAGGTGTATATGGTGATAAAGGAGTGGGGGAACAACCTTTCGTAATTCCTTCCTTGCGCGAGTGGTATGGTGTGAATGGCGTATTCCAATTGCGTCCTGAATCAGCGATCGTACTGGAACAACAAAATGAAGAGTCGTCAAAAGCTGCACAGCTTTTAAAAGAGGATATCAAAAAGTTGATCGGACTGGATCTGCCTGTGCGAACTGGAGAACCAAAAGCGGGTGATATTTTTATTGGATCTAAAGGTGACAAGGCTCTGGGAAATGAAGGGTATTCGCTAAAAATTGATGATGTCTTCAGTATTCAGGCTCCAAATTATAACGGTAAGGTTTTCGGAACGAGAACATTACTTCAATTGCTTGCTCAAAATAAAAAACAACTGAGCATACCGAAAGGTTTCTCTCGTGATTATCCTACATACCAAGTGCGGGGATTTATGCTGGATGTGGGACGTAAATTTTTTACGATCGATTTCTTAAATGATTATGTGGAGATGATGTCTTATTACAAGATGTCAAATTTCCATATCCACCTTACGGATAACGCCTTCGATAAATATTTTAACTACGATTGGGATAAAACCTATGCAGGTTTTCGGTTAGAAAATGAACGCTATCCAAATCTTGCCTCTAAAGATGGACACTATACCAAAGCTGAATTTATTGCCTTACAGAAAAAAGCGCTTCGTTATGGGGTGACTATTATTCCGGAAATCGATGTGCCTGCCCATTCATTGGCAATTAGCCATGCTATTTCTGAAGTAGGGAGCCGTAAGTTTGGAATGGATCATCTTGATCTGGATAATCCAAAAAGTTATGAGGTAGTCAAAAATATTTTTGATGAATATACAAAAGGCCCTAATCCGGTGTTTATCGGAGAAGAGGTACATATCGGAACGGATGAGTATGCAAAAAGTGAATCTGAGAAATTTAGAAAATTCACCGATTACGTGATCAAAGTGGTGCAGGATAATGGTAAGAAAGTACGTGCCTGGGGTGCTTTGACACATGCTCAAGGAACAACACCTGTTCGGGTTAAGGATGTACGATTAAACATGTGGTACAATGGTTATGCCGATCCTATCGCGATGAAAAAATTGGGTTACCAACAGATCAGTACTCCTGATGGTTGGTTGTATATCGTACCGGCTGCGGGTTATTATTACGACTACCTCAATACCGACAACCTGTATAATAATTGGGAGCCGAGAATGATTGGTGATATCACCTTTGAAAAAGGTGATCCGATCGTTGATGGTGGTATGTTTGCCGTTTGGAATGATATCGCAGGAAATGGGATATCGGAAAAAGATGTGCATAACCGTGTGTTCCCGGCCATACAGGTACTTGCTGAGAAAATGTGGGGAGCAACAGATCAACATACAAGTTTATTTACTTTCAATCAAAAGAAAAAATCAGTCATTGAAGCTCCAGGTCTAAATATGAGAGGTCATTATGCGGCTCTTGATGCTGTAATTGTTCACCTGAATTTTGATTCGCAAACGCGCAATCAAATGGATAACGAATGGAAAGAAGCTAGCACCACGGGTACTCAATTTGAAAAAGGTATAAAAGATAATGGTCTTAAGTTTACGGGTGAAACAAGTAAATTGATTTTACCTATTACTGAAATTGGTGAGCAGTATACGGTGTCTTTCTGGATCAAACCTGAGACAAATTTAGTTGGTGATCTGTTTGTATCGAAAAATGCAAAAGTTTTCAGTGATGGTAAAGGTCTTGGATATGCTCGTGACGGTTATCAATACTATTTTGATTATACTTTACCTATAAATGAATGGAGTCAGGTAAGCATCACAGGTGATCATATCGGTACACAATTGTATGTGAACGGTAAATTGATCAAGGATATGAAACCTTTTGATGTGGTGATGCCTTATAAGGATAAGAATAGTGGTAAAGAAATCAAGTATAAGAAAGTGCAGACCTTAGTTTTTCCGCTGTCCGAGATCAGCTTAAAAAATGCTATTTTAGATGAGCTAAAGGTTTATAATAAAAAATTGACCAGTCAAGAAATTGTGAGTGAATTTAGAACATACTAGCACTTTTTGACAATCATTTCGAACTGCTCTTTATATCTTTCATGCCTGCCATTTTGAAATGGTAGGCATGTTTGTTTTGAGTATAATCGTAAAAAAAGATATCATCCAATCTTTGGATGATCTCTTTTAAAAACTTTATTTTAGGATATAAGACGAAATGGAATAGTGCTGTTGCAAATTAATTTGAAACAGCGATGATGCTTTCAAATACTTTGTCCATAAAGAGTACAGTATCCATATTTTTTTCATACTTCCTATGTTCAAATAGAAGTTCAAAATTGCCGTTATATTTCATGGCAACAAGTTCAAATTTGCGTAGTTCCAGCCAGGTTGGAATCTCCTCGATACCGGGTACTGCGCAGGTGATGGTTTTAAAATTTCCTTGTTGCGTAATGCTATAATGAACATGGACCGGAGTAGAGGTCTTCTTCGGATAGCTGACCATAATGTTTTGTTTCATACTGAATATAAAAATGAAAAAATAGTTGATGCTGCTCACTACGAAGAGCAGGAATCGCTAAGTGCAGACGATCTGCCTAAAGCCTGAAAGATAGAAGAAGAGATGTCGTTATCAATGAACGAGGACGTAGCGTAATCTCAGTTTTTAATCACATTTATGTAAGATACTGAAATTAAGTTAAATAAATAAATAAATATTAGGCAATTGTTGTTTACACTATCATACCTTTTTAGAGCGTAAAATTATTGTGATTTATCGGTTATTTAGCGTTAAATTAATATCTTTAGAAATAGAGTCAACAGCATGTCTGACCAATTTCAAATAAACCGATCAAAATAATACCAAGATTATTATGAATACAAGAAGAGAATTTCTCCAAAAGGGATTTTTGGGAATATCTGGATTAGCCTTAGCCAGTACATTTCAATTGGAGGCACAAGCAACTACTTTAGTAAAAAAAGAAAAAGAAGATGGCTTCCATTTGGGGGTTGCAGGTTATAGCTTTGTCAATTTTAAGTTAGACGAGTCTTTAAGCATGATGAAACGGATGGATATTAATTACCTATGCATCAAAGATTTTCATCTTCCTTTTAAGAGTACAGCAACCGAAATTAGTAATTTTCATGAAAAGCTAAAGCAATCTGGTGTAACGGGTTATGCTGTAGGTCCGATTTACACCAATTCGGTAAAAGCAATCGACGATGCTTTCGATTATGCTAAACGTGTAGGTGTTAATCTAATCATCGGTATTCCGAATAAAGAAGATTTGGCCTATCTATCCAGTAAGACAAAAGAAACAGGGATACGATTTGCGATTCATAATCATGGTCCTGAAGATAAATTGTACCCGAATGCTACGGTGATTTATAATCTGATCAAAGATTTAGATGCTAACCTGGGGATGTGTTTTGATATGGGACATGATACGCGGGATGGACAGGACGCGATCAAAGATTTACAACAATATCACAAAAGAATATTTGATATACACCTCAAAAATGTCACTTCAGCAACTGCGGAAGGGACTACATGTGAACTTGGTCGCGGAGTCATTCATATTCCTTTATTTATAAAAGCATTGCGTAAGGTGAACTATAGTGGTAAGTGTAGCTTGGAACATGAAAAAGATATGGAGGATCCTTTGGCAGGTTTGGCCGAATCGACAGGATATTTTAGAGGTGTTTGTGCTGTTTAATCTGTTAAATAAATTATATGTTTTCAACTAAGTTAATCCCATATTTTACATCAGTGAATGTATGGCTATCCTTCTTGCTTTTCTTTATGATTGTTGTGGATGTAAGGGCGCAACATCAGGATCATGTTTTATGGTATAAAGAACCTGCTAAAAACTGGAATGAAGCATTGCCTGTCGGAAATGGCCGTTTGGGTGCTATGGTATTTGGAGATTATAATAAAGAGACGATACAGCTTAATGAGGAAAGTTTATGGGCAGGTACCAAACAAGATGCAAATGCGGATGCTGCTACAAAATTGCCAGAAATACAAGCGTTATTGATCGCTGGTGAAATTGAAAAAGCTGCTGCGCTATCCGAAAAATACCTAAAAAGCGACCCGTTAAGAATACGCTCTTACCAGTCTTTTGGAGAACTACAGATTGATTTTGCGAACGAACGGTATAAACCTGAACAGATTACAGATTATAGACGTGAATTGGATATTCAAAGTGGTATTACAACTGTCCACTATCAATTGAATGGGGTACAGTATAAAAGAGAAGTTTTTGTCTCGGCTCCTGACAATGTGATCGTCATCCGCTTGACGGCAGATAAACCGGGTAAACTTACTTTCCGTTTATCGTACGGCAGGGAGCAGGATGCTACTGCGATGCCACAGAGTGAAAAGGAACTGCGCATACAGGGACAGATTGCAGATCTTCCACAGAAAGATGCGAGTGAACCAGGTCTACATATGAAGTTTGCAGGTTTGATGCGAGGCGTAAACAAAGGAGGTAGCCTAGTGGCGACAGCCAATTCATTTTTTGTGAAAGATGCCGATGAGGTGTTGTTCTATTTTACCGCTACGACCGACTATAATTTCTCGATATTAAATTATGATCGTACGATCGATCCATTTTTACGTTGTCAGGAAATCATCGATAAGGTTAAAAATTTACCCTTTGACGAGGCTGAGAAACGTCATGTAAGGGATCATCGTAAATTATTTGACCGTGTGGTTTTTAATATGGGTACCCCTTCTCTGTTGCCCACCAATGAGCGTCTAAAAATGGTGAAAGACGGTCAACTGGATTTGTCTCTGATTAGTCTATATTTTCAATACGGACGCTATCTATTGATGGGATCATCCCGTGCGCCAGGTGTACTTCCTGCTAATTTACAAGGTATCTGGAATCAGGATATGAATGCGCCATGGAGTTCTGATTTTCATACCAATATCAATATCCAGATGAATTATTGGCCAGCAGAGGTGTGTAATCTTTCTGAAACGGTAGTACCTTTTTCAAACTTTATTTCGGCTTTACGTGAACCCGGTCGTGTCACCGCCCGGAAAACATACAATGCTTCGGGATGGACAATGAACCACCTCACGGATTTATTCGGACGTACCGCGATAACGGATGGTGTTGGATGGGGTACTTTTCCTATCGCAGCTTCATGGCTGGTACTACATCAATGGGATCATTATTTGTTTTCAAAGGATAAAGAATACTTGAAGAAAGAGGCTTACCCGTCAATGCAGGAAGCAGCGCAGTTTATGTTGGACTATCTTGTCGAAGATAAAAATGGAAATTTGGTCACAGCTCCTTCGAATTCTCCTGAAAATCAATATCGCATGGCTGATGGAAAGCAGTTTATGTTAACGTATGGTGCCACCATGGATGTACAGATCATCAATGAATTATTTCAAGCATGTGTGGAAGCAGAAACAATTTTAGGTCAAAAATCTGATTTTTCTGATCGCTTGAAAAATGCAATGAAAAAACTACCTCCGGTTAAAATTAGTCCACGCTATAACACGATTCAGGAATGGATAGAGGATTATGAAGAGGTTGAACCGGGTCACCGACATATTTCGCATCTTTTTGGTTTATATCCCGGGAAATCAATTAATGCAAATGACCCTGAAATTTTTGAAGCTGCACGCAGAACGATAGCCCGTCGTCGTTTTTATAATGAGAATGAAGGTAACCGTATGGGAAGCTATACGGGATGGAGTCGAGCTTGGATGATTAATTTTTATGCACGTTTGTTGGATGGCGATGAGGCTGGAAAAAATGTGCAGGAGCTCCTAGCTAAAACAACATTAAATAATCTGTTCAACACACATCCTCCGTTTCAGATAGACGGTAATTTTGGAGGTACTGCTGGTATAGCCGAAATGCTGATTCAGAGCCATAATCAGGAGATTCATGTTTTACCAGCATTGCCACCGACTTGGGCAACGGGTGAAATGAAAGGATTGCGGGCACGTAACGGACTGGTTGTGGATATGAAGTGGGAAAATGGAGTACTGACTTCAGCTACTTTATATACCATAGAGACTAAAAAGGTAACAGTGCGTTATAAAAATAAAGTAAAAACAATGAAAGTAACTGCGAATAAACCGCTGATTGTTCAATTGTAATTTTGATTTATCAATAAACACAAAGGGCTCCAATGCATTGGAGCCCTTTGTGTTTTTAATGGTATTAAAAAAAAAACCAACTGCATTTTAACCTATAAATACGTATCCAAAACTTAGTTCAAAAAATTTTAGATCCATTAGTAGTAAGCTAATGCATGATTGTTTTGAAGACTGTTGTCTTTTGCAAAGAAAACATAGGTAATAGTCAAATTTGCAGTAGTTGCTTAGCAACTATAGTTGAATCTTTACATCGTACAAATAGATCAGTATTTGTGCATGATAATTATAATATCTAAATCCAAAAGTACTTGAACTCATTCATCATATTTTTTGAATTACCAAAACTAATCTTACAGATGAAGTTCTAGCCTTTTATTCGGTATACGTATATAATAATGGAGACGCAAACACAGAATTTTAATCAATTATTTAAAGAATATTATACCAGGTCTTTTTTGTTTGCAAGATCTTATGTGCATTTGTGCGAAGTTGCTGAGGATATTGCGTCAGAGTCATTAGTGGTGATGTGGGAACGCATGCAAGTTGAAGAGATCTTGTCTCCAAAAAGTTTTCTTTTTAAAGTTGTTAGAAATAAGTCTTTGGATTATCTTAAACATCAAAAAATACGTGTCAGAGTGGTGGAATCTCTTGATGACTGGGATCGGAAAGAATTGCAGGTAGAAGCTTTACAACGAATGGATAATGAGATTTTTCTCGCTAAAGAAATTGCAGAAATTACTTTGGAAACTATCGCATATTTACCTTTAAAAACTAAAGAAGTATTTGAGATGAGTCGCCAGCAAGAGCTTAGCGGTAAAGAAATAGCGGACCAATTGGGGATTACGGTTAAAGGAGTAGAATATCATATAACCAAAGCCTTGAAAACATTGTCCGTCAGCTTAAGAGACTATTTGGTCGTTTAATAGTGTAGTTTTTTAGTATATATAACATGAAGTAATTAATAATAGATACTTCCTTATTTTAAAGGAAATTTTATACAGAAGTATTTTAAATCTGTAGATTGGTTCGTTTATGTTTTTTTGAAATTTGGAAGTATAACATGTATAATCTGGGAATAGATAAAATAATATTGGGAACTGCTGGTTTAGGTGGGGTATGGGGAAATGTAAAGGCAAAGGAATCGATCACTACAATTGAGTATGCCATGTCGCATGGTATAAGTGCAATAGATACTGCCCCAGCATATGGAGATGCTGAACAATTTGTAGGCAAAGCACTTGTACAATGGGAAGGTGAATTACCTAAGATTAGCACTAAAGTGGGACGGCTAAAAAGTTATAAGGCCGATCAGGCATCATATGATTATTCTGCAGATGGGATGAAAAGAAGTGTGGAAAATAGTTTAAAAACGTTAGGTATTTCGAATATTGATGTACTTTTTTTACATGATCCAGCGGCAATTCCTGCTGAAGAAATCGAAAATGTTGTTTCACAAATGCAATATTTTAAGCAGCATGGTTTTGCAAAGAAAATAGGTATTGGGGGTAATTTACCTGTTGCATTTGCGCCATACCTTGGAGATGATGTATTTGATGTTATCATGGAATATAATAGGCTTAACGCTTGTTGCATTGATGCGCTTCGTACAACTATACGAAGTTGTGAAAATACCCATAAACACTATTATGCGGCTAGCCCATTAAATATGGGACTATTAGGATGTAACTTTCAAGAATTTTTAAACTTCCCGCCAAGTTGGCTCGATATGAAGAGTATAGAACAAGCCCAGAAGATAGATGCAATTGCGCAACGATATCATATTCCCTTAGACGTATTGGCCTTACGCTTTATATGTACAATCCCTGCTTCATTTAAAATGGTGTTGGGGGCCGCAGATCATGAGCAGCTTATGAGTTCGCTCCATGCGATTGAAGCCGGTATTTTGCCAGCAGCTATTTATAATGAAATCCTTCAAACCTTTAAAAAATAATAAATGAATGAAATAGATGACGAAATTTTTAATGTTCAAAAAATTAGCATTAGAGTTTTAGAACCAGTGGCTAACGTCACGCCCTTTCAGGATGCAACAATGGGTCCATTTCCGTCTTTTGGCTTATCCATTATCAGAATAGAAGATGAGGATGGCTATATAGGAGAGGCACCGGTATACAATAGCTACACAAATATTTTAGAGACTTGCTTATTTCCAATTTTGTTTCACTGTAAAGGTATTCCATACAAAGAGTTTTTTCCGAAATTATATTGGTCAATTCGAAACGAAGGATTTAAAGGTGCGGCTTCAGCCTTATTGGGTCAGGTCGATATGGCTTTATACGATCTGGCTTCGAGACGTAAAAATATTCCTTTGTACCGCTATATTGGTGGCACTCGAAATACGGTCAAAATATATGGTAGTGGTGGCGGAACGAATTATACGCTGCAACAGTTGGAGGATGAGGTGCGTGTGTTTATGGAAGCTGGAGTGGATTGCTACAAGATGAAAATCGGAAAAGATTTTGGAACAAATATCAGTGAAGATATTGAGCGCGTAAAACATGTTCAACGTTTGGTGAACAATAGGATGAAGGTGGCAGTGGATGCCAATCAGATCTGGTCGTGTAAAGATGTGTTTAAATTTATTGACGCTATCGGCGAGCAATCTCTGTGTTGGATAGAAGAACCGATCCATTCTGCCGCATACGATCAGATCGAAGAGCTTTGTAAGCAAACCTCATTGACTGTCGCTTATGGAGAATCGGAAAGGACTTCAAAAATTTTTCCTATGCTGGCTAATTGTGGTGTTGGCCACCTGCAACCGGTACCGACACAATTTGGGGGTATGAAAGAATGGATGGAAGTACGAGATTTATCTAAATCACGCAATTTACAGCTTTCTTCTGGAGGTTATTCTTTATATTCGACCTTCCTAATGACTACTGCCGATGATAATGGAATGATCGAATACCTCTATTCGCTGATGTTTGGATTAGAAAAGTATTTTTTGATCTGCCCTACTTTAAGCAATGGACAGTTTCATTTACCTGAATCTGAAGGATTACCGGTACGGATAGATTGGGATTATTGTTATAAAGAAAATAAAGTAATACGGGAACAGATATGGGAAAAGCATCAAGTCTCGAATTACAATCCATTAGTAACGATGTAATAAAATAAAAACAACCATATTGTGAGCTTATCATTCAATTATATTGATTATTTAGTTTTAGGATTATACGCGTTAATCTTATTATATGTTGGATTTCGTTTTAATAAAAAGGAAAAGAATCAGCAGGATATATTTTTGGGTGGTCGCACACTGAAATGGTGGCAGATCGGTTTTTCTATTTTTGGTGCTAATGCTGGCCCTATGATGTTGATCGGTTTTGCAAGTATAGGTTTTACGCATGGTATTGTTGCAAGTAATTTTGAATTATTGGCCTGGGTCTTTCTCATGTTGCTCGCGATGGTTTTTCTTCCCTATTATTTGAAAACGAAGATCACTACAATCCCTCAATTTTTACTGATACGTTTCGGTAAGCGATCTTATAATTTCTTGATTGTATATAGTTTGATTTCTATTCTGGTGGTGTGGTTAGGAAGTGCACTTTATGCAGGAGGTTTGCTCATATCTGGAATATTCGGTATTACGTTATTTACTGCGATCGCAGTGATCGCGGTGATTGCAACAAGCTTTACGGCAATTGGGGGATTGAAAGCAGTGGTCCGGACCGGTGTATTTCAATCTGTTATCATTATCATCTCTTCTGTTATACTTACATTTTTAGGGTTTCAAAAAATTGGCAGTGTTGATGCATTAGTCAGTCAAACGCCAGAATCTTATTGGAAACTTTTTTTGCCAGCATCCAATGCCGCATATTCTTGGGTAGGAATTTTATTAGGTTATCCTGTCGTCGCAATTTACTATTGGTGTGCCGATCAGACCATTGTTCAGAAAGTGCTGGCGGCTAGAGATCTGAAAGAAGGACAGTACGGTGCTATCTTTATTGGAACCTTAAAAGTGATTATGCCGATTATATTTATCCTGCCGGGTATCATGTGTTATGTTTTATTTCGTGATACAGCGCCTGATAATGCTTATATCACAATGATCAAAGAGCTTATGCCACATGGTCTTCTGGGTTTAAGTATTGCCGCATTGATAGCTTCGTTGGTCGATACTGTATCATCAAGCTTGAATTCATTCTGTACTGTTTTTACGTTGGATGTTGTCCAGCAGTTTAAAGTTCTCAATCGGGAACAGCAGGTCAGGATGGGCAAATGGGTTACGGTGGTTGCAGCAATTGTTGGTGTAGGTATTGCACTTTTATTTTCGTATTCAGGTAAAGGATTTTTCGATCTAACACAAGGATTAGTGTCCATTCTTTCGCCACCCCTTGCTGTTGTTTTTCTATGGGGCATCTTTTGGAAGCGTATTAATGGTAAAGCGGCTGAAATCGTACTCTACGGTGGAGGATTCATTTGCTTGGTGTTAGGTGCTTGTCATGTACTTAATTATCCTTATGAAGGATATTGGCCTCATTTTTTAATGCTTTCTTTTTATATTTTTGTAGCATTGAGTGTTGTTATTGTTGCTGTAACTTTATTAACAAGGTCAGAAGTTAAAATGGAGGTCCCTACATTATTGGACGTTAAAGATAAAATGGGCAGTTCTAGTTCTATTTGGTGGACATGGGCTGCTCTTGCAACGGTTATGATTGCGATATATATTTATTTTAATTGATATAGTTATGAAAAATTTTAGGATAAGTTTTGTTTTATTATGCAGTTCTATCTTATTTGTCATGTGCAAGCAACCTGAAAATAATCAGGGTCCTACAACATTTGAAGAGAAAGTTTTTGTTGTGAATACGGTTGATAATGATGAAAAGCTACAGGAATATTTAACTTATCATAAGCAGGTATGGCCTGAAGTTGAGGCTGGATTTAAGAAAGCAGGCTATAAACGGATCACACTTTATCATTTTAAAGATCTCATTGTAATGACGATATCTGTCCCTGTGGGTGCTGATCTAGATGAAATGGGGAAAGTAGCTGAAGCCCATAATCCCAAATGCGCTTCATGGAATAAGTTAATGAATACCTATCAAAAAGGTGTCAATGGAACAGAAGAAGGGGAAAAGTGGGTAGAGGCTTTGCCCTTCTATGAATTTAACAATTAAAGTGATTCAATCTCGGCGGTAATTTTGTATTTCTTGGCAAAATCTCGAGGTGAACTTCCCTTGACATCTTTAAAATGCTTGTTGAAGTTGGAAATATTATTATAACCACTTTTGTAGCAGGTTTCCGTGATGTTGTAATTCCCTTCCATTAATAATTTGGCAGCATGCCCGATACGTATTTCCTTGATGAAATCGACTAATGTTCGGTTGGTCTGCATTTTGAAAAATCGACAAAAAGCAGAGGTGGACATCGGTACGACAGAAGCCACATCCTGAAGAGAAATATCTTCTTTAAAATGCTTAAATATATAGTCGAATACACGATTAATTCGATTGGCCTCAGTCGAAGTTTCGATAATATGAAATGAGGGTGATGATAGCGTTTTACATGTAGACGATAAAGCCAATTTGTCCAATAGTTGTAACATTAGAACTGCGCGTGTAAGTCCAGTGGCAGTCAACATTTGGTATAATATTTCCTTTGCATCAACCACAATTGTACCGGTGAACAATACACCTTTTGATGCATTTTCGAAAAGTTGATTCAAGTGCACTGCTTCAGGTTTTGTCAATAGATCTTTTCCGAGGAAATCGGGATAGAAATGTACGATAATAGCATCAGCAGGACGCTTGCTATTTAGCGTATTGTAATATTGCCAACAATGAGGCAAATAACTCCCCATAAGTACGAGTTCGTCTCCCTTAAAATCTTCAATATGATCACCTATAAAACGCTTTCCAGTACAGTTTTCCAATAAGGCTATCTCAAAATTCACATGTGATTTTAAGGAAGTATATTTCTTGATTTCCAATTCTTCTGCACGAATCGTAAATGATTGATCCGGCGGAAAGGTGAAATTTTCGTAGATGTGTTGCATAATATTAGTAATAAATTCTGGTAGAAGAGCAGATATTATAACGGGTTATATTCTTAGTGCACCTAAAGATATATAAAAAATGTAACTAAATAAAGCTGTTCTGCTTAAATATAATTGTGCGCAAAAATAACATTATAAAATAGCAAATTATTGGTGGTTATCCCTTTATATAATATTGAGATTTATTCCGATAAACAATCTGCGACCACAGGTTAGCATATCAAAACCAAATTATGAATTATACTATTGGAAGACAGGCATAAACTAAAGACTATGCAATTCTTTAGGTATAAATACTCTAATGAAAAATATAATTGCCTATGGATAAGAATATAGACGAATGAAAAAACAATGAAGGAATGCGACTCCTTCATTGCCCATTAATTTCCTAATTAACTAATCAAGAATATACTAAATTATGAAAAATGTCAAATTAATACACATTCTAAATTTTGGCAAAAAGACAAAGAATCTAACACTATTATGTGCGCTGGCTGCGATCAATAACTCGACCCATGCAGCAACAGAATTTGTTACTTTAAATACTGGTCAAATTGAGCTTGAAAATCAGAAAAATAATCAACAAGAAATAATTGTTTCCGGTAGGATCGTTGATGTAAATGGAAATCCTTTGAAAGGGGTTACTGTAGCTGAAAAAGGGAAGCGAAACCAGCAGAAAACAGAACAGGACGGTACATATCAAATAAAAGTTTCTTCTTCAAGTTCTTTAGTTTACACCTACATCGGATATGAGACTCTTGAGCGTGCAGTTCAGGGTAAAAGTGTTCATGATATCACAATGAAATTGGGAATCAGTGATTTAAATGAGGTTGTAGTTATTGGCTATACTTCTCAAAAGAAATCATTATTGACAGGAGCGGTTTCTACAATGAAAGTCGATGAAACATTAAATACAATTCCTACAACCTCAGCGGGAAATTTATTGATTGGAAAACTGCCTGGTGTAAATGTTAGTACTGTAAATGCGATTCCTGGATCGCAACCAAGCATCAGTATTAGAACAGGATCATCTCTTAATGATCAAAACGTAACTTACGTGATTGATGGTGTGGTGAGAGGTGCAGGAGATTTTAACAATTTAAGCCCTAACGAGATTGATGATATTACCGTTTTGAAAGATGCCTCATCAGCAGCTATATATGGTTCTAGATCTGCTGGTGGTGTTATTTTAGTGACGACAAAAAAGGGAAGTTTAGGTAAACCGACTTTTAATTTTTCGACGGGATATAGTATCGATACACGTACTAAAAATATGGGTCTAACCAGCGCAGTACAAGCGGGGGAATTGTATTCGCGCATCAATGGATCAGCAGATCCTGCTGGTTGGGCATGGTCACAGGAAGAATTGGACCATTATAAAAATATCAATAATGGATGGGGCTACGATCAGCTGGCGGATGTCTGGCAAAATCCAACAACGCAAACAAATAATTTAAGTGTTAATGGAGGTAGTGAAAAGGTGCGTTATTTCGGAGCTGGGTCTTACGTAAAGCAAAAGGGTTTTTTAGAGCCGATGACTTACGATAAGTATAATGTGAGAATGAATGTGACAGCTGATATTACGAAAGATTTAGAAATTTTCACAGGATTTGCGTTGTACAATGACATGACAGGACGCATTGCTGATAATGCCGATCCTGCTGATACTTATGGTAAATTGAGGATATGGCAACCTGATCAACCCGTTTATACAAATAATGGACAGTTTATAGATTATGGATGGATCGGTAATGTAGGAGCTCGTGTTACAGGCGCTAGTGGTTACGATAAGGAGAACCATTTGAAGCCACAATTGATTTTGAGTGGTACTTATAAAGCTCCTTTTTTAAAAGGTTTGAGTGCAAAGGCGATGTATAGTAGAAGTTGGGCTAATAATATGAGAAATCGCTTCTTTACAAATTATGATATGATGGTGATGAAGAGAAGTGGAACGAATAATCGTATTGTGTCTACCGATGATAATGATATTACAGGTGTGAGGAGATCAACATGGGTAGGTAAAGATTTTATTGAGCGCAAGTCTACTTGGAGCGATGACAAACAGTTTAATATGCAATTGAACTATGCAAATGTTTTTAATGAAAATCATCGCGTATCTGCAGCCTTAGTTACTGAATGGTATGAAGGTGCTGGTTCTGGTGTAACGGGGGGACGCGAAACCTTTCCAGTTTATAGAACGGATCAATTTTGGGCAGCGAGTGGTGCTAGGGCAGACACGTGGGGGGATGGAGATACGGATTGGGTGAGTGGACGTATGTCCTATATAGGTCAGTTTAATTATACTTATGCTAATAAGTATTTGTTTAACTTTTCTTTTCGTGAAGACGGTTCTATGAATTTTGCACCTGAACAACGTTGGGGCTTTTTTCCCGCTGGATCTGTTGGTTGGGTGATTTCTGAAGAAAATTTCTTTAATAAGTCAATCGTTCAGACCTTAAAATTGCGTGGATCGATTGGTTTAACGGGTAACGATGCTGTAGGAGGTTGGCAATGGCAACAATCGTATCAATCGGGTAGTTCAGCATATTTTGGTACTAGTCCATCGCGATCTGTAGGGTTAACTTATGGAAACGTAGTTAATCCAAATCTAACTTGGGAGAAAGCACTGAGTTACAATTTTGGTATGGATATGAATTTTTTGAAAAAATGGAATTTATCTGCGGATTACTGGTTCCGTAATTCTTATGATATTTTAGGAAACCGTCAAAATACACTACCGTCAACCTATAGTTTATCAATGCCTGCTGAAAATTATGGCGAGATTGATGCACAGGGAATGGATTTGCAACTGGGGTACCGCGATGGAGATGACAAAGTAAGTTATTTTGCAAACTTAACCATGTCTTACGGGTGGAATAAAGTAATTAAACAGGATTATGCAGAGAATGCGCAATGGATTGATATTCCTGTCGGTAAATCTAGAAGCAATATCACGGGCTGGGCGTTTGATCAGATTATCCGTACTCAGGAACAATTAGATGCTTTTAATCAAGCCAATCCTAAATATAAACATAATGGATTATCGCCTGAATTAGGAATGATGGTCTATAAAGATTTAAACGGACCCGATGGTGTTCCTGACGGAATTATAAACGATTGGGACCGGGTTATGCTCCGGTCAAAAAATTTCCCCGTCATATTTGGTCTGAATCTAGGAATAAGTTGGAAAGGGTTTCATTTAGAGACCATGTTATCTGGACGTTTAGGGGAAAAGAAATGGATGTCAGATTTAGCAGGTGGGGTAGAATGGAACCGAATGTGGGATCAATGGTATGATGATAGCTGGACTTCGGAAAATCCAAATGCAACCTTGCCGAAACGTATTGGAGCAAATAATGCAAAGACTTACCAAACGAATAGTGAATACTGGTTAAAAGACGCCAGTTTCATGCGCATGAAATATTTGACACTGAGTTATAATCTGCCTAAGAATGGAGCATTTTACAATAAAGTATTTGAGAATGTACGCTTGTTTGCTACAGGTACGAATCTATTTGTGTTGAGCAAATTTAATAAATATTATGATCCGGAGATCGGTAATGGGAATGCTTTTCCAGTGTTAAGGTCCTACAATTTTGGTATCGATGTTAAATTCTAAACCTAAGACGATATGAAACTTAAGAATATTATATATAGTACTGCTTTTGCATTGCTGTTAAGCAGCTGTAGTTTAGATTATGAAAATACGGCTACAATTAGTCCAGAAAATGTATGGTCTGATAAAGTGATGATCAATGCTTTTATGACAGATATTTATGGAAGGATGTTGCCAGAGTGGCCAATAGCTGCAAATGGAACGGATGAAGGTATGAATGGTCCTACAGATATGGGAAACTTGGCTAGGGGATTGATCGACGTCGATAATCAAGGTCAAAAGTGGGATTATGCAAATATAGATCGTATTAATTTCTTTTTAAAACAATTGGAGACCGTGACGGTATTGTCCGATTCAGAAAAGAAAACGATGATTGGTCAAGCTAAATTTTGGAGAGCCTGGGATTATTGGGGTAAGGTATGGGCAACAGGAGGCGTACCACTTATTTTGGATGTTCAAGATATTACAAATGTGCCTTCCTTGTTTGTCTCTCGCAATACTACCTCAGAATGCGTTGCTCAAATATTAAAGGACTTGGATGAAGCAATCGCCGTATTACCTGATACTTGGACCGGTGCAGATTATGGGAAAATTGATAAAGGAGTTGCACTGGCTTTTAAGGGACGTCTATTGTTGCAGTATGCAAGCCCGCTATTCAATCCATCTAATGATAAGGTACGATGGGACCAAGCTTATTTAGCAAATAAAGTGGCTGTTGATTTTTTAAAGACAGTAGGAAAAGGATTGTTTAATGGCAAATTTGAAGATATCTGGTATAGCGAACGTAATAATGAAGTAATTATGGTCAATCAGTATTACTATCCTGATCATAGATTGGATCAAAAGAATATTCGTCCTGAGCCATTAACTAAAGATAATGCCAATTTTAATCAAGCTATTTTACCCCTATTAATGGCTTATCCTAAAAAGAATGGATCAAAACTTGTCTTGGATGAAAATCGGTTGAAAAATGATCCAGCCTATAACGAACAGTTTATGACCGATTTTTATGTGGATCGGGATCCACGCTTCTATGCTACTGTTTTTTCTCCAGGTACAGCTTATCCAGCAAGTGATGTACTGTCAGGAGGGATGAAATATTGGAATGCCTGGCGTAAAGTGGCTGATCCGAAAGCAGAATTTGGCTTTAAGTATACCACCCTAATATTTGATCAGTTAGGTAAGGGAGTAGGTGGTAGTGCTTCCGGATACTTTCAACTCAAAGGTATTGATAAGGCATTGACCATACCTACAGTATATGATGCACAGACAGATTGGGTTGAAATCCGCTTTGCAGAAGTGCTCATGAACTATGGTGAATGTGCCAATGAGGTTGGAAAAAGTGCAGAGGCATTACAGGTACTGTATGACATACGTAAGCGAGCGGGAATTGAGCTGGGAACAGGAAATTATGGTATTACAGCTACTGATCAAGCTGGCATCCGCAAAGCGTATATGGACGAACGATTCATTGAATTTGCTTATGAAGGCAAACGTTGGACTGATATTCGTCGGTGGAAAAG
Source organism: Sphingobacterium anhuiense (assembly GCF_042686355.1). Taxonomy (NCBI): domain Bacteria; kingdom Pseudomonadati; phylum Bacteroidota; class Sphingobacteriia; order Sphingobacteriales; family Sphingobacteriaceae; genus Sphingobacterium; species Sphingobacterium anhuiense. The sequence continues at coordinate 94,927 of NZ_JBHUPE010000005.1, forward strand.
ATATGACTTGCTCAATACCATTAAGTTTCGCTCTGGACTTAATGCTGTAATTAAAAATGAACAAGATTTGAAAAATTTTGATTGGGCTAAAGATATGTATGATCCATCAGTACGCAAGTTGTTCCGTTTTGAATTTGTAGAATGCCTAGATGGTGATAAACAATATCAATTTAAATTGGATTTAAACCATTGGTTTTATCCGGTCCATAAGGATGTACTGAATCGGAATTCTAAAATAGAACAAAACAAAGAATGGGGAGGAACATTTGATCCTCTACTTTAAGATTTTTTTAACTAAGATAAAATGGCAACTTATTCACAAAATAAGTCGCCATTTTGTTTCATGAGAAGCCATCATTAGTTTTGCTCATAAGCATAAGTGCAAAATAACATTATAATAGATCAAATTATTGGTGGTAATCAAGATACAATATAGTGAAGTTTACGGTTGAATCTTTGAGATAAAGATTTACAGGAACGTCATGATGTTGTTTCTTGTTTAGAATCCGTAATAAAATTTCAAAGTTCTTCTTAAAGGATAATTAACAATTGAACCATTTTAACCTTAATTAAGGTCGGAAATGTAACTTATGCAGTTGGATCCGAAACTCGTGAAGAGGGGTTTGTTGTGATAAAATTGTGGGTGATAATGGCGACATTGAATGAACTGTTGAGATTAAAATGGATGAAACAACTTGGTATGTTATTGAGGATACACAAAAAAATAGCCAATGAAAATAAGTGAATTAATAGCTGTAACCTATGGGTGTCTGATATCAATATCCGTTTGCGGACAAAATTGGTTACCGGAGAAAAGAGACAGTCAAGTAAAATTACGATTATTGGACTGTTATTATGATAAAGCGAAATTAGTAAAGAACCAAGTGATCGGATCAGATTCGGAAAATTGGGAAGTTAAGCAAACAGTTGAAATCCTAAAAGATGGAGAGCAATCCATCTATCGTTTTACTTTTAAAGCTAAACGGGCAATGGACAATGTTGGCGTTGCTGTAGCTTTTGATGAATACGATTGGACCAGCGATAATTTTGTGATGATACCAGCAGTGGTTTATAACGGAAATAGACAACGCATTGTTAATCGGGAATATGCAACAGGATTGGATAAGTCGGATTATTTCAGAAAAGATCTGGCTCTAACGTCTAATCCGATTCCACAGCTTTCTCCTGAATTTGGAGCTAAATCGTGTATCGAAGTTAATGTGAGCAACACAGCAACGCCTTTAATCGCCTACTTGGACAGAAGTAAAGAAAGAGGAACTTTTTTATTTACGGATCAGGGCATTGATGTGAAAGAAGAAGTGAAAGATCATGCGTTGATTGTTGAAGAAAGTGCAGATCGTCGGGTGGCCAGCTTCGTCGTCAGTGCGCCTGGAGTAAGGGAGAAGAAACCTGAATTTATTGGCTTTAGTGAAAGCCCAGATCGAGGTGTTTCGGTTGCTATGGGCGATGAAATAACGATCAGAGTAACGAAGATTAATTTTCAAAGTAAAGATGTTGGAGCTTTATATAATCGTTTTATGCGTGAAAGAAAGGCACATGTTACAGCGGAAAAACCAAGAAATCTGATACCGATGAGTGAGGTACTCCTCAAGATGGCGAAAAATATCGATGAGCGTTATTACGTTGGTGATGGTGCTGCTTTTTATTGTCCAGAAAATGCAAACTGGATGTCTTATGGATGGGTCGGTGGTTTGATGAATACCTATCCCATGTTAGCACAAGGTGATAAAGAACATTTGGAAAAAGTGAAGAATACATTTGATTTTGCTCTTCTCCAAGGTAAAGGTAAAAGCGGATATTACTATGATGTCCTTGGTGCCGACGGAAAAGTCATAAACCGAGATGCAGCGAAGTGGATTCCTGGAATCGGATTGACCCGAAAAAATGCAGATATCTTGTACTGGATGATCAAACAGTTTATGTTGCTGGAGAAACAGGGGAGATCCAATGCGATTTCAGATGAATGGAAAACGAATATACGACAGCTTGCTGATGCTTTTGTAAAAACGTGGAAAGAAGAGGGAACATGGGGTAATTATTTTGCTATTGAATCGGGAAAGATAGCTGCATATAACACAACGGGCGGTGCTATGGCAGTAGGTGGCCTAGCACTTGCTTCGTTGTATTTTAATGTTCCAGAATATTTGGAAGTAGCTCACTTGGCAGCCAAGGACTATTACGATGGTTTTGCTTTGGTCGGTTTTACTTCTGGTGCTTGTGGGGATATTCTTCAAAATGCTGATTCAGAAACTGCTATTGCACTGACCACATCGTTGATGACCTTGTATGAAATAACAGGAGATGAGCACTATTTAGAAAAGACAAAACAATTGGCAGATTACACAGCATCATGGACGGTTTCATTTCCGTATCGTCTTCCAAAAAATACGGCATTGGCAAAGTTAGGAGCAAATTTAACTGGAGCTATTTGGGCCAGTACACAGAATAAGCATGGTGCTCCTGGATTTTGTACCCAATCTGGTGATGTGCTTTTTAAACTGTACCGTAAAACACAAGATACGCTATATGCAGATTTTATACGCGATGTGATTCATGCACATGCAGAAGGTATACAGCCGAACGGCAAGATAACAGAGCGGTTAACCTACTGTGACGCTGATAGCCGTGGTTCACGCGGAGATGGAGGACAAACCGGATGGAACGAGACCAATGGAGCAATGATGGCGCTGGAAATACCAGGGATACATGTACGTAAAGATCTGGGTATAGCTTATGCATTTGATCATGTCGAAATCAAGAGTACTAAAAAGACTAAGTCTGGGATGATCTTGACGGTAAGCAATCCTACTGCATTTGATGCGATCATTACAATTTTCGCAGAAGATGCCGCCACAGCTGGAAAACCTCTAGGGGAGAATGCGTTTTTGGATTGGAAGCAAAAGGTGACAATAAAAGCAGGAAAGTCTGCGACAGTAAAAATTTAGTAAATTCAACTTATAAAATAATTGATGATGTACGATAATAAGAGTTTTTTGAGATGTTATGGTTTGTTTCTATTTCTGATGGGAATCGGTCTTAGTTTGCAGGCACAAACTGTTTTGCAGACTGCATATTTTAAGATCGCGATAGATGGAAAGGGGTATATAACCAGTATGCAGAATATCACAAAGCATCCTTATCGAGAGTTTAGTCCTACCGATAAACCGTCACCTTTGATGACACTTTATAATGCAAAAAAGAGAACCTATTCTTACCCAGAGAAAGCGGTCTATTCGAAAAGTGAAAAAATTATTACAGTAGCTTATCCGAATGGATCTTCCGCAAGAATTCATATTGAACCGCATGCAAAATATTTTAAAATGAAGCTTTTGTCTTTGACAAATTCACAAGATATTGAAGCAATTCAATGGGGTTCATACCATACGAATATCACAAACCTAATGGGAGAGATTATTGGCGTGAGCCGAGATACAAGTGCTTCAGTAAATTATGCTATAGGTATGCTAGCGCTTAATGATAACACCATTGGCGGGACTGCCGATATTCAGGGTGATGCCGCTCCATTTCAATATATTATTCATTCTCCCGATGAAAAACGGTTTCCGTTGCCTTCTCATTTGCATGAAGGACAGGTTTTTACCCTTGGTGGAGATGGTGTTAATGATGTTGCATTTTACGGACATAAAGAACCTTACTATCGAATTTTATATGGAAATGCTGCGGAGGTGGATAAAAATGGTCGAATTTCAATTACTTATCAGTCGAGAGACAGACGTAGTGAACGCGAAGTGTATTTTTCTTTGATTCCAAATATGGCGATTAATACACCAAATCATTTACAGGTTCAACCTTTACCCGGTGTAGATTACATCGGATCTTCGATCGCATTTTGGGGTAGTCCAGACAGTACAGCATTAATGGATGTTGTACAAAATATTGTCAAAACGGAAGGTTTGCCTTATCCAACTGTAAACGGTAAATGGATAAAAGATCCAGCAGCTTACGTGCCGGATGTTCTGACGGAAGGTGGACAATATGATCATATGATTGATTATACGCATAAATTGGGTTTTAAAGCAATTAGTTTATATGATCAGGGCTTTGTTAGACCGGATCGCGGAAATTTGGGTTATTTAGATGGACGGAATTTTGAAAAAAAACCTCTGAAATTAACAACTGGAAATCTATCTCATAAAGAATTTTCTGATTTAGCGAAGAAGTATAATATCGTGATCGGTAGAACTCCTATTACTAATTCTTTGGCCCCTGGAACGAAAGATGCTAGTCCTATTCCCAGCGATAGCATATGGTACCAACAGAAACGTTTATTGGCGAAAAATATTGATGCAGTTGACACGCTACTCTATGTCAACGATCCGACGCATTTGCAGGAAATTGGAAGTTGGGAAGGCCATTCAAAGAGCTTGAACATTATTAAAATTGGTAAAGAGCTTATTCATTATCTAGGTGTGTCGGATAAGGCTCCATATCGATTGTTGAATGTTAAGAGAGGTTATTGGGATACAAAAGCAACTCCGCATCTGGCGCTGGATACGCTTTATAAACTGCAGGTAACGATTAACTATGGGTATGACGGACTGATTCCGAATATGCAATTGCAGGATAAGATTGCCGAGTATTATGCCGATTTAGCCTATATTAATGGATTGGGATATTATGATTTTGATGGTCAAGAGTTTTTATTTAACAACGGGCATGGGTATTATTCTACTAAAAGGTTTTTCCGAAAAATGTTTGAGAAAGCTAAGGTGCACGGTATAGCTGATATCCGTTTTACTGGTGCTACCCTTTCGGAAGGCTCTTGGCACTATCAAAGTATCTGGAATGTAGGTGGGGGGAAGAATCTGTATGATGCTGAGACACGAGAATGGGGCAGTGCCACAAGTCAGGGTAAAGATCTAAGAGATGTTTCTTATGCTAATTATTTTCCTGTGGGAATGGGAGGTAACTTTCCGATTACAGAAAAATCAAAAGTAGAAGAGTATGAACATATTCAGGCAATGGCTGTTGGTACGGGTGCTACATATAGCCTCAAATTAAATCAGAAAAATGTAAAAAGTTGCCCGCAGAAAGATCAGATTTTTAAAGTGATCCGTACTTGGGAAAATGCGCGTGCTGCAAATGCTTTTCCAAGATGGGTAAAACAACATCTTGTCGATCCAACGCAAAGTTTTAGATTAGAAGAGGTAGATGCAAATAACTGGAATCTATATCGTGTCAACCACAAAACTTCTGGGAGACAATTAATAGCAAAGTTGATTAGATCTAAGGGGTATTAAGTTTAGACGAATTAAAATGATGAGGTATCGTGATCTACATATTGTATTCGCTATTTGTACATGAAGAGTAATATTTAAAAAAATCAATATTTTGAACTATTAAAATAAAAACAGTTTAATTACAAATAATTCAAATGTAGTAAATAGTATTAAAGTATGAATAAGGATTGATTTGAAGAGATTTATCTTTATTTAGGTACCCGTATGAAAAACTCCATTCTTTATTAATAAAGAATGGAGTTTTTTTATGGAAAGCTATCTTTTCACTATGAGAAGGTGAATGATTGTATTTTTTTTATTATTTAATGATTTGATAATGAATTTGTTATTTATTGTTTAAATTGAAATATGATTATTTTTTTGAATTAGCAGTAAAATAGATTTTTTCTAATCTTCTGTTTAAGGTAATAGCTCTTATTTCAGGTTATTTGTTTTACACGCGGATGGTTAATTTAAAAAAATTAGACTTTTTAAAGATAGGCGTTATATCTGCTATGTTTGAAAGTTGCTAAAATAGCGTCATAATAAGTTAATATATAGCTTCTAAACGAAAGTTGATTTGTTGAAATTTATAGGTTAGAAACGAGTTGCATAAATGCGATACGTAGAAAACCAATAATATTGGTCAAGGGATAGAAATATAGTATTATACGATTCTAAACTAACATACCAGATCCAAATTATATCCTCAGTAATTTAATCTTCAAATAGAAGTAGCCTAAATTAATAAAGAGGCCATCTGTATGGATGTTTAATTGATCAGGTTAAGATGAAATGGTATATTAAAAATAATTTTGAATAAATATGTTGTTATTGGGAATAGACCTGGGTACTTCTTCGATTAAAGTATCTGTTATTGATGCCGTTACAAATAAGAAAATTATCTCTTGTCATTTTCCTGAAACGGAAGCAGAGATTTTATCATTAAATACAGGTTGGGCAGAGCAGGACCCTAATCTGTGGTGGACAAATACACAATTGGCCATTAAAAAAGCAAATGCATCTGGATTATACGACCCTTTGGATATTAAGGCTATCGGTATCGCTTATCAGATGCATGGGCTAGTAGTGGTAGATAAAGAGCAACGCGCCCTGCGTAATGCCATTATTTGGTGCGACAGCCGCGCTGTAAATATTGGTCAAAATGCATTTTCTGCATTAGAAGGAAAGGGATTTTTGAATAGTCATCTCAATTCACCAGGTAATTTTACAGCTTCAAAATTAGCATGGGTGAAAGAACATGAACCAAATGTTTATGAAAAAATAGACAAGTTTATGCTACCTGGAGATTATTTGAGCATGCGTTTAACTGGTGAAATCAATACAAATGTAAGTTCGATATCAGAAGGAATTCTATGGAATTTTGAACAACAGCAAATTTCAGATACGTTACTAACTTTTTACGGTATTGATCGCGAATTGGTGCCTAAAGTACAACCCGTATTTTCTAATTACGGATCGCTTCGTTCGGATGTAGCAAATGAACTGGGATTATCACCGCAAGCAGTGGTTTGTTACAAGTCCGGTGATCAGCCCAACAATGCATTATCCCTGAATGTTTTTGAACCAGGCGAAGTGGCCGCTACTGCTGGTACATCTGGCGTTATCTATGCGGTTACTGATCAAAGAGCACATGATCCGCAATCTAGGGTAAATACTTTCGCGCATGTTAATTATGAGTTCGAATCGGAACGTTTGGGTGTGCTATTGTGCATCAATGGGACAGGTATACAAAATAGTTGGATCAGTCAGGTCACTGGTAATGGAAATGATTATGAAAGTATGAATGCGAAAGCTTCACGTATAGCCATTGGATCTGAAGGTGTAAATATACTGCCTTTTGGAAACGGTGCCGAGCGGATGTTGAATAACAAAACGATAGGAGCACATATTCAAAACTTAGATTTCCTCAGACATAGCACGGCTCATCTTTGGAGGGCATCACAAGAGGGAATAGCATTTTCCTTTCGCTATGGATTAGATCTCTTAAGGGAAAACGGGATCACACCGCAAGTCATTAAAGCTGGTCATGCCAATATGTTTTTGAGTCCTGTTTTTCAAGAAGCATTTGCAGGAGTAACGAATACACCTGTAGAGCTTTATGATAATGATGGAAGTGTAGGGGCTGCTTTAGGAGCGGGTTTGGGTATTGGCATATTTGCGGATCGACAAGAAGCTTTTAAGGGGCTTCGAAAATACAAAACAATCGAACCAGAACATACTTCGCAATATGAGGAAGTATATGGTAAATGGAAACAATTATTAGAAGACAAACTATAAATTAAGATAAGATGAAAATTTTGACAGGAAATCATGTGTTCTTTAAACATGTAGAACAAGTTCAATTTGAAGGTGTAAATTCAGACAATCCGTTGGCCTTTCGTTGGTATGATCCAACACGAGTTGTCGCAGGAAGAACCATGGCAGATCATTTTAAATTTGCTTGTGCATATTGGCATTCTTTTAATGGTAATGGGGCAGATCCATTTGGTGGTCAAACGCATTTTTTTCCATGGGATAAGAAAGCAACAATCATGGAGCGTGCAAAAGATAAAATGGATGCTGCTTTTGAATTTATGACGAAAATGCAGTTGCCATATTACTGTTTTCATGATGTTGATTTAGTGGATTATACCGATGATATTCATGAAAATGAACGCCATCTTGATGAGATTGTTGCTTATGCAAAAGAGAAACAGCAACAGAGCGGTGTGAAATTGCTATGGGGAACAGCAAATTTATTCAGTCACCATCGCTACATGAATGGAGCATCTACCAATCCTGATTTTCATGTTTTGTCCCATTCAGGTGCTCAGGTTAAAGCGGCAATTGATGCAACGATTGCATTAGGCGGTGAGAATTATGTATTCTGGGGTGGTCGTGAAGGCTATATGTCCTTGCTTAATACAAATATGAAAAGAGAGAAAGAGCATTTAGCGAAATTTCTACATATGTCAAAAGATTATGCACGTAAAAATGGATTTAACGGTACGTTTTTTATCGAACCAAAACCATGTGAACCAACAAAACACCAATATGACTACGATGCCGCAACAGTGATTGGATTTCTTCGTGAATTTGATCTAATGGATGACTTTAAACTTAATCTTGAAGTAAATCATGCCACATTAGCGGGCCATACATTCCAACATGAACTACAGGTTGCTGCTGATGCTGGTTTATTGGGATCAATTGATGCAAACCGTGGTGATTATCAAAATGGATGGGATACGGATCAATTTCCAACCGACTTAACCGAATTGACCGAATCACTGATGATTATTCTTGAAGCAGGAGGCTTGCAAGGTGGAGGTGTCAATTTTGATGCTAAAGTGAGACGTAATTCGACAGATCCTTTGGATTTATTCTATGCACATATCGGTGGTATGGACAATTTTGCACGTGCATTGGTTACTGCAGATAATTTACTTCAAAATTCACCTTATAGAGAATTAAGAAAAGAGCGTTATAGCAGTTTTGATACAGGTGCTGGAGCAGATTTTGAGCAAGGAAAACTATCTCTTGAAGATCTTCGTGCTTATGCTATTAGTGAAGGAGAACCAAAGTTGGTGAGTGGTCAACAGGAGTTTATGGAGAATTTGATCAACCGTTATATATAACATATTATTCATTTATTATAAACCTACTTCTAATTATATGAATAATATCTTGGCGACCAAAGATTATTTGGTTTTTTTCATCTACTTTATCATCGTATCGGGGTACGGTATTTGGGTCTACCGGCAAAAGAAGACCAAACTCAATGGTACCGATTCTAAAGATTATTTTTTAGCAGAAGGCTCACTAACTTGGTGGGCCATCGGCGCTTCCTTGATTGCATCTAACATCTCTGCCGAACAGTTTATCGGTATGAGCGGCTCGGGCTTTAAGATGGGGCTTGCTATTGCGACGTACGAATGGATGGCCGCTGTGACATTGATTATTGTTGCGGTGTTTTTTATTCCGGTATATCTTAAAAATAAGATATTTACGATGCCCCAATTTCTGCACCAACGCTATAACGGAACCGTTGCCATGATTATGGCTGTATTTTGGTTGATGTTGTACGTAGTAGTCAATCTAACCTCAATTTTGTATTTGGGAGCACTCGCAGTTAGTAGCATTTCGGGTTTCGATTTAGAGGTGTGTATGTATGCTATCGCTTGCTTTGCTGTTATTATTACATTGGGAGGAATGCGGGTTATTGGGTTTACAGATGTTATTCAGGTTTTCTTCTTGATTCTAGGAGGTCTGGCAACCACGTATTTGGCGCTGAAATTAGTGGCAGAAAATTACGGTGGAGAAGGGGTGCTAGAAGGATATCAGATTATGGCTACTAAAGCAACTGATCATTTTCATATGATCCTACATCAGGATAACGAGAATTATTTGGATTTACCAGGGCTCACGGTATTGATTGGTGGTATGTGGATTGTAAACCTCAATTATTGGGGCTGTAATCAATACATCACACAACGTGCTTTAGGGGCAGATCTTAAAACTGCCAGAAATGGAATTTTATTTGCAGCTTTCCTGAAGCTTTTGATGCCCATCATTGTTGTACTTCCAGGAATTGCAGCTTATGTGCTATGGAAGGATGGCTTATTCCAACCTGAAATGCTTCAGAATGGTGAGGTAAATCCAGATCGTGCATATCCAGTATTATTAAATTTACTTCCTTCGGGTTTAAAAGGTCTATCATTTGCGGCTCTGACTGCTGCAGTAGTTGCTTCATTAGCTGGTAAATCGAATAGCATCGCGACCATCTTTTCATTGGATATCTATCAAAAGGTATTTAATAAGAAAGCAAGTGAAAAGCAATTGGTCAATGTTGGTAAAATAACGATCATATTTTCAATGGTACTTGCGGTGATCATAGCTCCTCATTTAGGGATAGATAGTAAAGGTGGTTTTCAATATATTCAAGAATATACGGGATTTGTTTCTCCAGGTATTTTTGCCATGTTTATCCTAGGATTCTTTTGGAAGAAAACAACTTCAAATGCAGCTTTATTTGCAACAATAGGTGGGTTTATTTTATCTGTTCTATTTAAATTTTTACCGCATATTGCAGATCTCTCGTTTTTAAGTGCTACTGGTTTTTCTATTTTAAATAAAGCGTCAGGACTGTACGAAATTCCATTTTTAGACCGTATGGGTTTTGTATTTGTCATCTGTATTATTGGTATGTTGATCATTAGTTTAATCGATCAGCGAAATGGTGTTGTATCAAAAGGATTGGAAATAGACAGAACAATGTTTAAACCGCATACCGGATTTATAATTGGCGCATTGTTGATCATCCTGTTGACGACTGCGCTATATATGATTTACTGGTAATTTAGAATGAAATTATTTTTTACAATGTTAACGTTGATTTGTTTAACCAGATCAACGTTTTCGCAAGACAAGGTGTTGTTTGAAGTGGGTGAAAAAGATAGTAAATCTTCTGAGTTTTCATTGTCTCCAAACCAATATGATAGTTTTCTAGCTAGTTTTTCAGGAGAGCCCACGTATTATGTGGGCTATTCTTTTTCAAATAAACAATGGCCTTATGTATTGCCAGGACCACTGGACCATTGGGCAGGTGGTGGTTATTGGGCGGGATTTCATCCGCGTCATTTTCCGTCGCTTTATTTTGAGCTAGTGCAGTTGGCAACTAAAGGTGAATGTGAATTTACAATTGATTTTGTAGGTGCGAAAACGGGAACCAACAAGATTCGTATCGAAGTGAATGGGCATCGTTTTGAAGAAAATATTGAAGGAGTGGATAGTAATACGCTTTTGGAAGGGAAAGCGCAAGAAACACACCCAGCTCATATCAAGATTCGATTTCCAGTTTCTTGGTTGAACAAGGGAATGAATAAGATTCAATTAGGGACAATAGCTGGCAGCTGGTCTATTTTTGATGCGATGGAATTGAAAACTCCAGCAACAGTAACATTAAAGCAAGCATCTTCTACATTAATTCGATCGGCCGAGACAGCGCCATTTGAATATTTACGAGATCAGGGCATGCGTATACAGCCCGTTCTTGTAGATATGTCTCAATTTGATGTAGCTAGAAAGTTGAGTTTTGAAGTGGATGGTAAATTAGTTGAAACACGTATCATTGAAGTCGGTGCTTCTATTCAAGAGATATATTTACCAGCACTACCAAACAAAAATGGAGTAAAAAATTCCATTTTAACCATAAAAGATGGTCAAAAGGTTGTTTATAGTGGTTCCATAAAGCGTTCGCGTCAAGAGCTACATAAACGGACAGATTATGTTGATTTGTTAATGGGAACAGGTAATTCCAGATGGATGTTTAAACCATCTCCAGCTCTTCCGTTGAGTATGGTACAGATTGCACCCGATAATCAGGATGAAACTTGGAAAGCCGGCTATGAATATACCATTGAGAATATCATGGGTTTTAGTCACTTTTGTGACTGGACCATGACTGGACTCTTAATGCAGCCTACATGTGGCGAACTCCAAGTTACTCCTGGAAGAGAAGCTTTTCCTGATGAAGGATACCGGTCTCGTATCGATAAAAAAACGGAGGAAGCAAAAGTGGGACATTATTCGGTATTCATGACCGATACGAAGATAAAGGCTGAATTGACTGCCACACGTAGAGCAGCATTGCAGAAGTATACTTTTCCTAAGCGCAATGATGCACGCATCATGATCGATATGTTTACACCAAGTGAGTATCCGCATAATTTGACGGATGCTAAAATAACCAAGGTAAATGATCGTGAAATTGAAGGCTATGCAACCTATTATAACGCCTTTACAGGTTATTCTCTTCAACAGGAGTACACGGTGCATTTTGTTTTGCAATTTAGTAAACCTTTTGACGCTATGGGAGGATGGGTTAATGAAGGTGTTGAGGCAGTGAAAGGTTATATACCGGAATGGAACCGGAATCATGAGTTTAAAAGTACAAATGATATCCGCATGGATATCAATGAAATTCATGGAAAAGGAGATCTTGGTGTTTTTGTGAACTATAAGACCACCGAGGGAGAAGAAATACTCGTACGATCCGGAGTTTCACTTGTGGATATCGCTGGGGCAAGAAATAACCTTAAAACTGAACTTTCAACTCCATTTGGATGGGATTTTAATCAGGTTGTTGCTAATTCGAGAACAATCTGGGAAGATTATCTAGGACGTATAGAGGTTGAAACAGATGATTACCTTCAAAAAAAGAAGTTTTACACAAATTATTATAGAGCTTTATCGGCTAAAGCAATCTGGAGTGATGTGGATGGTCGTTATCGTGATGAAGATGAGGAGATCAGACAATTAAAGGATAAGAAGGATGCTATTGTAGCGGGTGAATATTGGAATACTTTCTGGAATAATCAGCAACTTTTTAATCTCATTGCTCCGGAGATTTCATCTACTTGGGCACGTTCAGCTATACAACTTTATCAGAATACGGGTTGGTTTAATACCGATCCCGCAGGTATTGAACATACTGGTGTCATGGTCGCGATGCATGTAGCCTCTCAGATTCAAGGGGCATGGCAAAGTGGTATTCGAGACTTTGATCTCAGCATAGCATATGACGGATTAAAAAAAATGCTGACGGTTTCTCCTCAACGTTATCCAGGCGGTGGTACAGTTGGGGTGGAGCATCTGGACGTTTATAAAAAGTATGGCTATGTTCCTGCTGGAAAAGGTTATGTATCCAATACGTTAGAATATGCCTATGACGATTGGTGTCTAGCCCAAATGGCTAAAGAGCTAGGAAAAAAAGATGATTATAATTATTTCCTGAAAAGATCTGAAAACTGGAAACATATTTTTGATCCTAAAACCGGTTTTATGCGACCGAAGGATGAAAAAGGAAATTGGATAGAACCATTTGATCCTTATCATACTCCTGGATTTGTAGAAGGAAATTCTTTTAATTATAGCTGGTTTGTGCCACATGATTCCAAAGGGTTAGTAGAAGGTGTCGGACAATCACGGTTTATAAACAGACTGGATGAGGCAATGGAGAAATCAGCAAAAGCAAATTTTAATGCTGCTGGTGATAATTTTAGTGCTTATCCGTTGAACCATGGTAATCAGACATCAATGGAAGTGGCATATTTATTTAATTGGGCTGGTGCTCCTTGGCTGACCCAAAAGTGGTCGAGGGCCATACAAGAACAGTATTATGGAACCACACCCTACAATGCATATCCAGGCGATGAAGATCTTGGACAGATGAGTAGTTGGTTTGTAATGAGTGCCTTGGGTTTGTTTCAGTTAGATGGTGGTGCATCAACGACACCTACTTATGAGTTGGCTTCGCCACGTTATCCTAAAGTAACACTAAATATGGGAGGACGCTATGGCCGTGGTCAAAAATTTGTGATTGAAGCAAGAAATGCATCAAAAGAAAATAAGTATATCCAAAATGTAACACTTAATGGAAAGAAAGTCGAAGGATTTTTAATTCCTCAAAGTGCAGTATTGAAGGGGGGAAAATTAATTATAGAAATGGGAAGTACTCCTGTTAAATAGCGGAGAGTACTATTCCGAATTAAATCAAAAAAGTCATCGGGATGTCTACTTCCGATGGCTTTTTTGCATTACTCAGTAGGGATCAGTAATTGCAATTTTCTGTTTTTTTTTACTAGGGAGAATTCGTTTTGAATCGACTTAGTTATTGCACATCATGTTTTTAAGTAGAATTAAATCAAAATCAAGTTGATGATTGGAAACTAAAAGTAGAGATGAGTGAACCAGGTTGTACGAGCTATAAACATAAAAATATAATGAAATACTAAACGATGAGGAACAAGTTGAAAATATTATGGACGCTATGTTTCATCTTCATGTTGACCAATCTGAGTCAAGGTGTAGAACTGAAAACGAAACAAACTCAAATTACGCTTGATGACAAGGGATATTACAGTTCGATTAAAGTCGCAGGAAAGGAATTGTTAGGCAAAGGTAGTTATCCGATTTTGTCAGCAGTCAAGGCACAACAGATTATTCTACCTAAAGAATTAAAGATTAAAGGAGATCAGTATTTGCTTTCGATGGAAGATGGTCAACAAATTGAACTTAAGGTAAAACAGCTGGCGCAAGCTATCACTTACGAAATCATTAAGATCAGTGATGTATACAATATGGTTGTTTTTGGTCCGGTAAAGATCAATTCACATGAGGTTGTGGGAGAAATTGTGGGTATTGTACAGGATGTTGGTGTCGCATTTGGAATGCAGGCATTAAATGCAAAAACCAATGGTGGAATACCACAGGAATCAGCAAGTTTATATAGTTCTAAATTTACATACACAGGTGCTAATACGGAACTTTCAGTAGCCAGCGTTCCTTTCTATAATCTGGTCGCGGTTGATGCAAAAGATGGAACGGTTTTTCAATTGTCAGCCCGTAATAGACAAAAAATTGAATACCGGAAAGTGCAGCAGTTGGAAAAATCGCTGACACTTCCAGTTGCTGGTCCTGATGGATCGATAATCGGTGCGAAGATCGCTCTCTTTGGAGATCATAGGGATGCAATTTTAAATCGCATAGGGCATGTAGAATTGGAACAAGGATTACCACATCCCATGCTTGATGGTGAATGGGATAAAATATCCCGATCAGCGATGGATTCTTACCTGATTTCAAATTTTTCAGAAGAGGATTTTGACTTTGTTTTGGATAAAGTACAGATGGCCGGCTTTAGGAATGTGTATCATACGGATCCTTTTGAGACATGGGGCCATTTTAAATGGAAATCGTCTTTTGTTAAGGATGGAGATCAGGGTGTAAAGGTTCTGGTAGACAAAGCGAAGGCTAAAGGTATTCGTGTTGGGGTGCATACGTTAACTAATTTTTTAACCACTAATGATACTTATGTCACTCCGATTCCAAGTAAGCACTTGCTTAAACAAGGTGAGTTGAAATTATTGCACAATTTGAATGCAGATCAGCAAGAAATAGAAATTCAAGTGTCCGGTTTATTTGAAATGCCACTTTCCCTTAATGCTATGCAGATAGATGATGAGCTGATTACATTTGGTAAAGTTGAGAAAATGAACAATCGGATGCGGTTGACAGATTGTAAAAGAGGGGCTTTCGGAACAAAGGCTACTGCACATGATCAGGTACAACCGTTGTATAAATTATGGGATTATCCTTACAAGACATTATTCCCTGATTTGGTGCTACAGGATGAATTTGCACAACGACTAGCGACCATATTCAATACAACAGGCCTCAAGCAGATTTCATTTGATGGCCTTGAGGGCAGTATGTATACGGGTCATGACTACTATGCTACAGCACGTTTTATCACAGAATATTATAAAAACTTGAAAGATAAGACCGATTTGATTAATGATGCAAGTCGATTGGATCATTTTTTATGGCATACGCATACCCGTATGAATTGGGGAGAGCCGTGGGGTGAAGAAATGCGTAAGGGACAGGTCGAAAATAGAATCAAGAATCAGGAATATTTTAGACGCAATCTATTTCCACGTATGCTAGGTTGGTTTTTGGTTCGTTTGGCAGATCGTAAGTTTGAAACAACAACTTTAGAAGATCTGGAATGGGCTTTATCAGAGTCAGCTGGTTTTGATTCCGGATATGCAATGAGTATTAATATGCAGACACTCCGAAAACATGGTCAGATTGATCAGTTATTAGAAGCAATGAAAAATTGGGATGTGTTGCGAAAAGCGAAAGCTTTTAATGACGATCAAATGAAGCGTTTGCGGGATCCAGAAACGGAATGGCATCTTAAAAAAGTAACTGAAGATCAGTTTTTGCTCTATCCACTTTATATTTCAGATCGCTATCGTTGTGATTTATCGGAAATGCAACCCGGACAACCTGGCGGAGCTGATTGGTTCTGGCATGCCCCCAACGAAGGAACTTATGCGCTACGTTTAAAAGTAGAAGGTGGAGGAACAATTTCAAATCCTTCATTTACAACTTCCAAAGGTGTGATTAAAATAGAAGGAGCGATCGAAACCGATCAATACTTATTATTGGATCATGACGGAAATGCCTTGTTGACGGACAAAAATTTTAATACGATAAAGAAGCTTCCTGTCCAAGGTAAAGCCGTTTTGCCTCAAGGTAATTCAAGTATTGCATTTGCCTGTGACGTACAAGATGATACTCCAACAGAAGTATTGGTGCGATATAGTGTGAGAGGGGAAGCGGAGAAGATAACGAAAAGAAGATAAGGTAATCTTGAGCGCATCATCATCATATAGGATGCGCTCAATGAATGATAAAAATTAATGACTGCAATAATATTTGATATTACGTGTTTATCAACAGCAGGTAAAGTTATGGGCAGATGCCAAAAAGATATTATGATTAAATTTTTGAATTACAGCATTAGGAGTATGATTTGCTTCCTACTGTTTTTGTCATGTTTTTCAACTGCTAATGCGCAGCAGGTTTGGTCTCCAGATAATGGAAATGGAACATTTACAAATCCATTGATGTGGGGTGATTGGCCCGATCCGGACATCATCCGTGTCGGAGATGACTTTTACTTGATCTCGACAAGCATGCATTATGTTCCTGGAAGCCCAATAGCAAAATCTAAAGATTTGGTGAACTGGGAGATCGTTGGATATCCTGTAGAGCGTTATGATGAAGATCCACGTTTTGATATGAAAGGTGGTACTTTGTATCTCAATGGATCGTGGGCCAATACCATCAAGCACCATAATGGAAAGTTTTATGTTGGATTTTGTACACCTAAGAACTGGGGATGGGATAGAGGAAATTTTTCTATCTGTATTGCTGATAAACCAGAAGGACCATGGGAAAGAACTATTTTTCCAGAATTCTTATACGATCCAGGACTGTTTTTTGATGATGATGGTAAAGTTTATGTAGCGCATGGTCAAGGAACTTTGTACCTAACGGAATTAAATGCCGATGCTAAATCTGTAAAAGGTAAAGACGTTAAAATTTGGGACAAACGTTTTAAAAACGCTAATGAATTTGGAGGTGGATTTGGTATGGAAGGTGCTCATATGTATAAGATTAATGGAAAGTATTATATTACTTGTCCAGCTGGAGGTACGGAAGGATGGCAGATTTGTCTACGGTCGGACAATATTTACGGACCTTATGAGCATAAATTAATTATCAATGATAGCAGTTCTTATCCACCAAACGGTTTACACCAAGGTGGAATGGTGCAGTTAAAAAATGGAGATTGGTGGTTTATTATTATGCAAGATCGTGGGGCGATTGGTCGAGTACCTGTTCTTTTGCCTGTTGAGTGGAAAGACGGTTGGCCGATGTTAGGAAGCGGAAATAAAGACGTGATTACTTATAAAAAACCTAATGTTGGTAAAGTGTATCCTATTAAAAGTCCTGCAACAACAGATGAGTTTACAAAGCAAAAATTAGGTTTGCAATGGCAATGGAATCATAATCCTGATAATGAAAAATGGTCTTTAACAGAGCGCAAAGGATATATGCGCTTAAAAGCATCTTATGCCGATTCATTAAAAGTTGCACGTAACACACTGACACAACGCGTTCAAGGCCCCAATTCAGAAGGAACAGTTGAGATTGATTTAACGGGTCTGAAGGATGGTAACGTCGCTGGATTCGGAGTTTTTCAGTTTCCTTATGCTTTTGTAGCAGTAGAACAGACGGATGGTCAAAGACGTATTATTATGAATAACAATGATAAGATTATCGAGCAGATCGATAATTTTAATGGTGATAAAATTTGGGTCAGAGCACGTGTTACTGATCGAGATTTTATTGCTAAGTTTTACTACAGTATAGATGGAGAAAACTTTTTTGTTATCGGAAATGATCTCAAGATGCAATTAGAATTATATTGGACAGCCAATCGTTTTGCTTTGTTTAATTATAGTAAAGCTAAGACTGGCGTTGATGGGTATGCCGATTTCAATTGGTTTAGATTTACAAATAAATAATTTAACACGCAAAAAAGAAATCCCGCCGATCAATGATTAGCGGGATTTCTTTTTTATACAGACTTACCAGTTTCAGTAAGCGGTTTATTTTTTTATATCATCCAACGGAATAAGCTTGCGCCCCAAGAGAAACCAGCTCCAAAGGCTGTTAGCATAACAAGATCTCCAGTCTTCATCTGTTTTACATTTTCCCAGATACATAATGGAATTGTCGCTGCGATTGTATTCCCAAGGTACTCAATATTACTTAAGGTACGGCCTTCAGGAATATTTAATGAGCGACCTACAGCATCGATAATACGTTGGTTTGCTTGATGTGGTACTACCCAGTTGATATCCTCAACGGTTAAGTTGTTGCGCTGCATGACCTGCGTGCAGGCATCACTCATTGATTGTACTGCTTGTTTAAATACGGTTTTACCGTCTTGACGTAAGTATCTTTTTTGTGTATCTTGATCCGATAAGCTTATTGGATATTGAGTTCCACCAGCTTCAATATTTAGGAAAGCGCGACCATCTCCATTACTTCTCAAGTATGCGTCCATAACACCTCCTTCTGTAGAAGGTTGTAGTAATACAACTCCAGCACCATCTCCAAATAGGATGTTGGTTGAACGGTCATGGATATCGACATAAGTACTGATATTATCAGCCCCTACGATAAGTACATTTTTGTATCGTCCTGTCTCAACAAGTGAAGCACCCATATCCAGCGCATATAGAAAACCAGAACAAGCAGCGTTTATATCAAAAGCCCAAACATTTGTAAGACCTAGTTTTTCAGCGATGATGTTCGCAGTCGCTGGCATGGGCATATCAGGAGTTGAAGTTGCTACTAAAATTGCATCAATTTCAGCTAAATCTTTACCATACTTTGCTACGAGATCCTGAATCGCACGAACGGCCATGTCAGAAGTCGCCAATTCTTCTTCTAAGATGCGGCGTTCTTTGATACCAGTTCTTTTGATGATCCACTCATCATTCGTATCACATAATTTTTCTAAGTCAGAATTTGTTCGTTTATTTTGAGGGATATAACCTCCGATTGCGGTAATTGCAGCGTAAAGTTTATTCGGGAGAGTTGTATTCATATATTATGGTTATCATATTCAAGTATGATCCGCCTTTTGGTATTTAGTTTAATTTTATTATCTCTAATGAGTATGTTTATTTATTCTGCCTTTTTCTTTTTTCCAAAAAGAGTTGTAAAGGAGGTGTAAAAATAGGATAATTTCTACAACAGTATGAAAAATATTAAGATTGTGACAAAATGATTACGATGAATCACTTTTTTTGAACCGTTTTGCAAAACGGTCTAGTTATGATACCGTTTTAGTTTTATTGTTTAGAATATAATTTTGATAAAGTTGCTGTTGACAAAATATGTGAAATTATTGTAATGCAATTAAAACACGGTAAAAAACAGTCTGTTATTTAGATTTTTAGCCCTTCTTTATTATTTAACCATAACCTGCCGGAAAAAAAACGAAAATAATAAATTTCCAGAAATATTTCATAGATCCCTGTTGAATTAACGAATGGTTTTCTTAATTTGTTGTTCGGGAGCTCATTTTTTATAAAGGCAAAGCTTACCCCAATTGAATTTCTGTTATTAAAATATATATGCAATGATTCCATTTTCTATTCAAGCACCACTCGAAAATAGTAAGATAAGACTAGTTCCGCTACAGGATAATGACTTTGAAAGGCTTTTCGCTGTCGCTAATGATCCTAAAGTATGGGAGCAACACCCTAATAAAGATCGGTATAAAAGACCTGTGTTTGAAAATTTCTTTGAAGGTGCGGTAATCAGTAAAGGTGCCTACCTGATCCAGGATAAACTGTCCAATGAAATCTTAGGAAGTACACGTTTTTACAATTATAGTTCCGATGATAACAGTATTTTCATCGGTTACACTTTTTATGGTACAAAGACATGGGGCACTGGTATAAATCCTCAAGTAAAAAAAATGATGCTCGATTATATATTTGATCATGTGGATACTGTATATTTTCATGTTGGGAATAATAATGAAAGATCAAAAAAAGCAATGGAGAGATTAGGGGCACAAAAAATAGCTTTGGAAGAAGTGGCTTATCATGGTGAACCCACCCGTATCAACGTTCTGTATGCAATTAGAAAAGATGACTATTACAAAGTATGATGGGATTTAATAGGAGCTTTTTGCATTTTAAAATATAACATGCTGTACAAGTGCAAGCGCATATGTTTAGGAGATATTAGAATCATTAATTTTTGCGAAAATTTGAGTTAACTCGGACTTTTAGTTAGATGATTTCAACTTAGTGCAAAGAAGATTGTAAAAAGAACAAGATTTCATTGCTAATCTTGTCATTTTTGCTTGTGTAAATAGATTTTTCTACACCTAACTGTTTCATATGCTATCGTTTATCTTCAAGAAAATAAGTTAAATTTGTTTATAGCTCAATTATAAATGGAAACTTACGGCAACCCAGTATTAAATCGCTTACCCCAACATCTGAAACGTTTTATTGTACCGCAACAATATGATCGTTATACGGCAATTGATCAGGCTGTGTGGCGCTATGTCATGCGTCAGAACTATGCATATCTTCGTAATATTGCATATTATCCCTATATTCCAGGGCTTCATAAAGCAGGATTAACGATTGAGGAAATCCCAAATCTGCAAACGATGAACGACAGTCTTAAACATATGGGTTGGGGAGCGGCTACAGTGGACGGTTTTATTCCTCCTGCAGCTTTTATGGAGTTTCAAGCTTATCGGGTACTCGTGGTAGCAGCAGATATACGTCAGATTGAACATATTGAATATACTCCTGCACCAGATATTATTCATGAATCATCTGGACATGCTCCGATCATTGGAGAGCCTGAGTATGCGGCATATTTGCAATATTTTGGCGAGATTGGTACAAAGGCAATGTTTTCAGAGAAAGATTTTGAACTGTATGAGGCAATTCGTAACCTTTCTATCCTTAAAGAAAGTAGTAGTGCAACCGAAGAGCAGCTGTCAAGTGCAGAAGCAAAGCTTACTGCGATACAAGAAAATATGGGTGAACCTTCCGAAATGGCATTATTGAGTAGATTGCATTGGTGGACGGTTGAGTATGGACTAATTGGAACAGTAGATGATCCCAAAATTTATGGGGCAGGGCTTTTGTCATCAATTGGAGAAAGTGCGTCCTGTATGCGTAAAGAAGTTCCTAAATTACCTTATTCATTAAAAGCATTAGCATATTCATACGATATTACGAAGCCACAACCTCAATTGTTTGTTACGGAAGATTTTAATCAGTTGCGAGAGGTTTTAGATCAATTTGCAAATACCATGTCATTTCGGGTAGGGGGAAAAGTTGGTTTGGAAAAGGCTATTGCTTGTAAGAACCTATGTACTATTGTGTATAGCTCCGGATTGCAGGTCTCCGGACTTTTTCAGACAGGTATTGCTGGGAGTGAAATAGAATATATCAAGACTGTTGGTCCAACGGCATTAGCTTATGCAGATAAACAGCTTTCTGGTCATGGAAAGACGTATCATGCTGATGGATTTGGGTCCCCTGTTGGGTATCTGTTAGGAGCAGTCAAAGCACTGGAAGATTTTGATGCTGCTGATCTAAAAGAATATGGCATTGAAATAGGGCTGCACACCACACTTATCTTTACTTCTGGAATTGAGGTAAGAGGAGTTGTTCAGTCTATAGAACAGCGGGATAAAAAAAATCAATTGATTACCTTTTCTCCATGTCAGGTTGTCGATAGTAGATCCTGTCAGATTCTATTTGATCCAGAATGGGGAACTTATGACATGGCTGTAGGGAAACAGATTATATCTGTTTTTTGTGGAGCAGCAGATAAAGAAGCGTATGAGCAAGGAGCCTTTGTGTCAGAAACTAAAACAATCGTGCATCAACAAAATGAGGTCGAAAAATCAAAAAATAAGCTTTATAAAGTTATTCGTGACCGAAGAACAGGTCAAGAATCGGATGTTTTACTTAGTGAGATTTATCAGAATATAACACATAACTATCCCGAAGATTGGCTTGCTTATATTGAAACACTGGAATTGGCTATTCATGATGGAGATCATTTGTTAGCAACTCAAATTGAAAATCGATTGCTGGAAATTATTCAAGATCATCAACATTGGAGTAAATTGATTTTGGATGGCATTAACTTAGCTAAAAACGACCAAATAGCATTGCTTTTAGGACCTAAGTAATGCATATCTACGATTAGAACGAGATTTATTAGTATCCAGGGATACTAATAAATCTTTTCAGGGCTTCTAAGTAATAAAGAACTGCCATGAGCTATTGGTTTGATAGCTCATGGCAGTATGTATTTTGAACCGTATTTTAATATTAGGCTCCTAATAAAAGAATTTGCCAAGCTGAAATCAATTCACCTTGGTCTAACAGTTTTGCGGCATGCATCTGGAGCAACTTACGTCTTAGGGCAAGATCTCCGTGAGATTTTTCCCAGATTGCTATAATTTCAGGATTTACTAATAAAGTCTTCTCGTCATTCAATACAGGTAATTGCTCTACATTTGCCAATCGACCTAACTGATTTCCCGTAAGAATATCCGAATAACGGATATGTTCGGGAAGTGCGTCAACTCCTATACCTAAATTGCGGAGTGGCTTTGGGACTTCGAAGAGTGATTCTTTTGTTACTCGACTGTACCAATTCCCACCTAAACGGGCAACGAGATCAAGTGATTCCTGTGAGACTTCATTTTTATCATTTAGTAAGTTTTCATGAATATGCATCCGGACTATTTCTGCAATGACGAGATTTCCTGCTCCCGGACCATCACCGAGATTGATAATTTCATGAACTTTACATTCCAATTGAACTGGTGATTCTGCCACACGTGGAGGGCTGATCAGATCTGAAGCAATAGCCGTAAAACCTGATTTATCAAATTCATTAATTCCCTTTCCATATTCGGTGCTTGCGAGAGACTGTTGCTGCACCATGGAATAATTCACAATATTAATAACAACCTCTGGTACTTCTAGCATGTTGTCCAAGGTATGTTTAGTAGAACCGTCGCGCATTCGCCGCAATGGTGAAAAAACACAGATAGGGGGTTGCTGAGACATAAAATTAAAGTAGCTAAAAGGGCTCAGGTTGACATTTCCTGCCGCATCAATTGTACTTGCAAAACAGATAGGGCGTGGAGCTACCGCATATTTGATAAGATTATCAAATATTGCTTGTTGTTCAACTGGATCTATTACTGTTGTTTTTTCTGTAGTCATATGTTGAGTAGCTTATTTAATTTAGTGTTCTTAATTATTTGCGGCTATGATGTAATTTTGTAATCGACCTAAACCGGTAACTTCCATTACGATTTGATCGCCGATCTGTAACCATTGTTCTTTATGAGATGGATCATGCAGCTTCGCAGTCCCATTAAGCTCCAGAAAACAACCAGTACCAACAGTACCTGAGCCGATGACATCTCCTGGAAATACTTCAACACCATAGGATACACGTTCTATGATTTCAGCAAACGTCCAGTTCATATCGCGCAGGTTTCCTTTGGATACTAATTTTCCATTAACTGAGCAGGTCATTTCAAGATCATAACAGACGCCAATATGGCCCACGGGCGGATCAACACGATATTTTTCCAATTCATCTGCTGTGACAAGACAGGGGCCTATCACCGTAGCAAAATCTTTTCCTTTAGCAGGCCCCAGGTTAAGTTTCATTTCTTCCATCTGTAATGCTCGGGCACTGATATCATTCATGATCATGAAGCCACCAATATAAGAGTCCGCTTCTGATGCAGTTATATTTTTACCCTGTTTATCAATAACAATAGCAACTTCCAATTCAAAATCCAGTTTGTCTACATGTTTGGGCATGCAGGAAACAGCGCCTGGACCGTAGATAGCACGGTGGTTTGAAAAATAGAAGACAGGAAATTGATCAAATTCAGGAATCATCGCTAAACCACGGTTTCTACGGGAGGTTGCTACATGCTGACGAAATGCATAAGCATCGCGTAAAGAACCTGGACGGGGTATGGGAGCTTCTAAAATTGTGTTAGCAAGTGTATGGTGTGTTTCTTCATTTTTTGAACTAAAAAGCTTTTGATAGGCATCCTTCATGGCAGCTTTGATACTTAAAGCTGCATGGAGATATTTATCCATAGAATCTGGAAATTTAGAATCAACCTTCCTACAAGGATATATAGATATACCAATTAAAAAAGCCAGGTGTTCACTATCTTCCAGAATACAGGTAACAAGTTTCATAATGTCATGAATATAGTATTGAAATCGGTTTTCTCTTTTATTTATATATACGTTTCCAACGTTAAAAGAGAATTTTTGTACACCGTTTTTGATGTAATTTGGTTAAATATAGGAAGTTCGGGGTTAACTTTCTTTGTTTTTTATGAATTATTAAAAATTAAAATATTATATTTGATATAAACAAAAATCCAATTATGAACACCAGCAGACTCACATATGTAAGAGTCATTTTCGGAATGAGTGCTTTCTTGAAGGCCTTGATCGCTGCTGTGGTGTTTGCCCAGTATTAAATTTTTCCTCTTTTCTTATTTATCTGTGCTTGTGTCATTCGTTTGATCCATGCTTCACTATATATATCATTTCACTTTTTAAAACTTATTTACTTATGCCAATTTATCATCAATTGGGGAAAGTTCCTTCTAAAAGGCATACCGTATTTCGGAAACCTAATGGTGCTTTGTATTCCGAAGAACTGGTTTCTACACACGGATTCTCAAGCACATATTCGTTGGTTTATCACTGTCATCCGCCAACATTAGTTAAACGGATTGGAGAACCCTATGATGTGTCTCCTAAAATAGCACGGCGAAAGCATTTGAAACACACGAGTCTAAAAGGATTTGCTATAAAGTCGAAAGACGATTATCTGGAAAGTCGGGTACCGGTTCTGGTCAATGATGATTTGCATATATCCTTAGCGGCTCCTAAACAATCTATGACAGATTATTTTTATAAAAATAGTCAAGCAGATGAAATTATTTTTATTCATCAGGGATCAGGTGTCGTTAAAACAGGTTATGGTCAGATTCCATTTTCATATGGTGACTATATTGTTATTCCTCGCGGTGTGATTTATCAGATTCATTTTGATAAATCTGAGAATCGATTATTTATTATCGAATCCTTTTCGCCGATCCGTACGCCAAAGCGCTATCGAAATGAATTTGGTCAATTGATGGAACATGCGCCATTTTATGAACGCGATATTAGAAAACCGTCACAATTAGAGACTAATGATTCATTAGGTGACTTTGAAGTAAAAATTAAAAAACAGGGATTAATATATCCGTATGTGTACGGTAGTCATCCTTTTGATTTCATTGGATGGGATGGTTATCACTATCCTTGGGCGTTTTCAATCCATGATTTTATGCCTATTACGGGGAAATTGCATCAACCGCCACCGGTACATCAGACCTTTGAAACCGACAGTTTTGTTGTCTGCAGTTTCTGTCCACGTCTATATGATTATCATCCGGATTCGATTCCAGCTCCTTATAGCCACAGCAATGTGGACTCCGACGAGGTTCTATATTATGTAGATGGCGATTTTATGAGCCGTAAAAGTGTAGAGCGTGGTCAAATTACGCTACATCCTGGAGGAATTCCCCACGGTCCGCATCCTGGAACAGTGGAGAAAAGTATCGGTCAGAAACAGACCGATGAATTAGCGGTTATGATCGACCCTTTTAGACCATTAATGCTGACAGAAGAAGCTTTGGAAATTGAAGATCAAGAATATTTTAAATCCTGGTTGAGTTAATAATAAATTATAAAAGAAATCTAAAATGAAACAGACTTTTGCTGAAAAAATAGCTTTGGCGCAAGATTTTTTGCCCATTAACGGTACTGACTATATTGAATTTTATGTGGGCAATGCGAAGCAGGCCGCACATTTTTACAAGACGGCTTTTGGATTTCAGTCCGAAGCATATGCTGGACCAGAAACGGGGGTACGGGACCGTGCATCCTATGTTTTAAGACAAGGTAAGATTCGTCTGGTGTTGACTACCGCATTACGGTCAGACCACCTCATTTCAGAACATGTTAAAAAGCATGGTGATGGCCTTAAGATTCTTGCCCTCTGGGTAGATGATGCTACAAAAGCTTTTGAAGAAACAACTAAGCGAGGTGCTCAAGTGTATCAGGAGCCACAGGTATTATCTGATGAATATGGAGAGGCAGTTACCTCGGGTATCTACACTTACGGTGAAACGGTTCATCTATTTGTAGAACGTAAAAATTATAACGGTGTATTTTTACCAGGTTATCAAGCATGGGAAAGTGATTATCAGCCAGAAGAAGTAGGCTTGCTATATATTGACCATTGTGTGGGGAATGTTGGTTGGAACAAGATGAATGAAACGGTCGAATGGTATCAGCAGGTTATGGGCTTCGTTAATGTACTTTCTTTTGATGATAAGCAGATCAATACCGAATATTCTGCATTGATGAGCAAAGTGATGAGTAATGGAAATGGATATGTGAAATTTCCGATCAATGAGCCTGCAGAGGGACAAAAGAAATCACAGATTGAAGAGTATTTGGAGTTTTATGAAGGTGAAGGTGTACAGCATGCTGCATTAGCGACGAAAGATATTGTCAAAACAGTAAAAGAGCTGAAAGCGCGAGGTGTTGAATTCTTAGGAGCACCACCAGAAGCGTATTATGATATGTTACCCGATCGTGTCGGTCAAATTGATGAAGAAATAAAAATTATTCAAGACCTCGGAATACTTGTTGATCGTGATGATGAAGGTTATCTCTTACAGATTTTTACTAAGCCAGTAGAAGATCGACCAACTTTGTTTTTTGAAATCATACAACGTAAAGGTGCTCAGAGTTTTGGTGCTGGAAATTTTAAAGCTTTGTTTGAAGCAATAGAACGTGAACAGGCAAAGCGAGGAAATTTATAATCATAGATTAGCGAGAATATGGAAAACATGAAAGATCTGCTGCAGGCGTTTGAGCGTAAAAGACCTGAGATTGTATTTGAATGGAAAGATACGGAAACAGAGGCTGAAGGCTGGGTCGTTATCAATTCTTTGCGTGGAGGTGCCGCAGGAGGAGGGACACGCATGAGAAAGGGGTTAGATAAAAATGAAGTTGAATCATTGGCTAAAACCATGGAGGTTAAATTTACAGTTTCTGGACCTCCAATCGGTGGGGCTAAATCTGGAATTAACTTTGATCCTTCAGATCCACGAAAAAAAGGAGTACTTGATAGATGGTTTAAGGTGGTCACTCCGTTACTTAAAAATTACTATGGTACAGGCGGTGATCTGAATGTCGATGAAATTCATGATGTTATTCCTTTGACAGAACAGTATGGTCTTTGGCACCCGCAAGAGGGGGTATTGAATGGATATTTTAATGTGC
This sequence comes from Sphingobacterium anhuiense, assembly GCF_042686355.1. Lineage (NCBI taxonomy): Bacteria > Pseudomonadati > Bacteroidota > Sphingobacteriia > Sphingobacteriales > Sphingobacteriaceae > Sphingobacterium > Sphingobacterium anhuiense. Next base: position 122,573 of record NZ_JBHUPE010000005.1, read on the forward strand.
GTGAAAATGAACGAATTCATCAGATAGGGCAGTTGCGGTATGGTGTTTCTAAAGTTTTGGAAGACCCGCAGTACAGTCCGGATATGAAGCGCAAATACAAAATTGCTGACATGATTACTGGTTATGGTGTGGCAGAAGCTGTTAAACACTTTTACAGATGTTACGATACCGATTGTATTGGTAAAAGTGCAATTATACAGGGATGGGGGAATGTAGCCGCGGCGGCTGCATTTTATTTAAGCAAATTAGGGGTTAAGATTGTAGGCATTATTGACCGTGCAGGAGGTTTAATAAATCCGTTGGGCTTTACAGAAGACGAGATCACTGCACTATTTTTAAATCGTAAAGGAAATGAACTAGCAAGCCCAGATTTGTTATCTTTTGAAGAAGTCAATAGCCAGATCTGGCGTATGGGTGCATCTATTTTTATTCCGGCAGCTGCTTCTCGTTTGGTTTCAAAAGAACAGGTAAGCGAATTAGTCACACACGGATTGGAGTTGATTGCTTCTGGAGCGAATGTTCCCTTTTCAGATCGGGAAATATTTTATGGACCGGTCATGGAATATGCTGATTCACAAGTCTCTGTCATTCCAGATTTTATAGCAAATTGTGGTATGGCTCGGGTGTTTGCCTATCTAATGCAACCTAATGTAGAAATTTCTGATGATGCGTTATTTTCGGATGTATCTCGAGTTATCGGGCAGGCAATAGATCGAATTAGAGCAATATCAGAATCGAAAATACATCTGTCTTCAAAAGCATATGAAATTGCACTTAAACAATTGGTGTAATCGAGATGTCAACATACAATGGAAAAAGCATTTGCTGAACGGCAAATGCTTTTTTCTGTAATTGATTTTTGATATCGTTTATTGTCTACCGTCTTTTTGTATATTTTCATTCGAATTATTTATACTAAACTCATTCTCTTTTAGTTCTTCTTCTTTCAGTTCATCCAAAATTTTTTTCAATTGTTTAACATAGGGACTATAAATATACTTCGTCCAAGCTAGAATGGATAAAATAAAAGTGAAACTGACAACCAATGTAAGAATGATGAATGATATAGTTTCGCTGTGAGATTCGGTAGTAAAACTGTCACCTCTTTCTAATTTAATTGTATTTACATATAATGCAATAGCCACAAGTGCTACGGGTAGTAAAAGAAAGCCAAAGGCATGGTATCGCTCAATATTAATTTTAAGCTCATAGTATATTTCCAATAGACTATCCTTTGTATCGGCTGTATAATCGTTGATTTTGTTGTAAAATAAACGGAAAAGGTTGAGATAATAGACTGATATAACAACTAGCAAAGCATAAGATGTGTAATAAATAATATACAACGATGGATGGATATGCATGACTTGTGGAAAGAATAGTAAAAATAGGATAGCTATAAACTGCATATACCATTCATTTTTCATTTTCCGTTTTAGTTTATCTAAAGGATGCTTAGCCTGCCCGAGCTGTTTTATTTTTGCTGGAATACGCACGTCATTTGTGCTTTCGGAATTCCATGCCGTTTTTAATTCATCAAGATTCATAATTTGTTTTTTTTATGATTTGTTGTAATTTTTCTTTCGTTCTATTCAATTTTACACGTACATTTCCTTCAGTTAAACCGAGCTGTATGCCTGTCTCTCGATGCGATAGTCCTTCCATAAAGTAAAAGATCAAAGCTTTTTCCACTGCATTTAGTTCCTGTACCGCCTGGTAAAAAATCTCTAGCTGTCTATCTTTTTCAGGATTGTAATCTTCATTTTCAGGCTCTTTTATATTGTCGTAAGTATAGACATCACTTCTTCGTTTTTCTTTTTTAAAATAGGAAATGGCTGTGTTAATGGCAACCCGGTACATCCAGGACGAAAAGGCACTCTCTCCTTTAAAGTTCTGATAGGATCTCCACAATTGTATGATGATTTCCTGTTGCAAATCTTCCCGATCTTCTGAACTGTCCATGTACAATCGAGCGACCTTATGCAAGATGCCTTTGTGAACCTCTACTAGGTTTAAAAATGTTTTTTCGATTAAAGAGTCTGCCTGCATATTATGCTTTTGCAAATGTTTTAATTAGTAATGCTTCATTTCTTTTCATAAACCTATTGCTTAAGGATATGTTCCTTTCTGTTTGTTAGTAAGTACAGGGTCCTGTTATTTCGTTACACTTTTTTTTGCTAAATTAAATCAATTCTTCTGGGCTGTTCTAAAAATAGGATTTTATCCGGATGAATTTACAAGTGCACATAGCCTAACTGAATTACGATTGCCATAAATTTCCTACGTCATGTATTTGTCCTGTTTTATGAATGGATTAATGCTATTGGTAATCCATTAGGTATTTGATTGTTCCGGAAGTTAGCTCAAAACTTTTTATATTGCCCTACACATACTGTGTACTTTTAAGTTCACTTCGGTTTTGGAAATCATTTATGCATGGCTTATTTATATACTATAACAATAAAACTATGATATTGATTTTTAATATTTCGTTTAGTAATTTGTTAATTACCCTAAGTTAAAATTATGTTAATCTTTTAATTTATTAGATTAAATGATGTTTAATTAGGGATTAGGGAAGTATTTGAGATTATTCTGAACCTGAGCATATAGGTTTAAAAATGAAAATGCCTCAGGTTGGGAGCCTTAGGCATTTTCTAACCAATTATTAATCTAAATTATGAATAAAAGTTATTTCAAATGTTGTGCCAAAAGATAAACTAGTTATTATTAATTGTGTTACATTAACAATATTACATGATTTGCAGTAATTTTAGTTACTTTCTTTAATTACTTTCTCTAATTGATAAGAGTTTTCGCCTAGTTTTGTAACTTTGATGGATATTCCCGCTTCAAGTTCCAACTCTTGTGCAGCAGCAGTTCCCAGACTGAGCACATGTGAACGATCCCTTCTATATGAAAAGGAACACTCATATTCATTATCAATAAGAATTCGGATTTTTTTTGTCTTATTTGGGAACAATTGTTTTAGATCCTTCGTTATCCTAATCTGATTTTTAGTAACATCTTCTGCAGTGATCTGATTTCCTTTCGAGGGAAGGATTGCCGTTTCTAAATTTATTGTTGTATTTTTTACTATTGAAGGTGTTCCATCAGTTGTTTGAGTAGCTTCTGATGCATTATTGTCTGCATTACCTTGATTAGTTACAGTAATTTCAGCTTTTTCAGTTTGAGCTTGCCCTTTCCCTTGTTTCTGATTATTGGTCGCACTTTTGGATTTCGCAGAACTTGATTTTGTATTTTCTTGTTTTTGATTTCCGGAGATATTTTCTGCTTGATCAGGGGGATTCTGCGTATTCACAGTCTTTCCTTGATGACTAGATACACTTTCTGTTTTGGTGGAATTCGGTGTATTTACCACCTTATTTTGCCCCGGATTGTTTTGCTTTCCTTGATTATGTCCTTTATGTCCTGTTTGCGCGGAACTGGAGTGAGACTGTGTCGTTTTTAATTGATTAGGAGTAGGATGCTCCGCTTTCGGGACGGCAGGAGTAGCCGGTGTGACTTTATTGATGATATTTCTAATGTAGTAATTCTTTATTCTTGATTTTTCAGTATTCCGTTCTTCAATCTCAAAATCTTCTTTATAAGCCTTGAAAAGGTGCGATATTTTTTCATATCCATAATTACGGGCATCAAAATCAGGTTTTCTTTTATTAAATAAACTACCAATTTCCCCTAAAAATGCCCATCCGCTTTCATCAGCCGTATCATCTACAGTGTCTTTTAATAGTTCGAGAGTCTCTTCATCCAATGCTGATATTTTATTCCGTTCAATTGGTGATGGTGTCGGACTGGTATTATTGTTTTTCTTTTTTACCGCCTTTTTTGAAACTTCTTTCTCAAGAATTTCCACATAGATAAACTTATCACATGAAGATATGAACGGTTTTGGTGTTTTTCTTTCTCCTATGCCAATGACAAGTTTTCCTGATTCACGTAGCCTAGTTGCTAAACGTGTGAAATCACTGTCACTTGAAACAATGCAAAATCCATCTACCCGATCCGAGTGTAGGATATCCATGGCATCTATGATTAAAGCCGAATCGGTCGAGTTTTTGCCCTGTGTATAACTGTATTGCTGAATAGGTGTTATAGCATGTGTCAAAAGACTGTCTTTCCAGTTTTCAACATAAGGACTAGTCCAGTCTCCATAAATACGCTTGATAGTAGGGATCCCATATCGCTTTACTTCATTCAATATCTCTTCTATCTTTTTATAGGAGATATTATCAGCATCAATTAAGATCGCTATTTTTTTTTCTGTTTCTTCTGGCATCCCTTATTTCTTTAATATGCACGATCTATTATTTTGCAATAAAATTCTAATCATTTATTTCTCTAATGTAATCTGAACGAAGTATAGTTGATAAAAAAAGCAGCGTAATACACTTCGTGGAAAAGTATTTAACGTTATTTTAATAGCTCTTCTCTTGTAAATATAATGGTTTCATTTAATATTTTTCTTAATCCATGTTCCGCTTTTTTCAATTATTGAAGCTATTTCATTGTTAGAGATTAAAACTGTTTATTTATGAAGGTATTATTGACCAGACTTGATCCTGTATAAAGCACTGAATGCCCGGCATCGTCTTTCTGTCAAAAACTTATTATTTTTGTTAAAATTTCAATCTTATGTTGATTATCGATTCACCTTCTAATAATGCTTATTTTAATATAGCATCGGAAGAATACTTATTATATAAATACCCAAAAGAAGCTATTTTTCTTCTGTATATTAATGCACCTTCAATTATCATAGGCAAATTTCAAAATACATTAGCTGAAATTAACTTGGATTATGTTCAAGCTCAAGGAATAAAGGTCGTTCGAAGGATGTCAGGTGGAGGAGCGGTTTATCATGATCTTGGGAATCTGAATTTTTCTTTTCACATCTTGTTGGGCGAAAATGATTTTATGGATTTCTCGACATTTACTCAGCCCGTCGTATCGTTGTTAAATAGTATGAACATACCTGCAAAATTGGAGGGGAGAAATGATCTGTTGATTGAAGGTAAGAAATTTAGTGGAAATGCCAAACTTGTAAAAAATGGAAAAATGATCCAACATGGTACGTTATTGATTAGTTCGCAGATGGAGGTACTGGGTGATGCGCTAAAAGTTAATCCTTTGAAGTTTATAGATAAAGCTGTCAAGTCCAATCGTGCACGTGTAATTAATCTGAATGAGTACTTACCACAAGATATGACAGTCTCAGCTTTCAAGCAATTATTGATTGAGGAGATGAGGAAGAATAATCCTGAAGCTAAGATTTATAAACTAACGGATGAAGATATTCTGGGGATCGAAAAATTGGTAGCAGAAAAGTACAGTACCTGGGAATGGAATTTTGGCTTTTCTCCAAATTACAATTTTAAGAAAGCAATAAAGATACCTGCTGGATTTATTGAAATACATTTAGATGTCCATAAAGGGTATATTGAAAAGGCGAAGATATTTGGAGATTTTTTTGCATCAAAACCAATTGAGGAGCTGGAGAATATATTGATCGGACAAAAACATGAGGCTGTCCACCTTGCACAATTACTGGAAAAGCATGATGTAACGGCTTACTTCGGTAAAGTCAATATTGCAGAATTAATGGAATTGTTCAAATAACTGTGGGTTATTTCAGTAGTACTCTTCGCTCGTTATTGAATTTTTAAGCCAATTTGAAGAGTGTTCATAATTTTTAAGTCTTACTTTACCCTTTTTCTTATTTGAAGTCAGCAAGAAGATCTCGCATCTTTGATAATTATGCTTCATTTTAACAAGTCCCTGACAAATGGACTTGCCGTCTTTAATCTTTATGGTTATGTTTGTCGTTTTGGGCATTGAAATTTGAAAACGGAAGTTTCAAATTTCAATGCCCATTGATTTAATATTAAAAAACGTCATGATTGCCGAAATAGAAGACAAAGAAATTAAACAGATTTATCAAACATCAATCATTCAGCAAACGGCCTATTGGTCTGAAGTAAAAAGATTACAGGGTGTAACTTCAAAAGCATTTAATTTTAAAACTAAAATAGCAGATCTTTATGTCGATTCCGAAGACAGTGCCTATTTTATAGGAGATCTATTGATTTTGATTCAGGCTATCGATCAAGAGCACAGTATTGCCTACGTTCCCTACGGACCAGAGATCGAACCATCGGTTGAAAATCAAGGCTATTTCTTGGAGCAATTGTCCGAGAGTTTAAGATCTTGTTTGCCTAAAAACTGCATTATGATTCGTTATGATTTATCTTGGGAATCACATTGGGCAAAAGACGATGATTGTTATGATATTAATGGCAACTGGTTAGGAGTTCCGGATAAAAAAATTCAGGAAATCCGTTTTAATTTTAATACCAATAATTGGAACTTAAGAAAAGCCAATACCGATATCTTACCTTCAAATACCATTTTTATGGATTTGAGAAAAGATGAAGATAGCTTATTAGGTGCAATGAAGGCCAAAACGCGTTATAATGTCCATTTAGCAAAGCGAAAAGGAGTCAACATTCGCTCTCTTGGTATGGATAGTTTAGCGATTTGGTATGACCTGTATAAACAGACTGCAGTGCGGAATAATTTCTTTTTACATGATGTCAGCTATTTTAGAATTGTACTTTCTGCTCGTGCTAATGATACCCTTTCACCGGCAGATGTTCATTTATTAGTTGCTGAGGTCGAGGGCAAACCCTTAGCAGCCATGTTTTTAGTCGTGTCAGCAAATAGGGGAACATATCTTTACGGAGCATCAGCCACAGAAAATAGAAATTATATGGCAACCTATGCATTGCAATGGCGTGCTATGCAAATCGCAAAAGAAAAAGGCTGTACTGAATATGATTTTTTTGGAGTTGCTCCGCAGGCAGATGAGTCACATCCGATGTATGGATTGTACCGATTTAAAACGGGTTTTGGTGGTGAAATCTTTCATCGTATGGGCTGTTGGGATTATCCACTGGATAATGAGAAATATAAATATTATACTTCTATGGAATTCAAGAACCAGAGTTACCACTTGAGTTAAATTAAAAAGGGTTGATCATCGCTATGATCAACCCTTTTCGATATTGAAATATGTTCCTATTTCTTGGATGAGTAAATTTTACACGGTTTCTTTTACTGCATCTACATTCCAACCTGATAGGATACCTCCATAAAAATAAAAAGTGACGTGGAATTTTTTATTACTGATTTTATCAGACACCAAATAACGTTCTGTAACATCATAGGAAGCTACTTTTTTGAAACTTGATAATTTTACCGCAGGAAGGCTGGTTGCAGTTTCTGAACCAGATACCATCTTTTGGATTTTAGCTGTGATCAAATTCATAATACCTTCTTTTTTGAAAGGATCTTTTTCAACCTTATTCGTCCCTACAAGAGGCATTATTCCATTGTTAGCTGCTTTTTTTGCTTTTGCCTGTGCAGTATAATTTTTAAATTTCTCTTTAATTTTAGGATCACGTATGCTGTTTACCGTAAAAATTGCGATTCCCTGTGCGCCATGATTTAAAGCTTCGTCCATCTCTGTAAACATAGCATCGCTATTACTAGCCATTAGTCCACAGTATAAACTGGTCATTTTATTTTTATCTCTTGCATTTTCAATTGTACAGTCTCTGACGAAACTTGCATCTTCCGTGTAGAAATTACTGTATACCATTGGGAATACCATATCCAGATTCCACTTTCCCCAATCTTGTCTTACCATTCGGGATGCCATTTTAGGAGTTGGAAATGGCGATGCTGCCATAATTTTTCCACTAGCATGTACAACGTCTGCGATCATATTAGCCACATCTGTAATCTGATCACAACGGAATTGTCTCCATTTAAGATCACTGGAAGGATCTTTCTGTGCTCTAGGATCATAGCCATATTGATCCTTAAATTTTTGGATTGCGACGGGATGATAACCATAATCCCAGGCCGCATATTCGCGATCTTGAACAATATTATATTTTGGCCAAAGTGTAGTTGGGAGTACAACATCTACATAGCGGTGATAATCGATCGATATACCATCTAAGCCCTCTACAGCACAGTATGATTCAATTTTCTTTTTAATATAGTCTTTGACTTCAGGTAAGACTGGAGATAAAAATTTATAATAACCGACGTATGCTGTTGTATCTGCTAGGCTTTTTCCGTTACGGTTTACACTGAACCATTCCGGATGTTCCTTTAATATCTTCTCGCGATCATGCTCCAGGTTCATGGTCCATAACCAAGCCACCACTTTAATACCATACTTATGTGCTATCGGGATAGCAACTCTGTAATCGTCGGGTGATGGTGCATTGAGCATCACTCCGTCAATACCTAGATATTGCATTTCACGGCATAAGGAATCAAAATTGCTTGTAGGTCTGTAATCCAACCAAGTCCAGAACATAGGCTGACCATCCTTTTCGGCCGCTTTTGTTTCAGAAGCGGTAAATAGAAATAGCCCAAAGAAAAAAAGAATGTAAAAACGCATGCGTGACAAATGAAGGTGATTCATAATTTATAGCTTTATTGAAACACGGTTTTGGTTATGTTTCGATTTATACTGTTTAAGCTGCAATATAAATATTTTTCATCAAAATGGACTAAATGGTTATAGCCTTTGGTTCGTTTTAATCATTAATTAGACAAAATGATTTTTATTGTTTGATCCAGCAAAAATTAAGGATAGCGTTAAATTTCTAAAAAACAACGTTACATGGTGTACTAAAAAACGCCTGAAGCGGGGAACTCCAGGCGTTTTAACTAACCAATTATTAACCTAAATTATGAATACATACTAAACGCATTTAGTATGCCGATTAATATAATTGAACATGAATTTTAACAGATTTTAACTATTTTCCTCACAATTTGATCATTTGTGTGGTATATTTAAGCAATAAGGTCAGTTGAGAGAACTCTTAATATGATGATGAGGAACATATCAGTTCTCTGTACGCAATGATAAAGTGGCATTATCATTGAAGAAAAGTAAAAAATGAAAAGTATACGAATTATTACGATGCCTTTAGGTTTTACCATTTTAGAAATTTCCAATAGTACAAGAGAAATTTTTAACAGCCATATGCCTGCTGTATTTTATAATGTAAATAGCATCAGCATACTCTAATTTTATTATTACGCAATTTCAAGCTGTTCTACATGAGAGAAAAAGTAAATGCCAGTCAAGAGATAAAACAACTTTTTGAAAGATTCGAGGCTCAACTTAGTGATCCAGCCTACATCGAGCTGGATTTCTTGGCTGCATTAATAGATATCTTTAGACCAAAGCGACGATCGTTATATTACCAGGTCGATATTGCGCCATTATTGATTTATTTAGAAGCTTCACCTGATGTCAGGTTCAGTTTTTCTTCTTATGTGCGTCGAGTTATTGATCATAAAGATTTTGATCAATTAATTTCAGATACCGGAATTATCAGTTATGCCGATTTTAGGTATGAGATCAAAAAGAGAATAACGGAGAAATATCTTCCTTCACAACCTCCCAAATCAACATTGCAATATGTGTTAAATCAGCTTTTCTATCATTCGCAAGATGCAGATTGGGTTGCCGTCATTCCCAATGATCAGTTGCAACGACTCTATCAGATATGTGATTTTAATTCATTATACGAGAGTGATGTAAACTTCGAAATCAAGGAGATTCTCTATGGTCTTGAAGTATTGGTTCAACGTATTACAGGTAGGGCAATGGAAACAGATGTCAACAAGATGGTTCCTGAATTTCAAAATTTTGATAGTCCATTTATTGCCATCATGCGTGAGTTTAGCGAACTTAACGATCGTTTTTTAGCGGGTAACTTGCATTTTATGACCTCGGATGATCTTGCTTATAAACAAATCCTGGTTTTGCATAAGCAATGTGAAAATTATATTGATACCGCCTTTGCAAACTCTCATCGTTTTGGCATCTCAATTAAGGTCAATCAATCTTTATTAAGGATCCGGCAACAATTGGAAAGAATTAAAGCCATCATTTCTTTTTTGGTTATTGATAAAGAGCAGGAAAAGGTTGATAAAAGTATTGCTTTTGCTCAGACGTTGATTGGTTACAACTGCCGTAAGAGTAATGTACGGAAGTTAGTTGGACAGAGCACACAGTTGTTAGCCTATGAAATTACGCACCATACTGCACAGACGGGAGAGCATTATATTACCTCAAGCAAGAAGGAATACTGGAATATGTTTCGGTCTGCATGTGGCGGAGGCATCATTGTAGGCGTTATGTGTATTCTGAAATTGTTTTTAGGAAAAGTAGAAACAAGTGAGTTTGGACATGCTTTACTTTATAGTCTGAACTATGCGATCGGATTTACAGCTATTTATCTCTTTGGCGCAACATTGGCGACAAAACAACCCGCTATGACTGCGTCTGCTTTAGTTGCTGCCATTGAGAATGGTGCATCAGGACAAGATGAGACCAGACATAGATACTGGAATTTTGCGGTATTTTTTGCAAGATTGTTCCGTTCACAATTCATTGCATTTGTAGGCAATGTGATAATGGCTTTTCCCGTAAGTCTTGTTTTAATATGGAGTATACAGGAACTTTTCCATTATAATGCGGCAGCAGGGAAATGGATGACCTTGGTCAATGATCTTAATCCGACCGAAACTCCTATGATCTTGCATGCTTGTATAGCAGGTGTTTTTTTGTTTTTGTCAGGAATTATTGCCGGTAGTATCTCTAACCGTGATAAACACAATTCAGTGTATTATCGAATCGAGGAACAACCGGTGTTAAAGAAAGTATTTGGGAAGGAGAAAACGGCAAAAGTTGCTCGTTTTTACGAAAAGAAATGGGCGGGGATCGTTTCGAATATCTGGTTCGGGGTTTTTATGGGAACAACAGCTTCAGTCGGTATGTTTTTAGGTCTTAATTTAGATATTAGGCATATTACATTTGCGAGCGGAAATTTAGCTTTAGGCTTATTTGGGAATAACATGTCGCTGACTACAGATATGTGGATCTGGGGCATTTTAGGTATAGGGCTTATCGGTTTTTTTAATTTTGCTGTTAGTTTTTCGTTATCATTGACGCTCGCATTTCGATCCCGTAATTTGTCCTTTGGAGAATTGATTAAAATGGCAAAAGCAGTCTGGATTTATTTTAAAATTAGTCCGAGGTCATTTTTCTTTCCACCTCAAGATAAATCGTAATATAGGTCTGCACATGTTAGCTATTTTAACTGGCCTTTTCTGATGGTGACACATAAAAGTTGATACCCTTCATCTGTTCTTAAGAATTCAAGATGATCCTGAACCAAATCCTTTTTGTTCTTATGGGTAATAATGATAGACATGGTCGGATATAGCCAATCCTTTGATTCACCACAATTATTATAATATTTATGAAATTCTGGAGCATCGAACATAAAGGGATTTAAGCCATCTGCCGAAATGAAATAATCCGTTTCTGAGCTTGTAATTTCCATCAGTTTAGTTTTAATAAGATCAAAATTGCGTTCTATAAACATGGTCTTATCCGATTTTTTCCAAGCATCAATCGCCTCCCAGGTAACTTGAGGATAAGTTGCTATTAATAGTTTTGACTTTGTTAAATCAACCAGTAAGTCTGTCTTTAGCCAATTTTCAAATTCTTTTTGAAAATTAATAAAGGAATAATGTAAACCGTCAGTTCCGAGAAAAGAAATTCGAGCGGGATCATCCAAAAGCTCTTTTGTTTTTTGGAGAGAGAAAAAATTTAGGGTTGGTTGGTATTGAAAATTTGCAATTAAAACATGATTACTGGTATCTAAAAGTACCTCTTGACCACCTACCCAAGTTATTAAGCTGTCTATTCCGACTCGTTTTTTTGTAGCTCCTTTTAAAGCAACCAGGAGACCCTTATGAACGCGGGTCAAGCCACTATACATCGCAGGAATGGCTATATCGCCATTCCGGTTAAAAAGACCTGTTAAATAGGTTTGCGGATCTCTAAATCGGATAAATCCCTCACTTTCACAATCGGCGCCATTGTCAATGATATGCAAACTATCGTGGCCAATTTTACGTCCTGATTTTGTTAGATAGAATGAATTCCATTGACCATTATTTTTTTCAGTAGCAGCTAAGATGTCATCAAAACGATTTGCTCTTGTGACACCTTCAAATTTTGGTTTGATTTTCACATGGCCAAGTCCATCTTTAAAACCAATAAGAGTACTGTCTTGATTATAAAATGCATACCATGGGTCACCTTGTTGGGCAAACAGATTACAGTATGTAAATACTAAAAACAAGGACAGTGTGAAATATCTCATAGGACTAAAAATAAAAATCTAATAAAAAGGTTCTGATGTAAATTCTGATCCGCTCAGTTTATTGCAAAGCTTGTTCGAGGTCTGCAATTAAATCTTCGATGGACTCCAGACCAACACTGATGCGAATAAGACCATCCGTGATACCGGTTTTCAGTCTGATTTCCCGAGGTATACCGGCGTGCGACATTGATGCCGGATGCGAGACTAAAGTATCTACAGTGCCGATTGAAACAGCTCGTGTACATATCTGTAGCTTATTGACAAAATCAATTGATTTTTCATATCCACCTTTTAGCTCAATACTCATGACAGATCCCGCATGTCGCATCTGCTTTTTGCTAATTTCAAAATCTGGGTGGCTCGGTAGACCGTTATAATGTACGCTAGTAATTTCCGGATGATTATTTAGAAAATAAGCTACATCTATGGCATTTCGGCAATGCTGTTCCATTCTTAATGGTAACGTTTTTATACCCTGTAAAACTAAAAAAGCATCAAATGGATTACTGTTTACACCCAATAATTTATGAGTCTGGTGCACGTAAGTCTGCATGGCATTTAGATCACGGCCAATCAGGACACCACCGATTGCACTACCGTGTCCATTTAAAAACTTTGTAGTGGAATGAAAAATAAAATCCACCTCATATTTAAACGGCTGTTGTAAATAAGGCGTTGCAAAAGTATTATCTACAGAAACCAGCTTATGATATTTTTTGGAAATCTGAACAACACGTTCAATATTGATGCATTGCATCGTTGGATTAGCGGGGGACTCAAAATGAACAAGCTTAATTTCGGGATTTGCTTTCAAAAGTGCTTCCAGTTCAGTGACATCTGTCATATCCGAAAAATAGGTTTTGATCCCAAATTTAGGGAGCATTTTCGTGATAAATTCATGAGTGCCACCATAAAGAGAAGGCGTAGCCAATAGTGCATCTCCGGCATTTAAGCAAGAGATAAATAAGGTTGACATCGCCGCCTGTCCACTTGAGGTTAACAGTGCCCTGGCACGCATTGGCGTTCCGTCTTCATTTAAGATCTTCCAGGTTTCAAGATCGGCTATAGCTTGAGCTGTGGCATCAGTAGTTGGATTTCCAAACCGGGAGTAAATATAACCAGAATCTTCACCGGAGAATCTTCGCATACCCTGTTCGGCACTGTCAAAAGTAAAAGTGGAACTGGCATATATGGGTGCTAAATGAGAATGGTGACCATGATTATGCAATTGATGTATGGCAAGTGTTCCAAAATCGATGCTTTTGTTATTCATTGGGTGTAGGTTTTAGGTGTATGATGAGTTTATTATTAAAATTACTTTCGGAAATTGTAGCAAAATATCAGATATTCCTGCAATACGAGCGCATGCGTGTGCTCTTTATCCTTAGCAGCATAAAGTAAGGTTATGATGGGATGCTCTTCCCATTTATCCAGATAAGAAATTAACTGTTCATTGTTTAGGAGTTCGTTTTTGTACTGGATTTTAAAGGTGTCCCATCGTTCCGGAACATGAGCATAGGCGAGCCGGGTTGCGGTAGAAGGTGCAATCTCAGTAGCCCATTCGTCAATATGAGCTTTTTCCTTAGTAAAACCTCTTGGCCATAGTCTATCCACCAAAACTCGATAACCGTCATGACTATCGGTTTCTTCATAGATACGTTTAATACTTATATCTGGTCGCATAGTTTAAATTTAGTGATAAATCCTGATAGCAAATCTATTTATGCATAATTAATATAAGTACAAACTGCTTATTTATTTCACTGGTAAATGGATCGATATCGAAATAAGTAGATCAATTATTAACAGATTTTAATCTACACAGAAACTTCTGAAACGTGTTAAACAGTAATTTGTATACTTATTTCAGTAATGGTGGTAAGTCACAATACATGATACTCACGATATTTGCTTTAGACCGAAGATCATTAAGCGATCGTGAGGGAAATTGTCTTGAATAAAGTTTAAAATGATATAAAGATTATGTAAGTGAGCAGAAGTAGAAAATGAAATGTAATTAGTTGTTTTTACTTTGGTCAATTTATGTTTAGTTTAGTTAGCTCCGAAACCCCATTTCGGAGCTTTTTTATTTCATTCTTTTAAAGAAAACGTAATTTGGTCTATAGAAGATGCAGATGGCTTCTTACAGATAGTTCACAATACCAGTCAGTAGCAATCTAAAATAAGGACAATTGAATGCCTGGTTTATTTGGATCAGGTTTCTGGGCTTTCCCCATTACGGTTCGACCATCATATTTCCAGGAATCGCGACGCTCCTGCTCAATGATTTCCTGAATATCAAACTGTGGGGTGAAATTCGATTCAGCCTGTAGAACAATTTGATGCAGTTTATTAATCGTACGTAATTTATCAGACTGTCCCAATTTTGATTTTTCTATTCCTTTTCTTAAAACAGCTATACTATCATCATATATAGTTATTGGTACAGGAAAAGGGTGGCCATCTTTACCACCGTGCGCAAAGGAAAAACGGGCCGGATCTTGAAATCGTGATGGACCACCGTGTATAACCTCACTGACCAAAGCTAGGGACTGCATGGTGCGGGGGCCTACACCTTTTAATAGCAACAGTTCTTCAAAATTGTCTGTCTGTAGTTCACGGGTTACGTATAATAAGGCACCCAGCCTTTTAAGATCAACATCAGAAGCTTGGATATCATGTCTTTGAGGCATGACTAGATGAGCAAACTCCTGTATAATCTTGGCAGGGTCTGTTTTTGCAATGGTAAGAATTCCTTGTCTGTTGGATATAGCGCCCGCAGCGGTCAGGTTTAATATCCGGCCCTGTGATATTCCGTTAATGCCCGTGTGAGGTTCATCAAGGAAAGATTTTAAATTTTCAGAATGCCAGTGATATCTTCTAGCTGTACCATCGTAATCATGCATACCCTGTTGCACCACCGTCCAGTTACCTTGATCGGACAAAATGAAATTATGTAAATACAGCTGATAACCATCTTGAATGGCAGTATTATCTACTTTTGCAGTTAATTTGCTAGCACGTACTAATTCATCTCCTGCTAGTCCGGTATGGTCGGCAACACGTAATAGTTCCATTGGAGTATCTTTGGATAATTTGCCTTTTCCTCCACATATATAGAGCCCTAAAGATGTGGATTGTGGATTGATAGCCCTTTTCAGAGCCCCCATAACTGATGTCGTGATACCAGAAGAATGCCAGTCCATACCGAGTACCGCACCAAAACTTTGAAACCAAAATGGATCGGACAAACGGCGTAAAACTTCATCTTTACCATAATCCGCCAGAATTGCCTCTACAATAGAAAGTCCTAATGCCGACATACGTTCATAAAGCCAAGCAGGCACTTTTCCATAGTGAAGAGGTAAATCGGCTGTCCCGGAACGTTTCATGTTGTTTTTGCTAATATTATTAGTGTAAATGTACAGGGATTTATTCTAGAAAACAAATGTCCGGATCAGCCTTCATTAAACCTAAGATTACAAAGTTTTTCGATCGTATTTTTGATCTTATAACTATTGTATCAAAAATAATTATTTTGTGAAAATTTAAATAATAACTTTATTTTCAACACTCTTATAACATAGTAACTCTTTGGATTGATTTTTGATTTTACTATCGTGGAGGCTTATTTAAACGTACCGCACACAAACAGTTTATTTAATACCCAAAATAAAAAACAGTCAAAAAGTAGAAGAACTAAATTATGATTTTAATAGTTGATGATAAACCAGAGAATATCTATTCCTTGCAACAACTGTTAGAGTCTAGAGGGTTTAGTGTAGATACCGCTTTTTCAGGAGACGAAGCATTGAGAAAGACGTTTAAGAATCGATATGCACTTATCATTCTAGATGTAAAGATGCCCGATATGGATGGATTTGAAGTGGCTGATCACTTGGCAAAGTATAGCAAAACCAAAGATATTCCGATTATATTTTTATCAGCAGCTAATCGCGACAAGAGATTTATAGAACAGGGCTATAAATCTGGCGGTATTGACTATGTGACCAAACCAGTTGATATGGATATATTACTGCTCAAAGTAAAAAATTTTTATCGACTATATGAACAGACTTTGGTTCTTAATGCCGTGCAAGAAGATTTAAAGGCCGAAATTGAACGCCGAAAAAAAGCCCAGTATTCGTTAGTCGCCAAAGCCAATCATTTACGTTTGATATTAGAAGCTCTTCCACAGATAGCATTTACTGTAACACCGGATGGGAGGATTGATTTTGTTAATCGTAACTGGTTTACTTTTTCTAGGACGCAAAATGATTTTCCAGAATGTCATCCAAACGATCCAGCTATTCTGGTAACTTTAAGATCACACATTCAAAAAGGAACTGCTCTGGAAATGGAGGTTCGAATAAAACCTCTAGATGCACAACTTTACCGTTATCATCTTTTAAGAATTGTACCTATTGAAGAGGATCAATTCATTACCCATTGGGTTGGTACTTTTACAGATATTGATGATCAAAAACAGCTTTCACAAAAGAAAGATGAATTTTTGAGTATTGCGTCACATGAGTTAAAAACACCACTTACCAGCATGCGTGGTTATGTGCAACTTCTGAATCGTTCTTTAAAAGACGAGCCACATTCAAAAGCATATAAATATATGAACCGGGTTGAAGGACAATTAAATAAACTAAGTACTTTGGTTGCAGACCTGCTCGATATTTCAAAAATTGATAATGGTAAATTATACGTCGATCACCAATTTTTTGATTTAGATGCTGTGATTGATACAGTGGTCGATACGATGCATCAGACTCAGGAAAAGAGAATATTAAATATTGAACGCACAGGTGAAAAGTTGGAAATCCCGATTTTTGGAGACGAGATGCGTATAGAACAAGTTTTGATCAATTTTATGAGCAATGCAATTAAGTATGGCCCAGATTCTGACCATATTATAATTCATACGGAAAAGGATGATAAGGAAGTGAAAGTCAGTGTGCAAGATTTTGGTATTGGTGTTCCGCCCCAAAATCAAGCGCCAATATTTGATAAATTTTATAGGGTAGAGGAGACTTCCGTACGCTTTCAGGGATTGGGATTGGGTTTGTATATCTGTGCAGAAATTATCCGTCAACATGAGGGACAATATGGTATGACGAGTAAAGCAGGTGAAGGTACCACATTTTATTTTACACTTCCTTTAAGAGTAGTACACTAAAATTACCAGAGTTTCCAAAAATGTGAAAAACCTCATTATCACCCTTGATGAAAATGAACATACTACAAAAATTTAGCACGAACAGTTTAAAGATAGAGCCATGGATAATAGAAAGAAGATTTTAATATTTGAAGATGATGTTTCCATTTTAGAAATTGTGACCATTATTTTAGAAGATGCGGGATATCATATTGCCATATCTGAGACCTCTCACGATATTATAGAGAAGGTTGCTGAACTGACACCCGATTTGATTTTGATGGACAATTGGATTCCGGATATTGGAGGGAAAGAGGCAACAAAATTATTGAAACAACATCCTTTATTTCAACATATACCCGTTATTTACGTTACGGCAAATAGTGATATTGCCTCTCTTGCAGCAGATGCAGGTGCAGATGATTATCTTGCTAAACCATTTGATTTAGAAGATCTTGAAAATATAGTTGCTAAATATCTGGAGTAGCATTTGAATTACTTAGAAACCTTTGATAAAATCACTTTTGAGAAAGACCAAAGATCAATAATCCAATAATAATCGTTCAGATTACAGTGACGACTATTATTGGATTATAGTAATGAACTAACTTAATTGCGGATCCGTTTTTGAATGTTTTCCAGTTTCCACACGGCCTGCAAAATGGCGTTCAAAAGCTGTATTAACTACATGTAAACTGAGATCATACCAGCCAGACTGTTGGTGTGTGTCAATTTTCCAAGTGATCGATTTTCCTGCAGGTAATGATACTTTTTTATGCCAGTTGCTATATGCATTATCTTTTGCATCAATAAGTAAGGCTTCTTTTCCTTCATTTATTAAAGTAATCAATAGGTTACCTGTTGCCTGCTTTCCTTTATCCAATTCATAAGAAGACTGTACCTGTAGCGCTTCATCTTTACCTTTAAATCCGCGCATAAATCCATTCGGGCCATAGGCTGTTAAAGTATAGGTATGGTCTTTAAAGTCCGATAAATTCCAGCTGAAATCTAGAGATTCTCCAGCAAGAACAGCAAAAGGCCAAAACTTCACACCACCTTTATAAGTTGAGCCTGCGTATACATTGTATGGACTGCTTAGCGCCATTTTTCCAAAAATGGAATTCCCTGCTTCTAGTTTTAAATTAATTTTGTTCTCTTTTTTATCAATTTTTTCATGCACATATAGTTCGTAAGCGAGTGCATTAGATGGTCGTTGTCCTTTTTCTTGCTTCGCTAATAACGAATTGCTTTTTTTATGAAGTTTCAATTGTACAATATCTTCCTCTGACCATTGGTGAAAATTATTGGGCAGTGGTAATTTTTTGGCTTCATCAATAGCTCGAATTTGTGCATTACGATCCAAGAAAGGAAGTTTTTTAGCATTGCCTGAAACAGCAGTGCGAAAGACAGATGTCAGATCTCCAGTAATTGCTCTTCTCCAGGAACTAATATTATCTTCATGGATATTTTTACCATATTTTTTATTTACGAATTGCTCAATAAATTGAATAGTAGACGTAATATCAAAAACTTCGGAATTGACCCACCCACCTTTAGACCAAGGGGAAGCTATAACTAAAGGAACACGATATCCTAATCCGACAGGTCCTTCTGTGGCATTCTCCTTATCAACACCTGCGTCCAATTCCTGTTGCAGACTGACATACTCGCCAGAAATATCCAATCCAGGCGATACTTTTCCCGAAGTAGGATCGACAGGATTCGGTGCTACAAAAGGAGGAACGTGGTCAAAATAACCATCATTTTCATCATAATTTAAGATGAAAATTGTTTTACGCCAGACATCTGGATTTTCAGTTAATATGTTTAAAATTTCTGAAGTAAACCATGCACCATACATAGGGGCACTAGGATGGTCTGAAAAATACTCTGGGGCGACCAACCAAGAGACAGTCGGTAGGTTTCCCGATTTTACATCTTGTCTAAATTGATGTAATACGTCACCTTTAGGAACCCGAATGTCTGTACCATGTTCATTTACGGTAATGGCTTCGCGATAATTCGGGTCGTTTTCATTTGTTTGGAAGGCACGACGGAAAAGGGCTTGTTCTGATGGTGATAGCTTGTTGAAGGAATCCGGTGTTAATGACTCAAGCTTTTTCTCAAAACTTAGCAACTGTTCTTTCTTTTGCTTCAGTTTATTCTGTTCTTTTTGTACACTTGTTGCTTGACCGTCCTGAAGGAGCTTCTCTATACCAGCGATTTCAGCTGGAAGCTCTGCTACGCGTTTCTTTAGAAATGCTAAATGACTTTCCTTAAATTCTATATGATATTGTGAAAACCACTCCAGATTATTATCCGTGTAATTGCCCAGTAACCCATCGTCTTGTAAGCCAGATTGTATGCTTACTTCATTTTGGTAAACCTTCCAAGAGACAGCCGCCGCCTCAAGTTTCTCTGGAAATGTTTTCCAGCTCGCCCAGCGGTTAAAATAAATATCCGAATTGCGTACTAATGGTTTTTCTCCTTTACCCGGTACACAGGTACCTGTCCAAAAAAAATGTCGGTTTGTTGTCGTACCGGTTATGGAAGAACAGAAGTTTTGATCGCAGATCGTGAAAGCATCAGCAAATGCATAGTAAAATGGATTATCTTCCCGTGTATAATAACCCATTGTTAAAGGTATGTCTCTAAAATCCTTATAGTCAGAACGTTTTGCGTCTATCCAATTGTCGTGTTTTCCCTGGTTGCGTGCAGCAGATTGATTCTCCCAGGAGTGTGGTAGATAGCTCGTCCAGGCCGCCTTAGATCTTTTAATATCCAACCGGAAAGGAGAGAATGTTTTTCCATCTTTTCCAGATTGTAACCATACTGGATTTCCATTCGGTAATTGTATCGCTCTAGGGTCTCCATAACCACGTACACCAGACAGCGTACCAAAACTATGGTCAAATGAGCGATTTTCCTGCATAAGCATGACAATGTGCTCCGCATCTAAAAAACTAGATCCGGCAAGAGGCTCGATTGCCATCGCTTTCTGTATGGCGTCGGGCAATCCCCATTCTAAACCCATCGCTCCAGCTAAAAGGGAGGCTTTCTTTAAAAAATCTCTTCTATTGTCCATTTCGTGTTTTATTGTCTTAATTAGGTTTAAAAGTAAAAAGAATTTGTAAGTATGTTGTGTAACGATTAGGTTTCAAAAAAAACTGTGGAAGATTTTTTCTCTCCCACAGTTTCATCATTAGCTAACGGTTTATTTCAAGATCCAGATCAGGTTATTGATATCATCAACACCATTAAATTGTCTTTTCAATGCTTCGTCCAGATTTGCACTGTTATTTTGAAATTCTACACTTGGGTAACGCCAGCGTACTGGAATTTTAGTCGGAGCGTCAGCATTTAAACTAGAGGCTGGATTGATCTTCCATTTTGGATAACCTGTACGTCTGTAATCGTAGTACGGCGTGATGCGTGCCTGTAAGAAACTAGCTAAGTACTTTTGATTAATAATTGCCTCGATTTGTTTTTCTTGATTTGTTGGAAATGTTGCCACATATTGTGCTGTCGCAGCAGCAATATAGTTAGCATCCATAGGCATGTCGTGTGTATATTGACTTGTAGCCGGTGTATTGCTAGCAATGAAACTCATGGAGGCCTCAATTCCTTTTTTATACCAATCAACAGCCGATTCTTTAATCCAGCCCCGGGATGCCGCTTCGGCAATTACGAAGCAGAGATGTGCATAACTGTACTGTTGTGTTGGTTCTCCTGTTACCAGCTCTGTATAGCGATCATTGAGTTTTGAAAAATCTTTAGATTTTGCAATTCCGCTCAGATTTTCAAAAGGTAAAGAAGGATCAACTCCAGTATAGGCATCAAAGTTATTTGGCTTTAAACCCTTTTCAAGTTGGGCTGCTGCAGGATTTGCATAGAAAAATAATCTTCTATCTTTTAATGCTTTCAATGGGCTGATGATTTCATCAGATACCATCGGATAAATGACAAAGTTATTTCCTACCTTATAAAAAGGATATACCTGACCACTTTTATCCGATCGCATTAATTGAAAGTTATCTGAATTTGAAGTGAAAATAGGTTTTCCAGCTAGAACATTTGCAAATCGTTCTTTAACTTTTAAATCAGTATCATCAGCTTTCTTACTTAACTGAATCAATACATTCAACTGAAAGCTATTGACAAGTTTACGCCATTTAGCCACATCACCGGCATATAAGGGATCTCCTTCAAATTTTGTTCCGGCAGCAAATAATTGATCTGCTTGATCCAGTTCTTTCAAGATACCTAAGAATACATCTTTTTGGCTTTCGTATTTTGGAAAATACACTTTCTCCGATTCACCTTGAAGAGCTTCACTATAAGGGATATCTCCAAGACTCATCGTTAGATCATAGAATTTGATGGCACGCGCAAAATGCATTAAGCCGTCATAAGAGCTTTTAAGTGCTTCACTGGTTGCAAATTTACCCATAAAGTGAGCGTCATTGATAGACGTTAAGCTCATATCCATGGTTCCCAATCCATTATATTGATAGCCTTCAACAAGTTCAGTCCATACAATCTGTTTTGTTAAAAGATAGGGTTGCATAAAACTCTTCTGACTGGACTGATTACTGATGTTTAGAATAATCCGTGTTGCCAACATCGAAGATTTTACTTTTTCAGGTGTTTCCGGATTGGTATTTATTTCGTCAAATTTAGAACAGCTTGAAAGACTAACAAGAGCTAAAGTAGCCATTGTTATCCATGTACTTTTTATTTTCATGATGGTATAATTGGTCTGCATTAAAAAGTCAGGTTAATATTAAATCCGATGTAGCGTAAAGAAGGCGAGCTTAAATCTTCCGATCCTACATCTGGATCAGCATATTTATATTCTTTGGTCCACAGAAATAAATTCTGTCCCGTGATACCTATACTTGCTTTTTTAGCTTTCATTTTGCTTGCAAATGCTGTTGGAACAGCGTAGCTCAATGAAAGTTCGCGCAATTTGATAAAAGTTTCATCCCAATAATTGCGACGGCCAGAATATGCAGATTTCCAGTAGGATTCGTAAGATACTACTTTGTCATTCGGTGCAAATACGCGTGTATCTTCTACAGCTTGACCGTACTTATCATAGGTCACACTTCCCGATACGATTTTTACACCTGGAGCAATATATGTTTTATTACCATTGACCACTTCTTCATAACGGTATTCATTATCCGAGTCGGGGTGGGCACCTGTTTGCCATAGACGGGCGTTTGTACCGGAATAGGACATCCCTTTGATACGTCCATCGATACTCAAAGATAGTTGGAAGTCCTTATAGCGAAATTGATTTGATAAACCCCAGAACCATTTTGGAGCTGTATAGCCAATCAGCTGACCAGCATATTTTCCAGATATTGGCATTCCTGAACTATTATGTACAATTTCCCCATTTGGCGATCTTTCCCAGTCTGAAGAGACAATGTAATCCGTTCTTAGCCCTTTTTTTACATATAGCGCATCAGCAGAATATTGTGGATCCAACTTATGGAAGTAATTCATGTTTTGAGATAGGTTTCCAATAATATCCCATTGAAAATCAGTGTTTTTTATTGGTGTTCCACCTACGGTGATTTCATGCCCTTTCGTCATGATCTCTTCTTTTGTATTGATCAGGCGGCGCTCAAATCCGGTCATGTTAGAGATAGAAGCATTAAGCATCTTGTTATGCTCGAGGCGGTAGTAACGCGTGTAGTTACCAAAAACTCTATTTTTTAAAACGGCAAAATCGAAACCAAACTCATATGAATCATTTTGAGTAGGTGATATGGCGTAATCCTTTATTGAATTTGGATAAGAAGCTGTTGGATAGCCATCCCATACGTTATTACTGATTGAAAATGCCTGTCTTACATCATAAGGATTAGGTGTTTTTTTGGTAACTACCCATGCGCCCCTTACTTTAAATTGATCTAACCACGATAGTTTAAAATCAATGAGATCAGTTAGTGATGCACTTGCGGAAAGTGAAGGGTAGAAATAAGAGCGGTTTTCTTCCGGTAAAGTCGATGACCAGTCATTACGGCCAGTAGCTTCTATAAAAAGAGCATTTCTCCAAGAAAGAGCTAATCGTCCATATAGCGCATTGGTCATTAATTCCGAACGACTCTGAACGGTACTGATCGGGTCAATAGAATTCCGTAAAGAGTAATAACCTGGTATTGATAGGCCATTAACGGTAGATGAATTACTCGTTTTATCTAATTTGTAATAAACCGATCCACCGGCCATTCCGTCAAATCCAAAGTCACCCCAAGTTTTCTTTGCCGTAAAGATGATATCTGAATTAGAACTGAATCCATTATACTGTGCATTCTGGAATTTTCCTTTATTATGAAATCCACCAAAACCTTCAAATCCTCCACGGGTACCATAAATACCCATCGGGTTTTGTTGCGTTCTTTCTTTACCATAATAATCATATCCCGAACGCACAATCACTTTACCCCAGTCATTAACTCTATAATTTAAGGTAACTGCTGCGTTAATTTTGTTGATCAGCTCCGGTGTTGTTTTTTCATAAGCAGTCAAATAAGGATTGTCATACCAGCCTTTGTACATCCAATTTTGAGATTGGTCTTTTACCAGCCAATAATCTTGATAATCTCGTAAATCATATTCTGCTCCAGTCCAAACTAAGATATTATAGATGTAACCTTGATTATTGTATCCCGATCCAAAATTACTGCTGGACGAATTGCGGTTGTAGCCAAGATTTGTTTCTAGATCGACTTTATTGCTTAATTTGGTTGTTCCCGTTACCGATATATTGGTTAAGTTCAACTGTTGATTTGGGTATTGCCCTTTGTTGTATATGTGACTTATGGATGTACGGACACTTCCGTTTTCACCCTGATTTGTAAAGCTCAGTGAGTTATTCGAAATAAAGGACGGAACTAGAAAGTTTCTGAAGTTATCTTTCCCACGAGAGGTGAGCGGCTGATCCTCCATTTGTTTGGTCATTGGATTCCATTGTGAATAGATTTTGCCAATATCCATTTTATCGCCCCAGACATAATCGTTATTGTTGAATTTTCCACCCTCTCCAGACGAATAAGAATGCTGTACCTCAGGGAGCTTAAGAAAACCAGAGAAGAACATATTATTGCTATTTACATTAATTTCAGCACCTTGTTCTTTCAATCCTTTTTTTGTGGTGATCATGATTGCACCTCCAGAGCCTCTTTCTCCATAAAGAGCCGCGGCTGCGGCACCTTTAAGAACATTCATATCAGCGATATTATCAGTTGGAATATCGCGCAGTGTCATATTTTCATAAAGTACACCGTCGATAACCAAAATCGGATTTAAACCGCGTACCTGAATAGCAGGTGTAGTATTAAATTCAGTACTGTTTAATACACGGACACCTGAAATTCTTCCGGTTAGTGTTGTTCCGATATCAACCCCTTTTACTTTTGATAATTCTTCACCACCAATATTTTGCGTGGCATAACCCAAAGATTTTTTATCCCTTTTGATTCCGAGTGCTGTTACCACAACCTCCTGTAATTCAGAAGCTGTTTTTTGCAATCGGACTAATGAAATCTGTGAAACAGGTATTTCTACAGTACCGTATCCAATATAAGAAATCTGAACAATTGCAGACGGATCTACTGTTTTTAAACTAAAAGCACCTGTATTATCGGTGCTTGTTGCATGAGTTGTTCCCAGCACACGGATTGTTACTCCGCTTAGGGGTAAACTAGTTTCTTGGTCGATGACCTTACCTTTTGTTTCACTTTGTTGTGTAGTAGCTGTGATTTGATTGTTTTGTACACCTTTCAAAGCACCATTCTTGGTGATCACATACATCTTGTCGTCAATTTTGTTGACCGATAACTCCCCGTTAGAAATCGTCTGGATGAAAGTCGCGATGTTGCTTTTGTTTACTTTGCTTAAGTCTGAATTTTCGCGCACCTGTTGGTTGGAAATAGAAGCATCATACCCAAATTTGATGTTGAGTTTCTTTTCCACTCTGGTGATCACAGACCCAATCCCTTCCTCTTGCATCGCGTGGGACGCCATTACCTGTAAGGCAAGTGCTTGAAGAAGGATCCCTGTTCCCATAATTTTAAAATAGTAATTGGTTTTTTTCATATTACTGATGTTTATAAATAATTGTCGTATTAAAAGCTCGATTTAAGATCTCAAGTGATTTATCCAGGTCATTGGAAGGTAAGTAGCCCGTGAAAATTTCAGCTTCAAATTTCTCATTGAGTCGTAGACGCTGCTCAGGATAAAGACTGTTTAAATCCGAAAATATTTTCTGTATAGGCTCCCGGTCAAAGGCAAGTAAATTATTTATCCAGTTGGAAGATTCAATAGTGTCAGTAGGAGAGACCTCAAAAGATTGTTTTGATTTATCAAATGCTGCTTTCTGCCCCGGTAGAATAATCACTTGTTTTAAACCACTTTTTACCTGTACTTTTCCATGGTTTAGGACCAAGATATTTTTGTAGGGGGTATTGATTAGGTTGAAAGCTGTTCCGAGTACTCTGACATCAAATGCACCCGAATTTTCCACGACAAATGCTTTTTTAGGATTCTTTGAAATTTCAAAGAAAGCTTCCCCGATTAATTGTACACGTCTTATGGTATCCTGTACAAAATCAGACAGTACGAGCAATTTAGCTCCTTGTTTTAAGGAGATTGTACTTCCATCATTCAATTTTATTTGCTTAACAAATTTGGTGGTGTTTTCGAAGTTAGATTCAGGTTTGTTGTGGTCCGAATTAATTATTCCCCTGTTATTTAAATAGAATAAGATGGAAAACCCAGTTATTATGAGTGCCGCCGCAGCTCTAAGAAAAACTTTGCTTTTCCAGATCGGTCTTACAGCTGGATATAATTTTTCACCCGTTATTGAAGCAAAAATCTCATCCGATTTATGATCGTTTAAAACAATATTTTTGTTCTCACCCTTTAAAACCTCTTCTAGGTTTGGGAGATCTTGTTCATCACAGTCCTGCAAAATCGTCAAGATTAATTCACGATCTCTATCCGAAGTCTCGGGAGATAAAAATTTTTTATATAAAAAGGTTAATTCTTCTTTACGCATCTTTTCGTATTGTTATAGTATATACGGGTGGTAAAGACGAAAAGACGATGGTAACTTAAAATATTCTTAAAAAAATTAAAAGCGCAATAGAATCCTTCATATGGGCTATGAGGTATTGCCTAACAGATTTATTTGCTTTGACCAATTGATCGCGGACGGTATTGACCGAAATACCCAATTGATCTGCGATTTCCTGATTATTTAAAAAAGCTTCTTTACTCAATAGAAAAACCTCTAATCGTGCTTTGGGAAGTTTACCGATTGCTTGTTTGTATAGGTTTTCTAAGTCTTTATAAGCGATGGACTCTTCGTTTGAATTGTCTATTTCATTATTTTTGTTCGCATCTGTTGTACTGTAGTCCAAGCGTACTTTGACTTTACGGAGTTCATCAAAAACAAGATTTCGGGAAGCAGTGTATAGATAAGCGCGCATATTACCCTCTTCATCCAGCGTATCCCATTTGTTCCATAATTTGGAAAAAACCTCCTGTACAAGATCTGCAGCCATTTCTTCATCTTTAAAATGCAAAAAGGCATACTTGAAAACTTTGTCTTTATAGGTTAAATAGAATTGTTTAAAATCTAAGGTTTTATTCTTAATGGCTAACATCCCCATATTCTCTCACTCTAATATTACTGCAAGTTTAGTCACAATTTTAGAAAAGAAAAAATGATCATCGTCTAAATGTGTTTTTAAGATCCATTTTTAAACTACCGAATAAGAGGTACTTAGTGCTCATATGACGTCAGTATTAAGAGGGTGTTAAATTAAGATCATGTTTTAAGCTGTGAAAAAGCTTACCTATCATTCCGAGATCTATTTTATGAAGAGCAATCTGTTATAAGTGAAAAAAAAAATCAATGAGGAACATATAAAATTAGAATTCCTAAGTTTTTCCTAAATGTGCCTATAAGTTTGTTTCAAACATTAATATCATGAAATTTATATATACACTTTTATTCTTTCTGTTCGTTTCCAACCCTTCATTTGCACAAGAAACCACAATACCTAAGCCAGCAAAAGTAAAGCACGCAGAACCGCTTTACTTAGATCTCATGCGGGATCTAGGCGCTAGAAAAGGCGAAGCAGAATTTAATGTGGGGTATGGAACAGGTCGTTTTAAAAATAAAGTCGAGCATAATGCCTTTATTGAATACGAGTGGGCTGTTGCCAATCGTCTGGGACTGGAAGTTGAAGTTCCTGTGCTATTTGCAAAAGATAATGTAGGGCAAAGAACCAATCATGTAGAAGGTTTAAAGTTAGGAACCCAATATACGTTTTTGGTGGATGAGAAAAGGCAAACGTCTTTGGCTATCGGGTATGTGCATGAAATGGAATTTGGCCGATCAAATCCAACTGTAAGAAATACACCTCTTTTTGATGGTTTTGTATCATCACCCTTCTTTATAGCAGCTAAGAATTTTCATCAGATCAGTACCTTGATTTATACAGGACCTGAATTTGAATATCACTTTAAAAAGAAAGAAATGGAAACCAATTTTGTATTAAATGCAAACGTGCATTATATGGTTCCCAATTCAAGTCATTATATCGGTATTGAAAATGATATGCGTTTGGAGCATGGTCATTTGGAATATATCATGAGACCTCAGATGAAGCTCGCATTATCTCCGAATTTTGCAGTAGGTTTAGTATGCGGTGTTCCGATAAAATCAAAAGAATTTCAAATGGATTTTATGACCAGATTAATTTGGGAACCAAAGTTTTAAGCCTACCAGCCTTGTTTTATAGTTTCTTTATATATTAAAAAAGCCTCAGTATTGTAATACTGAGGCTTCGGTTTCTTATGCTTCTCTTCTCATATCAAAAGATATGTAATTTTCAAAATACTCCAATGATCTTATGGGAGTAGTTCGATTGCTCAACAGTTCTAGATAATTTTTTGCCATCAATCTCCATGTTGATAGTTCTCCAAAACTTTGCGCTTTGAACCGATACCAAGCCAATAATCTTGGGGAATGATATAAAAGACTGATGTTTTCGCGCATCGCTTCTATATCATCGAAAGGTGTGAGTATGCCTCGGTCATCGATCAATAAATCCTTAGCGTGCCAATAGGGAGTAGCAATAACAGCTGTTCCAGCTCCAACTGCGAACGATAGTGTTCCACTACTTGATTGTTCCTTATGTTGATAGGGAGATACATAAATATCGCATGCTGTAAGATATTCTTTAAGCTGCTCATCAGATAAAAACTCATCTACAAATACAACTTTATCCTGTAATTCTAATTGTTCGACCAGATTTTGTAATTCATAACGATAGGATTCCCCTTCACTTGCCAATACATGAGGATGTGTCTTGCCGACAATAAAGTATTTAAAATCTGGTAAATTGAGACCTACCAAAGATTTAATGGCATATTCCAAATTTTTACTCCGTCTTATTAAGCCGAAGGTCATCATCATAAAATGTTGCTGTAAGCCTAATTTTTGTTTCGCTAGCCCTTGATTATAATCAAACTGAGGAACCCCATGTGGAATCATTTTAATCTTTTGATGATCCTGATTGGGAAAAATCTCTTTCAAAATTGTACACCCTTTGGGCGAAAGAGAAATGACCTGCTTTGATTTTTTCAGCAGTGATTCCATGATTTCTTTTTTCCTTAAGGTTGGATCTTGTATTATAGTGTGAAAAACCGTAATTAATGGTATATTTAAGTTATTGATCAGGTTATTGATGAAAATTCCGTCAGCACCACCAAAAATTCCAAATTCATGCTGTAATATGCAATAGTCATATTCTTCATTAATGATGCACGAGGCTTGAATATAACTATCCACTCGATCTTTATCAATAACAAATCTTACTGAGCTGTCAAATTGCTCTTTACCCAGTTTACATACTGCAATAAGGTCGACTGTAACATCTGGATCGAGTTCCATTCCTTGCTTCAGATCATTTGTGAAGGTTGCCAGTCCACATTGTTGGGGAGGGCAGGTACTAATAATGACTATCTTTTTCATATTACTGCCACTAATTAATGTTATTTTCTTCCTGCTCAACAGGTATATCCAAAATCGCCATCAATAATAAGTAGTATCCCCTGTCTAAGCCCATTTCTTTTGCTTTTTGATCGATATGCTCCATGATATATTATATAAATAAATGCTACGTTATTTTATGCAGATTGTGAATCAAAAGATGTACCTAAAACTTGTTTTTATGTACATAACCGTAGTTTTTAGGTCAGTTAAAGTAGATTATTACTTATCTACAGTACTAAGCGTAGAGCGTGCGTATTTGTACGGGCACATAGAAATATTCTTGTTTTTAGCGTTGGCTGATAAGGATTGGTTTGCTTTTGTTCTGAGGTAAAAAGCGAGATTACCATGCAAGAAATAGATAATTAAATATAATTTGCTTACAGGTGGTCGATAATTCAGCAAGAATGAATGTGGTCATTCATTAAATTTATTTATAAAAAATAAAAAGGCTTATACATAAAAATATGTATAAGCCTTTTTAATGTGGAGCATATCGGAATCGAACCGATCACCTCTTCACTGCCAGCGAAGCGCTCTACCAAATGAGCTAATACCCCAGTATGTCGTAAGACAGGACCAAGATAGTACTTTAATATGAAATTCAAAACATCGGCGTTCTAATTTTTTCATTAAGCTCTGTATTTTTTATTAGAATAGCTAGAGTAAGAGACTATTTTAGTTTATGCAGATTTAAAACTGTTTATTTTACATAAGTTAATTTATTGTATTTGAGGGTAATAATCTGTTTTCTTTATTTTTTAACCATAAATTTTTGATAAGTGAGATTTCACAAAGCCTCAACTTCGGACTATTATGTTCTTGTTAAATTTTGTTAAAAAATAATTACTTGAAAATGAGTGATTTGCTGATTGAATTTCTATTTTAATAGAAAAGACTACTAAATCTATATATAAAAATATTACTTTTGCCACATAATAAAGACTACCTAATTAGTAGACTATTGATTTTCAATAAATATGAATAAAAATAGTGTCTATGTTATATGCTTTATAAGTGCAGTATTAAAATTCTAAACAGTATTACATGCAGTTAACAAACAAAATTTTTCCATTAGTAGCCACGGTATTAACCGTATCAAGTGTGAGCCAGCTCCAGGCACAACAACGCAATGTACAAGGTAAAGTTACAGATGCCACAACAGGAAAAGCACTAGCTGGAGTCAATGTTGTATTCACTGGACAGACTAGGGGAACAACAACCAATTTAAATGGCGAATTTACACTTCCTGTACAACAGGTTACCGACGCCACTATTGAGTTTTCCTACATTGGTTATGAGTCACAACGGGTAAAAGCCGATGGCTCTAATCTGACTGTCGCTTTGCAGGTCACCAGTCAAAACCTTGATGAGGTTGTTGTAGTGGCTTATGGTACTTCTAAGCGTGCGAATATTACCGGTTCAGTCAGCACGATCAATGCAAAAGCAATTGAAAATAGACAGGTATCCAGTATTTCGAAAGCTTTGGAAGGTCAAGTACCCGGTTTACAGTCGGTCGCATCTTCTGGTCAGCCCGGTACCGATGCGGCGATCAGAATCCGCGGTATCGGTTCTATCAACGCCTCCAGTTCACCGTTATTTGTCGTGGACGGAAATCCATTTTCAGGAGATATCAACTCGATCAATCCCAATGATATTCAATCCGTTTCTGTTTTGAAAGATGCTGCTTCAAGCGCCTTATATGGATCTAGAGGTGCTAATGGTGTCATTATCATTACGACAAAAAGTGGTAAGTCTTCTGAAAATACGACGATCAATCTCAATTTTACCCAAGGTTATTCTGGAAGAGCGGTTCGTGACTACGATCAGGTATCTACGGATGATTATTTCCAAATGTATTGGGAGGCACTTCGTAATAAAAACCTTTCAAATGGCTTGACAGCCGCGCAGGCAGCAACAAATGCGACGAACAGTGTTATAACTGATTTGAATAAAAATCCATATGGGTCGGCATTTCCGCAGCCGGTAGGACTGGATGGGAAATTAGTTCCAGGAGCAAAAGCATTATGGAATGATCCATGGACCGATGTTTTGCAACGTACAGGTGTGCGTACACAAGGAGATTTAAGTTTCAGTGGCGGTGGTCCTAAAAATACCTATTTTATGTCCGGGAGTTATTTGGATGATCAGGGTATTGCAATTGAATCAGGTTTCAAACGGTATAATGTACGTGCCAATATCGATGGAAAGATGAAATCCTGGTTAAATGCAGGTCTCAATATAGCAGGTAGCAGTACACAGCAGAAATATCCGCAATCCGAAGATAGCAACACCGCTAATATTATCAATTTTTCCCGCTTAGTACCTTCTTTTTATCCTTACTACGAGCGTGCAGCAGACGGTTCTTATGTGCTGGATGAAAACGGAAATAAAATATATGATTTTGGACTTTACCGTCCGAGTGGCGCTACTCCAAAGAACAATCTGGCAGCTTCACTGCCTTTAGATAAAAATGATATCCGAAGAGAAAATGTTGCCGCTAGAGCCTACCTTGAGGCTGTTTTTTCAAAAGATCTGAAATTCCGATCTACTTATAGTCTAGACTATATCAATAGTAATACCCATAATTATACCAATCCTACGGTTGGTTTTGGTGTCGATACAAAAGGATCTGTGTCCAAATCCAATGTACGAACAGTAGGACAAACTTGGAACAATATTTTAACGTTTGATAAGCAGTTTGACCTACATCACTTGAATGTATTGGCAGGTCAGGAATATTATGATTTCAACAGTTCCAATATGAGTGGTAGTCGTCAGGGATT
The DNA here is from genome assembly GCF_042686355.1 of Sphingobacterium anhuiense. Lineage (NCBI taxonomy): Bacteria > Pseudomonadati > Bacteroidota > Sphingobacteriia > Sphingobacteriales > Sphingobacteriaceae > Sphingobacterium > Sphingobacterium anhuiense. The sequence goes on from NZ_JBHUPE010000005.1 coordinate 154,895, forward strand.
TGTACTTCCAGGATTTTACGAACCGGTCGCAGCGTCGCAATTGAATAATTTTACAGGATCTAGCGTCGATTACAGCTTATTGAGTTTCCTTGGACGTGCCGAATATAACTATGATAACCGTTATTATTTCTCGACCTCATTACGTACCGATGGATCATCCCGTTTTGCACCTGAAACCCGTTGGGGAACTTTCTGGTCAGTGGGCGGTTCATGGAAAATTGCGCAGGAAAATTTCTTGAAAGATGTTTCAGTTCTTAATCAGTTAACCTTGAGAGCTAGTTATGGAGGCCAGGGTAATGACAACTTGGGAACTTACTATGCTTACCAAGGCTTATATACTATTTCCAATAGTTTAGGTGAAGGCGGAACGGTTACAAGCCGATTGCCAACACCAGATCTGAAATGGGAGACAAACTTGAACTTTAATGTGGGTTTGGATGTTGCTGCTTTTAAAAATCGAGTTTCTTTAAGTGTGGAATATTTTAATCGCCAAAGTAAAGATCTGTTATTTACAATGCCGATGCCTTATTCGAGCGGTTATTCAGGTTATGATGCCAATATTGGATCACTTCGAAATAGAGGATTCGATATCGATATACACACGATCCCAGTACTGACTGAAAACTTCAGATGGAACTTGGATGTGAATCTATCTCATTATACCAATAAAATCACCTCACTGCCAAATAATAACAAAGATATCATTACGGGCACACGTGCATTACGTGTTGGTGGTACGATCTATGATTTCTTTATGCCGGAATGGGCGGGTGTAAATCCTGAAAATGGATTACCTCAATGGTATGTGGCCGATCAGGACGGGAAAAAAACAGATCAAAAAACATCTGAGTATACTAAAGCTGGATTTTTTGATGCCGGAAGCTCATTGCCTGATTTAATAGGTGGTGTAAGCAATAGCTTTAGTTATAAGAATTTTGATTTATCTGCTTTGGTCAGCTTCAGTTTAGGTGGACAAGTATTGGATAACGATTATATCCAGTTGATGCATACCGGAAATAATGTGGGAAGAGCGTGGAGTGTTGAAATGTTGAATCATTGGACACCAGAAAATACAGCTACAAACGTCCCAAAGTTGACGACAGATAATTTAAACTGGACTTCAACCTCCACACGCTTTTTATATGATGCAACGTATGCACGTTTAAAGAATGTGAGTTTAGGCTATAGTTTACCTGGAGATTTAATCCGACGAATTGGACTCGGTAAATTACGCGTATTTGCAACAGCAGAAAACTTGCTGACTTTTTATGGACATCAAGGAATGGATCCGGAGCAGACATTAAATGGAGCTACTTATTTCCGGTACCCGGCTATGCGTACCATTTCAGGAGGTTTACAGCTTGTTTTTTAATGTTTAGGCAATCATATAAAAATAAAACAGTATGAATATGAAATTAAAATCTACCTATATACTTTTGGCAGTTTCCTTACTCGGTACATCTTGTAAAGATGTCTTGGACACGAATCCGACAACTGCCGTCGCTGAGTCCGAGATTTATAAAACGACCGCGAATGTTGAAACGGTTATTAATGGAACTTGGAAATACCTCAATGATACGTTTTTCACGTATGCCAATCCAGGCTATTCAGCTATTTTGCGTACCAGTGATGCCATGGGGAGTGACGTTGCTTTAACGACAAAATACGGGTACCGCGATGCCTATACGTTTTCTGAACTCAATAATAACCGATCTTACCGCATTAACTCTTTCTGGACTTTGCTTTATAAAGTCATCGATAACGCCAATAATGTTGTTGCTAAAGTCGATGGCGCTGAAGGTAGGACAGAAGATAAGAATAGGTTAAAGGGGCAGGCAAAAGCACTCCGAGCATTTGCTTATTTAAATCTAGCATTTTTTTATCAGTTCAGCTACCAGAAAGATAAAAATGCGCTGACTGCACCAATTTATACCGAACCAAGTACGACAGCGACTAAAGGAAATCCGCGGGCAAGTCTCCAACAGATTTACGATCAAATTTTAAGTGATTTAAAAGATAGTCAAACACTTCTTGAGGGATATACACGTACCGAGAAATATAAGATCAATCAGAATGTTGTTCAGGGTCTCTTGGCTAGGACTTATCTGCAGGTTGGTGAATGGAAGCTAGCAGCAGAGGCTGCAGAAAAAGCAAGAAATACTTACAATCTAATGGGTGCAGCTGATTATCAGGCAGGGTTCAATGATCTTGGAAATTCAGAATGGATATGGGGGCATAAGCAAACGACTGAACAAAGCAATGCTAGTTATACCTTCCATTATTTAGACGTATCCTCGGATGCATCTTATTATTTCAGCTTCATGGCAGATCCTTACTTTAAGAATTTATTTGACGAAAGCGATACGCGCTACAGTTTATTCGAGTGGGATCCATTGGCTGGACGTGAAGGGTTTTTAAGATATAAAAAATTCAAATTTAAGCCCAATGTGATCGGAGATATCGTATATATGCGTTCTTCCGAGATGGTATTGATTGAAGCCGAAGGTTATGCGCGCGCAGGGTTGCAGGACAAAGCCATTGCTGCATTAAACACATTGCGTACAGCCCGTCAAGCAAAACTTTATGATGTGAGCCAAGGGAAAAACTTAATTGAAGAGATCTTGATAGAACGACGTAAAGAACTTTGGGGAGAAGGCTTCGCTTTATCGGATATTATTAGAACGCAAGGAAAAGTACAGCGTAAATTGTTTATTGATGAAACAGGTAAACCAATCCAAGTTTCGATCAAAACAGCAAATGGAGGTACTAAACTTGTTAATGGACAGGGACATCGCGTAGTGAAATTTCCGGATGGATCTAATTTCGTCGCTAATAGCCCATATTATCTATTCACTATTCCAAACGAAGAAATTGTTAGAAATCCTAATTTATAATATGAATTGCTTTTTAATAAAAATAGGCCTTTTACAGTAGTAAGGGCCTGTTTTTTTATTACTTATTTCACGCTCATTTTTAATCTTTCTGATTACATACTATTATATACTTTCAGTCAACTATAATTATTTTAGAGGTACTCGTTTGGCTAATGTTTTTAATGCTCCTTTATAAGAATCGACTCCGCCAAGAAAAGGTTTTCTTGTGTCCGAAAACAGTTGCCTTCCAGTCGCATCATAAATAGTCATTAAAACTTTTGTATCATAATTTGTACTGGTATAGCTGTTATTTGATTGAACCACAGTACCCTTTGTTTTATTATCTTTTTTCTTGTCATCATAAGATGCTACCCCAGAACCATAGCTGAATGTTCCTTTATTTTCAATATCATAAACCCCTAATATAACATAATCTACGCCAAATAGTTTAGCTAATTCCTCCGGTGTATGATTGGCAATTTCAGCCAGGTTAATATTATTTTTAGCTAAAGTAGCATTTGTCGTCCTTGCATCTTGGACTTGAATAGAAAGTGATCGTGACCTCAAAGCGTCGACACAGGCCTGCTGTACTTCTCGTCTCATCACATCGGTGGTAAGACCTTGGTCATTACTGGCAATTTCAAATGGAATAACAGCAAGTCTGTTCCCGCCCTGTATAGCGCTAGCTTGTAATGCTGTTGCATTTACTGTACTGCTGGCATTACCAGCTGACCTAAAGGATTCTTCTCTTCCATTGGCAAATACAATTTTATCAATTAAAGATTTTTTAAGTTCGTATTGTAACTCTTCACCAGTATAAGAAAACTTGATGATTTCGTCCCCAATCGTGATGACTTTTCCTTTTTTCTGTCCACCGTCCATCAGATAGATGACATCTTCTTTTTGCTGTGCAATAGTTGTGGTGGCGCATATCAGTAAAGTGAAGAGATAAATTGTAAATTTTAGAATGCGTTTCATAGTTATGTTAGATTAATTTTACCAGATTAAAGTTTTCTATCGTAGATTTTACACCATAAGCTGGCCCTGGGGATTAACAAATATCCATTAGAATTGGTTTTTAGTTGAAGGAAGTTTTCTTGAAAATAGTGGTTCTCTTTTAGCTTTTATTACTATTTCAGTTATTTGAAGAATATTTTTTCTAATGAAATAAACTGTTGCAGTTACTGTAGTGATTAAATCAAAAAAAACTTAGATTGTTAGTGTTTTTAGTATGAGCTAAATGTGAAATCTAAAATTTGTTTGATCGTATAGTATACCTTTAGATTACAAATATTGACTAGGTGTTTTTCGTAAAAATTTTTTAAAGAATTCTATAAAGGCACTAGAACTTGAGAAATCCAGCTCATCAGCTGTTTCGTTAACATTTCTACCATTGGTTAATAATTCTATTGATCGATGCAGCCTCCATTGTTGCCTCCAGTCTTGATAAGACATGCCTGTTTCTTTCATAAAAATGCGTCCAATTGTTTTTTCAGTTATCCCGATTTCTAACGCAAATTTCTTCATTATCGGAGGTTTCGACTTCCCTATATTCCATTGGTCTATATAGGGTTGAAATCTGGAATCCGATGGCTCTACTAAGGTTAAGTTTTCACGAGATGCGTGCTGAAATTCTTCAAAAAAAACAGCTGTTATATTTTTCTGATTGCTCCAGTGCATATCCCAGGGCCAATGCGATATACGTTCAATAACTTCTTTTAATAAAGGACTTATATTCATGATTATTAATTCATCAGGTAGGTTTTTGAACTTGTTGGGATCAAAATATATAGAACGATAAGCGACTGTATTTCTAATCGTAACGCTATGTAATACATTTGGTGGAATCCATGCTGCCATTGTAGGTGGTAATAAACTCTGCGTACTGTGTGTACGTATTGACATGCATCCGCTTGGAGCATATAATAGTTGCGCTTTTTGGTGTTTGTGGTTTCCTGAATCATGAGCATTCAATTCTGACGCAATACCAATTACAGCAGCATCTATTTGGTCGGGATCAAAGTAATCATCTTTAGCTATATATGTCATTGTCTTGTTATTGATATTTTTTGTCTTAATACCAATAACAAGGTACGATAAATCATGTGTTATTTTGCAAAATAATTAAAGTGAAAAATGAAAAATAAACCAAATTTAATGCTATTAATCATCTTGATTATGTTTCCACAATTTGTCGAAACAATTTATAGCCCTGCATTACCCGGTATCGCACAAGCTTTTCAGGTAAGCAATCAGCAGGCGTCGTTAACCCTATCATTTTACTTTATTGCTTTCGCATTTGGTGTAATCTTTTGGGGCATATTATCCGATATAATAGGGAGAAGAAGTGCTATGATCTGGGGACTATTTTCTTATGCAATTGGAGCTGTTATGGCACTATTTACCAGGGATTTCAATATGATATTAATCGCTCGGGTAGTCGCTGCTTTTGGAGCTTCCGTAGGTTCTATTATAACACAGACTATCCTTCGGGATGTATATCGAAAAGAAGACCTAGGTTCTGTATTTTCTATTATTGGAATTGCGCTCTCTTTAAGTCCTATTATCGGTTTTATAACAGGAGGTTATATGACTGAAAGCTTTGGATATCAGGGTGTATTTATGGTAGTTTTGTTAGTTGCGGTATTGTTGTTAATCAATGCTATTAAGTTTTTGCCTGAAACAAAAGCGCCTATTAAACAAGACCGTCCGAAAATTGGAGCAGTTTTGAGACAATTATTAAGTGATCGGATGATTTGGTTAAGTGCCCTATTAGTAGCATTATTCAACATCATGTTATTTAGCTACTACTCTTTAGGTCCATTTATATTTGAACAATCAGGGCATAGTGCAACACAATTTGGATATAGTGGCATTTTACTTGCCATTGGTTCATTAGCTGGGGGGGTACTGAATAAAAAACTTATTCATTTAAATTTTTCTGCACATCGATTGGTTTATATTTCATCGGCGATTTCTATAATCGGTGCAGTAGGCACCTTTATATTGCAGGGCAGTCTATGGTTTTTATTTCCCATGCTTTTCATACTGATTGCATTTAGTATTGCAATACCCAATATATTAAGTCAGGCACTTATTAAGTATAAGGATGTTGTTGGAACTGCGGGAGCCCTCTTTGGATTACTCTATTATATACTTATCGGTTTAGGTCTTACAGTATCAGGGTGGATTCAAGATTTTGGTTTAGTTCTTATAATTTCGTCTATATTGGCCATATTATTTGCTGGCGCATATAAAAAATCCGCCTCACGCACGCATTAGCACTATTGGAAAAAATAGTTACTTTTAGCCCATATCAGATCTAGTCAAGTGAATAAATTATTATGAAGAAAATAGCTTTTTTACAGATACACATTTAGGTCAGTAAGTTAATGTAGTACATGACGGTTTAGGTTCTGAAAAAATGAATTATCGGCAAGAGCCAGATACACATAAAGAAAATTTCACTGAAAAAATTTTGAATATTGATCACTGCATCAGCTAAAAATCATTTCATTGGCATGTCCAGTGAATGTTCCTATATCTAACATCGCGGGTTTTACTATTAATTTGACAATAAATTGTTCACTTCTGCTATGATTTCGTTGAGATCAAAAGGTTTTGCAAGAAAGCGGTCAGCTCCCGCCTCCATGGCAATCTTATTTCCATCCCCGCTTGCCGATATTACAAGAACGGGTAACTTTTTTATCTCCGGATTATCCCGAATTATTTTTAAAATCTCATCCCCCGGTAAGATGGGCATCCAAAGGTCCAGCAATAGCAGATCGGGCGATTGCATTAAAATTTCATTAATAATATGAATACTATTGATCTGTGGCAAAACCTCAAACCCTTCAATCTCCAGTAACATCTGGAGCACATCAAGTATTCCTTGATCATCATCACAAATCATTATCTTTTTCTTATCCATAGCATTAATTTTTTATGACCGGTAACGTAAAATTAAAGGTCGATCCTTCGCCAACTTCACTCTCTACCCATAACGTTCCTTTATGATTCACGATAATTTCATGAGAAACATATAGTCCGATTCCTAATCCGGGATATTTCTTTTGAATATTACTTGCTCTAAAAAACCTTTCAAAGATTTTAATCTTATCTTGGTGGCTGATACCCATTCCAAAATCTTTAACCGAAATTTTTACAAAATTTCCGACAGTATTGATGTAAACTTCGATATTTTTAGATCCTGGAGCATACTTGATTGCATTTGAAATTAAGTTGTTGAACACCTGTAAAATCTGCATTTCATCACCAAGTACAGAGGCATTTGTACATCCGGAAAATGAGATCTCATACTCAGGATTAACAACAGATAGGTTTTCAATTGCTTCTTTTATAGTTTTATCAATTTCAAAAGGTTCTAGATGTAGTTCTATATTGCCGGAATGAATTTTTGATGTGTCCAGTAATTTAGAGATCAGCTTATTTAGTTTTTCAATATATATAGAAACTTTATCAAGAGAGGTTGTGAACTGATCTGGGTTTTTAGCAGGATCCATACGCTGAAGTAGTTGTATCAGACTTTTTATTGTCGTTAACGGTGTCTTCAGTTCATGGCTTGCTATAGAAAGAAAATCATCTTTTCTGCGGTCCAACTCTTTTTTATCTGTAATATCCTCTATAGCAATGAGTATTCTATCCTTGTACTGTCCTTCAAACTCTATTCTATAAGCATTAAGAAGCATCACTTTTTTTCCAATATGTTGAAAATGATGCTCGACTTCATAATCGGTGACCGGATTATTTGTTGGCAATATTTTCGTTAAAAGATCTTTTAAAGTATCAATGTCCCATTGATGGTTTCCGAGTTCGAAAAGTACTTTCCCGACAGTCTCTTCCTGAGTAACTTTAAATGAACTTAGGAAATGATTATTGGCACTTAAAACAACATAGTTAGAATCGAGTACCAATAAACTTTCTCTTACCGTTTGAATGATACTGGCTAAAAAAGCTTCTTTTCCCATCAGTTCTTTCGTGCGTTGCTGTATTTTTTCCTCTACAGATGATTTCTCTTCACGCAAATCATACTCTATTTTTTTCCGATCTGTTACATCATTTTGTACTCCGATAAAGTGGGTGATCATTCCATCATCATTTTTAACAGGAGATATGAACAGTTCATTCCAGAACAATTGACCATTCTTTCGGTAGTTTCTAATTTCAACCCTACATTCTTTCCCATCTCTTATACTTTCTTTAATAAGTTGTCGCTCAGCTTGCGATCTGTCTTGTGCTTGTAAAAAGCGACAGTTGTGACCTATTATTTCATCCTTGTTATAGCCAGATATTTTTTCAAACGCGCTGTTACAATATATGATAGGATTATCGGGCTGCAAATTATCTGTGATAATAATACCCGAGTTTGCCGAATTTAAGGCTTGAAGATATATGTTGAGATTCTCATTTATCATAAAATTTATTTTCGTTACATGAAGTCTTTATCAGGATGTGTAGACTTCATTTCAAAATATATTAATTATAGAATCAATTTTACAAATACTATGCCTTTACAAGCAACTTATATTTTATAATTTTCTACAAGCGGATCATTTACGGCGCATTAAACCTTCCCGATAATCATCTTATTTAAAGATGCCTTACCATCATTTAGTGGACTTTATTTAGGTTTTAACGGTTAAAAATAAGTGAATTAAGTTTTTTATATCCATCCAATGGAAAGATAATTTATAACAAATTAGCATTGTCGATCAAACAGTATTTTTTGAATGAATATAACGTAGTGTTGTAGTTATAAACCGTAGAAATTCGTGAAGGCTAGGTATTTTTTGATTGTTCTTTACATGCCATAAGGAAATACGAATTTATTACATTTCGTTGTTAAAGATGATTTAAAAATGATGTTTTAATTGCGTTGGAAATTTAATTCCCTACTATATGTAATTTATAAATCGATCTTCTTGTTTAACTTTTACGTTCAGCGTTCATCTCCAGGACTTTGTCACAAATTGAATAAAATCAAAAGGGCCTAATTTTCATTAGACCCTTTATCTTGGCGTTCAACTGCACAGTAATTTTATGTTTCTTATCGTTTCCTCTTTTTTGTTTCATCATCCAAATGGTTTTGGGACAATTGGACTTTATTACTGTACTACGTCATTTATCGTTTTATACTAAATTAAAAGTATGTTTACTACTGATTTGTACTAGATGAACACCTGTCTTCAGAAAAAGTTCAAATAATTTTAAATATTTTTTATTTTAAGGATTTTCTAAATTAATTACACATATTACTTGTGTGCCTTTTTGTATATCATAGAAAGTATTCCGAATATCCAACCAGATATTTTTAAAAATTATAGCTGTTCTATCGAAGGTGTTTCGGCTTTAAATTTTGTTCTGCGGATTCGACGATTTCAGTAATTCTTTTTTGTCGCACCTGCGGTTGTCTGGCAAGAACAATCCATTGTAAAATAGCTTTCTTGACCGATTTGCTTAAACTTACATAGAACGCTTTAGCATGAGGTTTGGTTGCAAATGCGACTTCCAGATCTTTTGGAATAATTAATTCTTCTACCTCATCCAGTAATATCCACGAACCATTTTCTTTTGCGATTTCTATGCTCTTATGACCAGCATCGTGCATCAGTCCGCTGTCAATAAGATTGAGCACTTTTTGTTTATTAATTTTGGACCAAGTGCTTTTAGGTTTACGTTTGCTAAAATATTGATGAGAAGTTTCGTTGTCTACAGAAATCTTTTTACTGTCAATCCATCCAAAGCAAAGTGCAACATCAACCGCCTCACTCCAGGTAATCGATTTTTTTTCAGAACTTTTTTTATGAAAAACAATCCATACAGCCTGTTTTGTCTGATGGTTTTCCATTAACCATTCGCGCCAGGCGCTACTATCAGCGGGATAAAATATTTCTATTTCTTGCATCATCATTTAAAACGATTGTTTCAGGTTCTATTGCTCCAATATCGAGCGACTTATTATACCTTAAATGTAAACATAAACTTAATTGTACAGTTGCATTTTATTTGAAAAATAGAAAAAATGATGATTAGTCGCATTGTTTATACCTAAAACTCTTGCTGATTAATACATTATAAATCAGCAAGAGTTGTTTCATAAGAGGTACAGTTTATGTAGGTAAAGCAGTATCTGCTATTGATTATAGCGTTGCCATATTAATGACAAAACGGTACCGAACATCACCTTTTTCCATCCGCTTATACGCTTCATGAATATCTTTAATATCAATCAGTTCAATATCTGATACAATATTATGTTCAGCACAGAAATCTAACATTTCCTGCGTTTCTTTAATACCGCCTATACCTGAGCCGGCTAGACTTTTACGTCCATCCAGTAGTGCAAATGGTGGTATTTGAGAAGGAACTGCAGGAATTCCAACACAAATATGAGTTCCATTTGTGCGTAGGAGAGACAAATATGATGCGATATCATGTTCTGCACTGACGGTATCTAATATAAAATCAAATGTTCCTTTAGCCGCTTCAAACTGTTGAGGATCTGTTGTTACAACAAAATGGTGGGCACCTAATTTTTTAGCATCAGCTTCTTTTTTAGGTGAAGTACTGAGCACCGTAACATCAGCACCAAATGCCACAGCAAATTTCACTCCCATATGGCCTAAGCCACCTAATCCTAAAATAGCCACTTTGTGACCTTTTCCCACTTTCCAGTGGCGTAGGGGAGAATACGTAGTTATGCCAGCGCATAATAAAGGGGCTATTGCAGCTAAATCTAACTTATCAGACACATGTAGAACAAAATCTTCGTTAACGACAATTGTTTTAGAATAACCACCATAAGTAGGCATACCATCCGTGTATGGATTTACACCATTGTATGTTTGTACGTTACCATTTTTACAATACTGCTCCAATCCATCCTTGCAATTTTCACAATCTCTACAAGAGTCTACCATACATCCTGTTCCTGCTAAATCCCCGATTTTGAATTTCGTGACTTCAGCTCCTATTTGGACAACCTTACCTACGATTTCATGCCCCGGTACCATGGGAAATAAACCTTCAAACCAATCATTATTAATCTGATGTAGATCCGAGTGACAAACCCCACAAAATAAAATATCAAATTGTACGTCTTTAGGCCCCAGTTCACGACGTTCAAAATTCCATTCGGCAAGCTCAGCACCAGCCTGCTGAGCCGCATATCCTTTCGTTGTAATCATAGATTCTGTTTTTTATATAAATTAATGTTTTATTTGATAGCTTTTTCTAAACGCTTGCGGAGTTAAGCCTATATTTTTCTTAAAAAATTGATTGAAATTTGATTGATCTGCAAAACCGATGCTAAACCCTATCTCTTGTAAACTCCAGTCAGATTGTATCAATAAAGCTTTGCTCTCTTCCAGCAAACGATTTTTAATGTGCGTACTCACATTTTGCCCCGTATACTTTTTTAATATCGCATTTAAGTAATTAGGATGTATAGCGAGCGAGTTCGCAAATTCTTTAGCGGTTTTAATACGCACCGGATTATGCCTATTGATATCCGAAGCCTCAGCTTCCAATAATTGAAAAAAATCGTGGATCTGTCTATATTCTTCACTTACAATATCAGGTTTTGGAAAATTAGCAACTTGTAAACTTTCAATCATTACCATTTGCATATACGTTTGTAAGCGGTCCTCCGTCATGCCATCCTGATCTTCATATTGTTTAAGCATAATGGCGAACCAATGATTTAAAGAGTCTAGATCATTTTCGCCCAATCGAATGACATTTTTCTCTATTTTACTAAACAGTTCATATTTTTCCATTGCAACCTTTAAGATCGGCTGTTCATCCAGATAACGTTTTTTAAACAAGACGTAATATCCGTCAGAATCATCAGAAAGATTCTTCCAGGAGATAATTCCATTCGGATGCAGAAAGATAATTGTCGGCCTATCGATGTAATATGTGTGTGTACCGATAGTAAGAATACCTGTTCCTTTAGAAATATATAATATTTTATAAAAATCCCTGCGATGTGGAGACAAATAATTTTTACAAGGATCCTCTTTTCGGCTCACCACACGGATATTCCAATTCTCAAAATAAGCATGGCTTACCGGTAAGAAATCCGCTGAGTTTCGTAGCAAATCTACCTTTTCGATATCCGAAGTTTTCAACATAATGAGCTATTAAATATTTTATAGAATACAAATGTACCGCTTGTCTTTTTCAAAATATTATGATTTACTTTCTGTTTTTTATGAAAATCAAAGGTCACATCAAAACAAGATCCTGATAAGTGAAAATCAATATAGATGCGCCATAGCTAATTTAAATAATATTTAAGATAGTTGCTCTATTTCATTATCGGGGAGATCAGTATGTACTCCCATTTCTTCAAAATATTGGGGTCAATAAAAGCTGGAGGATTTGATGTTTCAGATTGGAGTATAAAAAAAATCCTTCTGAACTATTCAGTTCAGAAGGATATCAAGTGCGGAAGAAGGGACTCGAACCCCCACGCCTTGCGGCGCCAGATCCTAAGTCTGGTGCGGCTACCAATTACGCCACTTCCGCATTAGGATTTCTTTGATGTCGCAAATATAAAAACGAAACCTATACTTTGCAAGTATTCTGCTCTTATTCGTTATGGCCGATACAGATGATGCTGTTTATGAGCAGAATATTTTTTTAGCAAATTCATTTTTTTGTTGTTTACAATTCTATTTTAGCTTGATGATAATAAACATCAAGCTTTGAAAATATGATTTTATTTTGAAGCTTTTGCTCCCCAAAGCACCCAAATTAATCGAAAACTAGATTCATTTAATGTTCTGTATCAATATTGTTTTTTTTATAAAGCTGTTTTATATAGAAAACAGCTACTATTAGCGGGTTAAGAATCTTGGTAAATGGGTTTAAATATCCTAATTTTTATTTTAATATATTCATTTATAGGTTTTTGTGAAAGTGTGATAGCGATGTGAAATATCTTTTTTCTTTGATTATTTATTTAATGTTAATCTTTACCGCAGAAATAATTGAGCTATGTTTATGCTTTGCTGATGGTGACAATAGGACCATCGATTGGTAGTGCATATTACTTTTTTGATTATTAAATGAAATTTCAATTGTATGTTCATAATGGTACAGTTGAATTCACCTCAACAGGGATTAACGTGATCCTTGTTGAGTTCATTTTCTTTAAATATTATTGAACATCGATATTTGTGGTCACAAAATATCCTTCTAGCATGGAATTAATAAAAGGCGTCGATCAAATATTAGTACTGTATCTTTTGCATGAATTGCATAAAATCAAAAGAGTTTTAAAGTAAGGATGATGCTTTACTTAGCATTATCCCAAGGTTTAAAATCAGATGAGATCGGTTTTGTCAGATCAAATTCGACTGAAAAAACCCGTTCAGAACCTATTCGCCTGAGGTTGTAAGAAAACTTAGTTTCATTAATTGTTACCCACCAGACATTAAAAGCAGCGTAGTCGATTAGTTCTTCGGTTGCTGCATCAGCAGGAAATAGCTGCATCTCAGCTGTTCCTTCGTTGGTAGCGGTCCCGCCATAAAAAGTGATATTGTCTGGATTTCCATCTGGCTTTCTATGATCATGTTTTAACGCTACAAGATTATTGTTCAAGGAGAAGATCCAGGTACGTGATTTGTCGTCCCCTACAAAGAAGGGAACCTTGACTTCACTGTCACTATAGCGCATTACCTGCATCAACAAGCGTTTGCCGGTAAACCCGTCACCTTCCTTTCCGCCAGCAATAATAGTTCCTTCATAATAATTACCTAAATGTGTTTTAAAAGCTTGTATAAAAGCTTTTGAATTTGATTCCTGAGCATTCGATACGCTGATAACGAAATACGCAAGGACGAAGAATAGGGCTTTTTTCATATACATTGTTGATCGCGTTTACAATCTTATTTTATGGCTTTACTGCTGATTGCTGTATGAGATATTACAGTTTCATTCATAACAGTAATTTATTTTGAATTCTATAAAAGTACAAAAAATAAGCTTGATTTTGGCAGTATATTTAGCACTTAGAAAATATCGGTGAGCGATTTTGAGGTTCATAAATTTTTCACCTATCCTTAATACTCAATTTATATTAAAGCGAGATATTTGCTACAGATGAAACACCTTTGATCTAAAGAGTATACCTGTGAAAACAATAGACGAAATTCTATTAAAACGCCTTGTTGATGCTGATTACAGTGCTTTTAACGAGATTTATGACCATTATTGGAACCTGCTTCTTCGTATTGCCATTAAGAAAATAGGAGATGTTGATTTGAGCATGGATATCGTGCAAGATCTTTTTGTGGACCTTTGGCAAAGACGGCACACCATTACCATTCATACCGGATTACGGGCATACCTCATTTCGGCCTTATATCATAAACTCTTTCAGCATTTTAGAAAGCAAGGGATCCATGAAAAACATATTGACCAATACAAGTTATTAATACATGACGGTTTGTAAGAAATATTCACTGTGAATGGCTACGAAGAAAACTATACCCATGTTTTAGTTGCCATCGAACAGTCTATAGAAGATATGCCAGATCGCATGCGTGTCGTCTTTAATTTGAAATATCAGCGTAGTCTCAGTAATCTTGAAATCGCAGAACAATTAGGGATATCACTTCAGACTGTTAAAAACCAATTAAGCAAAGCATTGACACTTGTGCGCACACATATGCAACAGCAACAGTTAAATCCGATGGTCTATTTGTCGGTTTCATTATTATTGTTCTTCTAATCGGGTTTGTTGTACTGTTACAGATCTGTCCTTTTATTTAAAATAAACTTAACATAAACTTCATGCATTTTGCATGGTACGATCTCTTGGTTATCGCAACTATAGGGTGTATGCAAGATAGAAAAAGAGAACTGGAAGAGTTGATCAATAAATATTCGGAGGGACGGCTTACTGATCTAGAGCGTGGACACTTAATGAAGTGGATGCGCGAATTGGATCTTTCGAACGAAGAGCAGATTGATATGAACCAATCCTATCATAAAATGAAAGAACAGATTGATTCTCGTTTACTCCTGCGGGAGGTAGACGCCAAAAAGGTTGGTCATTCCTGGCAACTTTTGGGACAGGTGGCAGCAGTCTTGCTTTGTTGTCTTTCTTTGGGCTGGTATCTAGTAGACCGAGATCGTATTCATGAACCGCAGAAAGTTGAATACAGCACAATCATGCCATCTTTGATAAAGGCAATCAAGAAGGTTTGTACGGTGTCTAAGGATAGTTTAGTGGTATTGGAAGATGGTACTCGCGTTCATCTTTTGGCCAATTCGACGATGACTTGGACGCAACCCTTTCCGGATGACTGCCGTGCAATTCAATTGCAGGGAAAAGCATTTTTTGAAGTGGCCCACGATCATGAACGTCCATTTACTGTTCTAGCAAGCAATATTCTAACAACAGCGCTAGGAACCTCTTTCTGGGTTGTGCAGGACAATAAAAGTGCAAAACCCAAAATACGCCTGGTGACCGGACGGGTTTCCATCAAAGAGAAAACAGCAGATGGCGCAGTACGCTTACTTGCATTTTTGACTCCTGGGCAGTCGTGGAAAGAAACGGTAGCACCGGCTAGACAGCGCGATCGTCATCCGGAAGTAGAGGAGCGAATAGTGGAAGCAGCAGTCATCGATACGCTGACTTTTCATCATAAACCTTTAGAAGAAGTCTTGCCTGCCTTAGCATCATTATACCATACAACGATTCGCTTTTCTTCAAAAGAAGTTTCAGGGCTTTCATTTTATGGTACTTATACAAAAGATGATGATATCGCACAGATCTTACAGACAATCTGCTTTGCCAATGATTTAGAGATGACGTTTAATGCTGCAACCAATACCTATGCGATTACAAAAGTAAGCCAGTAAAAAAATAAAAAATAACCAGCAGCACCCTACGAAAAAGAGGGAGCCTGGACATATTATGCACAATTATTAATGAAAAATATGCGAATATCTTTAACTATGAAAATGCCTTCCAGCAGGGCTTTATTACTGCTATTAGCTATTGCTTTTGGCGAAATGGGCTTTTCCCAGGAGCGTGGAGAACTTGTTGTTATCGTGCAGGACGCGAAGGCAAAAGGTCTGGCCAATGCTACCGTAACTGTAAAGAATAAAGTGAATAATTTGAAGCGATCCGGCCAAGCTGATCAGCAAGGAAAAGCGGTGTTCAATAATCTGCCCGTAGACAGCAATTATTGTATTTTAGTAACTTATACCGGATTACAACCGAAAGAAGATTGCCAATACATCGTCACTTCGGGCAAGCGCTCAAGTGTTGTTTTTCAATTGACAGATACTGCTTCAAATAACATGGATGAAGTTGTCGTCATCGGTTATGGTACCCAGAAAAAAACCAATCTTTCCGGTGCTGTAGATTACATCAGTGGAAAAGTACTGGAAAGCCGTCCGATTTCAAATGCCGCACAGGGACTTCAGGGTATAGCACCAAATTTAAACATACAGTTTAATTCAGGAGCACCTGGTGCTGTGCCCAATATTAACATTCGCGGTATCACGTCCATCAATGGTGGAGATCCACTTATTTTAGTAGACAACGTACCTGTTTCGGCGGCTGAACTGATTCGTATTGCCCCACAGGACATCGAATCATTTACCGTGATTAAGGATGCTTCTGCTGCGGCAATATATGGCGCGCGGGCATCTTTTGGTGTTCTAATCATCACCACTAAAACGGGTAAGGGTGATGTTAAAGTAAGTTATTCAAATAATTTTACTTGGAATACGCCAACTGTTATGCCTGATAAAATAACGGATCCATATGTGTTTTCCAGATTATTGGAAACCTCTACTGATAATACCCCTTGGGATAATGTGAATTACTCCGATCAATTTTACCAATATGCAAGAGAGCGCTCTGACAATCCTTCTATTCCCGGAGTGCGGATCAATCCATCAGATGCCAAAGCTTGGGAATATATGGGCAATCGGGACTGGACACGTTACTTCCTTTCAGATTGGAATTCAACCCATTCACACGACCTGTCCATCTCCGGATCCAATGAAAAAGTACAGTATTACATCAGCGGAAGTTACAATCGCCAAAATTCACCCGTTAAACTTACAGAAGATTATTTTGACCGGTACAATCTGCGATCAAAAGTAAACTATCGACTTTCAGATTTTATATCATTCGGCAATAATACCGTGATTGGTAGTACGCGACGACTTGAACCTTCACAAATGAATTTGGCCGATATCTATAATATTTTTCCAACAAGCTACGATAAGAACCCTGATGGCACATGGGCTAATGCTGCAGCCGGAAATATCGCCGCACGGATGGTGGATGGCGGTAAAAGTGATCAAAAGCGTTTGGATGTACAGTCTACTTTTAATACAGAACTTCGTTTTTTTGGCAACAAGTTTAAACTGAATGCAGATTACACTTTTCAGCGCAATTCACTGAATAGAAACTGGTATACGACACAATATCAGATCGGATATGGACCTGACGATGTGCGCAAAGAAGGAACTACGGGGGCTTTCCGCGAGGCTGGCTTCTCCTATTACAACGTCTATAATATATACGGTACCTATATGCAGTCTTTTAACAAGCATCAGGTAAATGCTGTGGTCGGCTTTAATCAGGAAGACTATCGTTATGAGCTTATTAATGCCGAGCGTTCGGGATTGATTTCTGAATCATTCCCTACGATCCAATTTGCTACAGGAACCATGAGAATGGGAGAGGCTATTGATACCTATGCATTGCGCGGTGCATTCTATCGGTTAAACTACACCTACGACGATAAGTACATCGTAGAATTCAACGGCCGATATGATGGATCTTCTCGTTTTCCAAAAAGTAAGCGTTTTGGTTTCTTCCCTTCCGGTTCTGTTGCCTGGCGATTAGACCGTGAAAATTTCATGTCATCACTATCAGGTATTGATTTATTAAAGGTGAGAGCGTCATACGGACAACTTGGTAATCAGTCTGTATCCAACTATGGTTATCTTCCTTCTATGGAGAAAAAAGATTCAGATTACTTGCTTGGTAGCGAGCGAGGTATCTATATTCAGGTCCCTTCCTTGGTATCACCCAATTATACCTGGGAGAAAGTCAATACTGTCAATGTCGGCTTAGATGTCGCTGTGCTTAAAAATAAATTTTCAGCGAGTTTTGATTATTATTCAAGAAGCACATTGGGTATGCTGACGCTCGGTAAAGACCTTCCAAATATACTGGGAGCTGCAGAACCACGGGAAAATGCTGCTGATCTCAGAACTAATGGGTGGGAGTTGACGCTTAATTTTCAGGAACGTTTTGAAGTGGGTAATTCGCCATTGCACTTTAATGCTAAACTGCTGTTGTCAGATTCGCAGTCTAAGATCACCCGTTTTGACAATCCCAATAAAAGTATTTTACAATATTATGATGGCATGCAGTTAGGTGAAATCTGGGGATTGGAGAATAATGGTCTTTTCAAAGATCAGGCAGAGATTGCCAAGCTTGACCAGACTTCCATCATTCCTTGGGGAGCGTTATCCATTGTACCGGGGTGGCCGACCTATGTTGATCAGGATAATAACGGTAAGATAGAGAAGGGATATACCCTGGGCGACACAAAAGATCTTAAAATCATCGGAAACTCCACGCCCCGTTATCAATTTGGGGTAGACCTATCAGCAGATTGGAAAGGTCTTGACCTACGCGCATTTTTCCAGGGCATCGGCAAACGTGATTATTACCCTTTAGATTACCTATACTGGGGTACCTATCAGCAGCCTTACGGAAATTTTTATGGCCATTTGCTTGATTTCTACCGCCCTGAAAGTGATTCGGAGATCGATCGCGCAAAACATTCTCAAGCATACCTCAATCTAGGACTTGCAGATCAAAACCTCGATGCCGCTTATCCCATATTGCAGTCATGGCTGGCCGACCGTAATTTAGGGACACGTATCGATCAGGCACAGGGACTAGCGATTCCACAAACAAATTATTTACTGAATGCCGCTTATTTGCGACTCAAGAATTTAACGATCGGTTATACTTTACCTAAATCTTTTACTTCAAGAGCCAAGATCCGTCAGCTTCGGGTATATGTGAGTGGTGAAAACATCCTCGAATGGTCTGCTGTAAAACGCTATTTTGATCCTGAAACCCTTAATGAAAATACCTACACCAATCCTACCGCGGGTTCAGATCGTGTCGGCAATGGACTTACTTATCCTTTTCAACGCAGTTTTTCTGCTGGTGTCCAATTAACTTTTTAATCGAATATCATGATAAATAAATATATAAAATTAGCTTTTGTGTTTTCGGGGCTTTCACTTTTAGGAGGCTGTAATGATCAATATCTGGATCGTGTTCCAGAAACGGCAATCAATAATGAAAACTTTTTTAATACCGCCACCGATCTGGAACTGTACATTACAGGCTTGTATAATTTTTCTGGATTAGGCATTTATCAGGCAGACGCTACCAGTGACAATGCAAGTACGACCGGGAATGTGGAAATCAAAACCCTTATGGCCGGAAATGCATCTGCAGCAACTATTTCAGGTGGCTGGAACTGGGACCAACTTCGTAAGGTGAACTTCTTTCTGCAGCATATGCAGAAAGCACAAATCAGTGCGAGTGAGAAGGCACATTATGAAGGTCTGGGCAGATATTTCCGTGCCAGATTTTATGTCGAAAAAGTACAACGGTTTTCTGATGTACCTTGGGTGGATAAAGCATTGGAGGTGGGCGATACAGAGTATCTGTTTGCGAAACGCGATCCTCGCGCTACTGTTGTCGAAAAAATTATGGAAGACTTTGAGTTTGCTGCAAAAAATGTAGAGCCCAGAATCAAATTGGGGACAGTTAATAAGTGGGTTGTACTGCAAGAGTATAGTCGTTTTGCGCTCTATGAAGGCACTTACCGTAAGTATCACAAGGAGTTGGATTTAAAAGTTTCTGCAAATGATTTTTTGACCAAAGCACAGCAATTAAGTGAGCAAATTATGCGTGAAGGATGATTTAGTATTCATCAAACAGGAAAACCCAATCAGGATTATGGATCCTTATTTTTTAGTGAAAATTTAGAAAACAATAAAGAGGTTGTATTTGGCCGCTTTTATGCCAACAATGTACTCAATGCCGATTCATGGCCAGGTATGTTCGGTAATTATGAATATTATCCCTTGCGGGATCTGGTACAGTCCTATCTGATGAAAGATGGTTCCTTCTATTCGGCTCAAGTAGGATATGATAAGAATTCATTTGTGAAGGAGTTTGAAAACAGAGATCCCCGTTTATCACAAACCTATGCCTATCCGGGATGGGAGTTGATCTATTCCCACACTTATGCACAGGGAGCGGGATTGTATGTACAACAACTGGCGAAAAACTTTTCTGGCTATCATCAAATTAAAGGTTTTCAAAATACGCTGAGTCTAGAGGCTCGTAATAACTTAGATATTCCCTTGTACCGATATGCGGAGGTTCTTTTGAATTTTGCCGAAGCAAAGGCTGAACTGGGGTTGCTGACACAAGCCGATTTAGATCGAAGTGTCAATCTATTGCGTACAAGAGCGGGTATGCCCGCTATGACACTTGGCGAACGTATAGATCCAGTCTTGGCATCACGCTATGCCAATGTTGAAAGTAATCAACGGAATCTTGTATTGGAGATCAGAAGAGAGCGCCGTGTCGAACTTGCATTTGAAGGATTCCGATTTACAGATCTCATGCGTTGGAATGTGGGTGAATTATTAAAAAATAAGCGTGAAGGTGTCTATTTCTCTGGATTAGGAAAGCATGATATGACCGGTGATGGTATTCCCGATGTCGTACTGCTTGCATCTTCATCTTCAATTCCCGAAGTCAAAGAAAAAAATAGCCTGGGACGAGAATTACAATACTACCGTGTTGGACATTTTGGTCAGGATGTGGGGGTGTTTTTATCCGATGGCAATAGTGGTACTGTAGAGACGGTTGAAAATACAGGAACTTTTGAAACCCCAAAATTTTATTATCGTCCTATACCACAGGGAGAGATACTTTTAAATGATAACCTTAAACAAATATTCGGATGGTAAAGCATAATCCAATAATACGATTAACAGTAAGTTGTCTATTCTTGATGCTCTTTGGCATAAAGACCGTACAGGCACAAGATTTTAAATTTGCATTTCTGACCGATATGCACACGCATAGTGACTCTACATTGGGACAGGTAGCACAACGGCTTAAATTATTGTCGCCACAGGTGGAATTTATTATGAGTGGTGGAGATAATGTCGATATCGACAATTTAAAAAACACGGATCTACCGCTGGGAGAAAAACGATTCAAGTTGCTTAAAGATGTGTTTGAACATACAAAAAAGCCTTATCATATGGCTATCGGAAACCACGATAGATTACCGCGTGATCTAAGAAACGGTAAAAATGATTTTGAACTTTTCGAACGCACTTTTGGTCAGACTTATTACACCTTTGATCATAAAGGATGGAAGTTCATTGTGCTCAATAGTGTAGAAGTGCAGGATAATCAATACATCATTGGAGAGCAACAGTTTGCTTGGTTAAAGGGTATTATTAACAGTACAGCGAAAGAACAGCCCCTAGTTATTGTGTCCCATGTTCCTTTTTTATCCGTTTATTATCCTGTCCTGGAAGGACGTTATACCGCTGCCGATACGTTTACAAATCAAAAGCAGGTATTTGATCTTTTCAAAGAGCATAATCTGAAATTAGTACTTCAAGGGCATATGCATTTATATGAAGAGATTAAAGTGAAAGGTGTACAATTTATAACAGCAGGTGCAGTTTCTGGTAATTGGTGGCAAGGTAGTTTTGAAGGTACATTCCCAGGTCATCTTGAAGTTGACGTAAAGGGACAAAATTTTAGTTGGAAATACATCAAATAGACCAAATATTTCAGTAAAGTACTGTCGTAACTATCCCCCGGGAAATATTAAATTTTCTGGGGGATTTTTATTTTACTTCTCGCAAGGGTGGACTAGGTACGTTGCTTTTTATGCGTGATTTCTATCCATAATTTCTATTTTTTTTAACAGAAAAATAGTCTTTTCAGATGTCGATCACTGTTTTTAATACATCAAATCCAATTTGTATGATTTGATTTTATTTTTGAAGTATCAGCTATATTTATCTTTTAATGGTTCTTTTATCAGAAACATTTTTTTCCTTTATGCTGATTGCATTTGAAACTTAAAAAGTAAAGATATGAACCTTAAAAGTGTATGTTAGCTCTCTGTTAAAGGCTTAGGTATTCAGGTTGTTAAGGTGGTGTAGTGGCTTTTGGGTAGATTTTGCACATAATGGTAGATCGTATATCTAAAAGGTATTGCCTTGTATAAAAATCCGTTATGCCTGTGCATTTTATTTGGATTTTTTACTAAGTTTGAGATAAGGAAACTGTTGATTACAGGATTATTTATACCACATTTTATTGGAGAATAAGCAAAATATCGACCTTCTAAAATATTAAATATACTTTCCAAAAATAAATTATAATGGCAAATCAAGAAGATTATACTGCAAGCACTAGAATGTGGTTTAAGCAGATAACCAAGGAAAAGAAAGATGTTGCGTCCATTTATATATATGCCATTCTCAGTGGTCTTGTACAGTTGAGTATTCCGTTGGGTATCCAGGCTATTGTCAGTTTTGTTTTGGGTGCCACCATGGTCACATCGCTCTATCTGCTGATCGGTTTTGTGGTGCTGGGTACATTTTTATACGGGGTTTTCCGGGTTAAAGTCATGCAGATTATTGAGAAGATCCAGCAAAAGATTTTCGTAGAATATTCCATCGCTTTTGCCAAGAAACTTCCAAAAATAGACCTCGCCGCCACCAAGAAATATTATCTACCCGAACTTGTTAACCGTTTTTTTGATATTCTGAACCTACAAAAAAGTATTTCTAAAATTCTGCTCGAAATTCCAACAGCTTTGATACAGATCTTTTTTGGTATCATCCTGCTGTCTTTTTATCATGTCTGGTTTTTAGTATTCGGAGCAGTTGTGATCATTATTGTGGGTTGTATTTTTTATTTTACAATGGATTCGGGTATCCAGTCCAGTGTTGAAGAAAGTAATAAAAAATATGAGGTGGCTTCATGGCTCGAAGATATCGCCAGCGCTATAAAAACATTCAAGATTAATTCAAAATCAGATATGCATTTAACAGGTACGGATGAACGGGTGGTTCAGTATCTTGATCACCGGACTTCGCATTTCAAGGTTTTATTGTTTCAGTACAAATCCATCATTGGTTTTAATGTGACCATTACATTGGTTATGCTGGGAATAGGGACTTATTTGTTGATCAATCAAAAACTCAATATCGGTGCATTTGTTGCAACAGAAATTGTGGTGATCATGATTATGTCCGCGGTTGAAAAGCTGATTAAAAGTCTCGAAAGTTACTACGATATGATTGCTTCGGTACTCAAACTTCACAAGGTGACGGGGCTTCGTGAAGAATCCAATGGCGAGATTGTATTGGAGAGTACAGCAAGAGGAATGGAAGTTGTTTTTAAAGATGTCAGCTTAAATTTTGCTGACAGCCGTCCGGTTTTTATCCATTTGAATTTTACTATTCCGGCCAATAGCCTGACCATGATCTCGGGACAGGTAGGTGCCGGGAAATCCATGCTCTTAAATATGATAGCCGGTTTTTATGAACCCTCTGGAGGAACAGTCCTTTTTGATAAAATACCGATCAAAAATATTGACAAAATTGCCTTACGAAATCGCATAGGCCTGTACATGGAAGATATGACGATTATCAAAGGTACTCTTCACGAAAACTTAGTGCTTGGACGTGAAAACATCAGTACCGAAGATATACTCCGACTTGCTGAAGCAATCGGTATTGAGCAGCTATCCGATCAATTTAGCAACGGTTTTTATACCTTATTGAGTGAGACAGATACCGAGATTTCTTTTAGTTCAAGGAAGATGATCTTAATTCTGAGAGCGCTTCTTGGAAATAACCGTCTACTTCTATTGGAGGATCCTCTTGACGGGATGGATGAGGTATTTCGTAAAAAACTGACACAATATCTGGATGAAATCAAGCAACATACAACTGTGATCTTAGTGTCTAAAGAAAAAGAAGTAATGGAGATTGCGGATCAGCATCTCTACCTGCAAAACCGTACTATTGAAATTAAGTAAAGATAACGTGAACAGATGAAACTCAAATCATTCGATAAAATATACCATATCCATAAGCAGTCTTCAGTTAAAAACTGGTTTATCTTCATGGGTATACTGTGCTTTGTGACGCTTTTTTTACCCTGGACACAGAATATTAAGGTGAAGGGTACTGTGACCACGTTGTATCAGGATCAGCGTCCGCAGCAGCTCAATTCGCCTATTCCAGGTAAAATCATGAAATGGTATGTCAAGAACGGCGATTTTGTAAAAAAAGGTGATACCATACTGCAGCTAGCTGAAGTGAAAGATGACTATATGGATCCGCAGTTGCTGGAACGTACCGAGCAGCAGGTCAGCGCGAAGAAAGGTGTCCGTAATTATTACGAAGCCAAAGTGGGGACTACTGCAGATCAGATCAAAGCTCTCGGTGCTGGGCGAGAACTTAAGCTGGCACAATTGAGAGTGAAGATCAGTCAGTTAAATAATAAGCTGCAGGCGGAGCAGGCAGAACTTTTGGCTATAACCAACGAGTTGCGATTAAGCGAAGATCAATTTAACCGACAGAAAAAAATGTACGATGATGGTCTGGTGTCCCTTACCCAGTTGCAACAGCGAAATGTTTCCTACCAAAATGTTTTAGCTAAAAAAACAGCCATAGACAATAAGCTGGCGCAGACAAATCAGGAGATTCTAACGGTACAGATCGAAGAGCGCGCAACGATCCAGGATTATACTGAAAAGCTAAGCAAAACAGAAGGTGACAGATTTTCGAGTTTGGGGCAGATTGAGGGAAGTACTGGCGAAATAGCAAAACTTGAAAATCAGGTTGCCAATTATAGAGCGAGACGGGGATTATATTTTGTGCAAGCTTCTCAGGACGGACAGATTGTACAACTTAATAAAGGTGGTATCGGAGAAATCCTGAAGGAAACCGAAAGTATCGGTACGATCGTGCCCAGCAAGGTTGATTACGCTGTCGAAATTTTTGTGAGACCCGTAGATTTACCTTTACTCAAAGTTGGACAACGGGTGATGTGTGTGTTCGACGGTTTTCCTGCCATTGTATTTTCAGGCTGGCCAACCACGAGTTACGGAACTTTTGCAGGTCAAGTAATTGCTGTCGAAAATAATATCAATGCGAGCGGACTTTTTAGGGCTCTGGTCATGGAAGATAAAGGACAAAAGCCATGGCCTCCACAGATTAAAGTGGGGGCTGGGGTGCAAGGTATTGCGATCCTGAACGATGTGCCGATCTGGTATGAGCTGTGGCGAAATATTAATGGTTTCCCTCCGGATTATTATACAGTCAAAAATGAAAATAAAGCAACAAACGATGCAGCGGCAAAATAGTTATATCATCCTTATTCTGATATGTTTTTTCAGCCAATCTTCTTTTGGGCAGGATACTTTAAGATTATCGCGGAACGAGTTTTTGGCCATCGTCAAAAATTATCATCCGATGGCTTTCAAATATCGCTTAGAGAACCGTATTGCTGCTGCTGGTATACAGCAAGCTAAAGGTAATTTTGATCCTGTTCTGGACGCTAAAACGGGAGAAAAAACCATTGATGGCACACAGTATTATCAACAGCGTAATATTGGTCTAGGTATTCCGACTTGGTATGGTATAGAGGTGAATGGTAGTTACAGCTATTTAGATGGAGAAAAACTCAATAACAGTGATACAAGGGGAGGTTTATATCAAGTTGGCGTAACTGTTCCGTTGGCAAAAAATCTGCTGTATGATAAAAGACGTGCTTTATTGGAGCAAGCACAGATTGCGCAGCGTATGACGGAAGCCGAACAAACCGTGTTGACCAACGAGCTGATGCTGGAAGCGGAAAACAGCTATTGGGAATGGGTCAAACAATATGAGCTCTATCTACTGCAAAGGGAAACAGTTAACATCAATAAAGAGCGGCTGGCACTTGTGATCAAAACTTTTCAGTATGGTGAACAGGCTGCAATTGATACCACCGAAGCACTTTCGCAGCTGCAGAATTATGAGCTGGAGCAGCAGGATGCTTATCTTCAATTTGTCAGTGCGACACAAAAGCTTTCGGTATATTTATGGGAGGAGGACCTTAAGCCATATCCCGTGACTGAAGGGCTTATTCCCTCAGAAAGATTGCAGAACAATACTGACGATACGCAATACACCGATCTATTGGCGCAGGTGGATGCGCATACGCTAAATGGCCATGCTTCTGTACGTTATTATGATGAAAAAGGCAAAATATTAGAAAGCGAACGTCGCCTCAAATTGCAGAGCTTATTGCCCAAAATAGATTTTAGCTATAATTTTTATAATAAAGAAGGGTATACACACCAGTTTTTTCCACTTTTTGATAATAACTTCCAATATGGTTTAAAACTTGAAATACCGATTTTTTTAAGACAGGCAAGAGCTGATTATAAAATGGCAAAATTGAAGATCGATCAGAACAGTTTGGATCTGGCTTATAAAAGTCAGGAATTGGCAACTAAGATAACCGGCTACAAAAATGAAATCTACAACTATTGGAGTCAGATCGGTATCGCCACCAAAAACATGGATAATTATAAACGATTACTGATGGCCGAGCAATCCAAATATGCTAATGGCGAAAGTTCGTTATTTCTGATCAACAGCCGCGAAAATAAGCTTATTGATGCCCAAGAAAAGATCTTAGAATTAAGACTCAAATTTCTCAAAAGTTATAATAAACTGAAATGGACAAATGCTAATTTTGATTCGTCGGTAGCACTGCGCTAGTCAACACCATAGGTGTTTTGTGAAATGAATGGAGACCATTCTTTAATACCGCACGTTTTGGATTTTATCATTCCTTTCGTCACACTAGCTTTGTGTTAACCAAAAAATAAAACACGATGCAAATTTTTAAAGATAAGGTGATCCTAATTACAGGAGCCAATAGGGGAATAGGCCAATCACTTGTAAAGGTTCTACTTAATAATGGGGTAGGGAAAATATATACAACCTGCAGGGATTTAAAGAAAATGCCATCATTTAATGACGATCGGATAGTACCGTTAGAACTAGACATTACAGATGACCAACAAGTTGCATGGGTAGCAACCGTAGCTCAGGATACTGAAATTCTTATCAACAATGCCGGAACAGTAAACTCTGGAAATATCTTAGAAGGAGATCTCCTGGGAATGGATAATGATTTACAGGTTAATTATTTTGGAACAATAAAAATGATGCGGGCATTTGCACCAATTCTGATTCGAAATAAACCCTCCATTATGATCAATATTGTTTCTATTGCCGCTTACTCCCCTTTGCCATCTATTGCAGGATATGCGGCTTCAAAAGCAGCTCTTTTTTCTGCTACACAATCCGTACGAATTGAATTGGCTAAAAAAGATGTATCCGTCTATGCGGTCAATCCCGGAGCAATTGACACGGATATGAACAAAGGTAGTGATTGGGATATGCCCGATCCAGACAGTACTGCTATCCAAATACTGCAAGGTGTAGCTGACGGTAAACTCGATAGTATACCTGACGAAATGGGGCAGGGCATGTATAATGCCTGGAGAGAAGATCCTGCTAAACTGTCGAAGCTATTTGCCGACCTTTATTATGCGGAGAATGCGAAATAAACTTATCTTTTATCAAATCTTATTTTAATGTAAGCACAAGCTATACGGATATTCTTTACAATTGAATAATCGTATAGCTTGTAGTGACTTGATGGGATTTATTTCGTTAATGAAGTATTACGAATACTAATATCGATCGTGACCGAATAAAATAGTTTCGGCTGATAATGACGCTCTGTGCTTAAGCCAGCCATCTAGGTATCTTGTATCATGGACATTGTTACTTCTGTCCTTTGTCCATTTCATACCCCCTTGCACGCCTTTCATTTGTTCTTTAGAAAGCATGGTTGATTTTTCTTTTAACAATTCTAAATTTTTCATAGTGATAAAGTTTTATTTACGAAATTAAGATAAGGACAATTTACTGCTGTAATCGCTATAAATGTATATTCGGGGATTTTGGATTAATATTCGTTTGATCTTGGAACAAGATCAAACGAGCACTATGTGATTTTGCTAAAACGTTTTAAATATATAACAAGAAATTAAATTTAATTTTATTGATCGCTCCATTTATCTTATATTGGGCTCTTGTTTTTCTTGATTAAAACAGTTGTTTGGTTAATTAAACAGTAGTGAGATCATAGAATGTAGCGATCGGTTGTTAGAAATTGGTGTAGAAAAGATAACAAAAGAGGAAGTCGAGGAAGTTTAAACTAAGTGATCAAACTCCCGTAAAATAGCCATGATGATCTTCTTTTAGGGGTGATAAATAGTTGTAAATAAAATTTAAAAAAAAGCGATATATACAATGAAATATGTGAATTATATGGTTTGTGCAGGTCTATTCGTTGTTTTAGGCTGTGCTTCCAAAAAAGATAACCAACGTGATTCTTATGCAAAATCTGTTAATCCTTTTATAGGGACAGATTTTACGGGGAATACCTACCCCGGAGCGCAGGCTCCATTTGGTATGATCCAATTAAGTCCTGACAATGGTTTACCAGGCTGGGACCGCATATCGGGATATTTCTATCCGGATAGCACCATCGCTGGTTTTAGTCATACACACCTAAGTGGAACAGGAGCAGGGGATCTATATGATATCTCTTTTATGCCAGTTACGCTTCCTTACAAAGAAGCAGAGGCTCCACTCGGTATTCATTCCAAATTTACGCACAGCGATGAACAGGCACATGCCGGTTATTACCAAGTAAAATTGACTGATTATGATATCAATGTCGAATTGACAGCAACCCCTCGTTGCGGTATTCAGCGTTATACTTTCCCAGAAGCAGATGCTGCTGTATTTTTAGACCTGAAGAAAGCAATGAACTGGGATTCGACAGTTGATTCCCATATTGAAGTCGTCGATTCGGTTACGATACGCGGTTATCGATTTTCTGAAGGCTGGGCAAGAGGGCAACGTGTCTATTTCGAAACTCGATTTTCAAAACCCTTTATTGCCGTACACTTAGATAGTACTGCGATCTTATCCGTTACAGATACCTTAACAAAAGCTACTAAACGAACTGGAACAGCTTTTAAAGCCCGTTTTGATTTTAAAACAGCTAAAGGAGATCAAGTCACATTGAGTACAGCACTTTCCGGAGTGAGTAGGGAAGGAGCATCAAACAATTTAAAAGCAGAAGCGCCAAAAGATGATTTTGACTATTATCTCGCGCAGGCTGAAAAAAATTGGAATGATGAACTTGGCAAGATCGCTATCCAGACAGCAGATAAAGATACCAAGGTGAAATTCTATACCGCATTATACCATAGTATGTTAGCTCCTACCATATTTGGAGATGTAGACGGGTCTTACTTTGGTGCTGATCGGAAAATACATAAGGCCGAAAATTGGACCAATTATAGTACTTTTTCATTGTGGGATACCTATAGAGCATCACATCCATTATTTACCATCACTGATCCAGATCGTGTAAATGATATGATTAAGTCCTTTATTGCCTTTTACGAGCAACATGGTCGTTTACCGGTATGGAATATATATGGAAGCGAAACCGATATGATGATCGGGCACCATGCTATACCTGTTATCGCCGATGCCTATTTAAAAGGGATCGGTGACTTTGACATCAATAAAGCGCTTGAAGCTTGTGTCGCTTCAGCAAACACCGATGCATACAGAGGAGTTGGACTGTATAAAAAACTTGGCTATGTTCCTTATGACGTTGCTGATAAATACAATGCAGAGAACTGGTCCTTATCGCGCACATTGGAGTATGCTTTCGATGATCATTGTATAGCCGTAATGGCAAGCAAGATGGGGAAAAAGGATATTGCTGCTACATTTTTGGCGAGATCAAAAAACTTTAAGAATGTCTATAATCCAGCAACTTCGTTTATGCAGCCACGTCATAGTAATGGTCAATTTATAATCCCATTTGATCCTGAAGATTATAGTGAACATATCTGTGAAAGTAATGCATGGCAATATTTTTGGTCGGTACAGCATGATATTCCCGGGTTGATCAATTTAGTTGGTGGGGAAGAACGCTTTGGACAAAAGCTCGATAGTATGTTTACTTTACATCCTTCAGATACGACCAAACTGCCTATTTTTAGCACCGGTATGATTGGGCAGTATGCACATGGCAATGAACCGAGCCATCATGCTTTATATCTATTCAATGCTGCCGGACAACCTTGGAAAACTCAGCAATATGCTGCTGAGGTAATGGAAAAACTGTATCTAAATACTCCTTCTGGTTTGAGTGGCAATGAAGATTGTGGACAGATGTCTGCATGGTATGTCTTCAGTGCATTAGGTTTTTATCCGGTAGATCCTGTCAGTGGCCATTATGAGATCGGGACACCGCTTTTTGACCATAGTGAAATTATGCTTGCTAACGGTAAGAAATTTACAGTCAAAGCCAATCACGTCAGTAAAGAGAATATCTATATCCAATCTGTTTCAATAGATGGTAAGCCGCTTGAAACCAGTTATATCACGCATCAGCAATTGATGTCGGGTGCGACGTTGGTATTCGAAATGGGGAACAAACCAGGGCCAGTATGGTATAAGAAATAACTTGTAGGAATTAAAAAGCCCGGCATGGATCAACCATGCTGGGCTTTTTAATTTCTATTGATTTCAATAGGTTGTTTTTGAATAGGTAGGAATAAAAGTTAAACTATGAAATAAATTTATAATTTAACTTTTATTTATTCTGGATACAACGTACTGGATAGCTGAACACTTTAGAATAATCATTTGCACCCCATCTACAGAACTCCTATGACTCTCCGCAGGAAATGATAACATAATGTCACTGCTCTTTCTATTGGTCATAATATGTGCAGTTGTAAAATCTCATAATTCAGCTGAAGTGCAAGAAAATGGAATCCAATTCTTTGAACTTCTAATACCATGTTGTATTCTGTACTTCAAAGTTAATAGGTCAGTCGATCAAAAATGCGTGATAAACCTATCATATTAATATCACATTGCTACTTCATTAAGGTATCCTACTTGTAATGAGTTTTTTGTGTTGATTATTGAAATTAGTAAAATAAAAATACCGTCAATAGCTTCTGTGTTACCTCTCTAATAAAATGCTTGTATTGTTTAGTGATAATATTTTTCATCTATTGTAATGGTATTTGTTTAATAGCCGTGCTCATGTGTGATATATTTGTGATATATCCTTATTGTTTCCTTTTGAGAAATCATTGCAATATTTGTGGAAATTAATTAAAAATTTTATTAATCATCAAAAAATTAGAAAAATGGTTTTAGAAACACAGATAAAAAGAAGCTGGAAGACACTGGTTCTATCGGCTTTGGTGTGTGGGTCTTTGTATTCCTGTAAGGAAAGCAAAGACAGTGTAGCAGCGAGCGGCAAGGCTAGCGTCAATATCCACTTACTTGGCGTAGAAAACCCAGTTGTCGTCAATAAGAAAGCAAGTAATGGGAGCAGTATTGGAAACACAGCCCAGACTCAGGTGATTCCTTTAACAAACTCAAGTTCTTTTGAGGCAACATTGACAAACAAGTCTTCCGAGGCTAGTGGTAACCTATTACGGTCCTCATCGGGAAACCGTGCCGCAGTTACCGAAGAGAGGACACCATTGGCAGCTAATGTCAAGTATAAAATCGTGGTGTATAATGCAGATGGGGATTATGTAACAGAAAAGATCTACACAAATTCTGTTGACAATAATAGTGAAATCACATTGGATGCTGAAAAGACCTATACTTTTGTAGCCTATTCAGTCAATAGTACGGCAACAGTTCCAGGGGTGACTGCACAGAACGAACTCGCTAATGCCAGCCTGGATAACATAAGTGCAGATCTGATGTACTTTAAGAAAGATTTAACAGTTCATTCAGGTGAGAATAATCTTGATGTGGTGCTGAAACATCAGTATAGTGAGGTAACGACCAATTTAAGTATGGCAACTGAAATGACTGGAGCAATAACAAGCTTGGTTACGCCAACGATAAACCCTACGCATCCTAGTGCAAGTTTAAAATTAGCAGATGGTACGATATCCTACAATGGAAATACTGCAACTACTGCTGTACAATTTCCAGCTTTGGGAGCGGGCTTACGGACTGTATCGAGTATCCCTACACTGTTAATCCACCCTGGCGCTGCCAATGGTGTATTTAGTTTTGGATCAATTACTATTGATGGAGAGACAAGATCTAATGTAGGCGTTGCTGGATTACAGATTATACCAGGTCAACGTTATAACTTAAACCTAAACTTCAAAACTTGTACACAGCCAGTGACAGGAGGTGCGGATCTAAACTGGGATTATGCTGCTTCTGGATCAGGTGCCACTGTCAATGGTACATTTGTTCCTAACGGAAGCTTAGTTACACAGACATTGACAGCACCAGGTGCTGATTATGGATTTGTGTTTGATATTCTTCAATTAGACAACTCATTTAATATGGAGGTTAATGGTATCAAGCTGGCCACACAAGAAATTCAATTTGAATCTGGTATTGCCATTGCCCAAAAAAATGTGAGATATGTAGATGGAAGTGTTTATGGCGGAAACAATGTGGAAGGCGGTACAATCCAACAAATTTATGATATGGTAGGTACGGTAGCGCAGCCGCTTATTAGAGTTGTAATTAGTCGTACCGGTGAGGTTACTATGTATGGTAGCAAGACCTCAGGAGGTGCACTATATCCACTTGAACTGACACAAGGTTCATTTAATACGGTGCCATGGAGTTCGACTTCCAATACTGTAAAAATCACACAGGTAGTACAGGGTAAGACGACGATGGTGGGGTCAGGTAGTGGCAGAAAGAAAACTGCTTGTACACTGTAGGTAGAATCACAGAATGTTAACTTTTATTAAAATCATATTATGAATACTAATGAGCCCAAGAGAATCTATTTAAGTCCACGAATCGAATTGATGACAGTGGAAATGGAACAAGGTATTGCAGCGGCATCTGTTAGCTCCGACGTGCAACAATCATGGGATAATGCTGATGATGATAATCGTACCATCGACTGGTAATTTATCCGAACTAATTATTGTTTAATTCATCTTAGTTGCTCGACAGGTTTTAATAATTCCTGTCGAGCTTTTTTATGAGATAGACTAAAGATTTTAAACTGGGTACAGGAACAAATTCAGTTCAAATAGACTTCGAAAAGTCCTTAATCAGGGAAAAAAAGGTTCTTCTTTCATAAGAAGGACTTTCTTTTTTAGGGGGGGCGGACGTTTCCTGAATCCTCAAGTTTAAATTATTTGTTTTTTTTATGGTGTTAAGTGGTTGTTTATCAGTTTTTTATAAAGTGTGATATGAATGTGAAAGGCGGTTTTTTTTGATTCATTCTTTTAATGTAAATATTTGTCAAGCAGAATAAGGTAAGACATTCAGTCCAGGAATTGCGGGCTATAATGAATTATCGCTCGAACCTAATTTGTGTGGAGGTCCGTGATAATATAGTTGAATTTAGTCTATGGGTATCAATGTGGAGCTGTCGATTTTAATTGCTATTTCTTCTAAAAAAAAAGCAAAATTGGCAGCTAGCGGTTGAAGGAATTTATCTCAAAAGGATGGAAATATAGAAATGAGAATTTACTAAAAAATGATATATAATGGAAAGGAATAACTTCAATAATTTAATTGCTTTAGCGAAAAACAATAGCGCTGAGTTTTTGACGCTGTTCAGCGAAATCTATCCCGATTTTGTTGCCTCTTTAAAGACAATAAATCCCAAAATCCGCAGTAGTGAATTAGAATTTTGTGCCCTGACCTTTTTGAATTTTTCGACCAAAAATATTGCCCAATATACTTTTGTCACCATACGTGCTGTACAGGTACGCAAAAATAGATTGCGTAAAAAACTGAATATCGCTTCTGATATTGATTTTAATTGTTGGATGCGCGAGCAGGTCCAGCGAACTCCAATGATTGAACAAGAGCATATAGCTATTGAAACTATTTAGCAATGTGGTAAGTATTGAATTTCCCCTTGCAATTTTGAATTGATCAGTAATATTAAAGAAAATTTTAGGGAAGATTTATTTTCTTGCCTGAACAGCTTTTCAAGCACTAAATATTAAAATTTAATGACATATATAAAAGGAGTACAGTGTTGATATAATATGAATTCAAAAAGTTTTCCACTATTTATATTTTATATTGATCGATTCCAAGTTAGTAAATGATGGTTAGTTTTTATGTGATATCTATGTGATAGGTCATTTATCATCGTTTGTATTTCAAAATCCTAATCTTTGTTCCAAC
Organism: Sphingobacterium anhuiense; assembly: GCF_042686355.1. NCBI lineage: Bacteria > Pseudomonadati > Bacteroidota > Sphingobacteriia > Sphingobacteriales > Sphingobacteriaceae > Sphingobacterium > Sphingobacterium anhuiense. Next base: position 189,241 of record NZ_JBHUPE010000005.1, read on the forward strand.
TAGTTTCATTTGATTTTGCAATTGCTTACGGCTGTGTAATTCGAAGGTTTATTAAATCATCAATCTAAAATTATAAATGGTCAGAAAGATTTATACCAAATATAAAATTGAAAAATAAATAGTCATGGAAACAAAAAATCAAAAGAAAAAGGAAAATTATATTCCTCCGATTTTGAGTATTATAATTGTAGCAACGGAGCAGGGGGCGGCTACTGGTTCTGCACAGGTTTCCCAGGGCGGATCGCCATTAGACGATGATTATCGGAAGTTAGAGGATTAGACAATTCGGGATGAAAAATGTATTCTAGAGATGCTTTGATATCTGTTTAATGATTTAAAATATCTAGATTTGCATCGCAGTAATTTAGGGCTGAAGGGAGCTTTAGACTGTTGTGATAGAACTATATAACAATTGATAACCTACCTAATGAGAAAACAACTTCTTTTATTTATTTTATTATTATTTACGATTAAAGCAATAGCTGGTGATGACAAGAAGCAAGCGATTGATTCACTCTTAGCGAAGTCGATGGAATTTGCTAGTAGAGGAGATTTGGTGACCTATATTGAGACGGTGATAAAAGCGCTTAATTTGGCCAATGCCGCCAAATATGACGAGGGAAAAGCAAAAGGGGGCTCTTATCTAGCAGAAGGTCTTGTGACTATAGGTTTATTTAAGGAAGGACTGAAGCAAATTGACCGTATTGAAACTACGGACTTCTATAAGAATGAAATTTTCATGCAATCAGAAGTTCATCGGTTACGGGGAAGAGCTTATGGGGGGCTCATGCTTTATCAGCAAGCCCTTCGGGAGTTCCGTGTGCAGCAGGGAGTGATCAAAAAGCTGGCAGGGGAAAAGCAAATAAAATCCTACCAGTTTAACTATGAAAATTTATCTGTTGTTTTTCAGCGTCTGGGACAACTGGATTCTATGCAAAAATATACAGAACTACAATTAGAGAACCTAAAGGTCTTTGAGGAAAAAGATGCGGCAATGCGTTATCAGATTGTTTATGAAAATCTGGGTAGGTTATATGTACAAAAGGGCGATTTAGTGAAGGCGCAACAATACCTTGACAAATCCGTGGAACTCATGGAGAAATATAAAATCCCTGTTGTTATGAATACCTATGGTGCTTTGGCTCTTTTGGAGAAAAAAAGAAAAAACTTTAAAAAAGCTGCAGCTTTTTATGAAGAGAGCCTAGCAAAAAAGCGGGCAGCCGGTAGCAGAATTGGAATGAAAAATTCATATCGGGAGCTGGCTGATTTATACCGAACAACCAACTTGGACAAAGCCAAAGCTGATCACTATGAAATGGCCTTTAGCCGACTCAATGATTCTTTGGAAAATGAAAATAGACAGGTCGTTGATCAGGTGCTCAATCAGATTTTGAAATTAAAAGATCAGGAATCTGATACCAAGGTGTCAAAATCAGTTACCGTTTCAATAATTGCTTTAATCGTGCTCATTGTTGCGATCACTTTTTTTGTATGGCGATCTAGGCACAATCGTAAAGTTTTGGGAGAGAAAGAAGATGCTTTACAGGAAACAGAAACCATCAACAAGGAACTGACAGAGCAGATCGGAGAAAATAAATTCAATAATCTGATAGAGCTAGCAAAAAGTAATAATCCAGAGTTTCTGACTTTATTTACCGAATTGTATCCGGAGTTTATACAGGCGTTGAAATCACTTGACTCAAATCTTAGAAGCACCGAGCTTGAGTTTTGTGCTATGGCCTTTCTCAACTTTTCAACAAAAAATATTGCCGAATATACGTTTGTGACAGTCAGAGCAGTACAGATTCGGAAGAACAGATTGCGTAAAAAATTTGAAATCCCTTCGGATGCGGATTTTAATAACTGGATGCGCGGACTTACGGAAAAGGTATATTAATGTTTCCATTATGTCAATCCACATACATGTCTCGGACCATTTATATTTCTATCTAATCTGTTCAATAGATCACAAACCAATTGTATCACGCATCAGCAAATGATGTCGGGTCCGACGATGGTATTCGAAATGGGAAACAAACCAGGACCTGTATGGTATAAATAATAATTGTGTGTAGTAGCACCGTTTTCAATTAGAGCGTTGCAAAAAGTTAATGGCTTTTTGCAACGCTTTAAAATGTTACAGCCCCTTTAAATATGAACAATCCTTCCACTTCCTCCAACTACTTTTATTCCAGTAGGGAATGTTTTCCAGAAACGGATGTAATGAAACTTACTTTCAAAGTCTTCACCACTGTAATTTCCTTTTAATTCCATGGTCAACGTAATAACTGCTGTATCATCTATGATGTTTAGATGTTCCATATGGGGAATAAGCTCACTGATTTTTAAGTTACCGTCACGGTAGCTCTGTAAATCCATTTCCTTTGTGATGACGTCTCCACTTGGAAGTACAAAAAGAAGATCATCGTGCAGCAATTCTTCAAGCACGTTTATATTACTTTTCTTGATCGCTTCATAAAGCCTATTTTCCTGATCTAAAATATCTGTGTCTATCATTGGTTATTATATTTTTAGCGTCCAACTTAAATGATTTATTTTTACTCCACTACTAATTTAATAAACTTTTAAAGAATAATTCTCCTCCTACTCCTGCTACATATATGGATAATTGCTGTGTGCCGAAATTACTATTAAATGGTAGATTGATAATTTGAAAGTGGCAACTGCGAAAAAGATATTAGTCCAGGCCCTTCTAGAGCATTGTATAACCTTTGAATATCGCCTTCCTTCGCAATTTGGTGTATTAACAAGGTGTTATTTTCCATGGAAACACAGCGTACATTATAGCGATGTAAAATTTCCCAGATGTTCTCATTTGTGTCGAATGATATTTTAAACAATGCGGCATTTAAAACAGAACCAAAAGTGATTGTAACATCCAGTACATCGGCTATTTTTTTAAGATTGAGTATTGTATTATCGATTAACACTCCTGGCATAGCTACTTCAATCGTTATCAATACTATTTCCGGAATATCTGTACGGGATTGTGAAATGGTCTCAATTTCTAATCCTAATTGATACATTGTTGAAATGATATCTGATAGTAAATCACGTTGATTTTTGCAATTCAAGGTGAACAATTTAGAGGTCATATTTTTCTTTTTCATAACATGGAATCAAAAAAAAAGCTTCCCAAATTTTTTGGGAAGCTTTTTATAATATTATTTATTTTTAAATATCTTACAAAGTATTAACCTCCCATTTTGAACAAATAATGACGATGACCACGACTGTAGCATTAATCAAGATGTTAATATTAATCTGTCCTAGATTGTTCATTATGAAAGTGTTTTCTTTTGTGTTTTTACAAAGAAAAGAAAATACTTTTATTATCCAATTTTTTTGAAGAATAATAATTTTTTTGATCAGAGTAAAATCACTGATCGCGTTTCATTGTCCATATTCATTTTGCAAGCCGCATGTATATCTCTGAACAGCAAGCCAAAAGGATGGTCTTATCATTCATTAAAACAGTAAATTAGAACTAATTACTTCTTTACTGCGTCAATTAAAATGGCAAGTTGTATACATGGATGATCGGAGCGGTTGCTCCAAGCGTGGTTAGTGCCCCTCTGAATGACAATATCTCCTGCTTTTAAAAGCGTTTCACCTTCGTCCATGATCAGATAAAGTTCTCCTGAAAGAATGATGATGTAATCCAAGGTTGAAGTTTGATGCATCATCGGGTGGGGCTGTCCGATTTTTACATGCACCCCCAGTTCTTTATCAGGAGGGATGGAGACATAACGAAAATACGTTCCGTTTTTTGGCGTTTCAGGGAAACCCTTATTGGGGATCTGCATTTCATAATCCAGGCTTGCAGGCATCTGTTGCGTATTCCAAACATCTGATATCACCAAATTAGGGAAATGTTCTACAGCATTTGCTACAATTTTATCTTCAAGGATCACAGACTTTCCGTTTTGGATTCCGGTGACGATTCTTCTTGGTATTTTATTCATGGATCATTATTAATTTATTTCCGTTCGTTTGATTGTATTTAAGCATACGATGAGCTTCCAGCACTGTTTCCGAGGAAAGCTTGCCTACAATTTTATAACTTGGCGGACTTATGGTTCCGTCTTGGATCATTTCCGCAATACGCTGGAGATTATCTTTGTAGTAGGCGTAATTTTTGGTTACGCTGTGCGCATAATTGGAGATATTCAAGATGCTTATTCCTTTATTAAAGAGCGTTTCACGGGATTTCGTAGTGGTCATAAAAGTAACATCAACATAGGTTCCATTAATTTTTAGCAATTCCGCTGTAATTTCGGCAATCTCGTTTCCAACCAGATCGATTCCAATATCAAATGGTTGATTATTGTTAACTTTAATCAGGTTATCTCTTAGATTAGGCAGTTTATAATTGACGATCTGATTTTCCTTTAGTCCCATATTCAAGAGCAGTTTAGTATTTTCCTCACTACCAGCAGTAGCAATGATCTGATCAATATTATGTGCCAATAATATCTTGACAAGAAAAGATCCGACTCCACCCGAGGCTCCCGTGATCAGGATTGTATCTTTCGGATAGATCTGGAGTCGATTAAAAATTTGTAGAGCAGTCAGCGCTGCCGATGGTACTGCCGCTGCTTCTTCAAAGGAAATTCGCTTAGGTTTGACAGCAACAATAGCTTCAGGAACGGTAATAAATTCAGCATATGTACCATTACTTCCCATTGATCCACTAGCACAGAGAACTTCATCACCAATTTGAAATTCAGGTACTTGAGCACCCTTATCCACTACGATTCCTGCCAGTTCTCGTCCCAATATCGGCGAACTGATCAGTTTTCTTTCGTGTTCATTTTCCAGCATCTGATAATCGATGGGATTAAAACCGCTTGCTTTTATTTGGATCAAAACTTCATGGTCTTTCGGTATTGGTTTAGGAATAGATCGATCTTCCAGCTGACCATGTTTATTGAGCATAACTACTTTCATGACGTGTTGATTTTATACAAAGGTATAGACAGAATAGTTTATATTTGCCACTAGTTAACCGTTGGTAACTAGTAACATGAAGGTAACTATTATGGCAAATATTATAGATAATGGTGTAGAAAGACCGGCGACATGTACAGAAGAGCTTTTTGCCATGCGCGACAGTCTCGATGTATTGGGAGGTAAGTGGAAACTGATGATTTTACGTTATCTGACCAACAGAACGGATCAACAAATTCATTTTAAGAAATTGCAACGCGGGATAGAAGGGATTTCTGCAAAAATGCTGAGTAAAGAACTCCGAGAGCTTGAAATCAATCTACTGATTACAAGAACCATTCAAGATACCAAACCCATTACGGTCATTTATGCTGTAACAGAATACGGGAAATCTGTATTTCCGGTAACCGAGACGCTGGTAAACTGGGGGTTGATCCATAGAGATAAAATTAAAAATTCGTTGTCATAAAATATCCTATTCCCTATTCCCAGTTAAATGGAAAAGGAAATAGGATATTTAACGTCAGTTGTTAAGCCATTGATCTACTTATGGAGTAGCTGTCAACAGGATGACAACACTTCTTCGGTTATTTTCTAAAACAGGATTTAATCCAATATTCATTAAGAAGTCTCCGGATAGGATCAGGTTTTCAGCGATCGTTTTATCGTCTTTATTCAAGTTTATTTCTTGGACTTTGTACGATTTATTCGGATCTAAACCTTGCCATTTGATCGGTTTAGTGGTTTTGAACACATGGTTATAAAAGGTGAGGTAATTGAACATCACTGCTTTACTTTTATCGCTGTTTATGTAGGCAAGACTAGCATAATTGTTTTCTCTAGGATTAGAAAAACGATAAAGATCACCATGCCACACGATATCTTTGATGTTATCGTATGTTTTGACGGCTTTTTGTGCGAAACTTAATTCTTCCGGACGCAATTCTTCTAGATTGAGGTCAAAACCCATTTTTCCCATCATGGCTACATCAATTTTAAATTTTAGATCCTGCTTCCCAAAAGTGGTGACATGGTTTGCACTTCCTATTGCGGGAAAGAACAGGGAGTTTTCATATTGCATAAAAATCCGATCGTAAGGATCTGTGTTATCACTTGGCCAATATTCACTAAAGTAATTTAATGCACCGTAATCGATACGCCCACCACCACCAGAACAAAGCATCATAGGAAGTTTCGGATACTTGGCGCGGAATCGTTCTAGAATCTTGTATAAGCCCAAGGTGTAGTCAACATAGAAATTATTTTGGTCACTTTGGAAACTCGAGTATGCATTGTATATGACGGCATTACAGTCCCATTTGATATAAGCTAAAGAAGGATTTTTCTGTAATAATTGATCAAGAGTGTTGAAGACAAAATCTTGTACTTCGGGATTGGATAAGTCCAGCACGAGCTGATTTCTAAAATAATATTCAGGCCTGTTTGTCTGCTTCACCACCCAGTTTGGTTTCTTTTCATAAAGTTCACTTTTGGGACTTATCATCTCGGGTTCTACCCAGATACCAAATTTCACACCAACTTTATCGGCTTCTTTGGTGATTGAGGCAATTCCATTGGGTAGTTTTTTCTTATTCTCATTCCAGTCACCTAATGCAGATGTGTCCGCATTTCGGGGATATTTATTTCCAAACCAACCATCATCTAAAAGGAAAAGATCAACACCTAATTTTTTTGTGTTTTCCAGCAGATGAAAGATCTTCTTTTCATCAAAATCAAAATAAGTACTTTCCCAGTTATTGAGCAAGGTGAGGCGTTCTCCGTTTCCATCAACCAGACGATTATTTTTTGCCCATCGATGGAAATTACGAGATCCCTCACCTATACCTTTCGTCGACAGCGTATAAGTGAATTTTGGGGTAGTGAAAGCTGTTTTAGGTTTTAAAGCATAATGCGATGCATAATTATTAATGCCTGCAATGACTCTTAAATTATCCTGCGGATCTTTTTCAAAATCAATTCTAAAGTTGCCGCTCCAATCCAAGCCACCTAGTAATACCGTTCCCTGTGTTTCATTCCATGTCTTATCCATACCAATGGCAAAGTAAGAACTCATCAATAAGTTGGTCCGGGTACCCAGTTTACTATCCAGTGTTTTGATACCATGGGTAAGTCTTTCTGTTTCTGGTTGCATTTCGGCTATCCAGTCACCGTGATAGCTACGCAAGTAGAAATCGTCTGATTTCAGGTTAAGATTAGCCGAAGCAAATTTGGTTAGTTTTACATTTTTTTTCTCTTCATGCCGAATAACCGTCCATTGTTCAAAGATGTTGTCCTGATAATTTGCCTGATAATGTAATTCGACATAAAAGGGGTATACTTCATCTTTCATAAAAATGGTGACATGCTGTTTTCCTGCGGTACTAATATCATTTTTATGGTCGATATATTTAAGATCTAAAGATTGATTTCCGTCAGCATGCTCGACGCTTATAGCAGGTTCAAGTAAGCTTCGGGTGCCCGAAGCCGCATAAGCAGATTGATACATGCTGGTATAATCATTAGCCTGTTTATATTGTTTGGTTACTTGTGTGTATTCATCCGATTTTGATAGTTTATTTCCAAGGTAGACCATATTGACATCTTTGTTTTCCTCTACATTCAGAACCAGTGCGATGTCAGCAGTTTCGAGAATGATATTTTTTGTTGTTTTGAGCTGCAATTGCGTTTGTTGTGCACTACTATCAAAAAAAATAGGGAGCAACAAAAATAGGAGCATAAATTTTGTCATATTGTTGGTTTAGGATTATGAAGTAACTAGCGCTTTTTTATTAAAGCCTGATGTATTCCAAATCGTATAGATCGGATGCATCGGTCTCGACTATAATAAATAGTAACGGTTCAACTAAGATAGTGATTGCTAGATTGTTCTCAAAATGATCAATCGTTATAATCAGTATTGCAGATTACTTATTTGATTTTTTTATGGTCTGTAGGGTTGAAGCTTATGAATTTTATCCAGGATATCAATGCCTGGGCAAAAGCGACATAATAAGTTAGCTATATGCTTTTACATATAATATGTCATTATATCATATTTTTATATGCTTATGCATATAATTTGATATTTTTTCTTATTTTTATATGTAAAAGCATATAAAATGAATATAATAGCAGAATTTGTAAAATCTAAAAGAAAGCAACTCGGACTCACACAAGAGGATCTTGCTGAAAGTGCTGGAGTAGCTTTAACAGTTGTCCGTAAGATTGAGCAAGGTAAAGATAATTTAAGTTTAACAAAAGTAAATCAGGTGTTAATGCTTTTTGGACATTTTTTAGGACCAGTTAATGCTAAAGATTATGAGACAGGGAATCATTAAATATAATAATATAATTGCAGGAACACTTACGGAAACAGAAGAAGGGACATATGTTTTTCAATATAATGAAGGATATATTAAAGAATTTCCTGATCAATTTATAACATTTCAAATGCCTGTAAGGAAGTTTCCGTATAATAGCGTGTCCATTTTTCCATTTTTTGACGGATTGATACCTGAAGGCTGGTTATTAGATATTGCAAGTGCAAGTTGGAAATTAAATCAAAATGATAGAATGGGATTATTATTGGCTTGTTGTCAAAACAGTATTGGCGCAGTATCCGTACACCCTATAGAATTGAACGAAGATGAATAAATGTCTGTATTGCTATAAAGAATTAGGTGAAAGGGAAATCGATTATCATCCTAAATGTTCTAAATTGTTTTATGGAACAGAGGAACCTCCCGTTCTACCATATCGTTTGGATGAAATGGAATTTTTGGCAAGAGAATCTGTACAACGTTCAATCACAGTACCAGGTGTACAACCCAAACTTTCTCTGGGCTGGATAAAAAATTTGTTAACTGATGGTCAACGAGGGCGATTAACGATTTTAGATGCCTTGGAAGGTAATTATATTTTAAAGCCACAAAATGCTTTGTATAGCCAAATGCCAGAAAATGAACATTTATCCATGAAATTAGCGGAGTTGTTTAACATAAAAACAGTTCCATATGCTATGATCAGACTAATCACTGGAGAGCTCTGTTATATTACCAAGCGTATCGATCGCAATGTAGACGGTTCAAAAAATCATATGATAGACTTTCTACAGATATTGGAGTTGGAAAACAAATATAAAGGTAGTATGGAATTGGTGGGTAATATGATAGGAAAATTGTCAAACCATACTTTGTTAGATAAACGTCGATTTTTTGAACTAACTGTTTTCAACTTTATCATTGGAAATAACGATATGCATCTAAAGAACTTTTCTATGCTAAACGATTCTTCTATGGGCTGGGTGTTTTCTCCAGCTTACGATTTGCTTAATGTCAAGATCATTTTTCCTAAAGATAAGGAAGATACAGCTTTATTATTAGGCGGGAAAAAGATGAAGTTTAGTAAAGGATATTTTAATCGATTGGCTGAAGTTTTGGGTTTAAATGATAAGCAAGTTAAAACGGTTTACAAAAGAATACTAGAATGGAATCCAAAAGCATTACAGCTCATTGATATTTCTTTTTTGAACGATGATAATAAATCTGCATTCAAAACATTAGTCGAGGAAAGAGCAAGTTTATTTTTATAATTTTTTTCTTTTCTACATTTCATATTCAAATGGGACTTGGAAATCAATGAATAGAAGTTATTTTTGGGATTTTCTGATTCCGTTTCCTGAGATAGCGACATAACATCAGACGCTAAAAGTAGCGCTCGCAAAAAAATATGAGTATAATTGTCTAAGTTATAGAGGTGCTAAAACTGATTTTATAATTAAGATTAGAGCAGGGGCTAAAATTTTTATTTAAATAATAAATTACAAAAGTATTTCCGAACAAATTATTGATAATTAGGAAATGCTTGCAAATCATATATTTACAAGAATTTCCGGTATTAATCGACTTAGAATGTCTTGCCTTAATCTACTGATTTATTATTCCAGATTGAATAGAAATTCTCCGCCACCTTGTTTCAATTTCATTGTTTTATCTTCCGGTCTAAATTCTAAAACAATCCCTGCCTGTTCAAATTTGAATTTATCTTTTTCTGTTGCTTCAAGAGGAAATGCCGATTGTCCTGTTGCCTGAGCCATCAACGTTTTTTTGTCTTTTGTAATCGTAATTTTCAAGGGGATTTGTTTTGACGCATAAATACCTAAATACTTGTCCAGATCTTCTGAAGATACTTCATGGCTGGAGAAATTTGGAATATCATATGGTTTATTATAAACGGCACTTAATAGCGCAATAGCAATATTATTATTATTGAAATTAGTTCCGTTTGAAGTTAAAGCAAAATCAATATTCTCGTCATCAAAATGAGAAAAGACAGAACTAAAACCATCAATTCCTCCGGTGTGTCCATATCCAATTTTGTCATAAAAAGGAATTTGAAATAAGCCTACCCCATATTGATCTTTGATGCTTTTCATGATTTCAAGATTTTCAGGATTCAACAATTTGCCATTAAACAGTGCATTGCTGAAATCGACCAAATCACTTGGTGTAGAAACAACTCCTCCAGCCCCCAAAGGAATAGAAATATCTGTTTCAGGTTGAAGAATCCATTTCTCATTAAAGGTATATGATTTGCATTCTTCTTTCGCTGGATTAATTTTTCCTCCCATATAGGTATTCTTTAAATCAAGAGGCTTTGTGATAAACTCTTTTAACAGATCTGTGTAACTTTTTTTGAAACTTTTTTCAAGCATGTAAGTTAGCAGTACAAAATTTGAATTGCTGTATTGCGCTTTGCTGTCAGGTTCAAAATCACTGCCCGCTTTTGCAATAATTGCTACCATTTCTTTTTCGGTCTTAGGCTGTAAATTCCAGATTAGATAATCCTTGTCATCCGTAAAATTATGTATTCCACTTCTGTGACTTAATAAATGTTCTACGGTTATTTTTTCAGCATTTTTAATCGTTGGAAAAAAGCTTTCGATGGTTTGATTTAGTTTTAATTTTTTCATTTCTACAGCTTTCAAAACCAAAACAGAAGTAAATGTTTTTGAAATGGAGCCAATTCTATACTTAGAATTTGGTGTTGCTTTCTTATTGTTCTCAAGATCAGAAAAGCCAACCGATTTGGAATAAATAAGTGTACCATTTTTTGATATAGCCACACTTCCCATAAATTTGTTATTTTGCTCCAGTGATGCAAAATACGAGTCTAGTTTTTGGGAGTCGAAATTTTGCGCATAGCTACCAGTCGAGATCAAAAGAAGTACGAAGTAACTTGAAATTTTTTTAAGCATAATAATTTGTCTTATGGTTTTTAATTTGATGGATAAAGAGCTGTCTTAATTTACAGTCTTCTTAGACTTTAAAGATAATTGTTTTAGTTTATATTTTAATACTTTACGAGTTTGATTTTCTCTAAATAAAATCCATGCGATCATTAGAATTGTGCTTAAAAAAATGGAGCCCAACAGTGTAAATAAGTTTTTATAGTAAATCATACTGATTCAATTGCACTGTCAATGATTTTTTTAATAGAATTCCTGTATAAAGAAGGGCGTTTTCATTTTTAACTCTATCATTACCTTAAATGCTTTATATTTGAATGATGATGGTAAGTGATATTTTTTACGGTAATTTCGAACTTGAAGATATTCTTAGCGAGCTAATAAACTCGGAGCCGGTTCAACGTTTAAAAAATATTCATCAGGGAGGTGCCATTTTTTTGGTCTCTCCACATGTTGATCACAGCAGATATGAACATGCTATCGGCGTTATGCTTCTGGTGAGGAAACTTGGAGGGAGTTTGGAAGAACAGGTTGCAGCTCTTTTGCACGATGTCTCCCATACGGCATTTTCACATGTTATCGATTATGTTCTGCAGCATAAAGGCGAAGATTATCATGAGCAAATTTTTGAAGAGGTAATAGCATCGTCTACGATACCTAACATTCTCGCTAAATATGGATTCAGTACTTCCTTATTGGAAGATCCAAAGCATACCTTGCTTGAGACGCCGCTACCTGCTCTTTGTGCTGATCGGATAGATTATACCATTAGGGATTTATATCATTTTGGCCTAATCGATATTGTGGAGGCACATGATTTTATAAGCGAACTTGGTGTTCAGGATGGTAAGATTGGTGTTCAGAGTGAAAGGGTAGCTTCATGGATTAGCAGTAAATACCTTCAGCTCAATAATGCATATTTCAGAAAACCGGAACATATATTTGCCAATACCAAGCTTGCAGAATTGATTGCTTTAGGACTGGAAAAAGGTATTCTTGTTTTATCAGATCTTTGGAAAGATGATCCTGCAGTTTTATCCATAATAAAGACCGATCCTGATCTCAATGCCGAACTTGAAAAAATCAAAAATTTGGAAGGTTTTGAAAGTTTTTCTGAATCTCAATCTAGAAAAATTTTCAAGGAAAGGATACTAAAGCCTATGGTTATAGGTACTTACTAACGAAAATCTTTTTTACCTCCACTAAATAATTTATATCTGCCAATTCCCCTTATAAATCGGTCAGAATAAGTGTGTGCACAGAAGCCTTAAATCCATATTTATAACAATAATGTTACAAAATGTATTACTTCAGATACTATAGGTTTTTTTTTGTCGTTAATTATTTGATAATGCTTAAATTTTAATGTAAATGTTTTCATTAAAATACTTTTTATTAATCGTTATCGACAATTTATAGATGATCTAAACTTAAAACCTTTGTATGAAATTTAGTGCTACCCAATGTAAACTATGGTTGTCGTATTATGCACCATCCTTGTTTTTTTTGCATGTCCTATTCATTATTCCTTGCGCTTCGGCAGCGCAGCAAAAAACGATCCTTGGTAAAGTGATCGATGCAGTGACAAAGACACCTTTACTCGGGGTTACGATAAAGCTTGACGATAAAAATGGTACGACCGTAACGACAGATAAACAAGGTGGTTTTGTATTAGACAATGGGGCAATAGGACAATCGCTTACTTTTTCATTTTTGGGTTATTCCAGTCAGACGATAAAAATAGATACGCGTACAAGCTATACAATAGCTTTAGCACCTATTTCCAATGTGATCGAAGAAACGGTTGTGGTGGGATACGGCCGTCAGAAAAAGCGAAATCTAACCGGCGCTATTGTTTCTGTAGGTGCCGCTGAAATTGAGAAAACAACGTTGCAGGATCCGATTTCCATTTTACAGGGACGGGCAGCCGGCGTGCAGGTATCGTCCAATTCTGGAGCGCCAGGAGGAGAAATGAGTATCCGTGTCCGGGGAAGTTCTTCGCTGAATTCGGGTAATAATCCGCTTTTTGTTGTAGATGGTATTCCGCTAGAATCCAATTCTATTTCTTCTTTAAATGGTACAGAAAATTCAGGTCTAAATCCAATGGCGGATATCAATCCAAGCGATATCGCATCCATTGAAATCCTAAAAGATGCAGCCTCAACAGCAATTTATGGTTCCCGGGCCGCCAATGGGGTTGTGATGATTACGACCAAACGGGGCGCAGCAGGAAAGCCAGAAGTAATATTGAATGCAAATGCAGGGGTAAGTTCCTTGACGCGAAAACTAAGTGTTCTTAATGCCAGACAATACCGAGAAGCAGTGTTGGACTCTTATCGTGGCATGACAGTCCCAGAAGACCCTTTCTATACGATTATCGATTCCCTCAACCCCATGAACAATGGTGATGTAGATTGGCAGGATGAGTTGATGCGTACAGCAAAACAGTATAAGTTGGATCTTTCTGTAAGAGGAGGTAATGAAGGAACAAAATATGCCTGGAGTTCTTCCTATTTGGATCAAGATGGAGTCATATTGAATTCGAATTATAAAAGGTTCACCTCCCGACTGAATGTTGACTTTACAATTTCAGATCGCGTGCGGATAGGGCAGAGCATTTCCTACACAAACGCGGTCAACAACCGAACGAATGCTGCTGGATCAGGGAATTTGAGTATTATTAGGAGTTTATTGATAAGGCCACCAAATATGTCGATGTACTTGCCCGATGGATCACTGAACGGCTATATGATTGGTCAGCGGAATCCTGTCGGTATGGCTTTGTTTTCGACCAATCTCAATAAGAGTAATCGTATCATTGGAAGCCAATATCTAGAAATTGATATCTATAAAGATCTTAAATTCCGGAGCAATGTCAATCTGGATTATATTGCAATGAAGGAAGATGAATTTATGCCATCGATACTGGACTACCGCGAAGGATACAATAGCGGTGCTGTACGATCTTCTGGAAATCTTACTTGGGGAAATGAGAGTTACTTTACTTACACCAAAAATGTAGCGGATAAGCACCATATTGGGGCGGTATTTGGGATGAGTTTTCAGAAATGGCGTTATGACCGAACAGGTCTCAATGGAGAATATTTTCCAAGCGATGATATCCGTACCCTAAATGGTGCATCTGTGATTTCCAACCAAGGTGTAAATGTCGCCTCCGAACATGCTATGCTTTCTTATTTCGGCCGGGTTACTTACGATTATGAGAGCAAATATCTGTTAGAATTCAATCTTCGTACTGACGGATCTTCCCGCTTTGGCCGTGATCGACGGTTTGGCTTCTTTCCCTCTGCATCCGCAGGATGGCGTTTTGTGGAAGAAGAAGGTATCAAAAATTTGGGCTGGCTCAGCGACGGTAAGCTCCGTTTTAGCCTCGGAAGTACTGGAAATGAAGCCATCGGTGATTACACATCGAGAGGAGAGTTTACCTTAGGAACAAACTATTTGGATTTTTCTGGTGCTGCGCCGACAGTGATGCCCAATCCGAGCCTAACTTGGGAGACTACCCACCAATATAATCTGGGTTTAGAGCTTGGATTTTTTAAAAATAGAATCCTGTTTTCAACAGATGCGTACTTGAAGAAAACAAAAGATCTGCTCTATAATGTGCCTACCCCCGGAACTTCTGGTTTTGAATATATTACGCAAAACATAGGGTCGATTGAGAATCGGGGCTTGGAATTTAGCCTACAGACTCGTAATCTAGAAGGAGCCTTTCGTTGGAGCACCAATGTAAACATTAGCTTGAATAGGAATAAAGTGACTTCTTTACCTGAAAATTTACTGACTAACGGGCATATCCAGAACGGTAATTTCCATATACTAAAAGAGGGTTTACCTATTGGCGTATTTTATGGATGGAATTTTCTTGGCGTGTATGCGCGTGATGAAGACAATACAAACAAGCTAACAAACGGAGCCAACGGAGCAGTCTTTGTAGGTGGAGACCCCATTTGGAAGGATGTCAACAATGATAAAATTATCGATCAGAATGACCGGGAGATAATCGGATATGCAGAACCTAAATATTTCGGCGGAATCTCCAACGATTTTAGCTATAAGAACTTTCATCTGAATGTGTTTTTTCAGTATGCTGTCGGTAATCAGATTTACAACGAATTGAATCATCAACGAAACTCAATTGTCCGTTACAACAATCTATCTAGCGATGCTCTTGATCGGTGGCGGGAGCAGGGGGATCAAACAGATTTTCCCCGATTGATTCGGGACGATCCAAAACAGTCCGATAGCAGAGTCCAAAGTAGATGGGTTGAAGATGGTTCGTATCTCAAATTAAAGAACGTCAATTTAAGATATTCTTTTGATTCAGCTTTGAGCAAACGGATCGGCCTGCGCAAACTGGATGCATTTGTTACTGCTACGAATCTGATCACCTGGACAAAATATACGGGCTTTGACCCCGATGTCAATTCCTATTCCGGTCTTCGTGTAGGGTTGGATGAAGGCTCTTACCCACAGAGCCGCACATTTACGTTTGGTTTAATCTTTGGACTTTAATAAATAACGATGAAAAAAATGTATAAATACATATTTTGGTCTATTCTTTTTCTATCTGTTACCAGTTGTTCTAATTCATTGCTGGATAAGGAACCGATTAGTAATTTTTCTGGAGAAGGCTACTATAAAAAGCCCAGTGATGCCCAAGCTGGAGTCAATGGAATCTATAATGGTTTACAAACTCTTTTCCGTCAAAATTATGCCCACTGGGGCGAGGGACGGGCTGATAATGTGGTGACCCGTCACGCCGGTGATCCTGCCGCGCTACAACAAAATACGTTAACGCCAATTATCAATTCAGCCCGTTGGGATAATTTTTATACTGTTATATCCCGCGCGAATTACGCAATCAAATATATTCCCCAAGCATTTGGAGATGAGGATAGCGAACTAAAAAAACAATTACTCGGGCAGGCACATGCATTGAGGGCACTCGCTTATTTTTACTTAGTTCGGATCTGGGGGGAGGTACCTTTAGTCATCGAACCGTACGAGGGTTTGGGTCAGGAGCTGTTTGTTCAAAAGAACACGGAGGCCGAAGTATTGGCTAAGGTAGAGGAAGATTTGATGTTCGCGACGGAGAATTGTGCGACAAATTATTCAGGAGCCGGGAACCGCGTGCTGATCACCAAAGGAGCTACTTATGCATTTCTGACGCAACTGTATATGTGGCAAAATAAATATGCGCAGGCGATAGAAATGTCCGAAAAAGTGCTCGCGGATCCGCAATATACCTTGGTATCGATCGAGGATTGGAATAACATTTTTGTAAAAGGGAGCAGTGCCGAAAGTATTTTTGAAGTCGGCTACAATGAAGTACAGACCAATAACCTCCGTATATGGTATGCCATGGGATCAGATAGTGACTATGTACCCAGTACATCTTTTATTGCGTCTATCGAACCGGGGGATCTCCGCAAACCACGAATTTACGATGTGTCCCAAGTGCAGCCACGTAAGATCTGGAAATTTTTTGGACAGGGATTTAATGACGAGAGTCCAGAACCTTCGTCAGGAAATATGGTACTTACCAGAGTGGCAGATATCGTCTTATTAAAGGCCGAAGCACATGCAAATTTAAACCAGCCCGTTGAAGCATTGGACTTACTGAACCGTATCCGCATTCGTGCAGGACTCGTTGCTTTGGATCAAAATAAAGCCAATAGCCAATTTGGAAGCTTACTAACCGGTATTTTGCACGAAAGATCTATAGAGCTTTGTTTTGAAGGACATCGGTGGTTTGATCTTGTACGTACTGGTACTGCAATTTCAACAATGAAACCGATCAACGGTCTCTCGGACAATCGAAATCTGCTATGGCCAATACACGAAGGTGAACTACTTAAAAATCCAAATTTGAAACAAAATGAATTTTATAGATAATCATATGAAGAAGATCAAATATTTCGTTACTTTTTTTCTGTGCATTTTTACTGTGTTGGTTACTTTTTTTAGTTGCGAAGTACAGGACAGCTTTGAATACGATTACGCAGAAGACAATAGCAAATTAAATATGTCTGCATGGGCCTATATCCAAAAAGATGATTCTTTGTCTTCCCTAAAAGAAGCAATTATGCTAGCTAAGGATGAAGCATTATACGAACGTACAGAGAAATCGACCTTTATTCTGCCCACGAATCGTGCGTTTAAGGCGTATTTAAAAGAAAATAATTACGACGCCATTGGTACAGTTCCAGTATCCATATTGAAAGATATGTTGCGTTATCATATTGTAAAGGCAGTAGTAAATTTTAATGATCCTGCTTTGGCTCCAAAGAACAAGCCCATTGCATATCAGACTGAAAATGGTCAGATTATGTACCTATCCCATACCGGTACGTATGTGGGGCTCATCAATGAAGGAACCAATAAGCAATGGCAAATCCGTACGTCAAATCTTGTTCCGGAAAATGGTGTTATCCATATTGTTGATCAGGTTGTTTTCTATTCCGAGAAGGTAAAATAGGCATATTGTTCCTGCATTTCCACAACAGTGAAAATGCAGGAATTTAATTTTCTGTGAGAAAGTACTGGATGTTCAAGACCTGATCCAATTACTTCTTATTTTGAAAGCCTGATTAAATAGTTTTTTTGTTCTTTCCGGTTCTATTAGATCAGTATCAGTTCCCCTCATCGCTTGTTAAAGATCCATATCATTTGTCTACGCAATTGTCGAAACTTCAATCGGTTATTCTTATTTGAATAATATTTTTGTTAATATTGGTATTACAGTACTAATTATAAATTTTGATGCTCCGTAGTACCTTACTGTCGATCAGTATACTTCTTTTTTCATGGATTACTAGTTTTTGTTTCAGTCAAGAGCAAGGAACAGTCTATTCTTTTAAGAACATCACTTCCGATCAAGGATTGGTACATAACCATATCAATTGCAGCCTACGAGATCAATATAATTACATGTGGTTTGGAACGGAATCTGGACTTAGTCGATTTGATGGACTTCAATTTACAAATTTCCGGTATTCATCAAACAAAGGTTTTGGACTGAGCAGTAATCGTATATCGGCATTATTTGAAGGACCAGGGGAGCAAATTTGGATCCGTACCCATTCGAAAATGAATGTGTACGATCAAAAAAAAGGAGTAATCATTCAAAATATAGATTCCATTCTTCAGACATGGAATTTACCGATTGGAGATCCTCAACTTATCCGCCATTTTGAAGATGATGAATATGCTGTTTTGTACAGCGATAATTCATTCATGCTAACACATACGATTTCAAAAAAAACGAGAAAATTTTCACCACTTAAGAATCAAAAAATAGTCGATGTTGTAAATTATTCGAAGGAATCTTTTTGGATAATCTATGAAAACGGGTTGACACAGCTCGTACAAAAAAAGACCTGGAAGATTCTTAAACAATTTTCTTTACCCGCCAGCAAACAGCGCGTTACGTATGGTTTATTTATAGATCGCGAAGGAGATCTGTGGATTTATTCAAAAGATGTTCCAATCGGCGTATTTTGGGTCAAAGCTGGATCGGATGAGATCAGTCATATCAAAGAGCAACTTTCGAATGTATTTGTAGGCAGTATCGTTCAAGATGAACAAGGTTTGATTTGGTTAGCTACTGATCATGGTGGAATCAACGTCTTTAATAAAAAGACGCAATCACTTTTTGTGATCAATCACGAGGCGTATAATTTAAGAAGTTTACCCTATAATAGTATTACCTCCCTGTATAAAGATCAGAAAGGCATCATCTGGGTTGGGACATACAAGGGCGGCATCAGTTATTATCACCCAAACTTACTGCTTTTTCCGGTATACCAAAATTATGCAGGATACGCCAAAACATTGCCATTTGATGATGTCAACAGGTTTATTCAAGATCAAAATCATAATTTATGGATCGGTACAAATGGTGGCGGTCTCTTGCATTATAACTTTCAAGATAAAGTATATAAACAATATCTGCACAATCCAAATGATGCAACTTCTTTACCCAGTAACGTTGTCGTAAGTCTGCTTCTGGATCAAAAAAATATACTTTGGGTAGGTACTTACCACGGGGGATTGAGTCGTTTCGATGGTAAAAGTTTCAAAACATACAACAAGGGTACTGATCGATTACCAGACGATAGCGTCTGGGAAATATTTGAAGACTCAAGAGGTCGTTTCTGGGTTGGAACACTATCTGCTGGTTTATATTTGTTTAATAAGGATACGGAAACGTTTTCCACCTATCGCTCGGGTGAGGGAAAGACAATTTCCAGCACCTATGTATCTGTCTTATTTGAAGATTCAAAAAATAATATCTGGGTTGGAACTGCTACAGGCATCGAACTGATTCGGTCAAATGGAGAAATACATCAATTTAATGAAAAAGAAGGCAAGTTGCGTCTTTCCAATGATTTGATATATGATATTAAGGAAGATGAGCTGGGTCGCATTTGGGTGGCCACTCAAGAAGGAATTAATATCATTCAGGATGAAACGATCCAATTCCTCAATACGAGCGACGGTCTGATTGACAATGCCGTACTGGCATTAATCAAAGATAATAAGGGCAATATGTGGGCCTCAACAGCAAAAGGATTATCTGAAATTGTTCCCAATCAAAATGCTAAGCAATTTGTCATTCGTAACTTCACCAAAGAACAGGGACTACAAAGCAATGTCTTTAATGAAAATTCAGCTTTAAAGATGGATAACGGACAGCTTATATTTGGAGGCCCCAATGGTTATAATATTATTGATCCAAATCAAATTTTGGGATCAAAAGAAAATATAACACCTGTTCTATCCAATATCTATCTCTTTAATCGTAAAATCAATGTTGGTGAACGTGTAAACGGCAAGGTTATTTATAATGAGGCACTGACCAATGTGAAGAAATTAGAACTGCCATATGACCAAAATGCGATCTCCTTGGAACTATCCTCATTTAATTATTTGCAGCAGGATAATCGGATCTACCAGTATCAGTTGGATGGACTCAGCGAGGAATGGTTTGATTTTGAAACGGGAACAATGAAGGCCAATTTTACGAATCTTGATTCCAAAACATACCGATTTTACATCCGACATTCAGTCGATAATGAAAGCTGGTCTGAAAAAACATTATTATTAACCCTCGTGATTGAGCCTCCTTTTTGGAGGAGCAATTGGGCATTAATGCTTTACGTGCTGATTTCTATTTCCTGTATCTACCTGTGGCAAGCTTGGGTAAAACTGCGGACAAAGACACGAAATCAACTGATAATGGTCAAAGAACAGGCGTTGCAAGCAAAAGAACTCGAAGAGTTGAAGACACGCTTTTTTACTAACGTAAGCCACGAGTTCAGAACGCCGATCAGTTTAATTTTAACCCCATCAGAGCAGCTTCTAAAAGAAGAAACAGATCTGCATAAAAAAGAAAATTTAAGGCTAATCAATAAAAATGCATCTCGTCTATTGATTTTGGTCAATCAATTGCTAGATTTTCGAAAACTGGAAAAAAACCAGCTTAGCCGTATGGATGAATATGGCGATTTAATTCTTTTCTGTAAAGAGCAGATTGAGCCCTTTTTCCAATTGGCCGAAGTCAATTCGCTCTGCATCGAGGTAATATATAACCGCGATCATTATCTCGGTAATTTTGACAAAGGAAAATTGGAAAGTATCCTATTCAATCTATTGTCCAATGCCATTAAGTTCAGCAGATCGGGAGGTACAATACATATCACGAGCACAATTAAGGAACAAAGCGATGACCTCGATATATGGCGATTAGAGATTAAAGACCAAAGTCCCGGGATACCGGAAGAATATCAAAATCGGATATTTGACCGTTATTTTCAATATGATATCAACAGTGGCCGTTTAAATCAAGGTACAGGTATTGGATTAGCCATTGTGAAAGAATATGTCGAGTTTCTCAATGGAAATATTTCCGTTCAGAGCAAAGTCGGAGAAGGATCATGTTTTGTGGTTGAAATACCGATTGAAGCGATTTCGGAAACATCAGTACGCCCAGAGAAACAAATCAACAAGAGAAATCAGATTTTGCTGATTGAAGATCATGTGGAGTTTTTAGAATATTTGAAAAGAAATTTAAACGATGAATACTTAGTTGATGGTGTCTGTACCGTACAGGAAGCAAAAGACCATCTGACAAAAAAGGAGTATGATTTAGTGATTGCCGATATTCAGCTTGCTGGTGAAAGCGGTATCGATTTTTGTACGTATCTAAAATCATCAGAACGTTACCGACATATTCCTGTCATTATGGTAACCGCTGTGCTGGATCAAAAAATACAGCTGCAGGCACTTCGTGCAGGGGCTTCAGATTATATTCTAAAACCATTTAATTTTGAATTGCTGAAATCTAAAATCGCCAGTGTTCTGGATCAAAAATCATCCCTGGTTAAAAAATACAAAAAGCAAATCGCAATCGAACTCAACCAGCCAGAGGTTGAGTCTGCCGACGAGAAGTTCATCCGCGAATTCATTCTTGAAGTCGAACGAGATTTGTCAGACTCGACCTTGTCGGTTGAAATATTAGCCGGAAACATGCACATGACCCGGGTGGGACTTTATAAAAAGATATTAGCCATTACCGGATATTCACCAACAGAATACATCAGGCATATCCGTTTAAAAAGAGCGATGCATCTGATACAACATTCCAGTTTATCGCTTTCCGAGATTGCGTATGAAGTTGGTTTTAGTAATCCCAAGCAATTTACGAAATACTTTAAAGGCACTTTTGGATTTTTACCATCCTATTATCGTAAAAGTCTGTAAATTAAATTATTGTGGTTTATTAGGGATCTTTATAGATCTCAGCAGTTAACATTAGATACCCTAATTGTTAACATAACACCCCCTTCTGGAAATAACTACTGCGCTATATTTGATCCTACCAATTCAAACGGTAAAAGGGAAATAACCAAAATTAAACCAGTAATTATTTATATATGCAAAACCTAAAGTTTGCTCTGAGCGGTATTATGCTTTTTGCACTTGTCCATCATGGAAATGCGCAAGTGAATAAATCCAATTTTATAAAAACCCAATCAGGTGTCAAGGTCAGTTTCAAAGGATCTGAAAGTGCCATTGATCAAGATGTTTATCTGGATGTGATCACGGATAAAATCATTCGCGTCACCGCACTTCCTTATGGCAATCCATTTCCATCACAAGCAAGTTTAGTGGTCGTAGACTCTTTACAGCGTCAGCTTAAATCCTTTCATGTACAACCAACAGATTCGACGATAAACTTAACAACATCGGATCTTATCGCTAAGGTTTCTTTGGTGAGCGGGAAAGTTGAATTCTTTGATTCATCAGGTAAGAGAATTTTGAGTGAATCAAAAAGAAATGCAGATGCATTCATTCCCGATAGTTATGCTGGCGATGCATTTTATCGACTAAATCAAGATTTTATTGTAGACACCGCTGAGGGTATATTTGGACTTGGGCAGCATCAAAACGCGATTATGAACTACAATCGCGGTAAACAGGTGACTTTGTTGCAATATAACACCGAAATCGGAATTCCTTTTTTAGTTTCGACAAACAATTATGGGCTTTTATGGCACAACTATTCCATCACCAAGGCTGGAGATACACGCGCTTTTCTGCCCCTCAATGCGTTTAAATTAACTTCTAAAGAGGGCGAGCAAGGTTGGTTGACAGCAACCTATGTGAATAAGCATAAAGATGACGAAGTTTTCCTGTCACGTCCCGAATCAATCATTGAATATAGTTATCTGACTGATCAGCATAAGTTTCCGAAAGATGTCAAACTCGTAGACAGTAAAGTTATCTACGAAGGCCGTATATCTTCTCCCTATTCAGGAAAACATGTGCTCCATTTTAAATACTCGGGTTACATGAAAGTGTGGATTGATGGCCATTTGGTTGCTGATCGGTGGAGACAATCCTGGAATGCAGGAACCTTTGAAATTGAACAACAATTTAAACGGGATGAGGATCATGATATCCGTATAGAATGGTTGCCAGATGGGGGAGAATCTTATTTTACATTCAATTGGCAAAGCCCTATTCCAGAGCAGCGTAAAAATATGTTTTCTTTTAACTCTGAAGCCGGTGATGCGATTGATTATTACTTTGTACATGGTCAATCGATGGATGAAGTCGTTTCTGGATATCGCCACGTGTCAGGAAAAGCACCAATTATGCCTTTATGGAGTTTTGGTTACTGGCAAAGTCGCGAACGGTATAAAACGCAAGCGGAGATTGAAAGTGTCGCAACAGAATTTCGAAACCGAAAAATTCCCATTGACAATATCGTACAAGATTGGTCATACTGGTCAGAGCCCGACTGGGGAAGCCAGCAGTTTGATAAGGCGCGATTCCCTGATCCAGCAGGGATGATCAAAAAATTACATGATCAAAATTATAAGTTGATGATTTCGGCATGGCCCAAGATCAATGAACAATCTACCGTCTACAAACAGTTCAGCGACAATAAATGGATTTACACCAGAAATATTTATGATGGACGGAAAGACTGGATCGGAAAAGGATATACATCGACTTTTTATGATCCCTTCAACAAAGGAGCACGCGATGCGTTTTGGCAATTATTAGACAAAAATCTTTTTCAAATTGGCGTCGATGCCTGGTGGATGGATGCCAGTGAACCTGATATACATTCAAACATCGATCTGAACGAACGCAAATCTGTCTTTCAGCCCAATATCGGATCATCAGTCCGCTATTACAATGCATTCCCACTTCAAAATGCAAAAGGAATCTATGAGGGACAGCGCGAAACAGATCCCAATAAACGTGTATTTATTTTAACACGTTCCTATTTTGCGGGCCAGCAACGCTATGCCGCGGCAGCGTGGAGTGGCGATATTGCTTCAAGATGGCATGATATGAAGGATCAGATTGCTGCTGGAATCAATTTTTCAATGTCAGGTACGCCTTACTGGACGATGGATGCCGGTGGCTTTTTAGTAGAGAATAGATTTCATAAGCCCAATCCTGCAGATCAGGAAGAATGGCGCGAAATGAATTCCAGATGGTATCAGTATGGAACGTTCCTACCTATATTCCGCGCCCATGGTCAATTTCCATTTCGCGAACCTTTTCATATAGCGCCAGAAGATCACCCTGCATATAAAAGCATGGTGTATTACATCAATCTGCGCTATAAACTTCTGGCTTACAATTACAGTATAGCCGCAAAGACATTTTTTGAAGACTACTCGATGATTCGTGGATTGGCAATGGACTTTCCAAAAGATCAGAAGGGGTTTAATATTAATGACCAGTACCTCTGGGGACCATCCTTATTGATCAGCCCAGTGACAGAAATGGGAGCCACTTCGAGAGTCATTCATTTACCCGAAGGAAGAGATTGGTACAATTTCTATACGGGCAAAATGAGTCAGGGAGGACAAGATATCACAGCAGAAGCTGCTTATGAGCGAATGCCCGTATTTGTAAAAGCAGGATCAATAATGCCAGTAGGCAGAACTATTCAATACACCACTGAGCAAAAACAAGATCTGCTCAACCTGTATGTTTACGATGGATCCGATGGTCAATTTACGCTCTATGAAGATGAAGGAAGCAACTATAATTACGAGAAAGGACAATACAGCCGTATCGACATGACCTATGACAACAAGACGAAAACACTCGTGCTAGCTGACCGTGTTGGTACGTTTGATGGTATGCTAAAGGATCGAAAATTCAATATCGTTTTTGTTGATCCTGCTCACGGCGCCGGTATCGATATCAAAGCAAAAAAATCAAAGATGATTTCTTATTCCGGAAAAACACTACAGGTTAAACTAAAATAAATACAACCGATTTTAAATTTAAATTATATGATAAGTAAGCAATTGTTTAAAAAGGGAATTGCCGTCGTCGTCATGACGGGCATGACCTCAGTTGTCTGTGCACAATCCTTTTCGGGATCCGTAGTTTCTGCTGATTCCAACTTGCCAATCGGGGGCGCAAGTATTAAAGTGAAAAATCAGGCAACCTCAACAAGTAGTAATGAATCTGGGAAATTTTCCATACCTGCAGCAAAAGGAACGATCTTGGTCATTTCCTATGTCGGTTATAAAACAGAAGAAATTGCTGCCTCAGGTACAGATCTGGTCATTCGTCTACAACCACTGGTATCCGATCTGGATGAGGTGGTTGTCATTGGCTATGGTGTACAAAAAAAGAAATTAAATACAGGAGCAAATCTTAAAGTAGAAGGCGAAGATCTGCAAAAACGTAATCAGCTCAATCCGCTACAGGCACTTCAAGGACAGGCACCAGGTGTATCCATCACATCGACCTCAGGGCAACCGGGAGCAGATATGAAAGTTGTCGTTCGCGGTTTAGGTACGATAGGCAACTCCGGACCATTATATGTGATCGATGGTGTGCCTGGAGGAGATATATCGGTATTAAATGCGGCAGATATTCAGTCGATAGATGTCTTAAAAGATGCCGCTTCTGCAGCAATTTACGGGTCTCAGGCTGCAAATGGAGTTGTTTTAGTGACCACAAAAATGGGTTCCTCCGGTAAAAGTATCTTGTCATTTGATGGCTTTACCGGAATTCAGAATGTAGCCCGAAAAGCAAAACTATTGAATGCCGACCAGTATAAAGTCATTATGAATGAGCAGTCGCTTAATTCAGGGGCATCCGTGATTAATTTTGATGGTATGGAAGGTTTAGCCAATACCAGTTGGTTGGACCACATGTTTAAAGACAATGCCCGAATGGATAACTATAATATTGGATTAACCGGTGGATCGGAAAAGTCAACCTATGCGATGTCCTTAAATTATGTTGCGCAAGAAGGGATTGTTGGGGGCAAGGATGTTTCCAACTATGAACGCTATGGCTTTCGCAGTAATTCGGAACATAAATTATTGAATAACTTTCTAAAAATAGGACAGCATCTCAATTTCAACTACATAAAAAATAGAGGTGTGAGTGTTGGCGACCAGTACAGCAATACGTTACGGGGTGCATTTAGCACATCGCCATTGTCTCCCGTCTATTCGGACAACGGCCTGTTCGGAAGTCCATTTAACGATACCTCCAATTCGCCTTGGTACAACGGAGACGGTAATCCCTATGGTAGTATGATGACCAATTCCAATAATAGCAATGATGGTCAGAAATTGCTGGCCGATGTTTTTGCTGAAATTGAACCAATCAAGGGTTTGAAAGTCAGGTCGCTGTTGGGATTTAATTATTATGCATCCGAATATAGAAGCTTTACGCCCATGTACCGCTTTTCAATTTACACCTACAACGAAGATCATACGACAACTTCTCAGAACATGAGCAAAGGTCATACGCTGACCTGGACCAATACAGCATCCTATGATTTTAATATCAATAGCGATCATCGGTTTTCAGCTATGGTGGGTATGGAATCATTGCGTTATCAAGGAACATATCTATCTGCTTCCAATTGGAATCTATTATCGCAGTTCAATGATTTTTCGCATGCTTACTTGGATAATACCACAGGTCAGGCGCACTTAGATGAGAAAGGTAATGTTGTAGAAACCCGGACAGTGGCTGGTAAACCGGAGAATATTACCCGCAGGGTATCTTATTTTGGACGTATGGGTTATAATTACAAAGAGAAGTATCTTTTAAATGCAACCCTAAGAGCCGATGCCTCATCCAAATTCTCCAAAGACAACCGTTGGGGTTATTTTCCTTCGGTATCTGCCGGATGGGTGATCTCTTCTGAAGATTTTTTTCAAGACAACTTAAGTGCGATAAACTTTTTTAAACTTCGAGCATCCTGGGGTCAGGTGGGTAACCAAGATATCGATGATTTTCAATATGCTTCGCCGATAAGTACTTCAACAGGTATCACTTCTGGCAACCCCGGAGCGCACTATGTATTTGGAACAAGCAATAACAATATCGCTGGAGCTTATCCAAGCCGGTTATCTAATCCATACCTGACATGGGAAACTTCCGAGCAGACCAATATTGGTATAGACGCCAAATTTAGCAATAATCGTTTGGACATTGTTACCGATTTCTATATAAAAACTACCAAAGACTGGTTGGTTACGGCGCCCGTACTGGCCACAACAGGTACAAGACCGCCATTTATCAAT
The DNA here is from genome assembly GCF_042686355.1 of Sphingobacterium anhuiense. NCBI lineage: Bacteria > Pseudomonadati > Bacteroidota > Sphingobacteriia > Sphingobacteriales > Sphingobacteriaceae > Sphingobacterium > Sphingobacterium anhuiense. Next base: position 216,577 of record NZ_JBHUPE010000005.1, read on the forward strand.
GGTGGAGACGTCAAGAATACAGGGGTTGAACTTGCAGTCAATTGGTCTGACCGCGTCAATGAACTGAAATATAACTTTGGTGTCAATGGTGCTTATAACAAAAATAAAGTTGGTCAGATTCCGACTGAAGACGGTATTATTCATGGTCGAACAGCTATGCTTTATGACAACTCGGAAGAGTTTTATCGTGCCGAAAACGGTCAGCCGATTGGATATTTTTGGGGATATAAAACCGATGGCTTATTTCAAAACCAAGCCGAAATTGATGCATGGAGAGATGCCGGAAAGGGTGTTCTACAGGCAGACGTACGACCAGGCGATGTCAGGTATGTAGACCAAAATGGCGATGGTGTTATAAATGCAACCGATAAAGTAAATCTCGGTGTAGGTATGCCAAGTTTTACCTATGGATTTAATCTAGGATTAGATTATAAAGGAATTGATTTTTCAATACAGGCCTATGGATCAGTAGGAAACAAGATCGTACAGTCCTACCGTAACCATGCGAACAAACAAGGAAACTACACCACACGGATCTTGGACAGATGGACTGGTGAAGGCACTTCCAATACCATACCGAGGGTTACCGAAACAAATGTCAACTGGCAATTCTCCGATCTCTACCTGCAAGATGGCGATTTTCTGCGCATCAGTAACATTACATTGGGTTATGATCTATCCAAAGTTCTCCGCTGGAAATTCACCAATCAGATCCGCTTCTACGTACAGGGTCAAAATCTATTTACCTTCACCAAATACGACGGTATGGATCCCGAAATCGGTTACGGCACAGATGGTTGGGTCTCAGGTATAGACTTAGGTTATTATCCACGACCTAAAAGTGTCTTGTTCGGTCTAAACGTTAAATTTTAAACACTAAAAATCATGAATAAATCTCATTTCATATACAGTTCTTTTTTAATGTCGGCCTTACTGTTCAACTCTTGTTCATCCAGTTTTCTCGATGTCGAGCCGATGACAAGTGTTTTAGAAAGTAATTTCTATAAAACAGTAGCCGATGCAGATATGGCCTTAGTGGGTTGTTACGATGGTTATCAGCGTACTGTGTCCAATGGTAGCCAGTCCTTTTATTTAACAGCTGAGGTTGCCGCAGACCAGTGTTTTGGCGGTACAGGTACGACAGATGGGCGTGCATTTCAGGCGATCGATCGGTTTGATATTTCAGAATCCTCTTCAGATAACAATATTTTTGATGGTACCTGGTCAGATTATTATGCCGGTATTTTCAGAACGAATACCCTTTTGGGTAAATTGGACGGGACAGACTTTGCTAATCAAACCGCTGCTAGAGCAAGGATTGAAGGGGAAACAAAATTTTTACGGGCCTTGATGTATTTTGATCTGGTACGTTTATTTGAAAAAATCCCTTTGCTAACGAGTGCTACTAATGAAAATATACCCCAAGCAGATCCTAAGGATGTATACAAACTGATCGTCGAAGATCTTAAGTTTGCGGCAAGTCATATTCCTGCAGATGCCTATCCAAAATCGGCAGCAGGAACCAATGATGGTCGGGCAACACCTTTAGCGGCAAAAGCATTATTAGCACGTGTCTATTTATTTTATACCGGATACTATGGTACAGAAGATATAGGTGTCACTAAAGCCGAAGCACTCGCCGGATTAGAAGATGTGATCAGCAGTGGGCAGTTTGCCTTAATACAAGACTTCAATGCGCTATGGCCGGCAGCGAGTTATGTTCCCAACAAAACCAACAACTCGTTAGATATATCCAAGTATGCCGGAAAAGGGAATTCAGAAGTGGTGTTTGCGCAAAAGTTCAATAATACCTCCAACTATAATGGTTATGTTGATGGCAATCGCTGGATCGTTTTCTTAGGACTCAGAGGTAAAAGCTGGTCTCCGTATGGCCAAGGTTGGGGTGCCTGTACCGTTAGTAAAAACTTCTATAATAAATTTAGTAATAATGATACGCGAAAAGAAGCCTCTATCATTGACATCGATGGAGAGGGCATTACTAATTTTGATCTGAGAGATCAACGTGAATATACCGGATATACCGTAAAGAAATATGCGCCAACCGCTTTACCGGACGGAACGACCAATACGGGAGGAGAGAAAGATATGCAGCTTTCTCAAGATCAGGATTATTTTGTGATCCGTTATGCCGATGTATTACTGATGGCTGCAGAGCTGGGTTCGGGCAATGCTCAAAAATATTTTGATGATGTGCGAAAAAGAGCTTACAAAAGCAACTTCACAGCTACCGCTGTATCCAAGGCTGCTATTTTAAGAGAAAGAGAATTTGAGTTTGCATTCGAGGGAATTCGTTATTGGGACGTTTTAAGACAAGGATTAAATAATGCTGCGGGCATACTGGAAACTTCCGAGGATGTGCTCAGTGGTTCTGTTCCTGAAAAAGTAACCGTTAAAAAAGAGAACTTCTTAAAGACAAGAGGTTTTATGCAGATTCCTAATAAACAGATCACCCTATCGAATGGCGTGCTAAAACAAAATGACGGATGGAATTAGTAAAACCGATCGTTGTTTGCTTTGATAAAAATTGTACAAAGATGAAAAATATAGTAAAGTATAGCATCTATTTCTTTATTGGAATAGTTCTGTTTGGAGCCTGTACTCCTGAAAAATATGAATTAGGGGATATCGATATTGCACCGGCCCAGATCGTAGAGGGCGTATCCTATAAAATTGAACATGATGCTTCGAATCCCAATATTATTTATTTGACCAGTTTGGTGGATGCAAAATATACACCCTTGTGGGAGCATCCTCAGGGACGTAGCCAAGATAAAAAGGTTACTCTGAGAATTCCATTCCCTGGAGAATACAAAGTGAAGTTCGGCGTTGAAACCCGCGGTGGTATTGTATATGGAGAACCTGCTACTTTTAAGGTAGAGGATATGTATGCCGAGTTTATCAGTGACGAAACTTGGACACTGTTGGCAGGTGGGGCAGGAGAAGAGAAAACCTGGTATCTGGATCTCGATCAAAATGGACTGTCTAGAGTTTTTAAAGGGCCATTATATTTTTATGGAACAGGTGACTGGTGGGGCAATGTCAATCAGCAGGGAAAACCTCTTAATAGCGATTCTTGGCTTTGGGATCCCACCTGGAAAGAAAATACCTGGCTTATGCCAGCAGGTGATTATGGAGAAATGACTTTTAATTTAAAAGGAGGAGCCAATGTCATCGTTAACCACAATATGCTAGGTAGAAAGCAAAAAGGATCATTCATGATCGATACGGATAAGAAGACGATCCGTATGGTTGATGCAACACCCTTACATGGTAAACCTCAAGATGGTATCGTGGTCGATTGGGGGGATGTTCGCATTATGTCACTGAATGAAAATACTATGCAACTGGCTGTCTTACGAGATCCTGTTCTATCACAAGAAGGTGCCGCCATGTTGACGTATAATTTTATTAGTAAAGCTTATCGAGAAAGTTTGGAGTCGAGCGATTAAAAATGGGAGTTACGTATTTTAATTTTCCAAAACAACAGATACGGAAGCACGTAAATCAATATTATTTAATCGTGATAAGCTACAATTTGCTACTCATACGTGTAGCATTATTTTTCGATATCGAGAAAGATTGATTGCGGTAGTAATAGTTATTATAAATAGAAGGTCTAATGAGAATTAGACCTTTTATTTTGGCGTTCAGTTAATCCAGTAATTAAGAAATTTTTTCCATTAGTTCGAAAATGAAAACACTATCAATATTATCATTAGTATTGAGCTAGCTTACTATGGCTTTGATACCGCGCGATTAAAAATTGAAGTTCCTGAAAAAGTTACTCAGGGACATGCTGTTCCAGGTTTCGCGGTTATAACGCTTGTGGTCGATTCTGAAAGAAATGTTAAGAGCTCAGAGATGATCAGATTCAAATCTGTATGTACCGATGAACTTGATTTTTAATTAGGAAATAAGTTGACGCATAAAATTTAAAAAGAATTGATAAGAAGTTAGAAATTCAACTATCAATGAACAAGGACGGTAATAGTCTTTTAATTAATTTTGTTAATGGCGAGGTGAAATGGACTAATGTTTCAATAAAAGGAAATTCAAAAGAAGATCTTAATATTTTTTTCTCCTCTGGAAAAGATGTACTTAATCCTGATGGAAGTCTCTGATATGTTAATGGTCAAGTAAGTGAATCTAATTTGAAAAAAAAGCTGTAGAAGTTTAAAAGGTTGGTATGGTGACAGTAAAATTTTTAACAATACTGAAAATGAATAGAGGGAGTCAAATCATAACACTGTTAATTCTGACAATTAGTAATTTTTTTCACAGTTGTAATTCTTCAAATATAAGAGTAGTGAAGTTAAAGGATGTGAAAATGAAAAAATTAGAGGTTGTATATAAGTACTGTGAGACGAATTTTAATAATATATACTTGGTAAATAGATATTATGCATCGCAACAGGACACAACGGATATTGAAAAATACTTTCTTTCGGTCCAAAATGATACTACTTATATTGGTTTACAACTTAGAGATTCATTGTTTTTCTTACCTTATTTGCTTAGAAAATCAAATGATTACACTGTATTTGATTTAAATGTATTTTCAAGAAGTGATGAGATTATTTTAAATTCCTCTGGTAAATTAAGAAAAGTTCAAGAACAACAAGGCCTAGACATTTATCAAGGTTTTGATTTTGAAAATGTTTACAATGAAAATATTACATTAGCTTTTGACGAAGGTTATATTGTGAAATCAACAAGGACAAAATATTTTCAATTTGAAACAGATACTACATTTACAGAAAAGTCTAGTAAAATTAAGATTAAGAATTTAAAATATTTTAAATAATTACTACTTGTTTATACTTTTGATATAAGAAGTGATTTTTCAAATTAAGTGCGTGAATGTAAGTGAATTATTTGTAAAATATTATGATGAAAATATATTTTACCCAAATATATAGAAATTATAAAACGTTATTCTTTGTACAATTCATATTTATAATATTTATTCTAAATTTTCAAAATTTGCTTTAATTATATTATATTATAATAGCAACAATTTCAATATTTGCAATTTATAGGATTGAGTACTGTTGTGGTGGACTTTTATTTCATTTTATATAAATGAAAGTACGTAATTAACGAAGTAAGTATATGGAACAAAATTTATTAGAAAATTATATAAAGGAGATTAGAACTATTGATTTAGCTAAGGCAAATATTTTTTCTCTGCTCTTATTCATACCCATCATTTTAGTATATGGTCTTCCCTTTTATTTGATATGGGGTGAACTGGATTTTATTGGAGTATTTGTGAATAGTTTTAGAGAAAACCCCCTCTTTCCGATAGCTGTTGTAATCGTTCTACTTGCTGGAATAGTTGTACATGAATTAATTCACGGCGTTACTTTTGCTCTTTTCGCGAAGCATGGATTTAAATCCATAAAGTTTGGAATCTTATTAAAGATGTTAACACCCTATTGCCACTGCAAAGAACCTTTAAGAGTTAGACAGTATATAGTGGGAGCTATTATGCCAGCCATTATTTTAGGAGTACTCCCGGCCTTTATCGCAATTTTTACAGGTAATGTGTTCTTGTTAATCTTTGCTATATTTTTTACGGGAGCCGCAGCTGGTGATTTTATGATCATCCACCTGATATGGAAAGAAGATAAAGATACGATGGTCTTAGATCATCCCTCAGAAGCAGGTTGCTTTATTTTCAAGAAAATATAATCAATACCTTACCCTACGTTTGTCAGAATTTATAAAAATACGCCAGTACAAACACCTCCAATAGCTTTAGTGATAGGGAAAATATATCGGAAAGGGATACATGATATAATTTTTCTTGATAAGCTTCAGAACCATTTATATTTCTTTATTAATTCCTCTAAAACTTTTTAAATAATATTTCCAAAATAGACTAGGGATTGCCTCTCCTCGGGGAACCTACTTCTATATACCTGTGGATACAAAATTTGGTAAGGTAGATCATTCTTACCATTAGCTCCGTGCGACAGCACGAATGTTACTTTGGCACCATACCGTAAACCAGGCTCTTAGTAGCACACAAAATTTTATGAAGGTTGTCATTACACATTTTACTGTCTGTGTGCCTTTCCACTGTTTCGTGTTGTGTTTAACACTTTTGACGAGAATGGGAAAGGCCAGGCGTATATTTTTATAGCCATTATAGGTAACTTTATAGTAATGGTATTGGTAATGAACTAGTTATTGACCCATGATAGACGTTAAGATAAGTATCCTTACGGATGAAGAACTCCTTCATATGTTGCAGACCGGCAGCAATCAAGCGTTTACGGTATTGTACGATCGCTATTGGAAGAAACTGTATACAGCGGCGGCCAATAAGCTCAACAATCTAGAAGAAGCCGAAGACATTGTGCAACAGGTCTTTGTCAGCATCTGGAACCGGCGGGAGGAACTGGAGATCCATTCTTCTTTCAGTTCGTACTTAGCCGTTGCTGTCAAGTATCGGGTACTTAAGTGCCTCAATGCGCGGTATAAGCACAAGCATTTCAGTGATATCGCTGCTGAATCTGTACTCTCCGAGCTTTCGGACGATTCTACACAGCAGTGGCTCGAATTTCATGAAGTCAATCAAAGGCTCCAGTTTTTGGTTGAGGCGTTACCTGAGAAATGCCGCCTGGTCTATGAGATGAGCCGTCTAGAGGGGCGCAGCCATAAAGATATCGCATCCGCACTCGAACTGTCGGAGAAAACCATTGAGTACTATATCACCAAAGCGTTGAAATTTATCCGGACAGGATTAAAAACATTTTTTCTCACCCTATGATAGTAGAACAGAAGCTGTGTGCAGTAATGAAGAAGAAAAAATATATAAAAGAGCTTCAGGGAGGTGTAAAGCTTCGTCCGAAAGAAATTTTGATCCTTCGGTTAGGGAAAGCTTTCCGATTTGGAACCTTAAGTAAAGCCGTGCAACAAAATTGATATGGAAAATAAACGCATCGAGTATCTAGCTTATAAATGGTTGAACAATACGATCAGCCCCGAAGAGGGACTCGAGCTCAATCAATGGTATCGTCACGGATTAGACAATCCGGTCTTCATTGGAGCAAACTATGCGACCACGGAAGAAGAACTTCGTGACCGCATGTATCAAGTTATAGAAAAGAATATTAATCGAAAGAGGAGAAGCGGTCATTGGCTCCGTATGGTAGCTGCAGCATTTGTTGTTTTAAACATCGGAGTTGGTATCTATGTGTATAGCACTAAGGAACAAGACCAAGAATTAGTAATTACCAATAGCGGTACAGCAGATATTGCTCCGGGGGGAAATCAGGCAACCTTGATACTTTCCGATGGTAGACGTGTTCAATTGTCGGATGTCGCAGACAGTGGAAGACTCGCCCTTCAGGAAGGCGTAGTCATCTCCAAGACAACCGACGGACAATTGGTCTACCATGTCAGTAGTAGCGCAAAGGCTGATCCCAAGGGTGTCATTGCTTATAACACTATTGAGACACCTCAGGGCGGACAGTATCAAGTTGTATTGCCCGATGGCACCCGCGTTTGGCTCAATGCCGCTTCCTCCTTTCGTTATCCCACCAACTTTTCTGCTACAGGCCGTAGGACAGTACAGCTAAGTTATGGTGAGGCCTATTTTGAAGTCAGTCCAGACAAGGAGCATCCGTTTGTGCTGTCTTCGGGTCGGCAGCAGCTGGAGGTGCTGGGCACACATTTCAATGTCAGTGCCTATACCGAAGATGCTACGGTGAAAACTACACTGTTGGAAGGAAAGGTCAAATTGACCGACAGACTCTCCAAGGAAGAAGTTATGCTTCGGGCGGGACAGCAGGCACAGCTATCGGGTACGGGCATACAGGTCAAGAACTTGGATGAAGGCAATCAGCAGCTTTGGAAAGATGGTAAGTTTATTTTTAACAATGAACCCATGGTATCCGTTATGCAGCAGATATCCCGTTGGTATAAAGTCAATGTTGTGTTTCAGGATTCTGTACAAGATGTGCGGCTGAATGGATCAGTATCCCGGTTTGAACATTTGTCTACGCTGCTGAGCAAATTGGAGCAGACCGGTCTGGTCAGTTTTAAACGGGAGGGTAATAATTTAGTGGTCATGAAACCTTAAATAAGAAACGAGAACAGGAACGTGAATACTTTTGCTTATTTAAATAAGACCGTAGGAGGGAAACCTCTTACGGTTTTTAAAAACACAGTAAGCATTTTTATAGCGATGCCTTTCGATCAAAATACTGTTTGAGTGTAGCTTTGTAATGAAACCGTAGGTGCGCGAGGTGCTTACGGTTTTTTGATGGAGCGTTTATGGTTAGCAAAAGGACTTCAAGTTTGACGTTTATTTTAGCTAAACCGCTAGGGATGTTGCGGTTCAAAGGAACATATTATTAGGAAAGACCAATATAAGATCGCACATAGGTAGATTTTTGGTAGCCGCAAAGTATAATTGCTTTGCGGTTTTTTTTGTTAAAACATGAGTACACGTTCCGCTTCATATGAAACAAACATTTTTTTACTGGGATCTCTAGGGATGCCCTGTTTCAAAGGAACCTTTAAGTATAAACTTACATTAAGGATTCATTATGAAATTGACAACGTTTTTTTGTTTTTTACTATTTTTAACAACATCTGTACACGCGCAGGAAAAAGACAAATACGGCAGACCGCCACTTGTACCCGGTATCGCGGAACTCAAAATCGGTGATCAGGTGCCCGATATTCTGATCGACAATATTATCAATAATGACAAACGCTCGATACGCACTTCAGATTATAAGGATAAATTATTGGTGTTGGATTTTTGGGATATATATTGTGGTACCTGTATTGCGAGTATGCCCAAATTAGATTCCTTACAAAAGGTTTTTGGTGATCAAATCAAATTGCTATCTGTAACCTGGCAACCTGAAGAAATGATCACAAAATTTTTTAAAACCAATCGTTTTTTAACAGAACATAAGCCACCTGTTAATCGTGCATCCGTGGTTGATGACCGTGCACTTCGTACCTATTTTCGTTATGAAACCAATCCGCATGTGGTGTGGATCTATAAGGGAAAAGTAGTGGCTATCACTGGAGGAGAATATATTACTGCTGGAAATATTCAAACACTATTGCATGGTAAACAGGTAGATTGGATTTTAAAAACAGAACGGTTTGATACTACTATTCCATTTGTTACCGTAAATCCCTTATGGCAAGAAGGCGCTGATTCACCCGATTTTGGCTATTCGGTTTTGGCAGGACAGGCTACTTCCGTTCCTTCATTAGGTGGTATCAATTACATACAAGATAAGGTGCATAATCAAAGTCGCATAGCAATTTATAATCAATCCATTTTTGATACTTATCAGATGTTACTTTATAACACAAAGCCAGATGAGATTACCTATAGCTTGCATCCTGCTCGTGTAGCATTAGAGGTCAAGAATCCCTCTCGCTATTTGTATAAAGAGGAATACGGTGAACAAACCGATTGGAATAAAAAGAATCTATTAAACTATGAAATGGTAAAGTCTGGTACTGTTAAACAAACTGAAATGTCCAAATTAGCGTTAGAAGATTTGAATACCAGACTCAAGATCAATGGCCGTTATGAAATGCGTAAAGTGAAATGTTTGGTCTTTGTTAAAACCGATAAACCTATTATGGATACGCTCGCAGTAGAATCGGGAGGAAAACCTATTGAAGGATTAGTAATTATGCGCTTAGATATGACACATAAGTATCCACCTGCAATCAATGAAACTGGTTTCGATGGCGGATTACGCATGGAACCAGATGATGGAACCATAGCTGGTTTACGTAAAGAAATTCAACGTCATGGCTTGGATTTAATTGAGGCCGAGCGTGAAATTGAAGTTTTAGTGATCTCTGATGCGAAATAGTAGCTTTAAATAGCAGGACCAATAAAATGTAGATTTTTTATTTTTTACTAAGCCGCAAAGTAACATTGCTTTGCGGCTTTTTTTATAGCACATGAATAGATATTTATTGTTTTGCTTTATCTTATTCCAGGTATATTTCTTTAGTTATTCATTTGCACAAGATTTTGAACTACGGGGTCGTGTGCTGGATTCACTTCAAAGAGGAATTGCAGGTGTATCTGTTCGTGTTTATACTGATAATGATAGTTTGAGTAGCGGAACTGACAAGAATGGAAACTTTTCTTTTCGTTCACTTCAAAGAGGAAATTTGAGCCTTATTCTTAGTAGCCTTGGTTATGAAACTTACAAAAAGAAATTGAATTATATAGGTGAAGATGTTATTTATGAATTACCAGCTATTGTCCTACGTATCCAGTCTCAACGCTTGCAGGAAGTTGCGATCAAAGTACCTAGTCCTATTCGAATTTCAACAGATACGATCGAATTCACGGCATCAGCATATCAAGTCGGCGAACATGACCGCTTAGAAGATCTCTTACGCCAATTGCCGGGATTGCAGATTGATGCCACGGGCAATGTGACAGCGATGGGGGAGTCTATGTACAAGTTACGGGTTAATGGGAAAGATTTTTTTACCAATAATCTGAAAGATTTTTTGAAACAGCTTCCTGCTGGTATCGTTGCCAAATTGCAGGTTATCGATGACTATGGCGATCAGGCCAATTTTACGGGGATCAAAGTGGGGAAAACTCAGAAAATGCTTAACCTGGTCATTAAGGATGGACAAAGCAAAGGTGTTTTTGGCAGTAATGAAGTTTCAGCCAGTACGCAAGGATTATGGAGCGTGGGACTGCAAGGTAATGTCTGGCTGGATGTCCATCAGCTCAGTGCCTATGCAAATCAAAATAATAACCGAACAGCTGAGGGTAGGCAGCGCAGTACAAATGCCGGGACTAATTATCGGTATTCATCCGATCAGATCAATTACTATGGCAATTATGGGTATAACGCATTAAAAAGTACAGGCGAATCTGAAACTTATGTCGAAAGTGTGACCAGCCAGGGCACCTTGTTTAACCGTATGCAACAAAGCAATAGTAACGACAATCAAGGTCATCAAATACAGTTAAATTTGCAGTCCCGCAGAAAAAAAGATTTCCTGAGTTTGCAGGTGTCGGGACAAAAAAATACAGGTTCATCCGAAAATCACAATATTTCGAAACAGACGGGTGTGATTGTGCAGGATCTGGATCATACGATTCAGAGCGACTCTAAAAATAACACGGGAAATATTGCACTCTCCTGGAGCCGGAATATGAGCAAGCTGGGACGAAGCTTAAGCGCCAATTTATCTGGTTCTGCACAAGGAGTAACAGCGGAGAGCCATATTCAGGATCAGCTCCGTTTTTACGATCAGCATATAGGCAGTTTTTTGAAAGATTCGATCAATATGCGTTTGTTGCAGGAAAAGAAAGAGCTAACGAATCTGGGTTTCACTGCTAAATATGTAGAACCCTTAAATGATCATGCCACAGAGACAACCAAGCGCAGTATAGATCTGGGCTATAGCCTTTCTCTGCGTAATGATCAACAGCACAGAGAAACGCATGTTAAGCAAGAAGATTTATTAATGCGCATCGATTCACTGAGTAATAACTATAACAGCTTATTCAACACGCAGCAGCTGGATATGAGTTATCGTGTAGCATCGCCCAAATTGCAGTATAGTTTAGGTCTCAGTCTCCAGCCTGCTCTTATGCGGATGGATGAGCGAGTACAGCATAAAAAGGTGGACTATCCTATGTTCAGTATCTTACCTATAGCCAGTATGCGTTATTCCCCTTCGTTAAAAAACAGCATCCAGATCAATTATACAGGTACTGTTACCGCACCAGCTAGCGATCAATTGATGCCCATAAGAGATATGCGCAATCTCCAACAGATCACGGTAGGCAATCCCGATTTAAAACCCAGTAAAAATCATGGGCTAAGTGTCAACCTCGCTCAATTAGAGCCTGCAAAGGGTAAAACCTATAATCTTTCTTTTAATGGATCGTTGCTACAAGATCAAGTCACGACCAATATTTTACTTTTGCCCGATACTTTGGGGACATTGCGTCAAGAGATCCATTATGTCAATGTAGATGGATCATACAATTTGGGTGTAAACTACGACATGACGCTACCTTTTGCAAAATTCTATCAATTCCGCTGGGCAACACAAATGAGTACGAATCATACTGTGAACTATCTGGACGGTATAAAAGGAGCAAACAAAACGCTTTATTTCAGTCAGCACCTTTCGTTGTCATGCAATAAAGAAAAATTGCGAAGTACCTTAAATTTCAATTATTATGCGACTAAGAGTACTGCTGGAGTGAATTCAGTTTTGCAAAATCGTATCGCAACTTGGGAAATAAGTGGTCATGCGCGTTGGACGATTTTCCCTTGGTTGATTGCAGGAGGCGATGGCAGTTATCGGATCAACAGCGGGTATAGCATCCCGATCAAAAATCCAATTTTGGTCAATGCTTTTATGGAGCTTTATTTAACAAAGCGAAAAGAACTCAGTGTACAAGTGCAAGTTTATGACCTCTTGGATCAACAGCAAGCTGTCGCCCTGATGGTTAGCTCGAATGCTGTTACACAGCGCAGCTTTAACCGGATCGGACGTTATGCGCTACTGACAGTTAAGTACAACTTGTCGCGCTTTGGAGGAACGTAATAATATTTATGTCTTTTACATTAGGGATAAGTTCTGCTATCGGAACTTATAAATACTAACCACTAAAACAAACTAAAAATGGAGCAACCACTTATTTTCCGATCCGACTGATAGTCTATAGGCAAAAAAGCCACGCTATGTTCGCGCATAGGCATGGCTAAATAGCCGGGTTCACAAAAGCAATCAATTTGAAATTTACCTATTAAACCCAACTAACCCAAAAGTATGGATTATTTTTATTTTAAACAAGGGGGACGGCATCGCTGGATTTCACCCCATAGTATGCTTGTTATGAAAATAACGACATTTTTACTGCTTATCGGTTGTTTGCATGCAAATGCAGATACCTATGGGCAAAAAGTTACCCTTTCCGAGCGGAATATTTCACTAGAGCGGGTTATTAGTATATTGAAACAGCAGACCGATTACGATTTTCTTTATGGGACGGACTTGAAGGCAGATGTCCGAAAAGTCAATATTGAAGCCAAAAATCAGGAACTTTCTATGGTATTAAATCATTTGTTTGGAGACCAATCTTTTACGTATACGATCTCTGATAAAACGGTTGTTATTAATTCGAAAAAATATTCGAATGATGATACAGAACAACAGCGTACGGTTCAAGGTAAGGTACTGGATGAAAATCGAAAACCTCTGCAAAGTGCTACGGTATCTGTGGAAGGAACGAGTCAGCGTACCCAAACGGATATTTTTGGTATGTTTACACTAGAAAATGTAATTAAAAATGCGACCATTCGCATTACCTATATGGGTTATGACACCCGAAAGATAAAGATATCAGATGTAGAAGCTTTTCTGGACGTGATTATGCGACAGTCTGAAAATACATTGGAAGAAGCTAATGTTGTCAGTACGGGTTACTACACTATTCCCAAGGAACGAGCAACAGGATCCTTTGAGTATGTGAATAATGAATTATTCAACCGGAATGTAGGGCCCGATGTGATCGGTAGATTAAAAGGAGTTACAACAGGAACAACTTTTGATACCAAGACTGAATATTATTTTCCAATGAAGGAAAGTAGCAATACCATTGCAGGCACTAGGAAAATAACACCTTTAAATACTTTTACCATGAGGGGGATTAGTACTTTAGATAAGTCTACAACTTTTAATGCAGGCACACCCGGAATATTTCCGCTAATCATTTTAGATAACTTCCCTTATGAAGGTGATATCAATCAGCTCAATCCCAATGATGTAGAAAGTGTGACGTTATTGAAAGATGCCGCAGCTGCTTCGATCTGGGGAACCCGTTCTGCAAATGGAGTTATTGTAATTACAACTAAAAAAGGAAAGCTGGATCAGCCGATGCGCATATCGTTTAACAGTAATGTCACTATTCGGGAGCGGTTGAATTTATTTTATACCCCTGTCATGAGCAGTTCGGATTTTATTGATATTGAAAAAGTTAATTTCGATCGAGGAGTATACAATAATCCATTAGCAAATTTCTATTCAACTGTCAGTCCAGTAGTAGATCTCTTAGCAAAACAAAGGGCATTACCACAGAACGATATTGCAGGACGTGCGGCTATTGATGTCGAGATTGATGCGTATCGCAATTATGATTCTCGGAAGGATATTTCCAAATATCTGTATCGCAAAGGTATATTGCAACAATATTCGATGAATTTGAATGGTGGTGGAAGGCAATTCAGTTATTATATCTCTGGAGGCTATGATCATAATGTCGGAAATGAGGTGAATGTTTATAATACGCGTAAAAACCTACGCAATGCCATGACGTTAAGACCGTTCAAGAACTTGGAGGTGAATAGTAATCTTTACTATAATAATACTCTGTACCATTCACCAACAATCTTTGATGGCAACCCTCAAAGAGTGATCGAGCACTTGCCAAATCAACCATATGTTCGTCTGGCCGACGAGCAAGGAAATCCTCTTGAGGTAATTAATCCGCAATTTTTTGGTGCGAATCTAAAGCATGGTTATCGGAAAACTGTAGGAAATGGAAGGTTGTTGGATTGGACTTATTATCCCTTGAATGATATTAATACCAATTACAGTGAAAGTGATGCCCATGAAATCTTACTTAATCTCAATGCATCGTATAAACTTCCCTTCGGTTTTGCAACCCAGATCAATTATCAATACAGTAAAAATAGTGAAATCACAACACGTTTTGTAGATAGAAACTCCTATTATATGCGAGATTATATCAATAGGTTTGCTTTATATGATGAGGACGATATCAATACCCCCGTCACCTTTCAAGTGCCTATTGGAGATGGTATTGAGCAACAAAACATTAATCGGGTATCATATATGTTGCGTGGTCAGTTAAATTTTGATCGAACTTTTAAAGATAAGCATCAGGTCAATGCCTTAATTGGTGCAGAACGAAGCGAAGCTCGAATTTTCGGACCACCTTATTACTCTTTGTTGGGGTATAATGCCGACCCGATGAGTTTTACACCCATTACCTATGATACCAATTTACCTACTTTAAATGGTTTATCTTCAGAAAAGATACAACGTGTTTTAAACATTCAGCCATCCTATTTTAACAGAACAACTAGCATATTTATGAATGCAGCCTATAATTTTAGCAAGCGTTATTTTTTAACCATAAGTGGGCGTAATGATGCGGGTAATATCTTTGGTATGGAGGCGAGTCAACGTATAAAACCTACATGGTCCTTTGGTACTGCTTGGAATTTGAGTGAAGAAGCATTCTTTCATCGCAATGTGTTAGAGTTGTTGAAATTTCGGGCGACATTCGGCTATTTAGGCAATGTCAATAATTCGGTTTCGGCATACCCAACGATAGTTTATGTCAATAAACCCAATGAGATTACAGGACGTACTTATGCTACGGTATCCTCTCCTCCTAATCCTGGTTTATTGCCTGAGCGTTCGGGGATCCTTAATCTGGGTGTGGATTTTGCCTTTAAAAATAACCGCTTATCCGGAACGATTGAATGGTTTAATAAAAACTCTAATCAGTTGATCGCTCCAACACCTGTTCCCATAAGCAGTGGTTTTCAGCAACTGTTCTATAATAGTGGATCGCTAAATACAAGGGGTATAGAAATGAATCTAAAATCCGTGAATGTGCAATATAAACAATTCAAGTGGATAACCGATTTCTTGTTGAGTTATTCAAAAACAATTGTCACTAAATACCTGCTTTCTATGAGTGAGGATTCATTTTGGTATGTTCCTACAAGTGGTTCAAATATCCGATCTACTTATAGAGAAGGGTATGCGCCTTTTAACCTATGGACTTATAAATTTGCCGGTCTAGATCCACAGACAGGAGATCCGCTTGGATATGATACTAACGGCAATCTGACAAAAAACTACGCGGAAATATTAAATAGTAGTAAGCTCAAGGATCTAGATGACTATGGTTCTATCTTTCCTGCATATTTTGGTACGTTTCGCAATACCTTTACTTGGAAATCAATATCCTTATCTGCTAATATATTTTATAAATTTAAATTTAAAATTATAAAACCAAGCCCTTTTAATACCTATGGCTTGACCAGTCCGGAGACATTGCCTACTGCAGAGTATGCGAATCGCTGGCAAAAACCTGGTGATGAGAAGATCACAAATGTACCTTCCATGGTGTTTCCCGGGGATGCGCTTCGAGATGAATTTTATGCTAAATCTTCTGCGCGAGTTATCAGTGGGGATCATATCCGTTTAGAAGATATCCGAGTCGATTATCGTTTTCCAAATATGAATAAATTATTTCGAAGTTTGCAGTTGTATTGTAATGTCAATAATCTAGGCATTATCTGGCGAGCTAATCGCTTTGGCATAGATCCGGATCGGTTTTTGGCTCCGCCGACCCCAAAAGCAATAACAATTGGTGTGAATGCTACCTTTTAATGAATTAAATTACATGAATTATGATATATTATAAAATTATATTTATCACTTTTTTGTTCCTTGCGCTGAGCAGTTGCAAGAAAGGTTTTCTGGATCAAAAGCCTGATCTTACAATGGCTGTACCACATACATTAGCCGATTGTCAAGCCATGTTAGATGATTATGCCCGTATGAATGCAGGCTATCCGGATCATGGGGAAGCTGCTGCAGATAATTTTTTTTTCTCGGATAATGTCTATAGAGATTTGATATATTTTAGTGAAACACCAGAAGATAAAGATAATTATCTTTGGAATCCGGCCGGTGAGCACGTTGAGCAGTGGCAAAACGGTTATAATGTGATCTATAGTGCGAATATGGTGTTGCAGGTATTGGAAAAATTTTCATCCTCAGACCGTGATTATAACAGTATAAAAGGCTCAGCTTTGTTTTATCGGGCCTTTGCCTTTTATAATCTGGCTCAATTGTTCTGTAAACCTTACATAGCCGAAACTGCAAATGCTGATCTGGGTATTCCACTGCGTATGACACCGGACCCTAAAGAACCCGTTACGCGAGGTACCGTAAAAAAATTATATGATCGGATCACACAGGATTTAACAGAAGCAGTAGCGCTATTGTCGAAAGATGTACCGGTTAAATCAAGACCATCTAAAGCTGCAGGATATGCTGCATTAGCACGAACTTATTTGGCGATGGAAGATTACGGTAATGCTGAAAAAATGGCCGATGAATGTCTAAAAATGCAAAGTATTTTAATAGATTACAATGTCACAAGTAATCCGGCAACGGCCACAACGGTAAATCCGAATGGATTTAAGCGTTTTTTAAGGTTTAATGCGGAGGTGATCTTCCAAGCAACAACAGGCTTTACACAATTGAGCTATGATCAGGCTATGGTTGATTCTGATTTGTATGATTCTTATTTATCGGGTGATTGTAGAAAGACCGTATTTTTTACCATGTCTTTTGATCCTTATACGGGGGAACCAGGCCATGCTTTTATCGGGAATTATGATGGAACTGATCCGAATAGGGAGAGCCCTAATTTGTTTGTTGGTTTTGCGACCAATGAGCTATATCTTATTCGTGCCGAATGCCGGGCGCGTGCCGGTCAAACGGGATCGGCCATGGCGGATCTGAATACACTTATGGCAAAGCGCATGAAACCTCCTTATGTGAACAGGACAGCAACAAGTGCTGAGGATGCATTGAAGCAAATTTTAGAGGAACGTCGTAAAGAATTGTTATTTCGAGGACTTCGTTGGACAGATTTGAGGCGCTTAAACCAAGATGCTCGTTTTGCTAAGACATTACATCGCAATATGAACAATCTGATTTATACACCCTTAAAACCAGATGATCTAAGATATGTAATGCTGATTCCTACCAGAGAGGAAATCAATTTAACCGATATGGCTCAAAATCCAAGGTAGTTTAGTGATTCAAACATTAATTAAAAATGAAGAAAATGAAAATATACTATATAAAATATAGCATCCTTTTTCTATTCGTAGTGCTGCTGTTTGCCTGCAAGCGAGATGATCTACATCCAAAGAATGTCCCATTGGCGAAAGTTATGGTATTCAATGGTATTGTTGAAGGAGGAAATATCAAGGTGAGTGTATCTCCACAAGATAAGAGCTGGAGTAGTATACCCGATGCTCAGTTCTCGTTTAATCGCCTCACTATGATTCCCTTTCTTACTCCCTCTGGAGTAAATATCGTCAAGGCGGTACAGTTGGCGGATACCACCAAAATATTTTATAGAAATCATGTGACCTTCCAAAACAATAATTTCTATACTCTTTATTTAACGGGTACAGCTACGAAGGTTGATACATTATTCCGAAAAGAGGTAAATTTACCCATCTATGTTCCTCTTGATGTTCGAAAGAAACTTACAGCTCAAGATAGTATGATTAATATTCGTTTTATTAACCTGTCTTATAATGGACCAAAAATAAATATTAATATAAAAAATAAAAATACGAATGAAGTTAGTGATCTTGATTATCAAAAATTTAGTAATTTTAAAGTTGTTAGTGCAATTGCAGATGAGATTGTTTTTGAAATAAGAAATGCTGCAGACCAGAGTTTGCTTTTAACATATTCATTAAATGCAAGATATTTTAGGTTTAAAACTGTAGATTTTGCTATTGTGGGATCGTATGGGAATCCGAATGTTCCTTACTTTGATCAATATAGCGTTGCTATTAATTCATTATTTTAATCTATATATTTTAGAATAATTTCATTTAAGCATTTTTTTTCAATAGGTTAATAACAAATACCTGTAGAATTTTTTCTACAGGTACTTTTGAACTGCTCGAGGGCAGGGTGACATCAGTCAATTTAATTCATCTTCTACTATTCAGAACAACAGAATCAAAGGTATTGATTTTGACGGCGCACTATAAATTTGTACCGTTCATTAAATTATACGTTTTCCCAAATCACTACGCAGGTCTCAGCAGTACGTTTGTACTTTCTAACTGATTATGCTGTGCGCGAATGATTTCACGATATAAGTTTGTTGTAAATATTGGGTGCCCCGAGTTATCAGACGCCTGAATCGCACATACTTTTATTTTAGGTGAGGCACATGAGGGAGGATTGCTTCCTACAAGTGTGTATTGATTAGGTTCTGATGGATCTTGTGGGCTTGCCGCTCCGGGGGTGAATGAATACCAAGGCATAATTTTAGTGCTTTTATAGATCAAAAAGCATAAACTTTATAATTGTGCTTACTCGATTGTAGGGTTTTCAGCATCGCCCTTTGCTTACTCGATCAAGGATTTTCAGCTTTCTCCTTTTGTCTGGCCAGACTACCTGAAAGACTATAAGTTTTTCAGGATTTCTTTGATACTATTTTTACCGCGTTGCAGTAGAATATTTTCAGTGTCTTTTTTCAACATAATAGCGTTGTACATTTCTTTTATCAGTTCATCCGTAATTACTGGCAGATTCTCATCACTAATTGCATGGATTGCGTAAACATGACTTTTAACTAAAGACCCTTGTTGTATTGGCTTACTTTCGCCATTGTATCTAATATATTGGTTGGATTCCGCAGGATCTTTAATTCCCTCTGATGGCGGTGTAAATAAAAACCAAGGCATAATATTCTCTTTATTTAGCTTAGCATGACTAAACTTTATGTTTTGCTTACTCTATAACAGGATTTTCAGCTTCGTCCCTAATCAAGTTTCATTTATCGGTTTTTTACTAAGGTTTGAGTAATACATTTGCACTTGCTGTGCCATTATGCTGTGCTCGAATGATCTCTCGATACAGCGGGATTGTGAATATAGGTTTCCCCATATTGTCCATAGCTTGTATCGCACAAACCTTACAACCTCCTAGACACGTGGGAGGGCTCATTCCAACTAATGTATATTGATTAGGATCAGATGGATCTTCTGTCCCAATTCCTGGTGGAATAAATTGATACCAAGGCATAATTGTAGCGCTTTTATACATCAAAAAGCATAAACTTTAATTTCTTTTAGTCTACTCTGTTTAGGATTTTCGACATGCTCCTTATTTTTTAGAAAGTTTTGCTCTAATCATTTATAGTTATAACTATGGCTTTAAAAGAACATTTGTACTTTCCGTGCTGGTTTGAAGTGCATTTGCTATCTGGCACACTAAACCCAATGTAATTATAGGTGATCCCATATTATCACTTGCTTGAATAGCACAGAGATGGATATTTGGACTAGGGCAAAAGGGGGGCGTGCTCCCTACAAGAGTGTAACTGTTTGGGCTACATATGTCCCCTCCAGTATATGAATACCAAGGCATAATTGTGGTGCTTTTATACATCAAAAAGCATAAACTTTAATTTTTTCTACCTACTCTGTTTTGGATTTTCGGCGTTCTCCTTTATTCTTTTTTATAGGTGGTACCAAATCTTATTGGTACCCTCCTGCAGGAAATATTCCTGTCTTAGAATGATGTTTTCACTGTCGCATCCCGATAATACCGCCGCTGACATTTCTTTTTGTAGCGACTCATCAATGATGGGCAATCCGGCTGCATCAAAGCAGGCTTTGATGGCGTAGATCTTGTCTGAACAGTCCCGGTTGGAGGGCGATTTTTTGCCGACTACATACCGTGTGTACTGCCGGGGATCGGTAGGATCCAAGCGCGTACCTTGTCTGGGTGTAAAGAGATACCATATTCTCATCTTGCTTTGCTTTGAATGAACCTAAATTCCTTTTCTTGCTTACTCGCTTACAGGGTTTTCAGCTTTCCCCTTTTTATCGCTACCATTTCTTGTTTTGAGGCGATGGTAAGCCCGTACCAGCATTTACTCTTATGGGCAAGTGGCCGGGCCTACAGCATGCACCTAAAATTAGAACACTATGAACATTATGATTTTCTAATCACATTCTTTGCAATGGCTTCCTTTGAGCAGTACATTTGTTGTGCTGGTTTGATTTTCCAATGCACAGCAGATCTCGGCTTCCAGATCGCAGGTGATATGGGGCTTTTTATGGTGATCCATCGCTTGTATGGCGCAGACCATCAGGTGGCCCTCACAGTATGGCGGATGATTGCCGTATAATGTGTACTGGTTTTCGTCCTTCGGATTTCCATCCTTTGAACAGCAGGGGGTGAATGTATACCAAGGCATAATCGGGTTGCTTTTATAGATCAAAAAGCGTAAACTTTAGTTATTTAAATAAATTAAACTGCATCATTAATACGCCCACAAGCGCGATACCTGTTAACCAGATGTTGACTTTTAAATGTTTCCGCCAGGTCATGTGTTTAAACATGCCGCCGCATGGGCAGGGATAACGTTCATAGACCTGAAAAATAATCCCGGAGACGTAGACTGTAAAAATCAACATCAGTGCGAATGAAAAGTAGAGGCCTAACAATCTGGTCTCCGGGAAAAGCAACATGAAGACAACCGAAAGCTCCAGCAGCGGTATCAGCAAAGTCAGGATCGGTACGCTCCACTTGGGGATTGCCTGTGAACCTAGTATATCGTGAAAGTATTTCATCTTGAAAAACTTCGGTATGGATGTGTAAGCCCAAAGCAGGACAAACAACAGAACAATAGCATATGTAATAATAGTCGCAATCATAATTGTAGTTTTTATCTGTGAACTAACTAAGACTAATTTCGCCAGAAAAGTGAGGGAAGGGTTATCAACTATTTGACAGTTTTGTAGTTGAAATTTTATCAGTAAAAATGTTTAACTAAAGACAGTTTTATTGTCAATAAATTGCACTATTTGTTGTTTCTCAATATATAAGGGGATTTCTTCTAAATAAATTTCTTTTTAACGAGAAATTTAAGGAAACGTATTCTAGTTTGGTATAGCCATTGTGGGATATAGAAAGTAATAACTCGAGCAGAAAAGTTTAAAAATTTCAACCCTATTTTTTGTTAAAAATCTGTTTATGATTTTACATGCTTAAACAACTTTTCAGTTGTCTTACTGGTATGGAATAAGTTTCTGCTTTTGTTTTTTTCGAGTCCACATGATATTATTGAGCTTGAAATCTTGAACTGGCTGAAAGACGCTCTATGGAAATGTAGAAAA
Source organism: Sphingobacterium anhuiense (assembly GCF_042686355.1). Taxonomy (NCBI): domain Bacteria; kingdom Pseudomonadati; phylum Bacteroidota; class Sphingobacteriia; order Sphingobacteriales; family Sphingobacteriaceae; genus Sphingobacterium; species Sphingobacterium anhuiense. Next base: position 238,638 of record NZ_JBHUPE010000005.1, read on the forward strand.
AAAGTGAAGAGGTGCCGTAAATTTATTGATTTGTTCTACTTTTTTTTATCAAATAAAAATCCCCAGCACTTTCAGAACTGGGGATATCCTGGTTGATTTCTAATAAGCAAGGGGATCCACCCAACTTCATGTTTAAATAAAATAAATGATTTTTCAGTAACACATCTCATCTTTAAGGTCTTAAGAGTACGTTGATTCCTGTCATTCTATTTTGTAGCGCATTTGCGATCTCGCATATTAATGCAGGGGTAAGAATAGGATATCCCATATTGTCGTAAGCTTGGATAGCACATAAGTAATTATTTAATCCCGGACAAGAAGGTGGAAGCATTGTTAATAAGGTGTAATTATTAGGGTTACAAAGATCTCCCGGAAATGTAATCGGTGTATAAGAATACCAAGGCATAAAAGTTAGTTAGTTAGTTAGTTAGTTAGTTAGTTAGTTAGTTAGTTAGTTAGTTAGTTAGTTAGTTAGTTAGTTAGTTAGTTAGTTAGTTAGTTAGTTAGTTAGTTGTCTAATTAGCACATTTATTACGATCATCCAATCGGACATTGATCGTGTCGATCTCAAGTTCTAGGGCATTTATAATTTCCATACGTAACATCATATCGATATGGGGTAGCCCGCAATTGTCATCTGCTTGTATGGCCGCAAAAAAAAGTTTGGATTCAGAAGATTGGGGTGGCAAATCTCCCAATAAGGTATAATTAGTTGGATCCTGAGGATCACAAGAAGGCAATATTGGTGTAAAGGTGTACCATGGCATCATGAAGTGCTTTTATGAATCAAAAAGCATAAACTTTAATAAATGCCTACTCTGTTAGAGGATTTTCGGCATACTCCTGTGGTTTATAGTTGATTCTGTTAGATCGTGTATTGCATTAGCTTTCTCATCAAAAAGTAATCTTTAACCTGGATGAGCAATCCCAAAGACTTAAGAAGTATTCACGCTTCTTAAGTCTTTGGTAATTACATCATGAGAAAACCGAAAGCTCCAGCAGCGGTATCAGCAAAATTAGATTCGGTACGCCTCATCTTCGGGATTGAATTTGAACAGTATTTTGATATAAAAGTGCAAGTATTTGGTGTTTAAAATTTTTATCGATGTGCAGTGTCCATTTCCAATAAAATCATCTTTTGAAATGGGACAACAGTACATTGGTCGTATCTCTTCGGTTCTGTAGCGCCTGCGCTATCTCTCCCTGCAATGCTCTGGTAATAATGGGATGACCTAAATTATCACTTGCCTGTAAGGCTGATAAATAATAATTGGGCCCGGCGATGAAGGTGGAACAGATCCCACTAATGTCCAGTTATTGGGATTGGTGGGATTGGAACGACGTGAAGGCGTATATAAATACCAAGGCATAATCGTGATGCTTTTATAGATCAAAAAGCCTAAACTTTAAAATGTTTTAGGTCTACTCTATTATGGGATTTTCGACAGGCTCCTTTCGATTTTTTTAGAGGTGGTACCACACTTTGTTGGTGCCTTGCTGATAATATTCCTGCCCAGGATAATATGTGCACTGTCGCAGCCTGATAATGCGGCGGCAGCCTGCAGGGATTCATCAATAATGGGCAAGCCTGCAGCATCAAAGTAAGCATTGATGACATAGATCTTATCGCTACAGTTCCGATTGTGCGACGATTTTCTGTTCACACAGAGCGTGTGTAATGATGGGGACCTGAAGGATCTACCCGTTACCTTTCATGAGGGTAAAAGTTCTGCAAAATCCCCATCTAGAGTTTTTAACTATATAATCAGTTGCCGACTAATTGATTAATTTGTTTTTGACTTCATCCTTTTACCTCCTCTGTTAAAGGATTCCGGCCAATGCTGTGGTTGCTGTTATAAATTTCTCTTAAAGATACTTAAGAACGCAGTAGAACATTAACAGTGTCTATATGATTAAGAAGCGCCAGTGCTATTTCATTACACAATGCTGGAGTAATATTAGGTTTTCCTAAATTATCTGCAGCTTGTATTGCACATAGGTTATTATTTGGACCTGGGCAAGAAGGAGGGGTAGATCCTACAAGGACATAATTGTTTGGATCACATGGATTGTGTGGAAAGGAATCTATTGGATTAAATACATACCAAGGCATAATCGTGGTGCTTTTATCAATCAAAAAGCTTAAACTTTAATGAGGCTTACTCTATTACAGGATTTTCGGCATACTCCTATTGATAATATTTTTATAAATAATTTAACATCTCCTTACATTGGACAATTGCACATTTGCTGTATCTATACTATTTGAAATTGCATATGCAATCTCAGCGCAGGGTACAATAAGAGGTTTCCCCATATTATCCATTGCTTGTATGGCACATAGAAAAATATTTGGTGCTGGACATGGTGGTGGAGTAGATCCCACTAATGTATAATTATTTGGATCACACGGATCACAAGAAGGTGGAACAGGAGTGAATGCATACCAAGGCATAATCTTAACGCTTTTATCAATCAAAAAGCATAAACTTTAATAAATGCCTACTCTGTTAGAGGATTTTCAGCATACTCCTGTGGTTTATAGTTGATTCTGTAAGATCGTGTATCGCATTAGTTTTCTCATCAAAAAGTAATCTTCAACCTAGATGAGCAATCCCAAAGACTTAAGAAGTATTCACGCTTCTTAAGTCTTTGGTAATTACATCATGAGACAACCGAAAGCTCCAGCAGCGGTATCAGCAAAATTAGATTCGGTACGCCTCATCTTCGGGATTGAATTTGAACAGTATTTTGATATAAAAGTGCAAGTATTTGGTGTTTAAAATTTTTATTGATGTGCAGAGTCCGTTTCCAATGAAATCATCTTTTGAAATGGGACAACAGTACATTGGTCGTATCTCTTCGGTTCTGTAGCGCCTGCGCTATCTCTCCCTGCAATGCTCTGGTAATAATGGGATGACCTAAATTATCACTTGCCTGTAAGGCTGATAAATAATAATTGGGGCCCGGCGTTGAAGGTGGAACAGATCCTACTAATGTCCAGTTATTGGGATTGGTGGGATTGGAACGACGTGAAGGCGTATATAAATACCAAGGCATAATCGTGCTGCTTTTATAGATCAAAAAGCCTAAACTTTAATAAATGCCTACTCTGTTATAGGATTTTCGGCAACCTCCTTTAAGCTTATTTCATGGTCCATTCTGAAACAGGAGTATGAATTGCTGTTCCCCTTGAACTCGTTGGTTATACTAAGTTCGATAGAAATGTGATCGGGAGGTTAGCAGGTGATTGACAGTTTTACTGTCTTTGTGTAGACAAACATTTTTAAAAATAATGTCAGTTTAACTGTCAAAAACTTTACAGTTTGTTTGTAAAATCTTTGACAGTTTTTTGAATTTTATCTTCCCATGAGTTTTTTCTTCAGTCCTGTGTAACCCTGGCGGGTTAAGCCGACATGCATGGCCTTGGTTCCGACCGATGCAATGTTGCAGAATAAAGAATTTTCGGCTTCAAACTTCACGATCCGTTCACAGGATGGTTCGTTGAGCAGTAAGATCCGATGTTGTGAGGCCTGCTCATTGTGTACAATGATCTGCTCGATATGTGCGGATACTTCCGGAAATTCTTCCCGCAGGGTCAGCGCATCGCGGTAACTCATTGATAGCACAATGCCGGGTTCCAGCATCTGGATATAATGGGTTCGATCTTCGCCGCGAAGTAGGCTTGAAGCAAATAAAATAATTTCATTTTTCTTCCAGATCTGAGTGCCATAAGTGGCTCCTGTGGTTTTATTATAATAGTAACTGTGCACCATAGCCTGAGTCGAGAGCCATAAACGGCCCTCGTTTGCAGAACCGGGCGATTCGAGATCTTGGTATTTGATGGTTTTCTGGATCTGACACATGGGTGCGACACGCTCGAAAAGTAAAGCCTGTCTTTCGGGTGTCATGGTGAGTTTGGTTTCAATGTACTGTTTAATTACTTGGTTTTTATAATCTTTCATAATGGTTATATATTAACTTGAATCCCAGGAGGTATTCGGTATTGAATTGGTTTATTAGGTCAATAATAATCACGGTCTTCATACTTATTCCTGTTAGTCTGCGATACGGTACCTGATCCAAATCATAAAGGGATAAATGACCGTGCTGTTTGTTGTACTGCTGTTGATTGTGGGGAGCGGGGTGCTCGATACAATAATGTCTTTGACACCTGGTTTATCATCTGCTGCAACCGTCTCTTTGTCAAAACTGACATGAAGCTGCGCCTCCCAGGTGGTGGCGATGCCTTCGGAGAGGGTGTTTTTAAAGCTGGTGGGCATGTTGCTGATCTGCACGATCTGATTGATATGCAAATCGAAATGGGTGTTCATAAATTGGGCAAAATCGGCACGGATGTCTGCGATCAACACTTGTCGCTGTGCCAGGGTAAGTTGAAATAACTCGGTTTGAAATGCTGCAACTCCCGCATTGTTCAGGATTTTTTTCATAATACTTTTTTTTTAGGTTTTATTGCATAAAATTCGACACTTTTAGGAAACGAGTCAAGGGGTAAAATAGGTATTTTCTAAAATGTACATTTTTTGTACATTATTTTTTATCGTTGAATTTGCTGCCTTTAGGCCATATTTTGGCGAATTAGTGCTCTTCCTGTTGCATGAATGGAAATGGATGATCAAAAAAAAAAGAGGGATCATTTTTTAAAATTTTAACGTTAAATTCCCTGCTGCTTCGCCTTTTATGGGGCCTTTTTTCGGAAAGGTTTACTGTTTAAATATAGGGGAGGTATGGGATGCTGAAAAATGGACTCACGTATTCGGAAGTAGAGGGCCTGCGTATACATTTTACCATTCAATATTGTTTTTTATTTCGTTTAAAAGTAAAAAAATTTTATTTTGAAAATAAATCACTAATTTTAACTTGACATATGTGCTTAATGATGCCCATCCTTGTTTCAAGGTAGGCTTGCACTTCTAGCTATCATAAAACGATGAATACCTGAACCTTTTTATGAGAGTACCTGACCAAGGATGGAATACGTAATAAACCACGTTTTAGCAACGAATATTAAATATAAAAAATAGTTTTGCATCTTGCTTGCATGCAGGTATGGCACCAACAGTTCTACATTTGTTGTCAACTGTTTTTTTCCTTGTATTAAACCTTTATAAATATGAGCCAAAAATTAAATGAACAGCAATCCTTGCTACAGGTCGTTGTAAGTGAAAATCAGGAACGTCAAATTCGTTCAGAACTGGAGAATTTGGACTTACAGATTGATCCTAAAATTATCTTTTTTGATTTAGAAAGATTGAGTTTGCCAGATGGTTACTTGTCCATCTTCTCTTTCTACGGTAGTAACTTATCCATGCGCCTGATAAACTGTGTTTCAGAAAGTGAAAAAATGCTGTTTTCTACTCCTATTGAACCTGTCGTTACTTTTCATATCCAGATGACAAACGATCATTATAGTTGTTTTGAAGGCGACGCTAACCGGAGTCTGTGGATGACAGATCAAACCCGGTTATTTTGGCAAAATCAAGATACGGTTATCTATGAATTGCCATATGGCTTCTGCAACCATTTGGATCTGTTTTTTAGACCAGACCATTTTTTAGAAATGGCCGATCGATATCCCGTTTTGCGTGAAATGGCGATGGAAGTCAAAACAAGCGTATCTGGAAACTTAGATTTTTTTGTTGCACAGCTTGACGGCGATATCCATGATCTGATAGACCGGCTATTGGATGAGCTGCAGGATTATGCGGTGAGCAAAGAACGCTTTCAGCATCTCATTGAATGTTTACTCTTGCGCTGTATGGGTGTTGTTGTACCTGTCGAACCGATACCTGATGACGCTATACATGCAGATGATTATTATTTTGTCGATAATACCCCCCATACTTCTCAATACCATCGTAACCCCAGTTATTACAATAGGGAAGAATTTCAAAAACTTGTTGAGCGTATGCTGTGCTACACGGATGTAATATTGAAAGATAAATTTTATGCGGAAAAACTTGCCTATTTTGACCGCAAGAAAAATATAGTGGCGAGCAGGATGCTCATGAATAAAATAAAACATACTTATGCTACGATCATGGTTGATGTAAGTAATCTCGTGGCAGATTTATACTTGGAAATCGCTACATGTTTAGATAAGCAATCTGTAGATTATCCTTTGAATGAGAGTGGTTTGGAGGTGGTGGCTGAGGCCATTACATTTGTCTGTGATCAATCTTTTGCGCTGCGCCAGCCAACACATGAGGCTTTAGAAATGTATCACAAATGGTCTAAAAAAAGCGACCAGAATATGGATGAGGCAAGCAAGCTGTTGGAAAGTTTTTTATCAAAAATGGATATGAATTTGCCTAAGCTGGATGGATCTAAAGAATCTAAGGCGATCTTTTTTGAATATATAAAAGAGCATTTTGGTATGAAACCGCTTTCGTATTTTATAGGTGAGCAGGAAAAAGATAAACCCAAAGAGGTTGTTGAACTATACCACAAGCTAATGCAACATTTGCCAGATGAATTTACCATAACGGACGATGGTGAAATCAAGAAAAGCGACCTGATCCGTATTCTGGATGCCGCTTATGACACAAACGATGTTATTCCGATGTTGTTGGTCGAAATTGAACATTTTTCCAAGGACGTGCAGTATGTCGAACAACAAAGTTTTGAAAAAATATGCTGGTGGCTACTGGCTATAAAAGAAGGGAATAGCGATCTTCATCACCAAGATCTTGTGTTGCGTCAAGAGCGGCTATTTGGTCTGATGCAAGTTTATGAATCTGCGCTTGATGGAATGCATGCGCTCGAATGGAGTATTCATCAAAGTAGAGAGGTTTTCGTGGATTTGGCATCCAAACTTTTAAAAGTGCGATTCAGGATGGAGGAACAGAGGAGTAGCGGAACTTTTATGCTGTGCGTAAAAGCATTTATTCGAGCAGGAGATACCTATAAACTGCCAAAGGAGTAAGGATGGGAGCGTATAGACTTATTTGAAGGGTATAAGCCAGTCCATTGATACCGTAAAAAGTACGTGCAATAAGCAGTAACTATTTCTTAAATATTTTACCACTAAAAATGTGCTAAAAATAATATCTCACCGGCAAGTAATGGTGCTTAATCTTTTGTTTATACGATGCTGGTGAAGCTGTGGCTATTTTTAGTGACTGCTTTGTCCTGAGTATGGACTGGCTCGGCAAACCTTAGGTAGTTCTTTGCTAGCTGATCGCCAATATACCGTACACAAACAGCAATAAAAGGGTACAAAAAAGGCAAGAAAGGTGTAACGGAGTCTGCAGGGAGAAGCCTTGAAGGAATAAAGAATAAGCCTACAAACGGTAATGAATCGGTCATGAAATGCCAGACAAACGACAATGAAATGGTAATAAATAAGCAAGGAAATACCATGAAAGTTTAACATGAACTGCAATAAATAGGCAGACCACGACCGGAGCAAACAGACCACGATTAAAAAAATCTATTCTTTTCCTAACCAAATTAACACCAATTTCTAAGTTTCTTCGACTCGGCTTCGACGTGGCATCGGGATTTCATCGACCACAGTGCATGAAAAGTCGAAGCACGGTCGAACAAAAGTCAAGTGGAAGTAGAAAAAGAGGTGAAGAAAGGGATGAGCAAGTGTGCCACGAAAAGGACGGTGCAACTACGGTGTAAGTGTGGTACAGTTACGGAGAAACTTACGACAAGGTTAAAAGAAAGTCCAAACAAAGTGAAAACAAACACTTGTCAAAAAAACGTTTTTTCAGGATGAGGATGTTGTTAGCAACATATTGCTCAAAAGGCTTAGTGTATAGCTTAAGCGTTCGTAATGCGTATGCTAAGTATGGCTAATGCATTATCAACGATTAAGCTATGCTTGATTCATACTTAATCTGTACACGGAAAGCACTTTATTTCAAATGAGTGTTTTTAAGCGATTGATTTTATCAAGTCAGATAATTAGACTGGTTTTGCGTTAATGATCTGTCTAATCGCTTAAAAAGCTCTTCAAATCAAATGTATGGGGAGATGAGTGATGGTTTTATGGAAGATTTTATTGTTATTGTGGACTTCTGGGTAGCTGACCCGACTACGGGGAAAACGGTAACTTTTAGATTGTATCGCTTACTTGTCATAGTCATTGTCATCTTATTTTTTTATCAAAAAAACTCCCCAGCTGTTGCGGAGCTGGGGAATCATGGCTGGTTTAATTAAACGGGCGGAATCTTTCATTACCGAACGATTATCTATTTTATCCATTTGAACTATGACTAAGGTATAAAAGATATTCAACCGCGCGTTAGCACATTTGCGACACTTTTATTGTCAACCGCTTAACAAAAAGATTTGACGAATTAGGATCGGTATAATCAGGTCTAAGCTTGCCCCAAGCCAAAGAAGTAGGCGATGATCTTTAAGCCTTCAGCGGGTATTTTTCACAAAATTTTTCTTTAAAAAACAATAAGAACTTGATTATTGAAAGTAAATAATTAATTTTATCGTGATTGCCGTGTTCATGTGAAAGAAATCTTTGTTTAAAGATTGATTTGGTCATTATGCTATTTTATAACAATCAAGACGGGATTACATTAAAATAGCTGCTGATCGGCTTCCGGACACGTATAAACCAAATTATTGAAATGAAGGATACTTGCTTTATGTTGGTACACCAGCTATTTGCCAGAAGGTAATGGGAAAGGTACCGGTATGCTAATGTCAATTGCTTTCCCTTACGCTTGTTTTTAAACTCTTATAAATATGAACCAGATCGCTAAAGATAAGAAATCAAACCTACATGTTTCACTAACAGATTCTCCGGATCGCGCTTCAGTTCGCCTGGAAAAAGATTTTTATAATGATCGTTCTGGTGTTAAGCATAAACTAGTGGAGTTTGTCACAGATGGTGGGGGTGTCAATAATCAATTTTATTATGGTGATGATGCAACCCTGCGCTATTCTTTATGTATAGGAGACGGTGGAACCCCGTTGTATTCGATTCCGGAAGAACCGGTGGTTATGTTTCATATCCAGCAGGATAACGAGCAATACGCAAAATTTGAGCAATCGGATGAATGGAACCGCTGGAGCAGAGGTGAAATCAGATTAACCTGGCAGAGCAATGAGACAATCGTGTACGAGTTGTCTCCGGGTTATACCAGTCATATCGATCTGTTTATGCGGCCGGATCTCTTTCTCGAATTGGCCAACAAATACCCCGTCTTACGCGAACTGGCTATGGAGGTCAAAACTGCCCAGAATGGACATCTTGATCTGTTCGTCAGAAACCCTGATTTGTCAATTCATCTATTTGCAGCCGAAATGCTGGATGAACTTCAACGTTTTGAAGTAAGTACCCAACGGTTTCAACATTTGTGCGAGTGTTTGCTATTACAGAGCATGGGTATTGTACTCCCCGTTGAACCTCGGGCTTCGGATGCTGTGAAAAGGGAAGAGCATTTGGATTGGTCTCACTTTGATGAAAGCTTATTTCAATTTGATGATGACGACGAAGAGGATGAGTACGAAGGTGATGATCTATTTACACCTTACCAGGATTATCTTTTGGATAATTTGAAGGAATATGGTAAAGAAGAACTTGTCCGTAAATTTGATGTGGCAAGATTTGAATTCAATGAACTGAAATGCGATTATTTAAAAAATAAAAAGCTTCTCAAAAACCTGAAAGAGGGCTATTTGCTGATTATGGAAGATTCAGGTGAACTGCTGGCTGAGGCATACTTTAGCATGGCGCTAGCTCTGGATGCACAGACGGGAAAATTCTTGTTTGATGATCGCGAAATGAACATCTTGAAAGACGCAATTGTCTGCGTCAGTGATCAATCTTTTGAATTGCGCGCAGCGAAACCGGAACAGGTGGATTTGTATACGAAATGGAGTAAAAAACCTTATTTTCCAAAGCCGGAGATCATTGAATTTGAAAGTATGATGGAGATCATTGGGGCGCAACTTAATATTGATGTGTCCGAATGGGGCGATACAAAAGAAAGTACAGCTGTTTTTTGTGAACACCTGCAGGATCAATTGGGTGGCTTTCGTTCCTTTTCTAATTTTATGGGAAGGGATGAAAATGATAAACCGCAAGCACTTATCGAACTCTATCATATGCTGATGAATCAGCTGTCGGATGAGTTCACGATTACTGATGAAGGGGAAATCAAAAAAAGCGATATTATACGTATCCTGGACCATGCTTATGATATCAATGATCCGATACAGATGCTCTTGATAGAAATCGAGTACTTTTCTCATGATGAAAATTATGTTAAGATGCAGGATGAGGATAAAATACGTTACTGGATAGTGGCATTGGAGGACCGCAGTAAAGAACTTCAAAAACAAATTTCGATGCTGGAAAAGGATCGTCTATTTCGTTTGATCCACATTTATGAGCAATCTTCAGCTAGGATACAAGCGATCGATCAACAGGCCTACAGTGAAAAGGAAACGTATCAAAATATCACGGAATCACTTTTGATTATTGTAAAGGGAATGGAAGCATGTGCTACGAAAGAAATTGTGCTGGGGATCGCTAAATCAATGATTATCGCTAAGTGAAATGAATTGGAAAGTAAACTGTTAGTGACCTTTAAAAGCTCTCCAATTTTTATTCCGTGATGGGATCACTTTCTTCAATTGGATTGCTCTTGTCGTGTAAAATTGCTTGTCAAAATGAAGTATTGCTACTTGATGGTCCCTATGTAAAATAGGGACTGACCCTAATCCTTAAAATAAATCTTAATCTTTTTATTTTAAGGATTAGGGAAGTCTTCGGGTTTCGGAACCTTATTTCGGTAGAGTTGCTGTAAAAGCATGATCTATACCTTTATCGATGATATCCTTGTACCCATAATTTTATGAAAAGTAGATTCTTATTGCTTATTCTTTTTTTACTGTTAGCATGTACGGTAGATGCCCAAAATAAAGATGCTCAGTTGTATGCCAAAACGATAAATAGCAACAATGCGAGATCGCATCTCACTATACTGGCTTCGGATGAATGGAAAGGCCGTGAAGCGGGAACGCTCTGGGGCGATAAAGCAGCACAATATATTGCCGCTTATTACCAAAAAATAGGGTTGAAAGGTGCCGTTAACGGAGCTTATATGCAAGCGATAAATGCAAAGCGGGTTCCGCTATCAGAATCGCTAAAAGTAAACGGTGGTTCTTTTAAACCGGTGATCGATTTTTTTAATATGCCCGCTTCCATTTCACTTTCGGGATACGACATGCAGACGGACAGCATCCTCTTTGCCGGATACGGAGTTATTGACGAGGGCATGCAGCCTTATAATGATTTTCAGGATCATACCGTGGAAGGTAAAGTGGTCATGCTGCTGGGGTCGGGACCTCGGGATGCTGCATTTTCTTTTCAGCAGAAGATCAGCTACCTGTCCTTTCATAAAGCCAAAGCGGTACTCTTGGTAGAACCCGTAGTGGATAATAAATCGGATGGACTGCTCTTGCATCTCTCTGGCAATCCGATGATGCTGGAAGGATCTCCGGAACTGGCCTCGCTGGAAAAGATGGCGCAGGGGATGCCGATCATCTATCTGGGTAAAAAGGTAGCAGATGCGCTTTTAAAAGATGCGGGTACAGATCTTGCTGCTCTGCGCAAAAAACTTACTGAAACAAACAAGCCCTATCCTTTTGTTTTTAAAACGCATTTTTCAGCGCAGGCTTTGCGGGCATTGGAGACTGTTCATCCCGCCAATGTACTGGGCTATATTGCTGGCTCGGATCCCGTGCTGAAAGATGAGGTGCTATTGCTGAGTGCACATTACGATCACTTGGGTATAAATCCTTATGTGAAAGGGGATAGTATTAACAATGGTGCGGACGATAATGGATCGGGGACAACAGGGATGTTAATGCTGGCAGATGCATTTATGCAGGCAGTTAAAGCAGGAAAAGGACCTAAACGCAGTATTTTGTTTATGGCCACGACAGGCGAAGAAAAGGGCTTGTTGGGGTCGACCTGGTATGTCGGCCATCCGGTGATGCCTCTGGATAAGACGATTGCCAACCTCAATGTGGATATGATAGGCCGTACCGATACTTTACCGCATCCGGATAAAAATTATATGTATATCATCGGTGCTGACCGGTTAAGCTCTGACCTGAATCGGATCGTGAAAGAGACAAATACCAGCTATAACAAACTGGAACTGGATGAACGCTATAATGTGCGAAGTGATCCTTTTCAATTGTATTATCGGTCTGATCATTATAATTTTGCCAAGCATGGAATTCCGGTGACGTTCTATTTTGGAGGTTTTCATGGCGATTACCACAAACCCAGCGATGAAATTGAAAAGATCGATTTTGAACTGCTGTGCAAACGTTCGCAACTTATTTTTTACACGGCCTGGGAACTGGCAAATGCTGCGACAAAGCCGGTAGTTGACAAAAAAGAAGAAAAGTAGCCACTGCCCCAGCCAAGCACGTCCTGTCTCGGTTGTTCCTAGTGGTACCTCGAGGATTTGATCGTTGACGGTTTGTTGCATGCGCGTGATCTGTAGATTCCGTTCAATCTTCGCATGCTGTTTTCCTGCCGTTAACGGCAACATGTTGTGCAGGTGGCTTAACAGCACTTTTTGTTTTAAATCTTGCATAATCGTGATGAAATCTATCGCTATAGCGCTTATGTTAAAGGTTTTATGTTAAACGACATGAATTGCTTTTTTGCTACAATATATTGGTCTTGGCTAAAATAAAAACTTCTATCGGATTAAAAAATGACTTTCATCACATTTTTTTGTGCTCTTGGTCACATATCCTCTTTTTTCTTTCTTATCATCCTTTTTAGCTTCGAATCTATCGGTAAAAATACCCCGATATTCGGACTCTTTAAATCTATTTTTTTTTTGAAACGAAAGTAGAAAGTAATTTGCTTCGAGCTTGCGATATCGGAAATTGTTGTTCCATTAAGGTAAGTTGTAAGAATTCATTGCGAAAGTTTGCAACTCTGAGATGATCTGATGATTTTTTTAATTTTCGATTTTTAGCTGGTCTATCTATTACGTGTTTGCAATATTTATCTGTATTTTTAAGCTTCTGAAATAATTAGTTTAGAAATTGTATGTTTTTTTCATCTATTTTGAGTAAATTTTCGATTTAAAGGAAGTTAATCTTTTAATTGAAAATAGTGTATTTATTTTATTATAGTGAATTGTTTTTTCTATTATTTGCGGTTTTGTTAGGTTGAATTTTTATTTATTATTTGAAACAAGATTTTACTTTTGTAAGTTTACAATTTAATCTATACCTTTCTATATGATTAACGTATATGTAAAAAAGTATGTATTTTATCTTATTGGCATAATATTATTTTCGTTGCTTATTAATCTGGGAACTGCCTGGGATGATGTAATGGCCCGTATGCTAAAGCCGCTGTTTCGACAGGTCTTGATCGCGACCATTATCTTACTGCATTGCTATTTGTATTTTATTCAGAAACTGTCCTTTAGATTGCTAAATACTTGTCCATGGTTTGCTCAACTGGCGGATTATCGTAAATTTCGATCTTTTGTTTTTCTGAACGCTTTTCCGGTACTCTTTATTCATCTCCTGATTTTGAATTTTTTACTGTTGCAGCGAAATCATGGTTCACTGTTTAGAAGCGATTATTTTCATACAGACTTTTGGTTCTTCTTTATTCCTTTAATATGCTATACAACTTTTTTGTATTTTAAACCGCAGGAATTTTTGTTCCGAGCTTCTAAAAAGAAAGAAGTAAATCTTCCTGAGCAGGAAGATCAACTTCAATCAGCATCATCCCAAATTGAAACTAGCAAGAACCAGCAAAAAGATCGGTATTTAGAATTGTGGAAAGAGACCAAGGTGAAGAAATTTTTACTTGATCACTATTATGAGAATTATAAAAATCAGCAATGGCTTCTTAACGAGGATATTCCGCTCTGGAAATTGGTTTTATTTGAAAAAACAGCAACGGTTATGTTCGGTTATTTTGCAAATGGTGAAAAATGGGCACTGCTTAATTTTGATGATACCATTTTAAATAATCCTTGGGTGATAAAGATCAATCAAAGCACTTATGTCAACATGTTGTATGTTCTAGAGAAGACGGATTATCGTGTTATTTTAAAGATAAATGAACAGGTTAGCGAGCGTCCTAAAAAAGAGATCCGTGTAGAAGTCGTGACACTTTGTGAACAGGTGCAAAGAAGACTGGAGGCTGTTATTGATTGTGAAAAAATGGATTTCTTACTGCAGATAAGCCGCAGGATGAAATATAAAAATTATAACAACTTTTGGAAAGATGCCTATCTGGAACAGTTGGATGAAAGTAGACTAGAGGATCGTGTTGGAAGTATTGAAGACTGAGTTTGCTCCCATGCCTGATTGGTTTGCTATTTGTTTTTCATCACAGTTGCAGTTGCACAGGTTAAGTAAAAGGTGAAGGAAAATATCAAATCGGAATTGAACTCGTCTTTTTAATTGCTTAATTTTTTACAAAATTAAACATTGCGCATCTTCTGATAAGCGTTCCATTAAAATTGTTACCTTTGCGGAAATTTAGTGAAAACGATATGTTGGATAGGAAAAGGAATAGTTTTTTGTTTTTGATTTACTTGGTTGGACTGAGTATTATTGGTTTTTTGGCAACGGATATGTATTTGCCGGCATTTGATAGGATGCGTCTGGATCTTTCGACAGATAAAAGTAGTATCAGCGCGAGTTTAAGTTTATTTTTAGCAGGGTATGCTCTTGCGCAACTGGTCTGGGGGCCAATAGCCGATAAGATCGGAAAACCGAAAACCATCCTTATCGGACTCACATTGTTTACGCTGGCTTCTTTGTGTATCTTTTTTACCAACGATGTTCTTTCGTTACTTGTTTTACGTTTGCTACAAGCGATAGGTGTCTGCGCCGCCGCGGTAAGCTGGCAGGCTCTGGTTGTTGAATATTATCCGGCATCGCAGACCAATAAAATTTTCGCGACGATCATGCCGATGGTGGCTTTATCTCCGGCTCTAGCTCCTTTGCTGGGTGTCTATCTGTTGCAACATTTTGGATGGAGATCCATCTTTATCACCCTAGCTGGTATAGCCGTGCTCCTGATGCTGTATACCTTGACTTTAATGCGTAAACAAAAGTCGGATGCTCCGCATGATATAAAAACAGGTGAAAAAACGAAACAGTCTTATTTTTCACTTTTGAAATCTAAAGCGTATGTTGGAAATGTATTGCTCTATGCGTTCTGCTCGGGTTCGTTTTTTGCCTGGTTAACGGGTTCTCCATTTTTTCTCAAAGAACTGGGATACGACGAAAGTCAGATCGGTTTGAGCTTTGTTCCGCAGACCATTGCATTTATGCTGGGCGGATATGGCTATAGGGCGCTGGCAAACCGTATTGAGACAAAAAAACTGATGCCGGTTTTACTCATTTTATATTCCGTTTCTCTTCTAGCGATATATGCTATGAGTGTCATGATGACGCCTACGTTGACGTTATTACTGATTCCTTTCTGCGGCATGGCATTAGCAAACGGTGCATGTTACCCGATTGTAGTTGCGCAAGCACTACGTGTTTTTCCAAATAATCTGGGTAAAGCAGCGGGCTTGCAAAATGCAATTCAGCTTGGAATCTGTTTTATAGCGAGTGCTATCGTTTCTGTTTTTTCAAAAGATGCACTATTGGCTACGGCAATCGTTATGGTCGGGACAATTCCATTTATGTTAATCGCTTATAGGTTGACTTTAAAAGGTAAATAAAGATCATTTTACGGTCCCCGCCTCATGCTTTCGCCGACGGAAAATTCTCCCGGGTAGAGCAGTATGATATAATGATTGGGATCTTTTAATAATTTGAGATCCTGTAAAGCTGAAGCGTCTGGGGCAGTTGAAAATTCAACAGGATTGTTTGTTTTAGAGATCTGTACGGGGTAGATTGTTTTTTCTGTTAAGGTATCAGAATGTGTTTTTATTTTGATATAATTTGGATGATCAGGATCTAGTGTAATAATTTCTGAGTAGGGTTGTTGCGTTGTATCATCTCCAGAAACATACTGTACTTCGATCAAGCACATCCGTTGTTTTGCGATCAAGAAATGGGATACAGCATAGAGGAAGAATAGACCAGCGATCATACCCATAAAATAAATCAGTTGCTTCAACTGAAAATTGGAGAAAGTTACATGAACTTTCATAGACGTTCTTTTTGAGGGCGGTTTTTCCCTGGGGGTTTCCTCCCGGGAAAACCGCTCTTTTTTTTTGTCTTTATTTTTTAAGATAACCTCCTCATCGCTCGAATCGTCAGCAGAAGCTATTTCTGCCTCTTTATTTTCGAGTATTTCCTCGTCCGCTATGTGATTTTCCTGTTTTTGACTCCCTTGATCAATTGCTGTCGTATTTGCTTCAGGTACGATCGCTTTCTCATTATGATCAGGATCGCAAAATTCAGGTGTTCTTTTTTTTAAATGGCGCAATTCCCGCCATTTATGGAATGGTCTTGGGCCAAACTGTGTGAGTATGGCCAGTAATTTGACGATGTTTTCGTCGGGATTGCTGGTTTTGGCCGTTATAAAATTTTTAAGCGGTTTCAGTTTATCTAACGGAAATCGACGGATGCTGGTCTCCAGATCATCATATCGTTTGGTAGGATTAAAGAAATCCTGAAATACCTGTGTATCTTCTTTCGATAGTCCATTTGCAAATAATTTTAAACTCAAATCTCTTAGATTCCCAGGTGTGGGATTCTCAAGTTTTAGATCTAACTCATGTTGGGAAAGTAACTCCCTAAAGTTACTTATCACCTCTTTTTTAAATTCTTCAAACTCAAACATTGTCCCAAAATTAAAGTAACCCTAGTACCCGATTTTACGGTTTTCCGTAAAATAATAGACTCTTTACGCACTTTTTTGAACTGGAATTTTCGGAATTCTAATGGAATTTCTGGAATAATAACGGAAAGATTGGAAAGGTCGGAATCCTTTGATGTTTAGCTTTTTATCTGCGCTAATTTTGATTTCGAAATCAGTTGATCAATCGACTAGTTCTTTCTAGGAAAGCGACGAAAAGATTTCATAAGGAGTGGATATCGCGGTCGTTTTTAACCGGTTTGGGAAGCAGTTATTGGTTCCCGCGATTGAAGCTCACACACTTCCCAAAAAATTCAGAAGGCCTTCTGAAAACATTGTAGTAACCCCGGGCATGAAGCCCGCGGGACTACCAGGTTTTTGACTTTTAATTTTTTGAAAAATGTGGTATTTCATTTTAGCACTTTTATTTGGCAATCCTTCCAATACAGATACAAATCACCCTCAAGCATTATCCTCTGTGCAGGATGTGGACAATGAAGGAAATACTGGTCCTGTTCGTCCTGGTAAATAAGGATAAATAAATATCAGTTAAAATAAGGCAACAGAAGGTTGCCTTATTTTGTTTTTAAGCGTCTGGTTGTTTTTCCAGTAAAATTTCGATAAATTCGAACAAAATAAGTTCCTTATTGAAACGCTTTAGCTTATACATACTTATTGTCTTTTTTTATTCCTGTCAACAAGCAGTTATTCAAAAGGAAATTCCTATTGATAATCCGGCTTATGATAAGGCATTCGAGTATCTCGAAATGGGGAAAGCAGATAGTTCTTTCTTCTATTTTAATGCGGCAAAACAGGTCTTTTTGGAAAAAGGAGATAGTCTGCAAGTAGCCAAGTGTTTAATCAATATGGCGATTACCCAAAAGGAGCAGGGGGACTATTTTGGATCTCAGGAAACAGCGCTGCAGGCTGTTCCTTTTTTGGATGAAAATAATCCTGAACATCATAGTTTTCTGAGTATGAATTTCAATGCTCTTGGACTTTCTACAGATGAACTTTATGATTATCCAAAGGCTATTCTCTTCTATGAATTAGCAATTAAGTATTCTGACGATCCGCAAAATACACTGATCTATCGTAATAATTTAGCGAATGCTTATCTCTATAATAAGGATTATAAAAAAGCTCGTGAGATATATGATGGTATCATTGGTGGTACACATAAAAACGCAACTGAGTATGCGCGTGTGCTGTCTAATCTGACAAGAGTGAAATGGAAGCAGGATCCAACTTACCCTGCAATAAATGACTACCAAAAAGCATTAAAAATTAGGCAACAAGAGCATGATCTTCGTGGGCAAAATTCTAGTTTACTGCATATAACAGAATATTATGAAAATCGAAAACCTGATTCCGCGCTGTTTTATGCTAAAATACGTTATGATATTGCTAAAAAAATTGCTAGTCCAGACGATCAAATAAAAGCACTGAAAACATTAATTCAATTGAGTCCAAGTGACTCTTCAAAATATTATTTTAAAATTTATAATGTTCTAAACGATAGTATTCAGGAAACACGTCTTGTCGCAAAAAATCAGTTTACAATGATCCGCTATGAGGTAGAGAAAAATAAGGCTGATAACTTAACCCTGCAGAAAGACAATGCTGAAAAAGCCTATAATATTGTTAAACAGCGGATCTGGACATTCTGCGTTTCCTTGTTGTGTGTTACGGTTATTGTGGGCGGTACCTTGTGGTATAAGAGACGTAAGGAACGCTTGCAGTTTGAGGCGCAAAGTAAAATAAAAGCGAATCAACTAAATATCTCGAGAAAGATTCATGATGTGGTAGCCAATGGCCTTTACCGTGTTATGACAGAAATTGAGAACAGGGAAGATATTGACCGAGATGGGATCCTGGATCGCCTGGAAATGATGTATGAAAAATCCCGTGATATTTCTTACGAAACCGAAATAACTCCAGATGCGGAGCCAGATTGGCAAAAACAAGTTGCTGAACTATTAAAATCTTTTGTGACCGAAAATAGAAAAGTCATTATTGCTGGAAATGATGCAGAGCAATGGGAGGGGGTTACGGCACATATTAAGCATGAAGTCCATCACGTACTGCAGGAGCTGATGGTTAATATGCGTAAGCATAGCCAAGCAAGCGATGTGGTGATCCGTTTTGACTGGTCTCCTGGTCTATTGCGTATCTTTTACAGTGATAATGGTGTCGGGATGCCCGAATCGCAGGTAAACGGTAATGGTCTTACCAGTACGGGAAACCGTATTTCTAATTTAGATGGTAAGATTACCTTTGTCAATAATGCAGGGAAAGGGCTAAAGGTTGAGGTGTCCATTCCTATTTTTTAAAAAGATCTTATTATATGTTTAAAAAAGTACTTATAGCCGAAGATCATGAAATTGCCAATATTTCGGTTCAGAAAACACTTCAGGAGCTGGGGATCCAGACAGCAAAATATGTCTATTATTGTGATGATGCATTTACCTGGGTTAAAAATGCACAGCGGGACGGTGAACCCTACGATCTGCTGATTACCGATCTGACTTTCGAAGAAGATCATAATCCGCAACGTTTATCGGGAGGTCTGGCTCTTATTCAGGCAGTTAAAGAGATCCAATCCCAACTAAAAATTATTGTGCTATCTGCGGAAAGTCGGACTGCTGTTATTGATGAACTGTTTAAAAGCAGAGCCATCGATGGTTATGTGCGTAAAGCAAGACGCGATGCGCAATACCTGAAAGAGGCTTTACAGGCCGCACATCAGGATAAACTTTATCAGTCCCCTGAAATTAAACAATCTATCCGGGAAAAGAATTCACATGAATTTACTACGCTCGATATTCATATCATCGCCCTACTGGCAAAAGGAATACTGCAGAAAGATATTCCACATCATTTGCAGCAGCAACAGATCAAGCCATCCGGACTGAGCAGTGTTGAGAAAAGATTGAACCTGATGAAAGAGGTGCTAGAATTTTCGAAGAATGAACAGCTTATTGCTTATTCAAAAGATATCGGTTTAATTTAAATAAACCGATATTTTATCATTTCCGAGCCGGTTATACAAGGCTTTTGAATTTATATTCACAAAGCCAATTTCTGTCTATTTAGCACGTATTTTTTGTTATTGTAAAGAAGGTTTTAAGAGTTGAAACTGCAACCCTAAACGAAAGACATTTAAACGGGCAGCATCTGATGAGGATGCACCATCCATCTCCCCTCTATAGTTTTTAGTACCCCAGGCGTAACCGGCAAATACCGTATAACGGTCATAATTGACGTTGAACTGTAGGCGGGGTCTAAGATCCATTTTCATGATATCCTTGCCTCTGTCATTTTCAAATTCGGTTTCATTGCCTTTGTTGTCTTCAATACTTCCTTTTTCTTTGATCTGAAGTGTGTTGGCGATATCAACGCCCAGTTGCATATCCAAAGTAATAGGTTCAAATGAAAAGCGATAGCCAATGAAAGGATTGAAATTTAAAAACTGTTGGTTCAGCTTGGTCATGCCTATGGTGTTGTTCGTGTTTTCTGAGCTCTGAAGATATATTTTAGTTTGCAAGCGTTCAAATGCACCTTCTACACCTAATAAGAAATTGTTGCTAAATACGTAGCGGTAGTTGATCGCTCCGCCCAGGTTTATGCCATACTTTACTCCAAAAGGATTGTTGGTATAATAGTCCTGTGGGCTAGAACCGTTCAGGTTTGATCTAGAATCGCTTCCTGCTCCTGTAAAATTGGAAGAACCTGAAGTAATACCTATCCGCAATTCATGTGATTGGGAAAATGCAAGAATCGGGATACTGCATGTGAATAAGCTTGCTAGAATGATTTTCTTCAACATAAATGGAATTTTTAAATTATTTCATAACAAAGAAACAGTTGCTCCTTATATTGTGTTTAAATTTAGGTAAATCATGGCAATAAACCTTATTAAGAATTATTTATTTCGTGTACATTCATGTTGACAGGAATAACAGATCTTGTTGTCCCATAGCTACAAGGAGTGATATCGCTTTTTATTTGCGAAGAAAGTCGTGTTCGAAATAAAAACATCCCGTAATCGTTAGATTACAGGATGTTTTGAATAAGCGGTTTTACCAACCTGGATTTTGCTTGATTTTAGGATTAAGCGTCATCTGATCAATTGGAATTGGAGATAAATAATCCCGCTTCACTTTGAATTGAAAGCCATCTTTCAGCCCAGCTACGTTTTTGAAATATTCAATGTAACCATTTGCATCAACCGGTAAGCTTAATGCTGCCTTTGCTACAGGCTCAGGAATAGCTGCACCTTCCCACTGTGCTCTTTTTGCTCCTTTAGGTTTCCAGCCGACAAATTTTTCATCCATCGCTGCCCACCTGAATAAATCATCTGCGCGGTAGCCTTCAGCAGCCAGTTCGACTCTGCGCTCACGGCGGATCTCATTTAATAATGGACTAAGACTTGGAAACTCTTTGTTAGGATCATTCACAATGCCATTGATTTTCATGGTTGGCATGCCCACGCGGCTACGCAATTTATTAATGGTCAGATCCAAATCTGCATCTGTCAATACGCCAAGCTCGGCACGAGCTTCTGCATAAATCAAGTGCGCTTCTGCAAATCTGAAAATAATCTGTCCGGTTGTTCCCAGATCTTGCTGCTGGTTGTAATCGGGATTATGACCTTTGTATACCTGATAGCCGGTAATGGATTTATTCTCATTTGCGGCTTCGAATGTGGGGTATTCAAAAAGTGCGGGAGCTGCTCCTCCGGGTCTGTTGTTAGTCACGATGTGTTCATTATCGTTAACATATAAGGTCTGACGAAGACGTGGATCTCTGTTGGTGACTACATCTTTTAATGTCGCATCGCCTTTATACAGATTGCTGACGCCGATTGGACTTCCATCGGTGCACAAGTAAGCATCGACCAGGTCTTTTGTTAAACCTCTTCCAGCTCCTGTATTGGAGTACCGGTGCCAGCGGTGTCCCAGATTTAAGCTAATGTTGAAAGCTCGCCATAACAAGATTTCCGGATTGGTACTGTAATCTACCTGATTGAATAGTTTCCAGTAATCATTGGAGTTTGGTGCAAATGTAGCCAGGGCATAACCACCGGGATTGTCCAATAAATTTTTGGATACTGTTGCCGCTTTTTCAAGGTATACTTTACCTTCAGATCCTGCAACACCAAAGTCTGTTCCTTTATGGTATTTTTCCCAGGTACCTTCATATAATGCGATACGTGCCTGGAATAGCATCGCAACTTCTTTATTGATTCTAGAGGCTCCGGCTTGACCTTTAGTTGGGAGATAACTGATGGCCTGATCTAAATTGGACAATAAGGAATCGACAATGACATTACGCGGTAAGCGCTCATTATATACCTCCGGTGACGTAAGTTCCAAAGGTTTTGAGATCCATGGTAATGCACCAAAGGTTTTTAGTTTTCCGTAATAAAAATACGCTCTAAAGAACAGGGCTTCGCCGACATACTTTTTAACATTGTCAAAAGGTGCTTTTACTTTCGTATAATTGGCCAATAGGTAGTTGACATTACGAAGTGCGCTCCAGTCACTATAACTACCATATCCTCCTGCGCTTCCTGGTATGATGGTTTCGCCATTAAGCGCCGAGTTGTAACTGTTGTAGATCATATTGTCACTACCATCGGCATCTAGACTATAGATCCCCATGCTACCCCAATTGGTATAATTGGGAAGGGTACTGTAGAAACCATTGGCATATAACTTCAGGTCATTTTCGGTCTTCCAATATTCGCTGTCGCTGATTGCGGTAGCGGGTTTTTGCTCTAGAATGTCTTTCATACAGCCTGTGAGTGCTGAAAGTACAAGTCCTGATGCTATAAAAAATTGAATACGTTTCATTTTAAAGATATTTAAGCATTAAAAGGATAGGTTGATACCTGCTGAATAAGTCCGTTGCAAAGGATAGATTTTTGCATCATTGATGGATAATTCGGGATCCATTGTCTTGATCAACTTGGTCGATGTAAACACATTGTCAATGCTGACGTAGATACGCGCTTTACCAAAACCGGCTTTTTCTAACCAACTTTTAGGTAAACCATAACCAAACTGAAGATTTTTCAATCGCAGATAGGCGGCATTTTGAAGATAGCGTGTTTGCGTCTGGGTATTTTTACCATTTTCGCCAGTCAGGTAAAACTTCGGAAAGTAGCCATCTGGATTGGATTCAGACCATCTATCCATGTGCACATCGAAGGGTGAACTTTGCCACTCATCGCCGGTGATACCCCAGAAGTAGTTGGAACCTACCCATGCATCGCGTTTGCCGATACCCTGAATGAAGAAGGACATATCGAAGTTTTTATAGGTCACATCTCCTGTAAATCCATAGGAATAACGTGGAGTGTTGTTACCGATGACACTTTTATCGCCCGGATTGTCTACAGTATTCGTTCCAAAATCAATACCATCTATACCATTCCGATCAACATAACGCACATCACCTGGCTTCCAGGTCTGTCCGGATATTTTGCTCTGCGAAGGTGCTGCATCGATTTCTGCCTGATCTTTAAATAAACCATATGTGGTGTATCCCCAGATTTCCCCCATGGTCTGACCTGTATACCAGGTGCTGAGTGATCCTGTTGGATTTGGAAATTGTGTTATTTTTCCTTTATAATCGCTTAAAACAGCACGTAGACCATATTTTACATCGCCTATCTGATCACGCCATGCGACGCTTAATTCGAACCCTCGGGTCTCCATGGCTCCGTCATTAACAGGAGGAGGTGTGGTACCTAAAATACCGGGTAATGCAACAGAAGAAACGGCAAAATCATTTGCTTTCCGGATGTACCAGTCAAAGGATGTATTTAATTTATTCTGAAAGAAACTGATATCAGTACCTAAATTCAGCGTGGTCGTAGTTACCCAGGTTAAATCGGGGTTAACAATGCCTGGAGCTCTAACCGCAGCTTCACGGTTGCCTCCAAATAGCCAATCTGTTGAAGTTGGACTGGTTGTCCCTAAGCCAGGGTAAAAAGGATAATACTGTGGATTATTAGGATCAGTATCTAAGAATGCCTGATCACCTAGTGAACCGTAAGAACCTCTTAGCTTAAATGCAGAAACGGTCTCTTTGATCGGTTCAAAGAAGTTTTCTTTATCGATATTCCAGCCTACGGAAACACCTGGATAAAATTTCCAGCGCTGTTCTTGTAAAAACCGTGAGGTACCGTCGTAACGGCCATTGAATTCAAATAAATATTTTTCTTGGTAGTTGTAATTGAACCTTCCGAAGAAACCATCGGACGCTATTCTACGCACCTGATCGCTGATACCTGGCGCAGTGCCGTAAGTACCGGATAAGTAAGGAATATTGTCCGAGTACAATTGACTGTTATTGGCACCATAGTATTGGTATTCATAATAGTTCCGGACAAAACCTCCCAAAACACTGAAGTAATGGTCATTGACCTGCTTTTCATATTTGGTGAAAGCATTGATGATATGATTTTGAACCCGGTAATTAGATCTACTGAATGCATTTGGTGTTGTTCCTCCAATGGCTGTTTCCGCGCCACTTGGACGAACAGTAAATAGGGTCTTGGTATGTGAACTTTGATCCTGGAAAGATGCATCGAAAGTATAATTGGTGGTTGCTGTCCATCCTGGTGCCAGTTTGAAATTAAATTCGCCGGTCAGCATCGCTTTGTCAAGCGTGGACTTTGCACGCCCACCATCTTTATGCAAAAGGACGTCACTTGGGTCAGAATAA
This sequence comes from Sphingobacterium anhuiense, assembly GCF_042686355.1. Lineage (NCBI taxonomy): Bacteria > Pseudomonadati > Bacteroidota > Sphingobacteriia > Sphingobacteriales > Sphingobacteriaceae > Sphingobacterium > Sphingobacterium anhuiense. The sequence goes on from NZ_JBHUPE010000005.1 coordinate 263,191, forward strand.
TTTCCGTCAGGATTTTTTAATGCTACTGTTGGGAATTTACGCGCAATCTGATGCATGTAGTTTCCGCCTGTTTTTCCGCTGTACGTGTTTGGACTGTTGGTCAGTTCTTTGGAGAAACTGCCTCTCAGACTGAATTCCAACCAAGGGGAAATGGTCGTCGTTAGGTTTGTTCTTACATTGAAACGTTTGTAACGGTCATCTCCAAAGTTGTATAAACCTGCACGGTCGTTATAACCTAAGCCGACGTAGTATTTGCTGTTTTCGGAACCACCTGATACCCCCACATTATGTTGCTGATTAAAAGCAAGGTCTTTAAAATAAATTTTAAACCAGTCATTATTGGCATTACTGGCTCCCCATGCTAAATACTCATCTTTGCCGGCACCTGGGTCTGCAATGGTTTCCGTTTTTAGGGTACCATTTTGATAGGCAATAATCCGATCTATGGTTTCCTGATTAAAGATGGCACTTCTGCCGCCATTGATTGCCGCTTCATTGTAAAGGTTAGCAAAATCCAAAGAATTCAACATTTTCGGGAGATTGATCGGTTGGGCCCAGCTCAGGTTATTGCTGTAAGTAAGGGCTGGTTTACTCCCTTTTTTACCTTGTTTAGTTGTGATGAGAATCACACCGTAGGGTGCGCTGGAACCGTAAATAGCCGATGAGGCCGCATCTTTCAATACGGAAATGTTTTCAATATCATCCGGGTTGATTGAGTTGATATCGCCCCCTTGTACACCGTCGATGACGATGAGTGGTGAGCCCGAGGTGCCTAGGCCTGTGAAACCGCGAACATTGATATTTTGCGTCGCATTTGGAGCGCCCCCTCCAGATGCAGTTGTAATATTCAGACCAGGTAACTGTCCTTGCAATGCTTGACTGACTCTCGTGATGGCACGGTTCTGTAAGACCTCGCCACCAATTTGAGCCACAGCTCCTGTAACCAGTCGCTTATTCTGCTTACCGTAACCGACGACAACGACTTCATCGAGGTTGCTGGTCTGGCTTTTTAAAGTAACAGCAATAGTAGCCCCTGTGACTACTTTTTCTTGACTGCTATAGCCAAGGGCTGTTATGATCAATACTGAGTTGGATGAAGCCGCTATGGTAAACTGTCCTTTCGTGTCCGTGGATGCAGCAATGCTGGTACCCTTGACTTTGATGGTTACACCGGCAATAGGTTGTCCCTGTTCATCGGTGATTTTTCCAGAAATTGTTTTCTGTGCAAGTATACCCTTTCCATCTGGGGTATTGTCCAACACATTTGGCACGTGAAAGGGTGCTGCCTGAGCAATATTCGCCAATACACAAAAAGATGCGCCGATAGAGGCAACATGTTTTTTGTTGATCGGATACAGATAACCATATCCAATAGATTTTAAAAGTGATTTCATTAATGTAGGTTTTAACAAAAAAAATTAGGTTTTGCTGTTTGCTTGTTTTTTTGTTAAAATAGGCGTGCTTAGGTAGTGTTGTTGTTTAAGCAATAATTAATTGGTGAGATTAATTATCCTTGTTAAGTATCCCCCCTTTCTCTTTTAGTATCATATTTGTTTTTTTCATTTGGTTGTAATTGATAATTATTGGTTTGTTTGTGTTTAGGACTAAAATATAAAAAAAAGGCAGTATAACGTTTTAGTGAAGAATAAAAATGATTTAGCAAATTGTAACATGCAGATTACTAGTGTATTATTTTTATTACAAAGTTATTTTTCAGTTCTGTCTACGTAACGGATAGTTCATTTTACAAAGAAAATAAGATTTTATTTTGGTTGCTTAGGTAATTATTCTCATCTATGTGAAAAAATTATTTAGGGATAAGGATATTATACGTTATTTTTCTAATTATTTGTAATTAAGGTTGTTGTGATAGGGGTCTTCTTTTTCGGCAATCTGTTGAAGAATGTAGGAAATGGGGTATCAATTACCTTTCTTAATAAAAAATGGTTAACGTAGGACCTGTACGTTAACCATCTGTAAAAAATTACTAATTAATCAATTTGTTTGCAATCGATCTAGCTTTTTAGGGATAAACTGTATGCGACTGCAAACGTTGTAAATAAAAATTCGCACCTACCTTTAATGTGAATGATACAAAGTTAAAATTCCTGCTAATGGGATTTTACGGTTTCCCGTAAAATTTTGATTTTATGACATTTTTAATTTAATTATCCTTTTTAAAGCCAATAGACGCCTATTTTTTTTAAAAATATTTTTTTAAAATATGAATTCCACTATGCTTAGTCATTTAATAACATGCTCATTGGGAGAGGGAAGTTTGACTATGTTGTGATGATGAACCCGATTAAAATCAGTCCTAAACAGAAAAAGACACATCGTACTACAATGTGCCTTTTTTAATATGCTTTGAAACTGCAGCCCTAATCAATTATAACGATGCGAATTTCATCCAGTCTGCATTTTCTTCATAATCCATTAACGGATCTGCTGTGTTGTTGCTATGCAACTGACCAGCAAACATCGCTAGATCCATCTTGATATGCTGACGTGTTATTTCGGTCATCTTATCGTTAAACCCTGCATTGTTGATCAACAATACATATTGATAACAAACAACGCGTGCGATCATTCTTCCCAAAGTCATCATTTCGCGTTGTTTTGGCTGATCTGGAAGATTGAAATTTAAAATTTCACTGAAAAATGGTGCAGCAAGTTCTGTTCCTTTATATTGTTTTAAAAATGACAGAAGATTGTTTTCTTTGCTTTTGCGCATCAGTTTAGCAATTGCTTCAGCAATCTGTGTATATAACATTTCATTAGATCCTTCAAAAATCTGAAATGGTCTACTGTCTACAACACCTCTGCCGGCAATATGGTCTAAACGATATCCGTTTGCTCCGGATAATTGCAAGCATATCTGTGAGGCTTCCTGCATCAGATCTGTCACAAATGCTTTTACACTATTAGCATCTACACCATGACTAGATAAGTCATTGCTGATTGAGCTTACTGTGGTGCTGTATGCACACATAGCCGAACATAGTGTAAAGGCTGCCTGTAAACGTGATAACTGAAATTTAACAGCGTCCATTTCATTAAGGCGGATGCCTGTAACACGTCTTTCATGGCAATGTTGCATCGCTTCATCCAGCATACGCTTGATAAAGCCCATACCCATACCGGGAAACTGCAGTCTGCTACGGTGCAGTGTATCCAGCATTAACTTTATCCCAGTACTTTCTGGAACCAATCGCTGTGCTGCAGGTATTTTGATGTCAATATTATTGATTCCATAAGGAATAGCATATAGACCAAGACTGTTGTAACGTCTTTCAACTTCAATTTTTTGTTCTGCGGCTGCATCTTCCGTTAAAAAGAAATCAATATCACGGGTCAGATCGCCGTTTTCATTTCTTTTACGTGCAGTCACCAACCAGTAATCGGCAGCTCCTGTAAGACCTTGCCAATGTTTCTGGCCCTGTATGCTGTAATGATCTCCTACCTGCTCATAAGAAGTACGCATATTGAGCGCATCGCTACCAAAATCAGGCTCTGTGATCATCAAGCCACCCATTGCCTGGTTTTCCAAAAACTGTTTGAATACTTTTTCCTGAACGGTGATATTGCCATACTTCGCTAATGGTTCTAGAAAAAGGGCAATGTTGATTCCGAAGATAAGGGACAGCGATAACGATTCGTAAGAAGCGGCAGCTAGTACTCCCAGACACTCTTTAACATGTACTCCACGACCACCATGGCTTTCTGGAATAGCAACCGCAAGCGGTGTCATGTCCATGATTTTGCTCAAAAAATCAGGCGGTAAATCGCGCGATAGACTAAGGTTATTATAGTCATATTCCTGATTAAATAAGCTGGATAATCTTTCCTTAAATGAGGAAATGTAAATATCAAAATCTTGCGTCATGGTTGATTGTTCTAAAAAGTTAAGCATCTTAAAATGTAGGATTAAATGATGAACAATAACGAAGGGGCTTATGCAGATACCATTCTTGCTCAGCGTCTCCTAACTTCTCTGATGAGAAGTGAGTACTGAAGTAAGGTAACAAAAAACTTGTTAGCAAAAAATACATTTTTTTCTGGTTTAACATGAGTTTTATAAAAGTGATTGCATATTCACCATCGCTTTGTACAAAAATAAACCTAAAAACGCAATCTCTTTGTTTTATTTAGTATAAAGATTAGGACAAATCGTGCATGTGTGGCACGAAACTACCTCGCTTTATTTCGATAAGAGGTTGGTGACATGCCTACAATTTTCTTAAAGATGCGTGAGAAATAGGACGGATCGGAGAAATCCAATTCATAACATATGTCGGCAATGCTTTTGTTGGATTCGAATAGCAGGAGCTGGCTGTGCATCACCAGAACTTCCAGAATAAGTTCCTTTGATGATTTTTTAAAAACAGCGGAGACACATCTATTGAGATAATTGGGCGATACGGCTAATTTATCGGCATAGAAGCCAATTTCTTTCTGTTTCAGGTAATTTTTGTGCACAAGTTGTTTAAACATCATCGCAATCTCCTGACTGCGGTTGAGCATGTTGTTGGTATTGGAAAGCTTGATGATTTTTAATAGCGCTGATTTAAGCAAGCTTTCAAATAGTTCTTTATACGGAGATGCCGTATGCAACTCTTTGTAAAGCAATCTAAATAGCTGGTGCAGATCGTGATCATCTGCTGCAGAGAGATTGTGAAGCGGTGATATGGTGAAAATATTTAAAATTTCCTGCTCTCTGAAAATAGAGGTCATGGCTGCATCATTGACCAAAATACAATGTCCTTTGGCAGATTTATCAACTGATCTGATCACAGATATATTACCGTAGTTGCTCATGAGTATCGCCGGCGCCTGAACCACATATTCTTTGGGGCCGATCTGGTGTTTAAAATAGCCCTCGGTTATATGAACAAGTAAATTGTAACCCAGAAAAATAGGCGGTGTCGGAAATTTAATATACGGCGCAATTTCGCTCAGTCGAAATATTTTCACTGACGATTGCATGTATTTTAGATGTTCCAGACTGCCGGACATAAACCGTTCGACAAATTCGTTCGCATTTACTTGTTTTTCCATTCTTGATCCTAATATAATATTTCAGGTACTTACCGCCAAAGCTAAAAGATGTTTCTTTTCTGTACCAAAGTTACGCAATGAAATGATAGCAATTTTATACTAATCTTGTGCCAATAATCACCTTTATACATCTTTCTCCATCATATTAAGGTCGAGACTGCGCTAGGATGCCAATGTTTCTATACAGAAAAGGGCTATGTGTAAAACATAACCCTTTCTTTATTATTAGCTAATAGATTGCAGGATATGGTATTATCTTACTAATCCTGCTTTATATTATCTGTAGATCGCAAATTCTTCCATCGGATTTCTTACTTTCTTCATTGGCGCTAACCAATCTTTTTCAGCATCACGGTAGCCCACGTACATTAATGATACGCTTTTTAAACCTAAGCTTGCTAAGTCAAGTACTTCATCTACAATCTGATTGTTAAAGCCTTCAGCAGGAGTAGTGTCAACACGCAATTCCGCAGCCTGTGCCAATGCCAGCCCTAAAGCAATATAAGATTGTTTTGCGGTATGTACAAAATGCTGTTCTTCTGTCTGAGATGCGTATAGCTTTTTGATCATATCTGTATAACTATTGAATCGTCCTTCAGGCAATTCACGCTCTTCTGTTGTACGGTTGTAGATGGTATCGATGCGTTCTTCGGTATACTTATCCCATGCAGCGAATACCAACAAATGAGAACAGTCGCGCATACACTCTGGATTTAAAGCTCCAGCAACTAATCTTTCGCGTACTTCTTGACTTTCGACAACGATGATTCTAAAAGGTTGCAATCCTGAAGAAGTGGGTGCTAAGCGTGCCGCTTCTACAATTTTTTCGATGTCTTCTTTACTTACTTTTTTTGTGGGATCGTATGCTTTTGTAGCATGGCGCCACTGTAAATCTTCAATTAATGCCATTGTTTTAATTTTAATGATATGTTGATAACGGAGCGTGCAATTTTGATACTAAAAGATTTGTTCTTTTTGGTGTTTTCAATTGTCAGCTACTCCTGATATCAAGGTTATACTTCTGTTACTATTTTACTTTTTAATATTTTATTGGCAATGTTGCGCATACTTTCAATCTCTTCAGCACTGATCTCCAGTTCTTCTATTAACTTTTGCGGTATGCACTTAGCCTCTTTTTTCAGATCTTTTCCAGCTGTTGTCAGGAAGATTTCGACAACCCGCTCATCAACAGTACTCCGTTGTCGCACGAGCAGATGTTTTTGTTCGAGACGTTTCAGTAAAGGTGTCAGTGTACCGCTATCTAAAAACAGTTTATGACCGATCTGATTGACGGTCTGCTGGTCTTTTTCCCAAAGAACCATCAATACCAGGTACTGTGGATAGGTCAGTCCGATCTCATCGAGATGAGGGCGGTAGCGCTGAATGATTTCCCGGCTCAGTGCATAGAGGGGAAAACAGAGCTGATTGTCCAACTTTAAAAGATCTTTCATATCAATTTTGTTTGCGGTACAAATATAAGTATTATTTACAATTAAGTTGTGTGCAATTTAAAAATTGGACATTTTAATGTGTTTGTTGACAATGATATGGCATAGATGGGGATAGCAATATTCTTTAAAAAGTTGTCTTGCTATCCTTTTTTAATCGTTTTCCTTCAAGAGTTGTTTCCTAAGAAAATATATAAAATACGGTGTGGTTGAATTAGGTTAGAATTAACTGAAATATGATCTAAATAAATTGTATTTATAATTTTTAGTGTTAATTAATTGTTTTTAAGGGTGTTGTGGTTTATTTGAAAGTTTGCAAAACATTTTGACGGAGGCATTGGTTTAACTGAGAGTAAAGGATACTGATTACTTACTGTTGGCTTAGATTAGAGTCTTTATGAATAGACCAATTACTACTAAATACCGATTAACAATATTAATATCTTGTTGTTTACTGTTTGTGCAGCCCCTTTGTGCGCAACTGATTCGTTATGAGACAAAGGATTCGCTGAATGGGAAACCTAAAAGTACCTCTTTCTTAATCGGTCGTTTGAAATTAAACGGAATCTACGATATCAAGGGTAACCTGCATGGTAACAGTTCTTTTTTAATTCACGAAAATGATGTGTATGGTCGTGATAGGCCGGCATTTTGGGTGGATATGCGTCAGAGTCAAATTCGTTTTGCTTCTACAACGCAGCTTAAGAATGGCAAAGAGATCAGTGCCATGTTGGAAGGTGATTTTGAAGGCGGGCCTAACCGGACTTCACTGTTCAGACTGCGCCATGCCTGGATTAAGTATGATCACTTTACTTTGGGACAGAATTGGTCCACCTTTGGAGATCCAGATCTGTGGCCGGCAAGTTTGCTGGACTGGGATGGTCCGACCGGGATGGTTCTGAGTCGTCGCATTCAATTGAATTATAAAAACAAATTTACGGAAAAGGGCGGTGCTGGTTATGAACTTGCGATAGAGCAAATGGAACCCCGTAGATTGTATGATTATACCATCAATATAGATCGTGGGGTAGATTATGCACCGCGACGTATTCCTGACGTCATCGGTGCACTCCGCTATGATTACGAGGGGGGAAGCTTCTTGAAGGTCGCAGGGGTCTACCGCAATATTGCTTACGATTCGAAAGAAGTATTGACTGGCGATACGGATTATAGGTACAGGACAGCCAATGGCTGGGGGCTGACAGGGATGGCCAGTATTTTTTTTAATAAAAAATCAGGATTGGTCAACAACCTGCAGGCACAATGGAATATGGGGCGGGGTATTGCTGATTATTTTTTGGCTATCGGTGGTTCGGGACTGGATGGCTTCGCTCATGAAGAACAGCCCGGGGTGCTCAATTTATTGGATGTAACTGCGGGATTTATATCGTATCAGCGATTTTGGACACCTAAATTCCATACGATGCTTATGACTTCCTACAATCATTTTTCGGGCGGAGAAAATACGCTAAGTCCTTGGAATAAAATGAATAATTATCAGTTTACCTTAAATCTTTCATACAATGTTCTAGAAAATCTGATGCTGGGATTAGAACCACAGTTCGGTTATAAACAGCTGGAATTTGATGAGGGGCTTACAAAAGGGAAAAATGCAATGCGGATGAATTTTGGAATGCTATTTAATTTTTAACCAATCAAATCATATTACAATGAAAAGACTACTGATATCTTTAACCCTGCTGCTGTTCCTGCAGTTGGCCTATGGACAAAAGCCGAAGATCATCATATTGGCCACGGGTGGAACCATAGCTGGACAGGGGGCCTCGGCAAATCGTGCAGGGTATACTGCAGGAAAGATTCCGGTATCTGATTTGATCGGGGGTATTCCATCGATCAACGAAATCGCGGAGGTGAGCGGTGAACAGATTTCTTCTGTTGGCAGCCAGGATATGAGTTTGGATATCTGGAAAAAGTTAGCGGTTCGTATTAATGAGATTTTCAGTAAAAAGGAAGCCGACGGAATTGTGATTACACACGGTACCGATACGCAGGAGGAAACGGCTTATTTTCTGGATCTGGTGGTGGCTTACGATAGTCCTGTTGTTTTGACTGGCGCTATGCGTGCCTCTACCGCTATCAGTGCTGATGGCCCTAAGAATTTATTTGATGCCATAACGCTGGCGGCTGATAAGAAAAGCAAAGGTAGGGGGGTACTGGTATCTTTTAATGAATCCATTTTTAGTTCAAGGGACGTGACCAAATTGAGTACAACGAAGGTCAATGCATTTGGTTCACCTAATAGTGGGGCAATCGGTCAGGTGTTTGACGGGAAAGTGGAATTCTACAAATCTTCTGATCGTCTGGTAAAACCTTTGGCTCCTTTTAAAATAGATGCTAATACGGTCTTCCCAAAGGTTGAAATTGCATACATGTATGCTGATGCTTCACCAGCTTACCTCAACCTGCTGGTAAAGGAAAAGGCTGCGGGTATTGTCATCGCGGGTGTAGGGAATGGAAATTTTTCGAAAGCTTTTACCGAGCAGGTGAAGCAGGCTGTAAAGGCGGGAATTATAGTTTGCCGTGGAAGCAGATGTGTATCGGGTAGGGTCGTTGAAGATGGAGAAGTGAACGATGATGAATTAGGAACGTTGGTTTCCGATGATCTAAATCCACAGAAAGCCCGGATACTGCTGATGCTGGGTTTGTTAAATACACATGATAAAGAAACATTGCAAGGTTATTTCTTGCGTTATTAATAGCATTATAAACGATTATCATTTTAAATAATTAAGATTATGACATCTTCTCGAATTGAACACGATTTTTTAGGTGAAAAAGAAATTAGCAACGACTGCTATTACGGTGTACAGACGTTACGCGCGAAGGAAAATTTTGATATTACTGGAATTCCGATCGGTAGTGAACCTCTTTTTATAAAGGCATTTGGTTTTGTGAAAAAAGCGGCGGCATTGGCGAATAGAGATCTGGGTATTCTGGATGCAAAGAAAGCCGAAGCGATCGCGTATGCCTGCGACCGTTTGATCGCAGGTGAGTTTACGGATCAGTTTATCAGCGATCTGATTCAGGGCGGTGCTGGTACTTCTTGTAATATGAATGCCAATGAAGTGATTGCCAACCTGGGACTTGAATATCTGGGGCACCAAAAAGGAGAATATAAATATTTGCACCCGAACAACGACGTCAACTTGTCGCAGAGTACAAACGATGCTTATCCTTCTGCTTTTCGAATTGCAGTTTATCTTAAAATTGGGGCTTTCTCCCACGCTTTGGAGGATCTGCAAGGTGCATTTTTTAATAAAGGGAAGGAATTTGACGGTATTTTAAAAATGGGGCGTACGCAGTTGCAGGACGCTGTGCCGATGACTTTGGGACAGGAGTTTAATGCTTTTGCAACTACGCTGGGCGAAGATGTGCTACGTATCCGTGAGGCTTCGCAGTTAATTACAGAGGTGAACATGGGAGCTACAGCAATCGGTACCGGCGTGAATGCGCCTGAGGGATATGCACAGTTATGCGTAAAATACCTAGCAGAAATAAGCCAGGTTCCCGTTACGCTTGCCGCTGATCTGATCGAAGCGACTTACGATACTGGAGCTTTGGTCCAGTTGAGCGGAACGCTGAAGCGTAATGCGATAAAATTGAGTAAGATCTGTAATGATCTTCGTCTGTTGAGCAGTGGCCCTCGTTGCGGTCTTAATGAAATTAATTTACCGGCTATGCAACCGGGTTCTTCGATTATGCCAGGAAAGGTTAATCCGGTTATTCCTGAGGTGGTCAACCAGACCTGTTTTTATGTTATCGGTGCGGATCTTACCATTACGATGGCGGCAGAAGCTGGTCAGTTACAACTGAATGTAATGGAACCTGTCATTGGCATGGCTTTATTTACTTCCTTGCAGTACCTGACCAAAGCTTGTGGTACCTTGAAAGATAAATGTATCGTCGGTATTACCGCAAATGTTGAACATAGTAAAAATCTGGTGATGCAGAGTATCGGGATCGTAACGCAATTGAATCCGATATTAGGATATGAAGAATCTGCCTCTATAGCAAAAGAAGCTTTAAAAACGGGTAAATCTATTCACGAAATTGTGGTCATGGAGCGTAAGTTGATTACGCAGGCGAAGTGGGATGAGATTTATTCGATTGAAAATTTGATTCATCCTAAATTTATATCGAAATGATATTTGTGCAATTTGTGATTCTGTTGGCGATGATCTTAATCGGATCACGTATGAAAGGAATCGGTCTGGGTGTCATGGGAATGATCGGACTGTTTATCTTTGTGCTGTTTTTTAAAATGACACCGGCGGATCCGCCCATATCGGTCTTACTGATTATCCTTGCTATTGTAACGACGGCGGCGACTCTGCAGGCCGCAGGTGGTTTGGATTATCTGGTGAGTATAGCGGAACGTATAATCCGTAAGAATCCGAGTCAGATCACCTTTATTGCGCCATTTACGACCTATTTTCTTTGCTTGTTTGCAGGAACGGCTCATATTGTTTACTCGCTTTTGCCCATTATTGCAGAGGTTTCGGCTAAACAGCGTATTCGTCCGGAAAGACCGCTTTCGGTATCGGTCATTGCTTCGCATCTAGCCATTACGGGTAGCCCTATGAGTGCTGCAAGTGCCTCTTTAGTTGCGATACTGGCTTATTCTTCGGCTTCTATCGATATCATGAAAATCTGTATTCCGGCCGCGCTCTGTGGTATATTTGTTAGTATTTTGGCGGTAAGGAAAAAGGGATTGGAGTTGGATAAGGATCCGATATTTCTGGAGAAAATGAAGGACCCGGAATTTGCGAGTTCAATGGATCCTAGTCATATGGAAAATGGAACGACTCAATATAAACCAGCTCCTGGAGCTAAAATCGCAGTTGCCATATTTGGATTTGCAATTCTGCTGATTATATTTTTTGGCGCTTTTCCTGCTTTTGTTCCACATGTGGGTGGAGGTCCTAGTTTCAGTGTAAATGCGGATGGTACGATTAATCTGACTAGTTTGATCATCATGATCACCTTGTCGGCTTCAGCATTTATCATGCTGATAACAAAAACCTCTGCTGTAAAAGTCGCTAAGATGAGTTTATTTACATCGATGGCGACGGCTGTTGTTTCGGTGTTGGGTGTGGTATGGATGAGTGCTACGTTTATGCTGGCCAATGAGGCAGTTATTGAACATACTTTTAAGGATATTGTAACGGTATATCCCTGGACTTTTGCGATCGCTTTATTTTTGATGGGTGCTTTGACTTTTAGTCAGGCAGCGACAACAAGGACAATTATGCCAATGGGTTTGGCACTCGGTATTACAAGTCCACATTTATTAGCGATGTTTCCGGCTGTAAATGGTGATTTTCTGCTTCCTGGTTACCCGACATTGGTCGCTGCAATAGATTTTGATCGAACGGGAAGTACGAAAATTGGAAAATTTGTCGTTAACCATAGTTTTATGATTCCGGGTCTGGTTGCAATCGCCGTTACTATTTTTGTCGGTTTTATCTTAAGTGGTATACTGCTTTAGCTTGTGTAATCCACAGGTTCTGAAAGATTTTGAGAGACATCCTTTCTTCAGCAAAGGATGTCTTCTTTTAAGGTTAATTTTGATATCTTTGATTGGTATCAATGCTCTATTGATGCGATATTAGAACCTAATAAATAATTGATCCATTTTAAAACGCTGGAATCTGTATGCCTTATTTTAAAAAATATTTTTACTGCTTTGTGCTTGCTTTCTTTTTTTTAGAAACGAATTTACAAGCGCAACAGTTGGCTAGAACAGCCGATCGTCATAATTATACTTCCGGTGCCTTGATTCAGGAACGGCCTCAGGTGAAGTGGCGTTTTCAAACCGAAGGTCAGGTTTATTCTTCTCCCGTTTTATATGCCGACAAAATTATTATTGGATCCTGTGACAGTAATCTTTATGCTTTAAATAAAGCTGATGGAAGCGTATTCTGGAAATACAAGACAGGTGGGGAGGTAAGGGCTACTGTGGCGGTGGATCAACAGGTTGTTTATTTTTTAAGTGCTGATGGCTATTTTTATGCGCTAGATGTCCATACCGGAAAGCAATTGTGGAGATTTAAAACTGGCGGGGAAAGATCTTATGATAGCTGGGATTATTTTCATTCTTCGGCAGCTGTAGAATCGGGAATCGTGTATTTTGGATCTGGAGATGGACATATTTATGCGCTTGATGCCAAAAATGGAAAAGAAATCTGGAAATATAAAACAGCAGGTATTGTACATGCTTCGCCTACTGTGACAGCCCATGAAATCTTGATCGGTAGTTTTGATGGTTATTTTTACTGTTTAGAGAAAAATGGTGATTTACGCTGGAAATTTAAAACGGTTGGTGAGCATTATTTTCCGAAGGGAGAGGTGCAGTTTCATGCTGTTGCGGCGGACAGTTCTGTTTATTTTGGAGCCCGGGATTTTAATAGCTATGCTTTAAAAATTAAAGATGGTACTGGACATTGGGTTTACCATCAGCCCGGAAGCTGGATCAGTGTACCTAGTCTTGCTGGAAAACAGTTGCTGCTGACCATGTCGGATTCTTATAGTGTGCTCGCTTTGGATAAGGTTTATGGAGGGAAACTTTATGAACCACGGATTCCATTAAATACGTTTAGCAGTGCTTCGATCACAGATTCTGCTGCTTATTTTGGTGCATTGGATGGTGTGCTTTATAAGTTAGATCTTTCGAAAGGTACGGTTTCAAGTGTTTTTCAAACGGCATCCAGTAAACTGAACCGGTCAAATTTTTTTGATGAAAAAGATAAGTTACGAACTGGACTGGATGAAAAATATGCACATGATATCCATAAATTGTTTACGGGATACCTGCAGATGGGCAGTATTTTTTCTACGGTCTGGATTGATGGTCAATCACTGTATTTTGGCTCCGCAGATGGCGCTGTGTATGCGCTTGAATAGGCTTGTAAGGCATGTGATTTGTTTTTAGAGAAACTATTATGCTCCTTGTTTGTTTAAAAATTGCGAGCAATGATGTCTTGAAGGTTCTTGTTTGCTTTTATTATTGATTATAACAGAACAGGCATGGATATTTCTAATTTATTTGATTTAAACGGTAAAACAGCTATTATTACAGGTGGAGCAGCGGGTATAGGTAGGGCTTGTTGTCAGATGCTGGCTGCTTATGGCGCATATGTCGTGGTCGCTGATTATAACTTTTCTGCCGCGCAGCAAACAGCAGATGAAATTAATCAAGATGGTGGAAATGCACTAGCAATTGAATGTGATGTAACGAAGGATGAAGCGTTGGTTAATCTGGTGGATGCCGCCGTCTCCAAGTATGGAGGAATACATATTTTAGTAAATAATGTGGGTGGAGGTGGAGCAGGGAAAGAAAGTTCTGATCAGATCGCTGTTTCACAATTTGCCAAGGTATTTGAAATGAATGTTTTTAGTATGTGGCGGCTATGTCAATTGGTAGCGCCCCATATGAAATCGGCAGGTTATGGGAGCATAATCAACATGTCATCTATGGCTTCTATCAATACCAGTCCTGCAATTAGTGCTTACGCTTCTTCTAAGGCTGCGGTAAATCATATGACTAAAAATTTGGCATTTGATTATGGGCCGGAAATCCGCGTGAATGCGGTGGGTCCTGGAGCGGTTCGAACACATGCACTGAGTACAGTGCTGACGCCGGAAATAGAACGCAATATGCTAAAGCATACGCCCCTGCAACGCTTGGGGGAACCAGAAGATATTGCTGGTGCGGTGCTTTATTTTGCGGCTCCGATTTCCAGCTGGACAAGCGGACAGGTACTGTTTGTGAATGGAGGCGGGGTGCAGACCTTGGATTAGGGTTTCTGAATAATCATTTTTTTTATGTCATCTAAACTTTGGAGTACTGTTGCAATAGTTGCTGTTGTTTCGGGCAATTCTGTTGTATGGTAACTATGAAACTCCCATATTTCTAAAATTTCTTCAAGTGGAACGGTATACAATTTGTAAATAGGATTTAAAGAACGACACTGCAATACTCTGTCTTGAAGCAGTGTGATGGCTTTGAATATAATATCCTGCCCCTTTAAGACGACAAGCGCGAGTGATTCGGGTTTTATTTGGCTCCAGTCTTCAATAAATTTTCCTGTTATATCCATATTTTGCGGAAAGGGCAACATGGAGTCTCCAACTACAGGAAAGGTACGATAGGTTCGGTGCTTAGAAAGATTGGGAATATGATATTTCGGTAGCTCTGAAATATAGTCCGGATCAGCATACCCTCCAGATACATAGCCAGCTCGTCCTTTTATGGGCACATAGTCAACATGTTCCTGATCGGATTTGTCAACACTGATGGCCAGAACTCTAAGATTTCCGCCTTTGATATAAATATCGTTCCCAGCTTCCAGATCGCGAATCTTTAACTCACCTAGCTTACTGATGTCAACGGTCATTAAGGTATCTAAACTGATCTTAAAATAATTGGAGATGGATAACATAAAATGTGGTTCCATGGCTTTTGTTTTGCCAATTTCAATCAATGCAAGTTTTACCCGTGTTACATTGATGGCTTCGGAGAGCACTGCCTGACTGACTTTTTTACGCTCCCGGAGGAACTTTAGGTTATTGGTAAAAAATATTTTTGGTTCTTTATTTTCCATTTGCTATTATTAGAAACATTGATTTGTTTCTATTGGAAACAAATGTACTGTAAAATATTGATTATTTGTAAGGGCATTATCGTGACAGCTGACGATTTGGATTTATTTTTGTAAATAGAAAAATTACACAAAGTTGATCGGAAGAGCGTTAGTTAGTTAGTTAGTTAGTTAGTTAGTTAGTTAGTTACTGTAAGATATAGAATAATGAGTTGCAAACTTTGTTAAATTGATTGAGGTGAACAAGTTGAAAAACATAACGTATGCCATCGTGGATATTGAAACTACGGGTGGAAATGCCCGGGGCAGCCGTATGACAGAAATTGCGATTGTGATTCATGACGGCGAAAAAATCATTGATCGATGGGAATCGTTGATTAATCCGGAACAGCATATTCCATTGGCTATTTTTGCACTGACGGGAATTGATAACGAGCTGGTGGCAGATGCACCTGTATTTGGTGATATCGCCCAAAAGGTTTTCGATATGCTGGATGGGCGTATTTTTGTTGCTCATAATGTCAACTTTGATTATTCATTTATTCGTCATCAACTGGAAGAACAGGGGTATAAATGGACGGCACGAAAACTATGTACAGTACGGTTGAGCCGTAAAATAAGACCGGGTTTTCGATCTTACAGTTTAGGTAAGCTTTGCGACAGTTTAGCCATTCCTATTTCAAATCGCCATCGTGCCGGAGGAGATGCAGAAGCTACTGCGATTTTGTTTTCTTCTTTACTGCAGTGGGATACGGAAGGTGCGCTGGATGATATGCTGAAGAAAGCTGCTCCGGATCAACGACTCCCGCCTAATTTGGCACCGGAGGATTTTAAAGCTTTGCCACAGCATCCCGGAGTCTATTATTTTATGAACCAGTACGGGAAGGTTATCTATGTTGGAAAAGCCATAAATCTGAAGAAGCGTGTTGCATCTCATTTTACGGGGCACAATATCAATAAACAAAGACAACATTTTTTAAAAGAGATCTATCATATCACATTTGAGGTGTGCGCGACTGAACTCATGGCGCTATTACTGGAATGTACAGAAATAAAGAAGTTATGGCCAGCTTATAATCGTGCATTGAAACGTTTTGAGCCTAAATTTGGTTTGTTTAAATATGAAGCACAGAACGGCTATCTATATCTTGCGGTCGGTAAATTGAAAAAGCACTGCCAGTGCATTCAGGTTTTTAATATGGAATATGATGGGGTACAGGTCTTGCGGCAGTTGATGGTCAACTTTGAGCTCGATCATCGTATGTGTACATTTGGTGCTACGGAAATACCTTACGCAAGCAGAGGCTGTGCTGATCAACCGGAATTACCGGAAGTTGAAAAACATAATGCCCAAGTAGAACTGGCTGTAGATCATCTTCTGGAACAACAACCAACTTTTGTAATTGTTGATAAAGGAAGAACGCCGGAGGAGAGAAGTTATGTCTGGGTAGAGCAAGGGAATTTTTATGCCATGGGTTATCTGGATGAATATACGCAATTGGAGTCGATGGAAGATATCCGATCTAGTTTACAGCGATATCCCGGTAATCATTATATGATGCAACTGATTAATGCGTACATCGCAAAGTATCCGAGAAAGGTAACTTATGTGAACGATTGTCAGAAAGCTGTCGTATTACCTGAATTAACCGGAGATTCGGATGAAGAATCTTTGATCTTGTTTTAAGTATCCTTATTATTGATTTAAAATAAAAAATAAACGAATGGAGTTTATACTTTCAAAAATAAATATTGTTGTTTTCTTGTTTCTTGCCGCGATGCATCTGTATTGGGTATGCAATGGGCAGTTAGGAATTGCGGCCACGATCCCAACAAAGTTGAATGGGAAGAGAGTTTTTACCCCCAGTCGGTTTGGAACCTTTATCGTCGCTGTTGGTTTGTTTCTGTTTGCGGTGCTCAATATGGTTTTTGATGGCCTTGTTCAGGTACCAATAGCACCCTCTTATGTTGTTTATGGTATGTGGATTATTGCCGTTATATTTCTACTTCGATTTATAGGGGATTTTAAATATGTTGGAATAACTAAGAGATTTCGGAAATCTGTCTTTGCTCAGAAAGATACTTATTTCTTTAGTCCTTTATGCTTATTTCTGTTTGTTTCTCATGTTGTGCTCGTCATTGACTAGTTCATGCTATAGGTATTTCATGTAGGGAGATTCAATATTTGACTAATAGGGTTTGGGGATACTTTGGCAACGATATCCGTAAGGAGTCTATTATATAGTTTTAATCATTTTTATAAGATGAAAGCGGATATTAAAATTAAAATCGCATCTGGAGCGGAACTGGATGGAATACTTGCGTTACAGTCTGCGAATCTGGCTTCCAATGGTGGTACATTGTCAGGTGAACTTGGGCGGGAGCAAATTGTAGCCATGATGCAAGATATGCCTCAAGTAGTGGCTATATAGGACGATCAAGTTGTTGGATATTTATTATCTACATCTAAAATGGTTTATAAAAAGCATCCTGTACCGATTCTTGATGCTATGTTTAGTGCTTACAGTGGTGCTTTAGATTCGTACGTGTATGGTCCAATTTGTGTAAATAAGCAACAGCGCGGAAAAGGGGTGGCACAATTGATGTTCAGCGAACTTATCAGGCAAGTGCCTAATCGAGAAGGAATCTTATTTATTAGAAGAGATAATGAACCTTCTTTGCGGGCTCATGAGAAAATGGGCATTACAAAAGTTGGCAGTTTCTTTTTTAAAGATTTGGCATTTGATGTTCTTGCTTATTTGTCTGCCGCAGCTGAGAATAACAAATAGAATCTTAAGCTCAAAATAGATATTGATGACGACCAACTCGGTTTCAACGAGTTGGTCGTATTTTTTTGTCGTAATTAAAGTGTTTTGACGTACTTTTAGATGTGATCTATTCCTGCTTTATATTGTGGACTGTGGTCTACTTTAGTGAAAATGTGAGGGGCATTCATTTCAATGCCTGCAGCTAGAAAATCGTTCAAAATCAACTGAAAGATCTCGGACTGTGCCAGTGCGATTTCAGCAGACTGCGAAATGTAGACATTTAGTTCATAGAGGACATAAAAGTCATCCAGTTTCTTCTGCAACACAAAAGGTGCTGGCGTGGTATTGACCCGTGCTACACGCGGAGGTATGTTTAAGAGCATTTCATGGATGCGTTCCCAAGGTTCTTCATAGCCTACTGTTAATTCGACCTGAAAACAAATTCCCTGATCTGAAAAGGTGGAATAGTTCACGGTGTTCCCTGACAAGATGGATGAATTAGGGATGGTTATCTCCTCATTTTTAATGGTCCTGAGTCTTGTGACCAGCGGTGATTTTTCAATCACTACCCCAGTTTTATCCGCTATGGTGATGCGGTCTCCGATTCGGAAAGGTCGCATATAGGTAATCACAAGACCTGCAATAATATTGGATATTGCTGAAGATGAACCTAATGAAAATAGCACCCCAATAAATACGGATATACCTTTGAAAATATCCGAGTTAGATCCTGGTAGATAAGGGAATATCAGGACGAGTGTAAATGCTTGCAATAGAAAGCGGACAATGGTAAAAGTCGGCATCGCAAATTCACGATGGAAACCATTCACTTCTAGTTTTCCTTTGTCAATCTCCGTAAAGATGTATTTTACCAATCGGACGGCATAACGCATGACAAATAGGATAACAAATACCGTGATGAGATTGGGGATATAATCCCAGATCGCTAAAAATGCCTTTTTTAGAGGTTTGGTAAATAGGCCGATCAAACTATTGGCCCAACTTTGTGTAAAGGGGAAGACACTGAATACAATAGGCAACATGATAAAGGCCATTAATATGATAAGTGCCCAGCGTAACATGTTGATGCTATTGATCAGGATGCGGGTTTTTTGAACGGAACTGACTAAAACATAATTCTTGATTTTGACATCTTTGATCAGCTGTGTGCGTTCGGTCATGATCCGCTGCACACTGTAATCTTTAATTTTATTGATCAATAGTATCAATAAGTAAAAAACAATAAAGATGAGCGCGATAAGCCCGATGCGGATCAATAATTTTGAAATACTGTTTTCTTCTTTTTCTCGGTTAATGGTTTCCTGAATACTTTTTAGATATTGTTTTGCGATTTCTTCTTTACTTTTTCCTTCAAGCAGTGCGTCTAACTCAGTAACTGAAGTGATAATGAGGTCTTTATATATAATATCTGAACTGATTTCATTGTTTTCAATTTTGAAGGAATCGACCTTTACGAAATCATCTTCGTATAAGTTTTGAATGCGGGTGACGACATTGTCAGCTCGGTCTTTTGCTAAAGATGAACCGAGTTTGTTGTATATGTAAAACAGCGTATCGTTAAATGGAGCGACAGCATAACGTTTGGTGTTTTTTTTGATTGAATCAACTTTTATTTTTAACTGCTGATTTCGGATGATATTTTCTTCATCAAAGTTAGTGAGCTGTTGTTTTAGGTCTTCTTTCTTTGCGCTATTTTGTGTCTTTAGATTTGTGATTTCATTTTGAATCTTAACACGTTCTAAAGAGTCGTTAATCTGTTGCTGCCTGATCCCATTTAATAGGGAGCTCAGTCCAAGTTCTTTTGTATTAACTGAATCTGTCTCCTGAGCCGGGAGCTGAAGGACGGCTGAAAAGCATAATAAAGCAGTAAGGAAACAAATGTAAAGTCTTTTCATATTGCAAGCTATTTTTTGATTCTAAGCCATATGACGAATGTACTTATGGTAGATTTAGTAGACCAAACATAGATAATTTTGCTTGTATTACACAATGCGGCCCTTAGATATTCTGCTATGAAACGATACATTGTGCCATCTGGGCATCTTTTCTTGAAAGAAAACGTCCCATAACACGATTAAGTTCCATGGGACGTTTCCGATTATTTGTTAATGATCATTGAAGCAAAATAAGTGATGTATCTTTTATGGAGTGGTGCTGGTCACTTTTTTTTGCCCTCTAAATTTTGAACGAATCACCTGATGATGGATGGTCATGAGGGCAAGAGTTGCAGTTACCAATATAGGCAATAGTGATAAATAAACCGTATAATAGATTTCTTCATCGAAACTATAGGTACTCCACGAGGATTCTCGATCTACAAAAATACTGTAATTCCAAAAGAACCAAAAGCTGGTCAATAGCACGAATTCTATTGCTATTTTATATCGGTTTTTCTTAATCTTCGCTAATAAAAGAAATAGTAGGGTTAGGATAATGGCGTTGCATAAAGAAATGAAGCATGCATCGTATATGAAACTACAGTCTAGACAGCCACTTGATGTTTGATCTGCTAATTTTCCCATCGACCAATATGTTTGAATAAAAGTAAATGCAAATAGTATCATCGCAACAAAAGCTGTACTTCTCAATAATTTAAGGATGCTTTTTTTCATTTATCAGTATTTATTAAATAAACCCGCAGGCTTGCTGTGCAAGTCACTGCGGGTGGCAACCGCTAAGTTACAATTCGTTTTCCTCAAACATCTTGGCGTCGCGGGTATTTTTTTGTACAGCGATGGCTGAAAATATACTTAAGCAGAATGACATGGCATAAAATCCTTTTTCACTAAGCAGCAGATCGGCGTTCCAGAGCCCTACGGTAAGTAGTACCATTGCAGCAATTGTTGCAAACCAGCTAAGGCCATAATAAAGATCGGTTACGGCAATGCCTTCTGCTTTGTCTCTTACACTTTTCTGTACGGAGATTACGGCAAATAAACCGAATAATAGGATCGTGAAATAATACCCTTTTTCATTGAGCTCCATCGTAGCGTTCCAAAGCCCGATACAGTATCCCATGGAGCCGGTTAGTAAAGCAAACCAGGATGCGCCGATGAATGCACCTGTAGGTTTGAATGGATTTTTTGTTTTTTCTTCGTTTTTTGTAAGTGGAGTGTTCTCCTCTGTTTTGTGTTTTAGCGGTTCCATAATTTTTGTTTTTTTATGTGTTATTATGGAAGCAAATGTCCGCTGTTGTCGCTAGATGCACAAATGAGATATTTGAAAATACTGATGATATAAATTAATTTTTTAGTAGGTTTGTTTTTAAAATTAACCTATTATGGATGCGCTTGCGACATTAATAAATTTACTTGGTGATCAGGATAAAAAGGATTTTAAGGCATTTATGCGCAAGAAGAATAAGCGACACGATGTTAAAAATATTCTTTTATTTGAATTGCTAAATACTGACGATATAAATGGCTTAGAAAAGCTGTTAAAAAAAACAAAAAGCAGGGATTCTTACCATGCTTTGCGTAAAAGACTGCATGATAGCCTACTTTTATTTCTATCTCAGAAGACATTTGAAAGCAATAACAGTCAGGCTTCGGAAGTGATGCGTTTAATTGTCGTAAGCCGTTTTCTTTTGGAAAATGATGTGGATAAAACTGCTTTCAAGTGCTTGGTGAAGGCCGAGCAAATCGCAACAAAACTGGAACATTATAATTTATTGAACGATATATTGCTTCTTAAAATAAACTATGCGCATAGTGAAGCTTCAGAAAATTTAGAAGACTTAACAACACGTTTTCTGGTCAACCAGCAACATATGCAACGGGAGGCAAAATTGAATCTGGCATATGCTTTTCTGCGTCAGGAAATGCGTGAGGTAAATCTGAAAGGTAAAGTGGTCAACTTGGCCGCACTGATGCTCGGGACCATACGAAAATATCAGATCGCAGTCAAAGATTTAATGAACTATAAGTCTATTTATCAGATACTTTTTATAGCCAATGAATATGCGGCTATTCATCAGGATTATAGTTTTATAGAACGTTATATTCAGCGCATCCAACATTTTATTCAGGGAAAGAAGAAAGCGGATGAATCTCACTTATTTTATCAGTTGCATGTCCTTTATTTTTTGGCAAACTTTCATTTACGCAATAGAAGCTTTGACAAGAGTGCGGATTATCTTTCTGAGATGAAGAACCAAATGGAACAGCACCGTTTTCATGAATCTCAATTTTATCCACGGCATCAGTTGTTATCGGCTCTGAATCTATATTTTACTGGAAGGGGTGGAGAAGGAACAGCTGTATTGATGAAGGCTTTGGAAATGACAACAAAAAAGACAAAACAGGAGGACATAGAAGATTTAAGGATATGTTTAACGATGTTTTTATCGTTGCAGGATGACCGATCTTGCTTACGCCATCTTGCCTTGTTTCAGCATACTGATCAGTGGTACGAGAAAAAAATGGGTATGCTTTGGACCATTCGTAAAAATCTGATGGAAGTTTTGGTTCATGCACAGTTCGGGCATATCGAACTTGCTGTTTCAAGGTTAAGTAGTTTCAAACGTCGATACAGTGGTTTTCTTACAGAAACTCATGAAGAAAGGGTATTACATTTTGCGAGTCTTGTGGAGAAATATTTCAATAAGCCTGATATTGTGTTTAATCCTGTATTTCAAAAAACTGCGGTCGATCTGTTAAAGAATAAAGAACATGCGGATATTTTTCATATCTGTTTTATTTCATGGCTGATCGCTAAGTGGGAGAAAAAGTCGGCCTATCAAATCGTACTTCAGCATTTGTCCAGTCAACATACACCCGAAAATATTTAGATGGTGCAATATGGAATCCTGATAAATCTTTTCCTAATGTAATCTTAATATTTAGGATTAAAAATAACTTCTCTCCGCGGTGCTTGTTGTATGGTTATGGAGTCTTTGTATTTTTCTGGTACGAGCGGTATTTTACTGCCTTATAAAAATAAAAGTTTTTATCCCGAAAATCTTCAGGAGAAAAGCAGGCTTGCGGTCTATGCTTTATTATTCAATTCATTGGAGGTAAACAGTTCATTCTATAAAATACCACGTGGAGAAACTGTGAAACGATGGGCAGATGAAGTACCGGATAGGTTTCGTTTCACCTTTAAATTATGGAAGGGAATCACTCACGCAAAAGGTTTGATCTTTGACGCGAATGATGTTACTCATTTTTTGAAGGTGATTGCCGAAGCAGGCGAGAAGAAAGGTTGTTTACTGATTCAGTTTCCTCCCTCTGTTACGTTTAATGCCGCTGTGCATGTCAATCTTTTGCTAGAGACTGTTGTTAATGATGAGCATATAAAGGGATGGCGGGTATGCGTCGAGTTTCGGCATCCATCTTGGCATTGTGAAGATACATTTAGCCTGTTAAATTCGTACGGAGCCAGTCTGGTGCTGCATGACAAGAATAGTAATGGTATGCAATTGTCCTATAGTGAAACAGATTTTATTTATCTGCGATTTCATGGTCCCAATGGTAATTACCGGGGCAGTTATGAAGATGATTTTCTACAGGAATATAGTTCATATATTCGGGAATGGTTAGCTGAAGGGAAAGAGGTTTTTACTTACTTTAACAATACGATGGGCGACGCAATTCAGAACTTGAAGTTACTGTCGGAATATGTGAATGATACGTATTAATATAGTAAGTGGTATCGATTTTATAATCAATACCACTTAGCTAATGTCAAATAGCTTGAACCTATATCTTCTGCTTCAGAAGATCAGCATACCAATGTCCCGAAGATTTAACGATGCGTTGTTGCGTTTCAAAATCAACATATACTAAACCAAATCTGGGATGATAACCTTCTGCCCACTCAAAGTTGTCGAGAAAAGTCCATGCAAAATACCCATTGACCTGAACTCCTTCTTGTTTGGCTCTAAGTACTTGGGCAATGGTCGACTGTAAATACTGCACTCTCTTGGGGTCATCGACCTGATTGTTAACGACCTCATCAGGAAAAGCGGCTCCATTTTCAGTGACAATCAGTGGCGGTATGTTGGGATAGGCGCTGAATTTTTTCAAAACATGGTATATCGACTCAGGAAATACTTCCCAATTCATGGCCGTGAGTTCGACTTTTCGCGATTTTGCACTTACAATTTTTGCACGTAGGTAAGGGACGAATAAGGAATGACGGATGATTTCGCGGGTATAATTTTGTACTCCGATAAAATCCATGTCAAACTTTAGCTCGTTTTCATCATTATGCTTGATATATTTTTCAATTCTTCTTAGAATTTTGATCTCATCTGTAGGATAGCCCATACCTAGCAGGGGTTCTATGAAAAATCTATTGAGTAATACATCTGCTTTTTTAGCCGCTAAAATATCTTTTTCTCTTCCGGTGAACGGTTCAATATGCGAACAGGAGAAAGTGGTTCCAACGGTACTGTCTGGTTGTATTGATTTAATAATTCTTGCGCCCTTGGCCTGTGCTAGTGATGCATGATGTGCAGCTGCTAAAAAGTAATCGATTCCTTTTTTTCCAGGTGCATGTACGCCAAAGAAATATCCTGCAGCGCTAAATACCGCAGGTTCATTTAAAACCATCCAGTTTTTTACCCGATCGCCAAAGTGTTTGACACAGAGTGCTACATAATCAGCAAACCAGTCTGTGACTTCCCTGTTGATCCATCCGCCTCTTTGTTCCAGGGCATGCGGCAGATCCCAGTGATAGAGTGTTATCCAAGGTGTAATCCCTAATTCTAAAGAAAGATCAATGAGTTTATTATAGAAGTCAATGCCTGATGGATTGGCTTCTCCTGTACCTTGCGGTAGAATACGGCTCCAGGCAATGGAAAACCTGTAGTTCCTAATATTTAAGCTGTGCATCAAATGGAGATCTGCTATGTAGCGATTATAGAAATCGCAAGCAATATCTCCGTGCTGGTTTTTAAAGATCTTATTCTTTTTTTTTACAAATGTATCCCAAATAGAAAGGCCTTTTCCATGTATATCATGAGCTCCTTCAATTTGGTAGGCGGCTGTAGAAACTCCCCAAATAAAATCTTCGCCAAAGGAATCTTTAGTTAAAATCATTTACGGAATTTATTTTCTCAAGTGGTGCAAATATCACTTATTTAAGTTGTTTTAATATTTGTGAAATCTAAGAGGAGAATAGAATGAACTAAACTGCACTAGAAAGATACGAAATAATACCCTTTGGAAGAAATGTGTGATCGTTTTCATAATTCAAATGTTTTAAACCACTGTTTACATTAATTTGCTTATATAAATTTACAAAGCATATGTTAACTGTGTATGAATTGATTATGAAGTTTTTGAGTATTGTCAGGGCTCTTGCTTTTTAAACTATTTCATCACCATATATTTTTTGATATACCGATCTGTGTTAAGGATTCAATAGTTGGTTCAGAGAGCAGATGGAGATCGCGTTGTTTTTGGAATTCTAAGAAAGCGGGCATATTTAATAATTCTTTTTGAATGGCCTCATTTTTATATTGTGACATATGGATAAAGGTGTTGCTGCCATTAACCTGGAATATCGTATATACAAATTGATGATTGTCCAATTCTTTAAAGGCATCAAGAAAAATCTGAATGTTTTCTTTGTTCGCATCAACATAGTCTTCTTTGATGGTATAAGTCACTTTTATAGCTATCATGGGGTATCTTTATGAATGAATACTGGTTTATGTATTCGAAGATAATGAATTTGATGCTATGGAAATAAAAAAACTCCGAACGAACAATTGGATATTGTTGGTTCGGAGTTTTTATTTGAATCGAATGATCAGCTTTTCACGGGTTACTTCTTGGTTTCAGTAACTTTACCACAGGTAAGCATCGCAGATCCATAGTAAGGATTTTTAATCGCAGTTTCATTGCTTAACCAATAGCCTTTTTTCATCGGGCAATATTGATAATACACTGGTTGGCTGACCTTATCACTGCTTTTTACGATTTGCCACATGATCGTTGAAACTTCATTGAATGATGCACGCTGTTTTTCAAGATTGCCTGCTTTTGCTAATTTATCTACTTCAAGGGTCAAGTTATCTTTCAGTTTGAAAGCGCTTTCTGCTTTTACCACTTTCTGAAGTGCTTGAATGGATTCGGAAGCCTTTTTCTCATCACTGCTTACCAATGCATTTTTTACACCATAATATTTACTTAATAGTGTTTCTGTATTTTGGGCAAGTGCCACATGTCCAAATAGTGAAATTGCCAATATCAATAAGTTCTTTTTCATATCTATTTTCCGTTAATCATTTAAAGATAGTTTTAAAATTTTACTTTTGAACTGCTTCGTTATTTTCTTGATTTCTAAAGCAGAGGTTCTGTATTCTGTGTCTTTCAAATGCACTCGGCTTTACATTTTGCTATACCTGATGCTGACGAAGCTGTACTTCCTTTTCGCTTTCCTTTATTGATCTTATGTCAATATTAAAGTCTGCTGTATGGACTTTTCCATGTATTTTAAACTGCACCCACATCTTGTATTTACCAGCCTTTGTAATGTTTGTTTCTGCGTATATCGGGTATTGTACATGTGGTATGGGCCGGATCTGTAAAAACTCTTTATCCGTCTTATTGATCATTAATATATGAGCTGATGTTCCCAAATACTGTTCCAAACTACTGTTATGCAGTTTCTTTTCGCATTTTTCGATGGCTATCTTTATACGTTGTATGTTGCCGGTTTTAAAATTATCGGTATTTTCAAGGATAATTGTATAGTCATCTATGTAACATATCTGTTTTTTTGAAGTGACCTCACGAGAAGTCATATAGTACCCTTTCACTTCGATTTCTAACATGTTTAAGACATGTTCTTTGCCAAGAGGTTTAAAATAGGTGAACAAATGGTATTTTCCACCGTTATGAAAAGTCTGTGTTATAGCATAGCTACCGTCTTGCTGCAGCACTGGATGGATGTGTCTGAACCAATTAAGATCTTCACTAATGACCATGACATGAATGTTCATTTCATCAGAAATGTCCAATGCTACTTGTTTTTGTTTTTTTTTGATTGCAAATAGTAGTCTAACGGGATGTCCTGCTTCAATAATCTGTGGTAAAGTTGCTAATTGTACCTGATATTGATCTGGATTTTCCTGTTGAACAGATCTCAGATCCATTCCACATGTCGAACAGCTGTTGCCTTGAGTCCCGTTTACTTCGGGGGGCATAGGACAGGTGTATATGCTCATCTGAGGTGCATGGCGGTGGTTTTCCATATCTGAAGATTTGCTTTGGGTGTAATTGCGGAATTTCGATATGCTTCCGCAATTACTTAACCCAAAATTCTTAGTGTTTAAAGAATCTGTTTAATTCTTTTTTAAGATTTTAAAGGTTCGATTTTAAAACCTGATTTCTCTACGATCTCGATAACTTCCTGTTCCGATATCCCATCTGTCTTAACTGTAAGTACTTTATCTCTACTGGCTACGTCTACTTCCCAATGGTTAATACCCGTTTTATCAGTTAGAAAAGGAGTTACTTTGGTTACACAGCCACTGCAGTTAATATTGGTCTTGAATTGAAAATTTTGATTATTGCTTTCCATTTTATTTTATTTTATTTTATTTTTTAGCGTTTGTTTATAATACAAATTTCAGTAAAAAAATACGGTGGCACTTTACGTTATTTGCTATTTGATTTGTAATATTTACTGATTATAGTCATGCTATTGATCATGCTGTTTTTATTATCGTGTCATGTGTAATCTTGCTCTCAATAGTATCCCGGATAGTGTTGAGAAGGCGTCATACTATTATGCGATGACAATGGAAACAGACTGATCTAAAGGATAGCTTTGGCAAAGTAGAATTTTACCTTCAGTGACTTCTTCATCCGAGAGGGCATAATTGTTTACCATTTTGATCTGACCATTTTCTTGGATTGCCCAACATGAACCGCAGGTGCCTTTTTTACATGAACTGGGCACGTGAATGGCATGGGCACTAATGGCTTCTAAAAGGGATTGCCCTGGTTGCACATCAATGAGAGAAGTACACTCGTAGGTCTGTTCTTCATTGTCTCTGTAATGAGTCTCAAAGTAGCTGACCAGTATTTCTTTGTGTTCTTCGTTCTCAATAACGATGATATTATCGGTTATGACCGGATCAAAATATTCGGTATGGATATTTGATTCGGGTATCTGTAAAGCGCGCAGTGTCTCACGATACAACTGCATCAGTTCTACTGGACCACATATGAAGTAATGAGCTTTATTTTTTTGCTTTATATACTGTCCAATCAAGCTTTTAATGATCGGTTGAGAAAATCGACCGGAGATACTGTTAATGCCTTTAATCTCTTTATTAAGACGCGTAAATGAATGAAAAATACGCAACTGCTTGTTCTTTTCCATTTCTTCCAGTTGGAATTTGAATATGGTGTCCTCCGGGCTGCTGGTGGAATATAGCAACAAAGGGGGATAAGTGGTTTTAATAAGACTTTTTAGCATAGAGAATAAGGGTGATATTCCACTTCCACCTGCAAGAAAAACAAGTTCTGAATCAGGGATAATATGTTTCTTCAAGATAAAGTTGCCTATAGGTGCATCGATATCCCACTCGCTAATATTTTTTGCATTGTCCACTAGATAATTGCTCATTTTTCCCCCAGCAACTCGTTTAACTGTAATGGACGGGAATTTATCGGCAGGTGCGGAGCTAAAGGAATAGGATCTCTTTAAGGGTTCTCCGTTAACAATACAGGAAATATTAAGATACTGACCAGGCTGATATTCAATCGTATCCTGGTCAGTACTGAAAAATATGGTTACAGCATCTTTGGTCTCCTGTATAACCTGATGCGTGGTCCATTTATATTTTTTCATATGGTTTTAACGTTTACTTTTTAAGTGTCTTAATGAAAATTACAGCCATGACTGCTGCAATGAGACATATGATGGAAGCTGCAAAAAAACCGGTTTGAAAACCTGTGTTCAAAGCGGTAGCTTCTGTGGCTCCTGTTGCTTTTATAGCATTGGTTTTTGCCGCGGAAATGGCAACTATTATAGCCAGTCCTAGAGCTGAACCGATTTGATAGCTGGTATTTACCAGACCGGAAGCAAGGCCGGTTTCTTCAGGTTTGGCACCCGACATCGAAGCGATAGTGCCAGGTATATACGTTAGTGACATACCTAAAGCGCCTAATAAAGATGCTGGCAATACATTGATTATAAATGTACCATCAGAAGGGATTGTGCTAAAAAGAAGGAGTGAACCTGCTAAGGCAAGCAGACCTGCTACCATATTTGCTTTGAAGCCAAATCCAGCGACTAATTTACCTGTAAGACCAACCATCAGAAACATGATCGCAATTGTCATCGGTAAAAGAGCAAGTCCACTATTGAAAGCTGTGTAATGCAGGGTTTGCTGCAGGTAAAGATTGAGAAAAAACCATAAGGGTATCCATGCTGCCGCTAATAATGCCATCACCACGTTACCTGATAAAAGATTAGGGACTTTAAAAATAGCAAGGGGAATTAAAGGCTCCCTTTTCTGTTTCTGTATGATAATGAATATAATGAACAGCAACAATGATAAGCCCAGTAATCCACTGGTTTGGACTGATATCCAACCGGCATTTTCTGCAGATATAATAGCATATACCATTACAATAAGGGCTACCGTTGCTAAAATTGCACCGACGATATCTACTTTTCCTTTACGGGTAGTTCCTTTGAACAGTAGTTTTTGACTGAAGAATAATACAGCAAGTCCTACTGGAATATTAATTAAGAATAACCAATGCCACGAGAGCCATTCGGTTATGGCTCCACCAAGGAATACACCGGCTGAACCACCTGCAGCAGCAGAAGCCCCCCAGAAACCTAATGCTTTATTAAGTTCTTTGGGATCGGTAAATTTGGACAGTACTAAAGTAAGTGCTGCAGGGGCTATAAGTGCAGATCCTAAGCCCTGTAAAGCTCTTCCGGTATTGAGGGCGGCCTCTGACCAGGCCACACCTGCTAAAAGTGACGCTCCTGAGAGAATGGCAAAACCCCACATGAAAATCTTACGTGCGCCAAAGAGATCGGATAAACGTCCTCCTAGCAATAAGAAACCTCCAAATAGAATTACATAGGCATTAAAAATCCATTGTAAGCCACTTTGTGAGTAGCCAAGATCGGCTTTTATTGCCGGTAATGCCACGCCAATAATAGAAGTGTCCATGATCACAATAAATTGTGCGGTACATAGTAAAAATAATGCTGCCCAGCGTTTACTGTACGGAGCAGTTGGATTTACGGTACCTGTTTTATTTTTATTCATTTTTTATTTAATTAATGGTAAGTAATTATAGGCTTAGCTGCCCGATAGCATGTTTTAATTTTACATGTAGAACCTGTATCTTATATATCGCATTGAGGTTGTTGATCTTTGCTTGTGTCAATGCCAGTTCCGCATCTGTCAACTCAAGTCTTGACCCCAGACTGTTTTTGAAACGGTCATCTACCATCTGATGGTTTAATGTGGCAGACTGCACCGTTTTTTCTTGGATGTTTAATTGGTTAACTGCTTCCTTCCACTGACTGATCAACGTTGCAAGCTCGGTTTTAACTTCATCTTTTAAATCGTTTAATCGTATTTCTTCCTGTCTCATTTTGATTTTGGACTGGTTGATTTTGGACTTGGTACGGTTGCCATTGAAAACAGGTACTGTAAGCTGGAGCCCTAAGAAGGATGTTCTGGGTAATGCATATTGACCAAACTTAAAATTATCCGCTTGTGCCTGCAGCTGATACTGACCGATTAGAGAAAGCTGTGGCAATAGCTCTGCTTGGATCACCTTCATATTTTTCTGTTGCAGTGCTATGGTAAGTTCTTGAATACTGAGATCTTTTCTGTTTTTTTCGGCAATAGCCAATGCGGCATCAACTTGATGAAACTCATGCTGACTTGTTTCGATGTTCAGTTCTAGATTGTCAGATAGCTCAATTTCTGCAGGATCTTCTAGTCCGATCAGTCTTTTGAGTTCAATGCCTGCTACCGTTACATTGTTTTTTAAGTAAGAAACGGATGATTCCAAATTTGCGACAGCAACGAAACTTCTTAATGTATCTGATTTTAAACCTCTGCCTTGGGCCAATAATGAACGGGAATCTTGCAGTGCTTTTTTATTTCTCTGAAGACTTTGTTCTAGTAGATCAAGCTGACTGTTCATCATCAACAGATCAAGATAACGTGTAGAGACCAAAAGGGCAATCTGGCTTTTGAGGTCAGCTGTTTTTTCATTTTGAATCGATTCATTAATCTTTGATACTTTTTTCTGTCGCTGTATGCCAGGTGCAAGAATGGATTGGTGCAGTGTTACAAAAACATCGTAAGTGTTTTTCCCGCCGAAAGCTACATCTTGAACAGGTTTGTCCGTGCCGGCAAATGAACCAGGAAGAAAGATGATCGGTCTTTCAAAATAACGCGAGTAGGCAGCATTAGCCGATATACTCGGAAGTAATCCACCTTTGACTTCATTGGTTATTTCTCGTGCATGGATTTCTTCCAGTATTTGCACCTGTATTGCTTTATTTCCCTGTTTTGCCATTTCCAAAGCATCTTTGAGTGCCAGCATTTTTTTCTGGGCATACAATGGTTTACTGCTACCAATGAGTAGCAGTAGGGTAACGATGTATAGGATATTTGTTTTCATTGAATTATAATTTGTGGTGATGTTCACTTGTTACGGTATACATGCTTTTCCTTTATTTTTTGCTAAGCAAATCGCTGCTTATTGCGGAGGAAATGAAACCATCATGAGCATATTTTTTCCCTTTTAGATTTATTTGTAACCCTATTCAAGATATTTCGATCGCTTCATCGTTTTTTTGTGTGGGTATGCTCATGATCTGTTTCAGTTTAACTTAATGTTGTATTTCGATAGCGCGCTGTTCAGTTGGTTCCTCAACAACAGCTTTTGAAGTTTTCTTACTTGATAAATACGAGTAAACTGCCGGAATAATAAATAGGGTGAGGATACCTGAAAAGACAAGTCCTCCGGCAATCACGATTCCTAATGACTGGCGGCTATTGGCTGTCAGTGCAATGGGCAATGCACCAAATATCATGGCAAGAGACGTCATGAGGATCGGTCTAAAACGCTGCTCTGCAGCTTGAATTGCGGCATCGTATTTCGAAAGGCCTGTTTCCTTGAGGTGGTTGGCAAATTCAACGATCAGAATTCCGTTCTTAGTAATCAGTCCTACTAATGTAATAATCCCGATCTGGCTGAATACATTTAAACTCTGCTCATACCAGTAAAGACTAAGCACTGCTCCAGCAATTGCCATGGGTACGGTAAGCATAATGGTAAGTGGATCGCGCATGCTTCCAAATTGTGCTGCCAGAATCATATAAATAAGTACGAGTGCCAGGATGAGAGTAAAGGTGATATTGCCTTGACTTTCGGTATAATCTCTGGACTGACCGGCAAGTGAACTTTTGAATGTTTCGCCCAGTACTTCTTTTTTTATTTTTTCGATTTCCTGTATACCTTCTGCGAGACTTACTCCTGGCGCTGTTGCTGCAGATACAGTTGCTGATGTATACTGATCATAGCGATAAATGGCCGCTGGACTAACGGCTTCTTCCATTGTTATCAGGTTATTAAGTGGAATCATCTGTCCTGAAGTTGAACGGACATAAATCGTATTCAGATCGCTTTTATCATTTCTGTACTGGCGGTCTAATTGTCCGATCACTTCGTACTGGCGGTCGTTGCGTAAGAAATATCCGTAACGCTGTCCTGAGAACGAGAGCTGTAAGGTCTGGGCTATTTCTTCGATGGACACGCCCATCATAGAAGCTTTTGCACGATCGATATTTACTTTCACCTCAGGTTTGTTGATCTTAAGATCAGCGTCAATGAATAGCAGTTTTTTACTTTGGCGTGCAGCAGCCAGGAATTTTGGAAGCACAGTCGTCAGACTATCTAAGTTCGGAGCCTGAAGAACATATTGAATAGGCATACCACCACCATAACGGGTTCCGATTGTTGGAGGTAAATAAGGGAAGAGCAGAAAGCCTCTAAATTTACCCGCAGCTGCTCCATATTGGTTATATAGATCCTGAATGCTGGATTTTCTTTCCTTTGGATCTTTAAGATAGATACTCTGCACGGCTACGTTGACCGGTGCTGGGGCCGGAATGAATGAAATAGCGACCATGGAGTAGGTTTGGTACAATCCGTCGGTCGAGTCATTTACATACTTTCCAACTTCGGTCATATGCTTTTTCATATAATCAAAAGAGACACCTTCAGGAGCTATAGCGATGAGGTTCATGTTAGAACGGTCTTCTACTGGTGCTAGTTCTGAAGGAAGTTGCTTACCTATAGCATAAATAAGCAGGGTAGTGCCTGCTAAGAAGACCCAAGCTAACCATCGAACGCGCATAAATGCAATCAGTAAATAGGCGTAGCCATTGTTTAGACTAACGAAAAAGGGTTCGGTGAAACGATAGAACCAACTCGGTTTTTCTTTTTTCTTCAAAAAGTATGCACTTAGCATAGGGGTCAGTGTAAGTGCTACAAATGCTGAGACCAATACTGATCCTGATACGACAATGGCAAATTCTTTGAAAAGTTGTCCACTGATACCACCCATAAAAATAATGGGTAAAAATACGGCTGCTAACGTAATTGTCGTGGAAATAACGGCGAAATAAATCTCTCTTGTACCTTTAAATGCCGCCTGAATAGGGGACATACCCTCTTCAATTTTTTTATAGATATTTTCTAACACGACAATCGCATCATCTACGACCAGTCCAATGGCAAGTACCAATCCAAGAAGTGTCAAGATATTGATCGTGAAACCGGCAATATACATAATGAAAAATCCGGAAAGAATGGATACCGGAATGGCAAGAACGGGAATAATAGTAGATCTCCAGTCTCTCAGGAATAGAAAGATAATCAAAACCACGAGTCCGAATGCTATGAATAACGTTTCTTCGACCTCTTTAATAGATTCGCGTACGGAGCGCGTATAGTCAAACCCTACGATCAAACGATATTCTGAAGGAACTTCTTTTCTTAATTGATCTAACCTTCTGTAAAACTCATCGACGACTTCTATGGCATTTGCTCCACGTTGTATCTGAATAGCAACACCGACACCGATACGGTTCAGATTTCCTGTTTCGTTGATGATGGCAGTACGTTCATTCTCTTCTCCTAATTCGGCTGATCCAATATCTTTTAATCTGATGATGGTATTGTCAACTTGCTTAATGAGCATTTCTTCAAAATCTTTTACAGAAGTTAGGCGTCCCATCGTCCGGATGCTTAGCTCACTGTTGTTTCCTTCGATTCGACCTGCCGGCAAGTCAATATTCTCGCGGAGTAATGCTTGTCTTATATCGGCAGGAGTAAGTTGATATGCCGCAAGTTTTGCTGGTTCAAAGCGCAATCGCATAGCATACTTATGCTCGCCTACTATGGCTACATTATTAATACCAGGGATAGACTGCATTCTATCTTTGATAGTCGTAGAAGCAAGGTGACTTACTTCTTTTATATTTTTGGTGTCGCTTTCCACTTCCAGGAATGCCACCAGATTGTCTGGTGATGATGCCTTTTGTACGATTGGTGGATCGACATCGCTCGGGAGCTGTTTACGAGATTTGGAGACTTTGTCTCTAACATCGTTCAGCGCATCCTCAATGTCAATTTCCCGATTAAATTCGATTGAAATAACACTTACCTGTTCTCGCGATTCGGATGATATGGTCCGTATCCCACTTGATTCGGCAATGGATTCTTCCATCGGTCTGGTCAGTTTAGATGCAATTACATCTGGACTTGCACCAGGATAGAAGGTAATGACCGTAATGACGGGTGGTTCTGTTAACGGGAATTCGCGGATACCTAATTGTTTCCATCCTATTATTCCTAATATGACGATAAGGAGAGAAAATACCCCGGCCAAGACGGGTTTTTTTATACTTAAATCTGATATACTCATGAAGCTAAGATTTGAAATTAATTAATTTGACAGGACAGCTTTTACAGGGGTACCGTCTCCTAAGCGCAGCATATTGGAAACAATGATGCTGTCGTTTGGCATGATACCAGACGTTATGATTGCGTCCTTTTCTGTTCTGTTACTTACGGTGACTGCCATCGGTTTTGCAACCCCATTTTTGATCACAAAAACAGCATAGCCTTTTTCACCTGGTGATAAAGCCTCAGTTGGAACTGTTATTCCTTTTGCACCTTGATTATTTACTTGGAAGTACACTTTAGCCGATAGACCTGCCCGGAATTGTCCGTCAGCATTATTTGTTATTGCTTGTACCTGTAAGCTTCTGCTTTGTGCTTCAAGACCTGGTTCTGTAGCTGCTATTGTAGCGAAATATTCGGTATCGGATAATTCGGATGTAAACTTAATTTTGCTTCCTGTCTTTATCAATGGTAAGTATTTTTCTGGGACAGAGAAGTTGATCTTAATAGCGCTTTGATCCTGTAAGGTCACGAGTGCCTCTCCGGGAGATACATAGGCTCCGAGATGTACTTTTGAAATACCAATTTTCCCGGAGAATGGCGCCCGGATTATGGTCTTTTCTAAATCTACTCGAAGCAGCTGTTCTTGTGCATTTAAAGATTCGAATCGCATAACGGCCTCATCATATTCTTGCGGTTTTACGGTTTCGGTTTTTAATAGATTGCCAAGTCTTTCTTTATTCAATTTAGCGAGATTCAATTCGGCACCTACTTGTTTCAAACGGGATCTGATATCGGCATCATTGAGTTTGTAAAGTACGGTTCCTTGACTGATATAACTACCATCTTTAAAAGATACCTGAGTAATCTTCTGAGGGAGCTCGCCAACTATGGAAACTTCTCGATAAGGCATCATGGTGCCGACGACGGCTTCTTTTTGATCGAGTTGCTCTTCCTGTGCGATGATGATATCTACGGGTAATTTACTGGCATCTGCGGACGGTGTTGGTGCTTTTTCTGACGTTTTTTCTTGTTTATTTTCACAAGAAATAAGTAAGATGCTGAGTATGGGAATTAAAATTCCTAATCTTTGTATTGTGTATTTGTATAACATGTTTTGA
Source organism: Sphingobacterium anhuiense (assembly GCF_042686355.1). Classification (NCBI taxonomy): domain Bacteria; kingdom Pseudomonadati; phylum Bacteroidota; class Sphingobacteriia; order Sphingobacteriales; family Sphingobacteriaceae; genus Sphingobacterium; species Sphingobacterium anhuiense. Next base: position 299,147 of record NZ_JBHUPE010000005.1, read on the forward strand.
TGTTTTATTTTTAACAATCGATTAAATTTCATTGCCAAAATTAGATACAAATGCGACCGTACTTTTACAGAATTACAGATAAGAGTTATGATATTTATTTTGATGTTTTAGATCGTTTTTTGCTGAATGGCGTGAGTGGAATCGCTTAACATCTTGGCAAAAAATAGGAACTCCTGTTCATGTATATAAACAGGAGTTCGAATAAATATTTGAATTAATTAATGCGGTCTATTAACGCTAATTTTCTTTAGCAGTTTTCTAAACTTGGTTTTTATTTTTTGATTGCTCTTCTATAATTGCTAGTTTATTGCGTTTCATTCTTTTATAATGGGAAGATGTAAAACCTGTGTATTTCTTCAACTGGTTTGACAGGTGTGCAGGACTACTGTACCCTAGACTATAGGCAATTTCAGATAAGGAGAGTTGTGTATAAAATAACAGTTCTTTTACTTTCTCTATCTTCCTTGAGATAATGAATTTTTCAAGTGTCAATCCTTCTGAGGATGAGAATAGTGCACTTAATGAATCATAATCTTTACGTAATTCGTCGCGGATAAGTGTTGAGAATTTAATGCGTTCGCCAGTGTCTAATTGTTTTTGAATGCCTTTTTCTACAGCGCTTTTAATCTGCGAGATGAGTCTCTGATCTTTGTTATATAGTAAATCAAAACCATACTTCTGCAACATGGTTTTGATAACTTGCTCTTCAAGGATTTTATCCCTTACTTTTAGAATTACTTCACCTAAGCGTATGTCGGAAATCTCCAAGCCAAGCTTTGGTAATTCTTCTGACAGAATGTATATGCACCTATCGCACACCATTCCTTTGATTAATAGTTTCATGGATAAAATAAATGTTTAATATTGATTGTGTTATGTGATCAAAATTGCGTTTTTATCAGTAATAAAATATTACGTTATTTCTTGTTTATTTTATGAAATTTTAAGAATCATGAAAATAATCGACAAATTTATTAGCATAAAAAATTACAAACTAAACAAGTAAAAGCAGCAATAATTTACGATCAATCATACAGATTTTTGTATGAAGTAAAAACGTGAAAAAAATGAAAAATAGACAAAATACGGAAGATCAAATTTTAAATGTGCTTAAAGATTATGAATCAGGAAAAAGTGGTACGGAGCTGTTTGCTAAATATGGTGTATCAGGGACAAATATTTTTGAACTGAAGAAAAAATATAAGGACTTAGGGACAGATATCTTGAAAGAGTTTATAGATCTACATGACGAAAATTATAGGTTGAAAACGATGTATGCTGATTTAAGTTTGCAATACCGTAAACTGAAAGATGTATTAAAAGAGGATTTCTAAATGAAATATCCGATAAGTAGTATCTGTCGGGAAAAAGTGTTCAATAAAGTAGGTATAAACAGGGTGTTATTATTAATCAGCTATGATCTAAACATAATTTCAGGGATACTTTATTGTATTTTAAGGTATCCCTGAAATTTAAAATCTTTTAATTGCCACAACAACCTGTTGCACAACTTGAGTCTTGTGTGATGTTATCTGCGACTTTATAGCCCGCTTTTTCAATCGTTTCAATTACCTCCTTTTTTTCATTGTCATCTTCATAGTTGATGAACAACTTGCCACTTTCAATTTTTTCGATTGTAATGCCTGCGATACCTTGCACAGCACTGTTCACTCTTGTTTGGCAATTAGCACTCTGCATGTCTGGTATACTCAATTCTATTTTTTTCATTTTTAACTAATTTTGATATAGCAAATTACCGGATAGTTATTGAATCCTATATTACACTTTTTCCTATTTGATTTGCGATATTTACTGATGGAATGGTGTATTGTGTCGAAGTCGAGACTGTTCTCTGTAATTGATGAAGGTGGTTCAATAGAAAAGGCGGCCCTTAATGATGGAACCGCCGATTTAAATATTGTGCTTTTTATTTAAAGTCGAAATTATAGTTACTGTTTTTTTGCAATAGGTGTGTAGTCGGGAAGATTAGTTACTCTTATCGTATCGATCCCTTCCAAAGACCATGTAATAGGAAGCATGGTCATATAGCCGCATTTCGGACATTGGTCTCCTTCTATACCGATCATCTCCTTATGTGATGGACAACCTGTAATAAAATTACCATTTTTATCAAGTGCGTGACCGAGTTCATTTTCGTACTTGTTTACTCTTTTTGTTGCCCCATTATTCTGAGCAACTTCCGTATGATTGGGGGTATCTCCATCTTGATGATCATGTCCTTTTTTTGCACTTGTGTTATCGCTGGCACAAGCTGATAAAAATGCAATTGCCAAGGTCAGTATCGCTATTATAAATTTGTTTATTTTCATATTGTTACGATTAATAGTTTATCATCTTCTAGCTCTTATTGGGTTATTTTTTCCATTTTAACCGCAAGCTATTGCTTACCACACTTACACTGCTTAGGGCCATTGCTGCTCCAGCAAACATGGGATTGAGCAAGAAACCATTGATCGGAAAAAGAATTCCTGCAGCAATGGGAATGCCGATAAGATTATAGATAAATGCCCAGAACAGGTTTTGCTTAATTGTTGCTACAGTCTGTTTCGAAAGACGTATAGCCTGTGAGATTTTTGACAAGTCGGATGAAATAATAGTCATTTTGGCGACATCCATTGCTATATCACTTCCCTTACCCATGGCAATACTGACATCTGCCGTAGCTAGTGCGGTACTGTCATTAATACCATCGCCTACCATTGCTACTGTTTTACCTTCTTGTTGTAGTTTTTTTACAAAATCAGCTTTATGTTGCGGTAGTACTTCGGCCTTGTAGTTCGCTATGCCCGTCTGCTGCGCAATGGCTTTTGCGGTAGCTTCATTATCACCTGTAAGCATATACAATTCGATGCCCATCCGTTGCAATTGCTTAATGGCCTCAATAGATGTTTCTTTTATCTTGTCTGAGATTGCGAGTACGGCCAATGCTTGATGACTGTCTGCAAACCAGATAACTGTTTTTGATTGTTCACTCCATTTATCAGCTTGCAGCTGTAGTTCATCTGTAATACTGATATTGTTTTCCAGGAGTAATTTTCTATTACCTGCCCAATAATTTTCATTATTGTAACCTGCTTTTGCACCTTTGCCTGTTATACTTTCAAATGTGCTTAGTGAAACGGGAGCTGTACCTGCCATATGTTTAACGACTGCTTCAGCTAAAGGGTGTTCAGACTGTTTTTCTAAACTGAATAAAATCTGCTTTACTGTTTCATCCTCATTTAACCATTTGATACCGGTAACTTGTGGTTTTCCTTCCGTGATGGTTCCAGTTTTATCCAAAACAATCGCATTTACTTTTTTTGCTAATTCAAGACTTTCAGCATCTTTAATCAAAATTCCATTTTCTGCTCCCTTACCAACACCGACCATAATTGCGGTAGGTGTAGCTAATCCCAAAGCACATGGACATGCAATCACTAATACTGTTACTGCAGCCAGAAGACCCTGTACTAAACCGCTTTCGCCACCTAATACAATCCATAACACAAAAGTGATAAGCGCAATGCCAATAACTACGGGAACGAAGATACCTGCGATTTTATCGACAAGTTTTTGTACAGGAGCTTTGCTTCCTTGTGCATCTTGAACCATTCTTATGATTTGCGCAAGCATTGTTTCCTTACCAACTTTGACCGCGGTAAATTGGAAACTTCCCTTCTGATTGATGGTTCCTGCAAATACTTTCTCATTTTCGATTTTCAACACAGGAACAGGTTCTCCACTCAACATACTTTCATCAACATAAGAATTACCTGATTTTACGATACCGTCTACAGCAATTTTTTCTCCCGGCTTTACCAATATAACATCTCCTGCATTTACATCTTCAATTGCTGTTTGTTTCTCAGTACCGTCAGATTGTATTACCATCACTGTTTTAGGTTGTAATCCCATCAGTTTTTTTATAGCCGACGAGGTGTTTCCTTTCGCTTTTTCTTCAAGTAGTTTTCCTAAGAGAATAAATGCGATAACCACGGCAGCAGCTTCAAAGTAAACGTGTGCGTGTAATCCTCTTGCATGCCAGAAATCGGGTGCAATCATATTGAATACACTGAATATATAGGCTATACCTGTGCTTAAGGCTACTAGGGTGTCCATATTGGCCGAACGGTGTTTTGCTTGTTTCCATGCATTGATATAAAAATCTTTACCTAACCATAGGACAACTGGTGTGGCAAAAAACCACATGATTTCATTGCCATAGGGCATATCCATAAAAAACATACCGATAGTCACTACAGGAAGTGAAAGTAGGATCGCCCAAATGGTTTTATTTTTTAGTGTACGGAATTTCTTTTCATGTATTGCCTCTAACGTCTCCTGTTCTTTGGCTTCGTCTTCAATGAGTAAATCGAATCCGATGGACTGCACTGCTTTTTGGAGCGCTAATGGGTTGGTCATATTGGGAAGATACTCTACGGATAGTCTTGCTGTAGCAAAATTGACAGCTGCATTGACGACGCCGTCAGCATATTTAACACCGCTTTCTGCACTGATGGCACAAGACGCACAGGTCATATTAAGGACAGGAAAGGATTGTTTTACAGTAGTAACGCCATAACCTAAATCCTGGATGGCTTTAACAGCCGCCGTCACGGTATCGGTATCATTGACCGTTATCGTTGCACGGCGATTGTTTAGCTCTACTTTGTGGCTTTCAATACCTTTAACCTGTGCTAATCCTTTATCTACAATCAAAGCACAATGTTCGCTGTCTACATCTTCTAAAGGAAGGAATATTGGTTGCCTATTATTCGTTGCCATATTTTGTATCTTTTATTTTATGATACAAAGTTGAGAACAATTAAGGTTTTGGGTATTGCACTTTAATGGAAAAGAGTTGTAAGATTTACACCTCGTCCAACGGTGTTCTTTTGTCTTCTTTGATCTGCTTGAACTGACTTGGTGTAAGCCCTGTTACTTTTTTGAACTGGTTGCTTAAGTATGCAACACTGGAATAGTTAAGGCTGTCAGCAATTTCGCTTAAAGACAATTCGTCGTATCCTAACAGTTCTTTGACTTTTTCAATCTTTTGGGCAATAAAGTATTTTTCGATCGTCGTGCTTTCAACTTCTGAGAATAGGTTTGAAAGATAATTATAATCATGTTGTAACTTATTGCTCAAAATATCGGATAGGTTATTTTTTGTTTCACTGTCTTGGTAATGTACCAATTCAATAATAACGTTTTTGATACCCTCAATGATTTGACTTTTTTTATCGTCAATGACTTCAAATCCTCTTGCTAATAGATTTTCATTCAGCATTTTAATTTGATCGTCCGATAATTCTTGCTTCAAAGCCACTTTTCCAAGGGTCACATTTTCTGTTTGAACGTCAATTTTTTTTAATTCACTCTGTACCACCATGATACAGCGGCCGCATACCATGTTTTTTATATATAGTGTTGCCATATTTTTTCTTTATATGCTAAAATAATGTATGAAATCGAACAGGTAAATGTACAATTAATATTTATAGGTCATCAATTTTTTAAAAATTTGGCGCTATTCCTAAGTGCATATGCTTGTTGTTTATAAAGGATTAATGGGTATCATACTGCGACCCCTAATCGACCTATGCATTGTTCGTTAAACTTCCTCTTTGATCAGAATCGGGTAGGGGTATTCTGTCTTTCTAGGATAAGTTTTTAGAGTTAGAGGAAGGTTTGCCGATATTTCTGAGGGCTGATTCCTATCAATTCTTTGAATAGGTTTGAAAAAGTCGGAATACTGTCGTAACCGATTCTGTAAACAATTTCGCTAATATGCAGGGATTGGTCTTCTAATAATTCTAATGCGAGCTGCATACGGCTTAATTTTATAAACTGAAAAATGGTTATATCTGTTTCTTTTTTAAATTGTCTTGACAATGTCCGCTCGGGAATATTTACGTGTTTGGATAAGGATGTTATTGTAATCTGTTCACTGATTGATTGCGTAATATATTCAACAACTTTTAGGAGTGACTCGGACTTTGGTGGTTGTGCATGAAGTTTTAGGGGGCTGACTAATATATGTGATAACATTTTTTTTAAAGACGCTAATCCAACTTCTTTCAGTTCTTTATCGGACCAATATTGTACGCCAAAGGCTAAAAGATTATCAAGTAAGTTTGATGGAGAGAAAATAGCGATATTTCCCCAATGTGCAATAGGGTACTGTTCCTTATTCAAATCAAGAAAGATCGTCTTGAGTTTTAAATTGGGCGACCTTGATATTAATTTATGTTTGACATGTGCGTCAACATAAGCGTAGTGGCGGGCAGGAATACAAAAACTTCCCTTTTCTGAGTAGAGATATATGGCGCTCATTTCGGGGGAGATCAGCTGTGCTTTTTCATGATCATGTATCTCGGTATTAAATTGACCAAAATACCGGATCTCAATATCTCCATCTTCAATAACTTTTGTACAATCTAGTGTTGATATATAAGCTTTTGGCATAATTAGATAAGTATTGCTCTATTTTCAAATATAACAAAATAAAATCTGTCTTTATTTTTGGGAAAAAGAAATAGGATGAATAAGAAAAAAATAGATATTTTCGATACAACTCTTCGTGATGGCGAGCAGGGACCTGGGTGCTTGCTGACTCTTCAATCAAAACTGGAAATAGCCGAACAGCTTGAATTTCTCGGTGTTGATATTATAGAAGCCGGTTTCCCTGTGAGTTCTCCTGCAGATTTTAAAGCCGTACAGGAAGTTTCAAAATTAATTAAAAATGCTAAAGTGTGCGCATTGGCAAGAGCTCGTGAACTGGATATTGACATGGCGGTTGATGCCCTCAAAAATGCGGTGTGCCCTCGTGTGCAACTTGGTATCGGGACTTCGGATATTCATATTAAAAATAAATTTAATAGTACCAGAGATGAAATTTTAGCCGTAGCATTTAAAATGGTGCGGTATGCATCAAAAAAAATTGAAGAGGTGCAATTTTTTGCTGAGGATGCTGGTAGAGCTGATAATTTATTCTTAGCAAAAATGGTTGAAAATGTAATTGATGCGGGAGCAAAGGTTGTTAATTTACCGGATACAAATGGTTTTTGCACACCATTTGAATATTATGAAAAGATAAAATTTGTGATTGACACTGTTCCGAATATTCATAAAGCTAAAATCTCTGTCCATTGCCATAATGATCTGGGAATGGCGACTGCAAATACGATCGCAGGTCTGCTGGCTGGAGCTAGCCAAGCGGAAGGGACTGTGAATGGTGTTGGTGAAAGAGCTGGAAATGCCGCTTTGGAGGAAATCATTATGACGCTTATGATTAAAGATCTGCCTGTGTATACGACTGTGAATCCGATCTATATTAGTAAGTTGAGTAAAATGGTCGAAAGGGCTATGTCGAATGCTGTTCAGGCGAATAAGGCTATTGTTGGGAGAAATGCATTTGCGCATTCTTCGGGAATTCATCAAGACGGTGTACTCAAGGACAGAAGCAATTATGAAATAATCGATCCTGCGATGATCGGTTTCGAGTTACCGGATCTTATACTGACAGCCCGAAGTGGTAGAGCTGCATTGAAAAATAGGATACAAACGCTAGATATACAATTTGTAGAAAAGGAATTTGAGCTATATTATGACTGTTTTTTGCGGTTAGCGGATACTAAATCTATTGTAACTGATGCTGATCTCGTGGATTTATGTCATGATATTAATAAGAGATAAGCTGACGTGTTGAATTTCCTGATTCTTTATAGCATAAGATAGGATCATTTTTTAACATATGTAAAATTTATAATCAATGCTTTTGGTCAATTTTGTACTCCGCATGATAGGTTGATTACAATAGATATATAAAATTGAATTGATTATAAATGAGTAAGTATGGATCTTAAGAAGATATTAGTGGAAATTTATCCATTGCCTGAAGAATCGATTTCGAAGTTGATGCTATTAATTCGAGAAGTGCATTTTCCAAAGGGGCATATTATTATTAAAGCTAATAAAATCGAAAAGTCGATCTATTTTATCAAAAAGGGAATTGTCCGAGCTTATGCTGAGCATGAAGGTTTACAACGTACTTTTTGGTTCGGTGAGGAAGGTGAAACTATTCTTTCCATGAAAAGCTATGCTGAAAATGAAAGGAGTTATGAATTTATAGAATTAATGGAACCTTGTCAACTTTATGAACTTGAGATAAAAGCAGTAAAACATTTATTTAACGAAGATATTTACATTTCTAATTGGGGTCGAAAACTTGCTGAAAAGGAATTGATAAAAGTTGAAAATAAATTGATATCCCGGGAGATACAATCTGCAAAAGAAAGGTATGAGTTGTTGGTGAGTAAAAATCCGAGTTTATTGCGTCGGATACAATTGAAATATTTGGCCTCTTACCTCGGGATAACGCAAGTTACGCTAAGTAGGATCAGAAAAAAAAGTTAGGGCAATATTATTATAACGCATTTAATAATGAACGTTTTATTTGCTGCAAGGAGTAATTATAAAAGGGTTTTCATCCAATTGACTGAAAACCCTTTTGTTATTTTAGTTCGGAGGTCTGGTACTGCTGGATTCATTAAGAAAGAACTTATTTGTATGTAGGTATTATTTAACATATGTAAATTTTTATCTGTTTTTGATTTATCAATTTTACACCCATATTAAATATGATTTGCTAAATAAACAAAATTCAGATATGGAAAAAACGATAGGATCGGTTAGGCAGTTTCTTGAAGCTAATTTTTTACATTTTAATGCGGCGAGTCTGGTTGACGCAGCGAAAGGTTATGAAGCTCATTTGGAGCAGGGGGGTAAAATGTTGGTTTCATTAGCCGGAGCAATGAGTACTGCTGAGCTGGGAATTTCATTGGCAGAAATGATTCGACAGGATAAAATCGCGATCATAAGCTGTACGGGTGCTAACCTCGAGGAAGATATTATGAATTTGGTTGCACACTCGCATTATAAAAGAATTCCAAATTATAGGGACTTAACTCCTCAAGATGAGTTAGATCTTCTTAACAGTAAATATAACCGCGTGACGGATACTTGTATACCGGAAGAGGAGGCATTCCGGAAAATACAGGTTCATATTGAGAAAATCTGGAAAGATGCTGAGCAAGCTGGTGAAAGATTTTTTCCGCATGAGTATATGTATAAACTTTTATTAAGTGGTGTTCTTAAGGATGTATATGAAATTGATCCTAAAAACTCCTGGATGCTTGCCGCAGCGGAAAAGAATCTACCGATTGTGGTCCCAGGATGGGAGGATTCGACTATGGGAAATATCTTTGCTTCCTATGTTATAAAAAATGAATTAAAATCATCAACGGTTAAGAGCGGTATTGAATATATGGTCTGGTTAGCTGACTACTATGCGAAGCATGCTATTGATCAAGGTATCGGTTTCTTTCAAATTGGAGGTGGAATTGCGGGCGACTTTGCGATGTGTGTAGCGCCAATGCTGGAGCAGGATCTTGAAATGGAAAATATTAAAAAGTGGCGATATTATTGTCAGATCACAGATTCAACTACTTCGTTTGGTTCGTATTCCGGATGTATCCCGAATGAAAAAATAACCTGGGGTAAACTGGACGTGGATACTCCTAGTTATGTTATTGAGTCCGATGCAACAATAGTTGCTCCTTTGATCTTTGCCTATCTTTTAAATCGATAACATATTTCTTCATTATGGTGTGCATCTCGTGATGCACACCATAAATCTAAAATTTTTAATAATTGAATAATGCATGATATCAAAAATCTGAGATGGTTCTGTTTGTTTCTTTTCACACTGTTTGTGTCTGTATCAAAGGGGAATGCTTCGGATGCAAAGAGTTCTCAAAAGGAAAATATAGATCGCTTCATACAGCACCATCTGGAGGATGACTATTATTTTTCGTTGTTTAAAGACGAAGAGAATAACCTCACTTATGGATTTCCTTTGCCAGTGATATTAATAGATGAGGGTATTAACATATTTTCATCATCTAGGTTTATCCATACGGATGGTCCTGTCCAGATCGAGGATAAGTTTTATCGTATAGATCATAATAAAATTTATCGAACTGATGGGAATGGGGATAAGCTAGTTGAAGCTAATAAATTTGTAAAACCGATCGATTTGTCTATTACAAAAAATGTTGTTGGTTTGATTTTGACTGCTGGTTTAATGTTTTTTATGTTTATAGCATTGGCAAGATCATATCGGAAAAATAAGCTGCCACAGGGATTTGGACGAGTGTTAGAGCCTCTTATTATCTATGTGCGCGATGAAATGGCTAAGCCTAATATCGGCTCTAGATATCAGGAGTTTTTGCCTTATCTTCTTTCTGTTTTCTTTTTAATATGGATTTTAAATCTGATTGGGTTAACTCCTTTAGGTTTTAATATTACTGGAAATATTACGGTAACATTATGTTTGGCTTTATTTACTTTAATCATTACCAATATGAAGGCATCTAGGAGTTATTGGAAGCATATTTTCTGGATGCCAGGTGTTCCAATTCCTTTTCGTATCGCATTGATGCCGATTGAGGTTATCGGAATTTTTACCAAAGCTTTCTCATTAATGATTCGACTGTTCGCCAATAATGTAGCTGGTCACACTGTTATTATGGGGCTTATTGCAATTATTTACTTATTGAATAATCAATTGACATTGGGGGGAAGTATTGCTGTTTCACTTTTACTGACTTCCTTTTTGTTTATTATCAAGTTATTGGCGGCATTTTTACAGGCATATATCTTTACAATGCTTTCCTCTCTTTTTATTGGACTGGCGGTGCAAGAGGATGAGCATCATTAATTCATGACGGGGGCTAACTTCAGCTTAGGCATATTTTTTTTCCTAACAACTTCGTACCGCTCATAACAAAGGAGCTGTATGAAGTTGTTTTTAATATGGACAGGTTTACATCAGTCCAAATTTCAATCCGATAAAAAAAGTTCTTGGTCGACCAGGACCATAAATATAATTACTGTCTCTATTTTTACCGATATCAAAATCTTTCTGATATTGATTGAACATATTCTGAATACCAATATTGAATTGAAGATCTTGCTTAATTTGTTTTAAGGTAAATCGATAGGATAATTTGATGTTATTTTCTAAAAATGTGGGTGAGGTGTTAAGGACATCCTGATCAATGCCTGGGGCACCTGCAAAATGAGGTACTTTCATCGGACCAGTCAAAACTCCTGATAAAACGGCATTGAAGCGATTCTGGGGCCAAAAACTGAGTGTATAATAACCGTAAAGATCGGGCGAACGCAGATATTTTCTTGTTCCTGAAATAGTTGAAGACCAAGATACGGCTTCATCATAGGTTGATTTTTGGAATGTTAAACCCGTCTCAAGCTGTATTTTCTGATCATAATTGAATCTTCCTTCAGCTGTGATTCCTCTTACGGATGAGCTGGATCCATTTTTTCGTAAGAGTTGCTGATTGTTATTTTGATCGGTACCGATTTCTTCTAAAACAAAAGTATTATACAGCCGTGTGAAAAAGCCATCTACCGTGAAACCGTAGATAAAATGTTCGCTTGCTTTATTGAAATCTAATGAAACGTTAAAGCTATTGGATGTTTCTGCGATCAGGTTGTCATCTGTTCTAATGACGGAAACTCCACCTCCGGCAAAAGCCATATGCATGTCGGTTTCTAATGCTTGCGGTGCTTTAAACCCTCTCGCATAGGATGTGCGAAGCTGGGTTTCACTACCCAATTTATATAATGCACTTAACCTAGGGGTCAGTACAAGTTTATCTATACGATTGGATTTATTTAACCGTAGTCCTGATAGAACGGTTAATTTTCGGGTTACTTCCCAGTCACTTTGTAAAAAAGCACCCAATAGATTGACATGCTGATCAATAAGATAATCATATGCCTTAATTTCATCGAAAGTGTATTCATATTGATTTTCAATTCCGGTGGTAAAGGTGTTTTTTCCATTCAGAAAATCAGAGCTGATGTAATTGTATTGGACTCCGCTTTGAATGGAGTGATTTTTTGTATGCCCCCAGGCATCGATCTGATCTATACCTGTATAATGTGTTCTTTTTGTGTTTTGAGCAGCGCCATAAACGCTAAATGAGCTTTCTTTATCCTTTGCCTGATGTTCATAATTGAAGCCTCCCACTAAGATATTATGTAATCGATACTCGGACTGGTCGGCTTTGTCGGCCTGTAGATCTAATTTATTTCCACCTTTTCTTTCTTCGTTAATACTCCAACCATTTATTTCTAGTTTATCCTGAGGAGATAACTTAAAAAATGAATTGAAACCAAAGGAGTTGTTTTGTAACATGGGCATTTCGGAAAACCCATCGCCATTTGCATCGTAAGAATTACGATTGCGGTTAGATGCAAAGAAAGAAACTCCCGCATTTTGCTCTTCATTGACTGCTGTTAGATTGGCATTGAAAAAATGATCCCAGGTTTTGTTGCCCATTAATGAACTGTTATTTGAAAGTGTAAAAGAGCTTTTTTTGGCTTGCTTGGTTAGAATATTGACTGTTCCGGCTATAGCTGAAGAACCATATAAGACTGATCCGCCACCTCTGACGATTTCAACACGATCAATCATGTTGGCAGGTATCTGTTCTAATCCATATAAACTCATCAACGAACTAAATACGGGCCGACTATTAATTAAAACCTGTGAATAAGAACCTCCTAATCCATTCATCCGCAATTGAGAATAGTTGCAGGTCTGACAGTCTATTTCCATACGTAGACCGGGCTGAAAACATAATCCGTCTGCTAAGGTGTTGGATTGTGTGATGTTGAATGTTCTACTATCAAGGATATTGACTGCTACAGGACTTTCGGATTTTTTGCGTTCCGTGCGGGTACCGGTTACAACGACACTATTTAAGCGATTGCTGATCGAGGTCAATGCTACATCTCTTACTTGAAGTTTTGTATCTGCTATTGTTAACGTTAAAAGCTTTGTCGCAAAACCAATGAAACTTACTTTGATCTGATGCGAACCTACAGGGATATTTTGCAATTCATAATTTCCTGTGCTGTCTGCTTTTGTGGCAAGACCTAATAGGGGAATGCTTACTGTGGCCCATTCAATAGGTTCTCCTTCGCTATCTGTTATTTTACCTTTTAGACGTGCAGTTTGGGCAGAAAGAGTCAAACTCATCAAAATGAGGACTCCTGTTATTAAAAAAATGTTAATGTTCATTATGTAAATATTATTTGTTAGTCATGCAAATCTATAAAGTTTGTATGAACTAACAAATTATTTATAACAATATTGTTAGATTGTGCTAATAATTAGTAGTTTTGTTATAATGATATCACAGACTGAAGAAAATTATCTGAAAGCATTATTTGCTTTGACGAGTACAAAAGGTGAAGCCAGCGTAAATGAATTAAGTAAACTGCTGGATATAAAAATGCCTACCGTTAATGGTATGATGAAACGCCTCAGTGAAAAGGATTTTGTTATTTATGAGAGTTATAAACCTTTGAAACTTACGGAAAAGGGTAAGAAAGAGGCATCATTGATTATTCGGAAGCATCGTCTTACGGAAATGTATCTTGTGGAGAAAATGGGTTTTGGCTGGGAAGAGGTACATGATATTGCGGAACAAATTGAACATATAAAATCTCCGGCATTTTTTGAGAAAATGGATGAAATTTTAGGTTTTCCTGAAGTGGATCCTCATGGTTCTCCCATACCAGATGTAAATGGTAAATTAAAATTAAAAGAGTTTATTAAATTGAGCGATTGTAAAAGTGGTGATGTCGTAAAATTTATGGCTGTTAGACCTTCTTCGGAAGAATTGCTTAAATTTTTAAATAGCCGTCAATTGATTCTTGGGGCTGTGATTACGATAAAATCTGTTGAATTATTTGATAAGAGCATGTCTGTTAGTTACTCGGGTGATGGAACCGAGGTTTTAAGTAGTATGGTATGTGAAAAATTGCTCGTAGAACATATCAGTAAATAGGATGGTCTTTTTGCTAATGCCAGCAATTAGTAGTTTTAGAAATTGTAATTTTAAGTTTCTCATACTATTTTGAAGCTTAAAATGCTTTGATCTTTTAGGATTACTTGTAACATTTTGAGTACCAAAACTCAATTTTAGAACAGCTCAATGAGTTGTTTTTTTTATAATCAAACGTTTGACTAGATTGTCTAGGGACTTTCGGATAATTATCATCCGTTTCTGGAGAATCTGGTGTAAAAATTGCCTTTAATGTATATTATTATATATTTGAAATACAATGGAAGGAGGGGCTTATTGTTATCGTTTTTATGTGCGTCGATAATTAAGATCTGCTCGTTTTGTCATATTTCAAACCAATAATTATGTACCTAAGATATCAATTGTTATCATTTATTCTTTTTGTTTGCATGTACTCATTTGCTGTGCAAAAAACTGAAAGTTATCCTCGAAAATCTAATCAGAACTTGGCATTGCGTCTAGATGGCCATGATAATGATGTAAGAACGGGGATGGGTGTTTTACGGAATGAATGGACGATAGAAGCATGGATAAAAGGTGATGATCGTATATGGAAAGAATATGAAGCTATTTTTGGTGGAGGTGAGTATAGCGATCTAAATAGTTGTGATAATATGCCGTTAGTGGTTAAAAATGTTTATTTGCATAGTAATGGCGCAGGGATTACTGCTCCAGAGAAATTGGATGATAATTGGCATCATGTAGCGGCTTCCTGTAATGGGATGTCTACCTTTTTATACTTAGATGGTAAAGAAGTGGCTCGTAAAGATACAGTTGTTGCCATATTGCCGGGCGCAATCGGTCTTAACGAGAAAAAACAAAGTTTTGGCGGATTGATTGATGAGGTTAGAATATGGTCAAAAGCTGTTTCTATCAACGTAATCAAAAAGTGGAAAAATAAATCTGTTGAAAGATCGCACCCCCAGTTTTCGACCCTTGTAGGCTATTATACATTTGATGATTTTAAAGATGTGGTATCGGTAAACTGGGTAGGAAAGGGACATCTATCTTATCACTTGAGAAATGGGCGCAGTGACTATTATGGTGAGCTTCCTATGGCATATACGGTAGAAAATACCAATGTTTCTTTTCAAAATTTTAATAAGAAACAGCAATTGTTTAATGCGGTCGTCGTACAGAATGAATGGGATTTAGAGCAAGGTACTGTAGATGGGCAGCTGTTAAAATTGAGGATCGTGGTACAGGGGGATCAAAAAGCGCTTAGCTTGGACGAAATTAATCTTGATCTCACGCAAAACTCTTCCTTGAAGGATCTCAATGAAATAAAATTGTATTATACGGGACAGTATCCTAAATCGAATATTAAACAGCCTATTTTTGATGGTACACAGCATCTCGAAGGGAAGATGATTTTTAGGAATAAGGATGTAAAGGATAAATTTTACTTAAAACCAGGTGTTAATTATTTTCTCGTCAGTGCTGCTGTTCAAGATAAAGCGGAAGTCGGGCATCAACTGGGTGCGCTCATTACTCATTTCGTTTTGTCTGGAAAAAAATATAAACCTGAGATCGAGGAATCAAAGGTGAAACAGTTTGTTACTCCTAAAGACAAGAATAATTTTGTTAAAGTGCTACAATGGAATATCTGGCATGGTGGAGTGCATTTGGGTAAAGATAAAGGCCGAGAACGCATTATTGATTTGATCCAAACTTCTAATGCGGATATTATTACCATGCAGGAAGGGTATGGTGCACAGGATACGATCGCAAAAACTTTGGGATTTTATTTACAAACCAAATCTTCAAAGGACAATCTGGCATTGTTCAGTAGATATCCTATCAAGAAGATCCAATCAAGTGAACCGTTTAAATCTAATCCTGCAACGATCAAACTACCTAATGGACGTGATATTATAGTGAATGGCTGCTGGCTTAGATATGCGTATCGACCTGAATATACAAGTGGTTATCAAAACTTTGGTATGGAACCTAAAACCTGGGTTGCAGAAGACGCTATACTTTCTTTGGTGGATGTGAGAAATTTATTAGAAAAGGATGTTGATCCTTATGTTGAATCTGTAGATCAACCTATTATAATAGGCGGAGATTTCAATTCTTATAGTCACCTGGACTGGACAGAGAAA
This sequence comes from Sphingobacterium anhuiense, assembly GCF_042686355.1. Taxonomy (NCBI): domain Bacteria; kingdom Pseudomonadati; phylum Bacteroidota; class Sphingobacteriia; order Sphingobacteriales; family Sphingobacteriaceae; genus Sphingobacterium; species Sphingobacterium anhuiense. The sequence continues at coordinate 315,216 of NZ_JBHUPE010000005.1, forward strand.
ACTAAAGATCTGCATTTTGGTTATGGTGCTGTACCATTTCCGACATCGAAGTTTATGATAGAAAACGGTTTTAAGGATTCTTTTCGTGAAATTAATCCTGACGAATTAGGTAATCAGGGCGGAACTTTTGCACCTATATATGGTCAAATGCCTGATGCCAGAATAGATTTTATTTACTATAAGGGGGCTATTCAGGCTATCTCATCAAAAATCATTAGGACAAGTCCGGAAATTGATGACGTTTGGGCTTCTGATCATGCTGCTGTGATGACGATCTTTGAAACTACGTTAGGTAAAAATATTAATAAATAGATCTCGATCGTACTTTCATGAAGAATTAAAGTTATTAGCAATTGTTTATTTGATCTATACTTTACTAATTGTTCTGAAACCAAAATTCGGGAACAGTGTATCGCGCAAAAAAGTAAAAGTTTTTGAAAAAAAATAATCAATCTGCGATTTGATTTTCTCAAGGTATCTCCAGTAGTACCAGAATTGGATCTACTACTGGAGATTTTAATTTATTGCTTTTCTAGAACCCATTTTTGATTACTAGTACCAATATTATTATTGATACTGTATAATACAACTTGTGTATTATCACTCGTGCTACTTCCGGGATTGTCGATAATGTATCCTTTGCTGAGAATGGTTTTAATGTAAACTGTATTATTGCTCTCCAGAAAATTGATGGTCCATTGTTGATTTTGGTTTGTTGAATTGGTATACTGAATTAATCCTGTGTTGATGTCATCAATACTTCCTGGAATATCGATAGATTTGGAACTAGCAACATTTACTAAAGCATACCCAGCGCTTCCGGCAACGATTTTCCATTTTTGTGAATCACTTATGCTATTGCTATACTGTACGATCTGAGCTGCATTAGCGGTACTATTATCGCGAACAGTGAGGTATTTGCCGCTGCTTACATTTTTTATTTTGTAGGTATCATTCGCACTGAAAATGGTGAGCGGAATTAATTTTGAGGCTGCTTGTTGATTAAAAATATCTGTTAATGTTATGCGGACTGTATAATTTCCTGATGTTAAACTGCTTGATAACGTGTCCACTCTTTTTTCGGGTTTAATTTTCTCCTGCGTTTGTATTACAGACCCTGAAGCATTTAAAAGCTCAAGTTTATAACTAAGCTGCGGTGATTTGTTTTCATTTATTCCCCAGGATACAATCAGCTTGTTGTTGTGGTAACGTGCAGTACTATAGCTGTTTTCTATGGTCGTTAATTCCGGTGCATTACCTTGACCTGCCTGTTCTGGTAAATTTAGTACCCGCCCTGTACCAAAGGCTGGATCTGGCGTGGTGGAACCACCGTGTTCCATGAAATATGCGTCTTCTGTACTGTTGTATCCGACATTAAAGGCGCGATCAAATTGACCATTACGTACTGAATCATTGTCATTGGCAGAGAAATATCGGCTATTTGATTTTTCCCAAACGTTATTGATACTTAAATTCCAATTGTCTTTAAGAAATGCTTTACGGTGAAATCTACCATCATAATTTGGATTATCTCCGACCCAATTTTCTAAAAATGTTCCAGTACCTGACCCCAGATATCCTGCGCTTGCTTCACGGCCAATTGTAGAGGTATGCAACCATTTTCCTGTAGATAAATCTTGAACAAAATTGGCAATATATATTTTTCCATTTTCCTTCCAGGAACGAATGACCATATTATACCAAGTGTTGAGCGTCCAATTATAAGGATTTAATGTCTTTTGCCCATCGCCTTCACCACCAAATCGGCTGGCAATTGTTTTGCTATCGAGATAAGAGTAAAATGCTAAATTATTTGTTGCAGTATTTTTGTCCCACAGTGATGCTAGCATAATATTGGAAGTGCCATAGCGCAGGTCTGGTGTATCTTGAAGTCCCATATAACCGCCGTTATAATTTAGGACAGAAAAGTATTCCGTTTTTGCCGTATTTGTGATCTTTATTTTGCTCATTTTCAATATTGCATCAGAAGTGAAACTGTAAACAAGATGTTGTGAAGGAGCTGCATTACTACCTGTCAATGTGAGGTTAAGTAAATCTTTGTCACTTTGTGAGATTAGATTTGAAGGCTTTTCTAATCCCGATTTTACAATTTCCTTTGAACACGCTATTGTGCTCAATGCAGCGAGAAATACGCTGTGAATCATTAATTTTCTCATAAAAGGATCTGTTTATAATGGGTTTTTATTGCGTATTCTTTCCGCAATGGTATTAAGGTAGGAAGTTTTCATTGAATAATTAGCAGCTGTTTTTAATGAAATCGATTGCGCAATTTTTAGTGTAATAAAAGGATGGGGGGCAGATCGTGAGCTGTTTAAGATGTTGATTTTCAGTTTTATTCAGAATGCTGCCAAATTTCTTTAAAAAAAATCATCAGTTTTTTGTTTAGACAAACAAACTTATGCTCGGTTACTATTGTTATATAATTAAGTTGCTAAATATTAAAACATTAAAATAACATATATTATGGGAAATTTATTATATATAATCGCAGTCATTTTAGTCATTATCTGGGCGATCAGTTTTTTAGGAGGTTTCTACAGTGGCGGTATTATCCACGCTTTATTAGTCATTGCAATAATTGTAGTATTGTTGCGTGTTATTAGAGGAAATGCATAAACTTTAACTTACTGATAAACATTCAGGATATTTCAAGAAGGTAGGTTGAAAAGAGACTTTTTAAAAGTCTCTTTTTTATTATATAGGATCTGAATAAGGTGCAAATGCGTAATCTAGTTCCTACTTTTTTGATCTGGAATAAGCAGATGGACTGACACCTTTGCTATTTTTATAGAAATGAGAGAAATGACTTTCGTCGTTGAATCCAAATTCGTCAGCAATCTGTCTGAAAGTAAAAAGTCCTGACGTTAATCGTTTATCGATCAATGTTATTTTATATGCTGTTAGATAGTCGCGATAACCCATGTCGAAGTTTCTTTTAAAATAGGTGCTGAAGTAAGTAGGTGCAATATTAAAGTGGGCTGCAATTTGTTTAATTTGTATTTGCTTTGGTTCATAAATATGTTGGTGAATATAAGAAACAAGAAGTTCCTTTGCCGGGAAATTATTTATTCCAAATAATAACATTTTTGTCATCGTTTCTATGATTATCCCGAATATGGAAAGAATCTGATGGAAAACAAGTGGAGATGTGGAAAGTGATCCAACACTATTATAAAGTAAGATATTATCTATTGTATTCCTTAATATTTTCCTTATCTCTGGATTGAATTCTAGTTTTATTTCTTTCAATATTTTATTATTCATGATCGCAATAGGCTTATTTAGTGTTTGATTCTGTTGCGTCCAATGATTGCTATTACTGAAATAATCGTCAGTGAATTTGATTGCTATTACCCTTGTCCTTTTTTCAATTTTGAAATTATGTTCATCTTCAGGTGATATTACAAAGAGATCTCCTGCGTTATAGGCTAAGCTGTTGTTGTTGATCTCATGAATTCCCGACCCTTTATAAATATATACCAGTTCATAGTAATTCTGTCCATGAACGGTTAGGTGGAAGTTGGATTCCTCAAAGTCAAATAACTTCAACGCATCAAATTGCTTGAGTTTGGTCATATGCGAGGCTGATTTATGTAATACTTCTCTTTGTTAAACTTCGTGATACATCTTTTCCAATACTCAAAAATTGTTCTAAATACCGTTGATTACCATAATTATTATAACTTCTTTATTTTTTGTTTAAAACAAATATACATACTAATGTTGTTTTTATACATGCGATAGGGATAAACAGGGTGATAATTTTGCTGTCATAAATTAGCAAATTTTCACATGGATAATTTTGTAATGATCGCTTTCTGTATTAGTGCAGGAATGATCTTTCAGCATGCCAAATTCATGCCTCATGATGCACATAGAGGTATTAATATCTGGATATTGTATCTAGCTTTACCAGCTGTATCATTTAAGTATATTCCACATATCACATGGAGTAATCAGATGGTTTTTCCTGCAATCTCTCCCATTATTGTCTGGGCAGGAAGTTGGATATTTATGGAATTCTACTGTCGTTATAAAAAGTATGGGCAACGTACCCGCAGTACTTTAGAATTATCTAGCGGTTATAGTAATACTTCTTTTATTGGATTTCCCTTAATTACGGCCTATTTTGGAGAACATGATCTGAGTATTGCTATTATTTGTGATCAGGTGATGTTTGTTCTTTTGTCTACTGTTGGAATTATTGCGGCAGTTAAAGGAAATCCTTCCGATACAGGGGGAGTTAAAGTTTCTTTATTAATTAAACGCTTATTTACTTTTCCTCCTTTTATCGGTTGTGTTAGCGCTCTTTTTTTGTCCAAATTTATCGATTTGCAGATAGCTGAACCATTTATCAATAAATTAACAGCTACTGTTGGTCCGCTTGCTTTGTTTTCTGTAGGTCTACAGCTCAAGTTTAAAGGGTGGAAACAGCAAATTTCACAACTTTCAATGGCGATGTTATATAAACTGGTGATTGCACCTGGTTTGGTACTGTGTATTGCGATTATTATGGGTATTAAAGGGGATATCGCCCGCATCAGTATATTTGAAGCCGCTATGCCAACATTAATTACCTCGGGCATTATTGCAGAGCAGTTTCGGTTAAATGCCCGGTTGGTGAATCTGATCATAGGGATCAGTATTTTAGTAGGGTTTGTAACGACTGCATGTTGGAATGGAATAATGGATTATCTCATGATTTAATAAGTTTTAATTTTCAACCTTAATGTATGACAATTCTTAAAGTTTAGATTTCAGTTTTGTTTTTGAATTCATTTGTTTCTCTATTTTTCAGTTCCGCTGTAATTTCCTTTAGCTTTTTGAAAAGAATGATTGCGATCGTTGATAGTGAAAAAGGTATCGCTAAAAGGGCACTGAACTTTTTGGTTATGGAAATATAAATCCCCATTGCTAATAGCAATACCAACATTGAGGTTAACGTAATGGCTATGACTGCCGTTGTTTTTTTTGCTTGCAGCAATTCTTCATTGCTGTATTCACTGATTGGTTTTTTATTCATAAATAGGTTTCGTTTTAATAATTTAAATTTAATATCGCTATTTTTTTTGTCGATTTTTACTACAGTGAAAAGCAAAGGTTAGTTTAATTGTTTTTATCTGTTATTCATAAGTTTTAAACTTAATCTTTTTTTGACTTTGCAAATCGTTTTGCTAGGTAATTTCTAACAGGAATATCATATAATTTTAAACAGATATAAGCCAAAATAATACTTCCTATGACTACAGCTGCCGCGCCAGGTAAGGATTGCTCGAAAGTGAGTTTATTATTTTTTACCCAGGCATAGTAAAGATAAATAAAAGGATAATGTACAGTATATAATGGGTAAGAAATGTCTCCTAAGAATCGACATAATCGAGTTGTATATTTATCTGTGCTTTTGCCTGAAGCGCCTAGATAGACAAGAATAGGGAATATTACTACGCAACAAATGGTGTCATATAGCCCATTTATCCATAAGTGCTCTGCTCCACCTAGGCGGGGTAGGGCTAATAGGGTCACTATAGTGATACTGCATATCCAAAAGGCTCCCTTAATATTAGCGGGTCTGAAAATTCGGGAGAGCAATAAGCCGGCAGAGAAAGAAAATAGAACGCGTAAAAATCCTGCTGTAAATTCTATTTCAGTTAACGAGAAACCGGCACAAATGTCCCCATACGGTCCTGCAATGGCAAATGTTGCTAAACCACAACCTGCAATAAAAACTAATAATGCTAGAATCTTGGTTGAAAATTTTCGAATAATTAAGGCATAAAGAATATTTCCAATATATTCAAAGAATAATGACCAGCTCGGTCCGTTTAGCGGAAACATCTCACCTAGACCCCTAACTTCATGTCCCGGCATGGCCGGAATAAGTAATGCATTTAATAATGTTGCTCCAAGTAAAGCCACTACAGTTACGGATGATACATCCCATACTGAACATCCTTGAAAGTAAAACATAATTGCACCTATAACAGCTCCCATTACAACCATCGGGTGTAGCCGTATGATTCTGCGTCTGATAAAATCTTTTGTAGACATTTTTGACCAGCGATCATCATAAGCATAACCGATAACAAATCCAGATAAAATGAAGAAAAAATCAACAGCTAGGTAACCATGATTGATACGTTGATCCAAATGACTGGTCGCAAATGCTTCAAAAATGTGAAAACATACCACAGTAATTGCTGCTACACCCCGAAGTCCATCCAGTACGTTGTAATGTGGTTTATTAAGATCGTGTGTGAGCGAATTGGTTTGTGTGTTTAGCATGCAGACAAATTTGATTAGTAGTATATTTTTATTGAATAGCCAAAAGACCGTGAATATAGGAATTAATTACAGTTTTTGAAATAATTATGATCTTAAAAAATGGAAATTTCTTTCAATTTTCGTAATATTTTTGCTATTATTATAGTTATTAGATTCATTAGTTGTAATTTGCTCAATATTTATGCAATTATAATACCTTACAATGAAAAGGAAACTAAACCTATTATTTCTCTTTCCTATATTATTGGGATTTACCAATAATATTGAAAAGCCAGTACATCAAAAAGTAAAAAATGAAAATGTACATTATTCAACGACAGCTACATTACATGCTCAGGATAGCTTAAAAACTTTATCAGGAGCTCCGGCAGACCTGATTATGACCTCTTTTACAGCTGCGGATCTTACTCCTAGTCCAGCTTGTTTAGCTGTGGCGCCTACGGGTGAAGTTTACGTTGGGGTTGATATGATCGGATCTTTAGGAAAAGATATGGGTAAAGGGTTTATCCGCAGATTTGTTGACACGGACAACGACGGGAAAATGGATAAGCATACTGATTTTGCACGTGTTGATAATCCCCGTGGTATTTTTGTTTTAGGTGATCAAGTTTTCGTTTTGCATACGACGTTTGATGCATCGACTGGAAAAGCAACAGGAATGGATTTAGTTGTATTTGAAGATAAAAATCAAGATGGGGTTGCGGATGGGGTAGCTAAACCACTTATAGTGGGTCTAAGTAATACCAAATATATTCAAGAGCGTGGTACGGATCATGCTACTAATGGAATAAGGATGGGTATTGATGGATGGATGTATATTGCAGTTGGTGATTTTGGATTTCATAATGCAACAGGTACAGATGGCAAGAAATTGACCATGCTGGGGGGAGGAATTTTACGTGTGCGTCCTGATGGAAAAGAAATGGAAATATATACACATGGATTACGTAATATCTATGATGTCGCTATTGATCCATATATGAATATCTTTACCCGTGATAATACCAATGATGGTGGCGGTTGGGATATTCGTTTTTCGCATCAGATTCAATCTGGAGAGTACGGCTATCCTTTGTTATTCCAAAATTTTACAGAAGAGATTATTCCTGCTTTGGCCATGTTAGGTGGTGGATCGGGTACAGGATCTTTATATATGGACGAGGATACTTGGCCTGAAAAATATAATAAGGTACCGATGATGGCGGATTGGGGCAGAAGTTTCTTATATATGCATCATGTTACACCAGATGGACCAAGTTTTACACAAAAAGAAGAAGAATTTATCCAATTGCCACAAATTACAGATTTAGATGTGGATGGTTCCGGCAGGTTATATCTAGCAGCTTGGGATGGAGCTGGTTACTCAGGTAACCCGGATAAAGGTTATGTTGCGCGCGTAGTACCAAAAGGATGGACATACAAAGCTTTTCCTAATACGAAGAAAGCATCTATTGGCGAGTTAACTAATCTTTTGAAATCGGGTAGTGCAACAACTAGGCTTTACGCGTCACAAGAACTTGTTTCCAGATCATCAGATGAAGCAACAGCAGCTGCTATTAGTATTGCTAAAGACAAGAGTTTAGGGCTCAGTGCTCGTGTTGCCGCAATATATACTTATGCACAGTTGGCAAAGGAAAAAGCAATTCCGGTTTTGGTTGAACTTACAAAGGAGGATCAGATCCGTGAATTTGCGTTACGTGCTTTGGCTGACCGTATGGGATCATTAGAGCAAGTGCCAATTGATCCATTCATTGATGGATTGAAAGATGCTTCCGTACGTGTACAAACGGCTTCAATGGTTGGTTTGGGTCGCTTGGGCCGAGTAGAAGCTGCTAATGCATTATTGCAGACAAAGGTGCCGGCATCTTTTGTTGCTCCCGCTAAAGGAGTGGAGGGGCCACACGATAAACCTAATGCCGCCATTATACCTGCACATCTAGCGGTTAAAGCGTTAGTTCGCTTAAATGCAGTTAATGCAAGTGTAGGTTTTTTGGGAACAGAAAATCCTGATCTAGCTTTATGGGCTATGCGTTATATGCACGATGCCAGAGCAGTTGATGGCTTAATCGCTGCTTATGGAAAATCAAAAGATCAAAAATTTAAAGATAAGATTCTAGTAACCTTAGCTCGCTTATATAAGAAAGAAGATGCTTATGATGCTTCGTGGTGGTGGGGAACTCGTCCTGATTCGCACGGGCCATACTATAAAGGAGTTGTTTGGGAATCTTCACCGGTCATTGAGAAATTCCTGAAGGCAGAGAGCGTAAAAGCTGGAGCGACGAAAAAACAATTTTTTTCGGATCTGAATGAGAAATTCCGTATGGAAATTGCTTCTTTTAATGTTGCTAAGAAAGAGGTTGCTGTAAAAGAAGTTAAGGAGAAAAAAGTTGATTTAGAAAAAATCAAAAACCAAAAAGGGCAAGTAGGAAAAACATCCATTGAGGATATTATGTTAGCATTAGCTAAAATAAAAGGTGATCCGGTAAAAGGAAAAGCGCTATTTACAAAACAAGGATGTTTTGCATGTCATAGTCTTAGTAAAAGTGAAACGATGAAAGGACCATTTATGGGACAAATTGGTGCAATCATGAATCGTGAACAGATTGCCGAATCAATTTTAAAACCAAATGCTTCAATTTCTCAAGGATTTGCAACAGTTTTGATCAGCACTAAAGACAAAAAGAGTTTTATGGGTTTTGTGACACAGGAAACTGCTGATAAAGTTGTATTGAGAGATATTGCTGGATCTGTTACGACAATCAAAAAAGCTAATATTGCAAAACGTACGGAAATGGGTAACTCGATGATGCCCGCTGGATTGGCAAATTCATTAACAGTTGAAGAATTTGCTTCACTAGTTGCGTTTCTAGCAAAACAAAAATAAGAAGTCTTAACATTTATATCATTAGAGGCCGTCAGCTACATTTAAGTTGGCGGCCTTTTTATGTTTCTTGTCAGCCTAATGATAAATTATTTATGGATATCTTTTGCTATAATAATCGAAAAGGAAATTGATCTTTGATTTGGACTTGACAAAATAATATAAAATAGATAATTTAACATATAGAAAAAGATTCATGATTTTTAACGGATCGTTTTTTTATAATTTGCTCGGGATTATAGTCTACAGCTACTTAGACTAATCGAGAAGAGTAAAAAACAAACAAACTTAAAGCCGTTCTGTGTTGTTATATAATAAAAATATGTTCGGTCAAAGACAGCTTATGAGTTGTACTTGTGGAACTATTTTGTTGAATAATATAATATATAACAGGTTTTTGAGGTTATATCATTGAGTATCATTTTTTTAATTAAATTGAGTATGGGAATACGTTTTTATGTCTGTCTTTTTTTCGTGGTAAGCTCGATCACATGTTTTGGTCAAATCAATATTGATAAGATGCGCTCAGATTATGCTTTAGCTGTAAAAGATAAAAAGCTCTGTGAAACGAATCTTAAAATCTTAGATGAGGGAGCAAATACAGTAACCGAAAAAGGATATCTTGCCGCATATGAGATTCTTTGGGCAAAACATAAAAACAATCCATTTACCAAATTAAGCCAGTTTAAGAAGGGTAAAAACTTATTAGAATCTGTTATTGTCAAACAAAAAGACAATATCGATCTGCGTTTTATCCGTTGGTCTGTGCAAACCCATGCACCCTCATTTCTCAATTATAGTAAAGATCGAATAGATGATAAAGAGTTTTTGGTGCATAATCTAAAAAAACTACCGAGTCAGGAAGGAAAAAAAATCATTTATAAATATCTGAGCGAAGCCAACAGCTATCTTAAGGGAGATCATGCATTCTCAAAAGCTGAGCTTGCTGAACTTTCAAAATAGTAGCTTAATTTTATAAATGGTTCCGTATAGTTTGTAAGAAAGATTACTTACTATTTTAATTTCTTGTTTTTAGAACATACTTTAATAGTTATTGAATGTTTTAAAAATGAGATTTTTTTTTTTTGGTTCTTACTTCTGCAATTACTTGTTTTTTATTTTTGAAATTAATTAAATGATCTGGACATGTAGTCTATCTAGGTATAGCTCTATAAAATTATTTCTATCCTTTTTGGTTTATATAAATAATTTTTTAAGAGATTAAGTTGAATTATAAAGGTTAAGCTGATCACCATACTTACTATATAGGAATGATTAATTTCCTATCCTAACAAATAGAAACCCCTGTAATCCGACAGAATATCGATTTCAATGTATTGCAATCAATTGTTTAAATAATTATCGTACTTATTCACTACAGCTGCAAGTACCCGAATTTATATAATTTACGAAAATTGAGAAGATTGAAGTCTAAAGTATTCGCATTATCAATGAAGTCTAGAATAATCTAATGCATGTTGTAATGATTAATGGGCAAGAACTAAGTGAAATTTACTTAGTTCTTGCCCATTAAGTGCATTTATATTTACTGTAACTAATACATGGAAGTATTATACGTTAAATTATCCTCTGGTTAACCAACCACTTCTTCCCGCAGTTGCAATTGCATAAGGTGTGATCCAGAATAGTGAAAGTGCGTAAAAAATACTATATGTATATGCCCAGATTGCTTCCTTCTTATTATCACTTTTTGAAGCAAAAAAGAATGCTTGGACGCTTGAAAAAATCAATATGCCGACAAAAGTAGCACTCAGAAACATTAGTGGATAATGAAATATTGTCCATAGCATTAATACAAGCAAAGGATAAGAAAGTAAGACTTTTTTCCACTGCATAAGCAATAAGATACGCGTACCCAATTTTTTACCTTCTCGGAAGTTGGTAAAAGCAAAACGGCTCATCATGATGTTTTCGCGTACATTACTTCTTTCCCAACGGATATACATTTTATATAGATTTTTGTATCGTACGGGAGTATCAGTATACACATAAGCATTGGACTGAAATAGTACGTGATATCCTTGTTTTAGAATCATATTTGTCATAGCACGATCTTCCCCAATATCTGATGGTTGATCCATAAAGGTCTGGTTAATCCAATCTTCAAGACAATTCATGACCGATTCTTTTCTGTATGCAGATAGGGCTCCAGGTGTACACATTACTGAACCTAATACACTTTGTGCAGAGCGTACAAATTCAAAACTAAATATAAAACTAACACTGAGCATACGTGGAATAATTGCTTTCTTATTGTTTAAAACACGTACATTTCCTGCAACTGCTCCACAATTCTCATTTTTTACAAAAGGAGAAACCATATTACGCAAAGTGTCTTTTTTAACAATAGAATCACTATCAACTGTAATAAATACATCGCCTTTTCCTAATTTGAATCCACGATATAATGCATGTCGTTTACCCATATTCTTAGGTTGCTTATAGATTTCCACACGGTCACCCAATTCTGCTTTGGCACGCTGTATCCAGGTAAACGTATCATCTTTACTTCCATCATCAATAGCAATTATCTGAAGTTTCTTTTCTGGGTAATCACTATTAGCGAGACTGTGTAAGGTATCATACACCAGATGACCTTCATTATATGCGGGTACTATAATGGTACATGAAGGCAGCTCCTCATTTGAAACCGAAGCTATCGGTTTATACTTCATATGTAAAACAATTAGATAAACTAAAAAGCTTACGCTAGTTAAAAGTAAAAAAATACCAAATCCAACAAGCAATGTTCCACCTATACTGTTTAATCGTTCAAATCTTAATGCTTCAAATTCTGTTTGAAGCATATACAGACCGAAAACCGATGTTAGTAAGATCAAAAATGTAAAGCCCCAAATGCTATATTCTTTGAGACCATATTGCATTGTTTTACGTAACAAATTATTTTTTTGTTGTTTCGATTCCAGCTCTTTTGAATTAAATACTGCTGGCTTGACTTGCATCTTAACCTCCGATGAGGGAGTGAGAACTTCTTCCATGTAATTCATATTCTTCTTTATTATGAGTGTGTGCTAATGCATTTGATTTTGCTATCAAATGATAAACTATCTTTTGTAATAAGAATATTACGATTGACTATTTACAAAACACATGCCCTAATAACCATTTAAAAAATATGTTAATTGCTAATTGTAACAAACTTGATATAATTATTGGTGTCATAAACAACTGATTTATAGTGGTGTTATCGTCGTTTTTTGATGCTTTGGTATACTTGTTAAATATCTGTTAGATAAGTAGATATTTAAGGTTTTTTAACATTTCGGACATGTTGTCCTATGTTATTTATTCTTTTTTGTTGTCACTTGAAGACAGTAAATAACCAAAATTATCTCATTGGCTGATGATTTACTGTTACCATCTGGAAAATTAAGCAACTAAATTTGTACAGAAGTTATGATAGGGTCTATGTTAAAATTTTGGCACTAATTATTCAATTAAGGTTGAATTTAATTTCTTGGAGTATATGCGTAAATCCAAATCTTGCTCGAAGGATGATAGATTATAAGTAATTCAATTATACAATGATGAAGCTTAAATATTTTACCCTTGATTTTGTCTATCCGCTATAATAACGATTTGCTTATTAAAAGTAAGTATATCGACCTCAAGAGGTGTAATGTTACTTCTAATATAGTGGAGAATTCTAATATCTAAAAATAATATGCTAATATTTTTAGATATAATAAATTATAGTTATATTAGTACTATTAATATTAGTGTACTTTATAGTTTGATTATGGAAAAAAAACCAGCTTGCTGTCCGCTTTGTGGTGCTCGCACAGAATGGATTACCGAATTTATGAATGCGTCTTATGTACAGATTCATACTTGCTTAGATATTCACTGCTGTTATGGATTTTTAGTAAAGGAATAATGAGCGGGTGTGAAAAATTGATATATTGAAAGGGTGTTTACTTCATTTTTATGTATAAGTAGTGCTTAAAGGAGTTAGTCTTGCGTGGCTAATTGGTCGTGAATTTGTTATACAGTTTACGAAATAAATTGCAGATCCCTAAGTCTGTGGAGAAAGGCTATTCAGAAAAAGATTCCGGTAAGGTGTAGTAATATCATGCGGGTAAGAATATTTATTCTTTTTCCCTGCTTATATGAGGGAAAAAGAATGTGTATAGTATGAGGTTTAATATGAAATCAACATATTGAGATGGGGTGTTATTTCATTGAAACAACTAGGCCTTTCTACCTCGTCTATAGGATTTTGCTTACTTTATTTTTCAGATTGCTTTTTAGGTTTTTTTACAAGGATGTATATTGAGAATGCAAAGACGGTGAAATAGACAGCTGCTAATGCGGGTTTCTCAAATGTAAAATTTTCAAAGTCGAACTGTTTAAATAGGGTCACTCCGAGTATAATAGCGATAATGCTAAATACAAATAATATTGATTTTCTGTTGTCCATATTTTTAATGTTTTATAAGTAAGTCGATTAGTGTTCCTATTGTTAATGCAATTGTTACAGAAGTTAATATTCCTAACACGAATGCGGCAAATGCTTTTAAATAATTTATAGTCTTCTTTTTGTCAAAGAAATGACCAATAGCCCAACTACAATAGGCAATACCAATCATACCTCCAAATTGCATTAAGTCAATTTGTATCAAACCATATAAGCAAGCAAAAAATGCATATATAAGCATCTCTATACCTGTAACAAAGCATAGTAATATTAAAATTTCAAAAAAATTATAGTCATATTTTTTGAAAAATATTTTAACCCAAAAAGCAGTAAATACTCCCAGTATGATGTTGGCATAGCCATAGTGACTTTGTACCCAGCTGAAAATTCTGCCTGTGGTGGTTGTTGAGATTCCGTCATATTTTACATAACCTTCCTCAATATGGAAAAATCCGTTAACAACTGTATATAGAAGGGAAGTGATGATGATAAAAATAATAGGTTTTACAAGTCGAGCTCTATTTTCTGAAATATAACGTCTCACATTGTCCCCAGGGCTAGTTATTAATTCCTTGATGGTATATAGGATACCTCTTTCAAAATGTAATACATGTTCGATCTCGTGTGCAATATAATGCCCATCTATTCTCTTAAGTTTTGAAGGTTGTCCGCAGTTTGGACAGTAATTCTGATATACTTCGTTGTTGCAACTTTTACAATTCATCTCTCTTCATTTAATAATTTGGCTAGTATTTATTTACAAATGGTTAGATCGGTAGCAACTTCCATTTTTAATATAAATATTGAAATGTATATGGATGAAACAGTTTGTCATTATCCATGAGTCAAATGTATTAAGTTTAATTGTTAGTACGCATCGATCCTATTAAATCTACACTTTTGTGTAGGATTAAAATCAATACTCATTTTGCAATCAAATTGAATATACAGAAGCTAAGTATTGCATGATATTGCGAAATTGGTTGCTTAATTTTTATAATTGATGAGCATAAGTGCATCTTACTATGAATTAGAAAAGTGACAGTTCAATTGCTATGGCTGTAGCTTCTGTAATACTTTTTACTTTTAACTTGGAGAATATTTGCTTTTTGTAGAATTTAATAGTATCGATAGAAACAAAAAGGATTTCAGCTATTTGCTCCATTGTTAATCCTTGGGCAGAGTATCTTAGAACATCTTTTTCTCTTTTTTTTAATAATATTGCAGGTTTTTCTGACCAAATATTATTGATCAGATCATATTCGAAATAAGATTTGTCAAATTCATTCTTTATTCTAATATTTCCCGCTTTAGCATGAGACGATATGGACACCAAACAAAGTGCTATCCAAAGGTTTGAGGAGTTGTCTAGTAGGAGAGGCTTTAGCTTGTGATTGATCAGAATTGGTTTTCCTATTGGTTGCTTAAGGTGGAAGTCATATGAAATGGAATGTTGCATCCGATCTTCTTCCGATAGATTTTTGAGGAAATCAAAGCCACTATCATTAATTTTTTTTAATAGTAGAAGATCTTCTTCAGGTACATTATCAAGATAATGCTGATAACCATTTTTCAAAACCTCATCAGCTGTACGACCACAAAGAAATATTGGATTGTCGGACACAAAAAGAAATCCCTTTTTATAATAATCAATCAAATACACACTTTGATAAGTTAATTGACTGAGTGATCTCGCAAAATCTACGATAGGTTTGGTTATATTATAATCCAGCTCATTAAGAGTATCTTTAAAATGTACGGGCTCAAAAAAATCATCAATATTTATATTCATAAAGTAAGGTTAGTAGGTATAAAATGGTTATCTCTTAATCTATTTTACAAAGTAATGAAAAATGAAGGAAAATCGAACCTTAAATTTAATGTGACTTTGGATCATTTTTATGTATCTTGAAATGTAAAAATTAGTTGTACATAGATTAAATTAGTTAATTAAATGATGGTAGAAATACGGAATGCGATTGAATCTGATTGAGATATTATTAAATTTTGAAAAAGGAATAGTAGATGCTGAAAGACCCTTTGATGACAGTTTAAAAGAAGGGGAGATTCACTACTATGATTTAATGGATCTCATTCGAAGTGAGCGAGCAGCGTTATTGGTGGCTGTTGTTAATAATGAAATTGTAGGTTCAGGCTATGGTAAAATTTTGGAGGCGAAACCGTTTCAAAAACATAAGGAATACGCGTATTTGGGTTTTATGTATGTGAAGCCCACATTTAGAGGTCAGGGTATTAACGGTGTAATTTTACAAAAACTTATGGAATGGGCTAAAAGCCGTGGTTTAACGGAAGTTAAATTGGATGTTTATGATGCAAATGTAATCGCTAAAAATGCCTATCTAAAAGCGGGATTTAAACCCCATTTATTGAAAATGCGGTTAGACTTGTAAATCCTTTTACATTGTAAATTTATAGCTATGTCACTTAATAAAAGTGATCGTGTTACAAATCTGCCTTGGAACTTATCTATTAAATATTTTACATTATAATACTTAACAAAGAAAGCCAAGATACCTAAAGTAACCAAGGTATACGAACTGATGTAGTAAGATCCAGCCCGTATACCTTGATTGTAATTATTCTTATGAAGACTTTTATTTCGCTAACAGCGCGAGTAATTCTTTCGCTGTTTCTTCTGAAGAACCTGGGTTCTGTCCAGTAATTAAGTTACCATCTTTTAAAACATAGCTGTTCCAATCCTCTCCTTTACTGTATATCCCTCCAAGTTTTACCAGTTCATCTTCTACTAAAAAGGGAACAACATTGGTCAATTGCACAGCTTCTTCTTCAGAGTTCGAAAATCCTGTAACTTTTTTCCCTCTAACTAATGACGAACCATTAGTATCTTTTACGAAGCGCAATACTCCAGGAGCATGACATACTGCGGCAACTGGTTTATTGTTCCTCCAGAATGCTTCAATAAGTGCGATAGACGTTTTATCATTTGTTAGATCCCAAAGAGGACCGTGTCCTCCCGGATAAAAAATGGCATCATAATCTTGCTCACTTATTTCCTTTAATGGAATGCTGTTTGCTAGTTTAATTTTCAGTTCTTTATCTTCATCAAATCGTTTTGTTGCTTCTGTCTGAAATTCTGGAAGCGCACTTTTGGGGTCTATGGGTGGTTGTCCGCCTTTAGGAGAAGCAATTGTTACATTTACACCTGCATCGGCCAAAACATAATAGGGAGCGGCAAATTCTTCAACCCAAAAACCTGTTTTATTACCTGTATCTCCAAGTTGGTCATGCGATGTCAGTACAACCAATACTTTTAAATTCTTTTTTTCCATCTTTGAAAATTTTAAATGTTTAAAATGATATCACAAAATAGGGCATAAATCATTAGACCTTTATGTGATATACATCACATTTTAAAGAAAGTTTGTTTTGGTGATATATGTCAGATTATTTGACCTGATAAAGTCTGCTTAATGTTTCGCGCGAAACTCCGAGATATGCCGCAATTAAATGCTTTGGTACCAGGTTATAAAGATCGGGATATTGTTGCATGAGTTGCTCATAACGGCTTCTAGCGTCATTGTTAAGCAAAGAGAGGATTCTTTTTTGTAAACCTATATATCCTTTATTTGAACGCCATCTTAGAAATGTTTCTATCTCGTGAATTTCTTTGCAGACTTTTTCCCGGTCTTCACTAAATAGGCAAAGAGCATTGGTGTCGATAACACAGTCTAGATTGACAGTCGCCTTTTTATTATTATGAAGTGCATCATAATCAGATGCCCACCAGGTTTTTGTCGCAAACTGTAGAATATGCATCTTTTGTTCATCGTTGACAAAGAAAGTTTTTAGGCAACCATTTAGAACAAAATATTCACATAATACACGATCCCCTATATTTATAACAGATTGTTTTCTTTTAAAGGATACAGGTTTTAAAAATGAGAAAAAGTAATCAAACTGTTCATCACTAAGCTGGACAGTTTGTTCTATATGATTTCTAAGAATTTCACGATCGGACATGTGTAACGTATGGATTTGTATAGAAAATAATACCTAAAAATAAGTATTCTTATTTAAGATTAGGAGCGATTTTCAATCACTAATTGTTTGTTTAGATCTGAATCTTATTTGCTATTGTAATGTTAGATTCAGTTCTATTTGGTTATGAAAGTTATTTGAAATTAATCTTCATAATTTTATTTGCATTTCGTTAAAAGCTTTAAAATTTATAAACAAATGCATTGATATTCATACCAGCACCTACGGAAGCAAATAGCGTGATGTCTCCTTTGTTGATCTTGTGTTGAGGCAATTCCCCTTGAAGTATCATCGCTAATAAAGTTGGTATGGTTGCAACGCTATTATTGCCCAATTTCTGAATGATCATAGGCATAATGTCGGGTGGTTGTGGTGTATTGTACAGTTGGTAGAATCTATGCACAATAGCTTCATCCATTTTTTCATTAGCTTGGTGTATGATGATCTTAGCAAGATCTTTTATGTCATATCCACTCTCGTCAAAGCATTTTTTCATCGCTTTTGAAACATTAGTCAATGCGAACTCATATATTTTTCGCCCTTTCATTTTCAAGTATTTTGTGTCAGAATCTTGATTAAAATAGGAGGGGCCAAAATATAAATAATCAATCTCATTGAGTGTGAAAGAAGCCGAAATATGGGATTTAAGACCCGAATCATCATCGCTAGATTCCATTATCACTGCTCCTGCACCGTCAGCATAGATCATACTATCTCTATCATGAGGATCTATGACGCGGGAAAGCGTTTCAGCACCAATGATCAGGCACTTTTTAGCAAGCCCTGCTTTGATAAAGGCGTTTGCCTGAATAACACCTTCCACCCATCCTGGACAACCAAAAAGCAGATCATAAGCTACGCAGAAGTTATTTTTAATTTTTAAAAGATGTTTTACACGTGAAGCAAGGCTTGGTACCATATCAGATTGGATAGAGCCGTGCTTAACATCGCCGAAATTATGGGCAAAGATGATATAATCCAAAGTTTCAGGGTCGATCTGCGCATTTGTTATCGCCTTTTGTGCAGCCTGAAATCCTAGATCGGATGCCACTTGATCATGCGTAGCATATCGTCTTTCTTCGATTCCAGTAATCTCTTTTAGTTTTTGTGTGATTATCTCATTGGACTGTTTTAGAGGCTGTTCATTTTCATCAAAAAATGTGGAATCTTGAAAAAATGTATTTTTAACGATGTGGGATGGAGTATAATGTCCAGTACCTATAATTTTGCTACTCATTTTCTTATATTACTTAATTAATTTAGCGATAATTACTGAGACCAGCAAATCTTAGTTATTGAAGAGGGAATAAATAT
The DNA here is from genome assembly GCF_042686355.1 of Sphingobacterium anhuiense. Lineage (NCBI taxonomy): Bacteria > Pseudomonadati > Bacteroidota > Sphingobacteriia > Sphingobacteriales > Sphingobacteriaceae > Sphingobacterium > Sphingobacterium anhuiense. The sequence continues at coordinate 334,193 of NZ_JBHUPE010000005.1, forward strand.
TTTATTTGTAACTGATCAACCAGCTTCAAACAAACCTCGATAGTTAATTCTCCAGTGCTTTGGACAAGAAATGAATATCTACTTCTTGTACTGGCAAGGAGGTAGATTTAGTCAATTTACTTCCAAAACGTTCGGGATTCTATAAACAATTCAATCTGATTGATTACAATTAGGAGTTTTTTAATGATATCCTGAGTCCAGAACCGGAATATCGTATATTCTAGTTCACGCAGAGCAAGGTTAGTGCGTACGTCTTTTTGCATATTACGTTCGATTTTCGGTATCCAGAATAAACGGTTAGATTTAATACGGTTTCGGTTCTTTTCCAGTCAAAGCCGTGCCAAAATTCACCATCGACAAAAATAGCCAGTTTACATTTTTTTTATGACGATATCAGGTGTTCCGGGAAGTGATTTATCATGTAATCGTATGTTTTTTGTCTATAGTGCTTACCGTAGGATCAGTTCTGGTTTTGAATTTTAACTCGTATTCTTGCCATATTCCAACTTCGTTTGAGGCTTCTATAGAAACTAGCTTTCTTCTGGAAATGCGGTACATGGATTTTTTAGAATCGGATTAACTGCGTTGTTTTTCACTTAGTGTAACAGCGATTTTCCTAAGACTTACTCATTTCATCTCTTTGATTGCACTGATCTTCTTTATATATTATTTGATTTATCTTTTCCAAACCACCAATAGAAAATGCATCCAATTACATTGAATAGTACAACAGCTACTATCCACAGTATCCTCTTGTCACCGGGTATATTATCATTGGTGATGATGTGATAAATCGTGTACACGACCAGAAGAATGGGAACAAGAAGATAAAGCATTTCTGTGGTTCCGATATTGATAAATGATAAGTTCATAGCGTAGAAAATGTTCGTTTACTATCGCGTGATCGCAAAATATATGACATAGAACCAGCTACAGATACCATGGAATATGGCCCAGAGTATTGATTTGTTTCGATCCCAAGAAGTAACAACTGCTATCACCGAACCTAAGCCAATTCCCGATTTAGTAACGATTTGTGTGGTGTTTTCTGTAAAATCCTGTCCAAAAACAAATGAAGTGATTGATAGTAGGAATATAAGTAAGGTTAGTTTTTTCATAATAATGCGCCTTTAGGTTTTAATTCCGGTGTTATATGGGACAAAGTGTATTCCTGTTTTTTTTTGAGTGATAAGCTTTCGCTTTAGCTAACTAAAATTACAACATTTATGTGACCAGGGCAAATAATTGTTGTTGTATATTCAGATTTGCCATCATTGCTGTTCTATAATTAAAGAGAATAACAACCTATTTTCCCATGCAAAAAGATATACTGAGCAAGAAGCTGAAATTAACTGTAGACGAGATAAAAAGTCTACGATTCTTAAAATGCAGATGGCTTCTTGATAATTTCATTTTGATATACTGTAATATTTCTATAGATTTATCTTCAATTATATTTCTTTTTTAAGAAAAACCTAAGCACAATACTACAATGAACTTGAAGGGAATGCCTTGCAATATAGAAGAGTTTAATCGCTTCCAATTGGGTGATGAAGCTGTATTTCATAAGATATTTGTGTTTTATAAGCCTTTCCTGTTTCGGAAATTTAACCAATTTTGTTCTTCCAATGTCGAGGTGGAAGAAGTATTGCAGGAAGTGTTTGTACAATTATTCTTAAAAAGACAGCAGATTCCAGATATTCAATCGATTTTTCCTTTTTTGTATATAGTTGGAAAGCGGATGTCCATATCTTACTTCAGGAAAGCAGTGGTAAGGGAACAATATATGCTAAAAAATCAATCGCAATTTAATGAAGCATATGACTGCCTGGAAACCCACATTGAAACTAAGGATCTATCCGATATTCTAGAATCTATTATTAAAGACCTTCCAACGCAGCAGCAGAAAATTTTTCGTATGAATAAACTTGATGAACTTAGTTATAAGGAAATCGCTGCTGAAATTGGTGTATCAAAACATACAGTACGAAATCATCTAGCTACAGCTTGTAATTTTGTACGATTAAAATTGGATAAGATTCTTTACCTACTTTTTTTTATAAAAATTATTTTCTGACTAGTACATCCTTTCTACCTAGTGCGATTAGTATAATAGAGCAAGGGAAATAAAAGATGTCCAAAGTAGAAGCATATAAAAATTTGATTCGCCAGTTTTATGCGAAGTCTGTCCCCGAGGATTCGAAAGCCCATTTTGCCCAGTATTTAGAAGATCCTGAGTTCTTAGAAGCATGGGAGCAGTTGATCGATGATGATGAATTAGATCGTGCTTCATCCTCAGAACCAGACGATGATCAATTATTTGATAAAATAAAATTCGATTCCCGAATTAAGGAATATTTAACGACAGTACCTCTGCGTAAAAAACTCATTTCCACAAAAGTTTTCAAAATTGCTATCGCATCCTTAATCCTGTGCACAACTGTGGGCAGTTTTTTAATTTGGAATATCAATCGTAAAAGCAACCCGACTCTGGTGAGTAATACTAAAGACTGGGTTGTTCCTGGAAAAGAAAGAGCTCAAATTATTCTAGAAAACGGTCAGGTTATCGACCTTGATAAAATTACAGGTGATACGGTTATTGATAATGGTGCATTCGAAATCCTAAAATTGGCGGACGGTTCAATTTCATATCGCATGAAAAAGGGTGATCATAATGAAAAAAAAATTGCCTACAATACAATTGTTACTCCCCGTGGCGGTGAGTATAATCTGAAATTACCAGATGGAACCAGAGTATGGTTAAATGCAATGACCACCCTTAGGTATCCCATTGTGTTTGATAAAATAAAGCGGGAAATTTATCTGCAGGGAGAAGCATATTTTGATGTAATGGCGCAGCAGGAAGATGGTCGGCGAATCCCTTTTGTTATTCATACTGGTGGTCAGGCGCTTGAAGTGCTTGGGACAGAATTTAACCTTCAAAATTATGGACAGGACATTGTAACAACCTTAGTTGAAGGTAAAGTAAAACTAAATTTTGTGGACAGTCGTCTTGATGATCAATATCTAGCACCAGCGGAACAGTCTATTTTTTATACCAAAGCAAATAAAGTGATTAAAAATACCGTTGATCCCTATTATTTTACAGCCTGGAAAGATGGGAAATTTGCTTTTAGCAAAACCTCCATTCAAGATGTAATGGGGATCATCAGTCGGTGGTATGATGTGGATGTCATTTATAATACTAAAATTGAAAATTTTGAATTTTCAGGCACAATATCTAGATACGAAGATTTTCGAAAACTGTTAAAGACCATCGAATTGGTAGGAGGTATACATTTTGAAATTGAAGGAAGAAAGGTATATGTCAAAAATTAAAGCAATAAAATAACCAATCGGAACTATACATATCGCTATTGAAGGGACGAATGTATAAGTCGAACATTAATAATACAAAAGAATTGGAAAGGGGTATACATTTCAAAATTGAAGGGAGGAAAGTATATATGGAAAAATAACGATACAAACTTTTAAAAAAAATTTCAGGAGCGTTGCGACCGCCCCTGAAGTTTTTGTCCTTTATAAGACAGCTGACAAATCAACTTATTACAAAAATTAAATTAAATCAACCGAATGCAAAAATACAAAAAAAATCGGTGGGGAATCCCTATGGAGTTTAAACAGATTTCCTCCCTTAAACCATTGGCTATGAAGTTGTCGATTGCGATCCCGCTACTATTTGCTACAAGTTTTCATGTTAGTGCTAATTCTTACGGTCAGAAGATCAATCTTAATAAGAAAAATGTGAATCTGGAAACTTTATTGAAGGATATACAGAAGCAAAGCGGCTATAATATATTATATAAAGAGTCTTTGATTGCTCACATTCGAAAAATAGATGTGAAATTTCAAAATATCCCACTTGAATTAGCACTTAATGATTTGTTGGGAAAATATCAGATTACTTACAAATTGATTGATAATAATATTGTGTTGAGTCAAAGTACTACGGCAAAAGTTCAAAGTACTCCTGCAGTGGTTGACAAGATGATACAAAAACAGATCAAAGGAAAAGTTTCGGATCAAAATGATCAACCTTTGGCCAATGTTACCATAAGTGAGGTAGGTACAAATAATAAAACATCCTCCGATGCGACGGGTTCGTTTAGTCTTTCGGTGAGTGGTGAAGCGACATTGCTCCATTTTAGCATGGTAGGTTACAAAAATAAGGATATCCAAATTGGGAATAACGAGTTTTTACAGGTTAAGCTAGAACAGACCATTATGGCGATGGATGAGGTAGTTGTAGTGGGATATGGTTCTCAGAAGAAAACTGTAGTTTCAGGCGCTATTGCTACTGTAAAGGGAGAAGATCTTGCTAAATCATCGTCAGTCAATCTTTCTAATTCTTTTGCAGGAAGATTGCCTGGAGTAACCGCCATGCAAAGTAGTGGCGAGCCTGGTGGAGATGGTTCTTCTATTCGTGTTCGTGGTATCAATTCCCTACCGGGAGGAAATACGAGCCCATTGATTGTAATTGATGGAGTTCCACAGCGCGCAGGAGGTTTTGACCGTATTAATCCTAACGATGTAGAGAGTGTGTCGGTGCTGAAAGATGCATCAGCAGCCATCTATGGCTCCCGTGCAGGTAATGGTGTTATCCTCATTACAACGAAGCAGGGTAAAGTTGGTAAAACGCAGTTTTCTTACGATTTTACTTACGGTATACAACGTCCGACACGTACACCTAAAATGGCCAATTCTGAGCAGTATACTTCTATTATAAACGAGGTAACGACAGTTTATCCCCAAGATAGTGATAAGTGGGGAGAAATTTGGAAAGCAATAAATACAGGTGATGGAAAATATACTTCTCCTACAGGAGTGATTGAGGCTGCATTTACGCCAGAAGAGAGACAAAAATATGCTGATGGTTCAGATCCTTTACGTTATCCAAATACAGACTGGTTTGCTTCTACGATAAAAGATTGGTCGCCACAGCAGCGACATAATTTACAGATCAATGGAGGTACCGAAACTACCAAATATCTGATTTCATTAGGTTATTTAAATCAGGATGCGATCTACAAAAATTCAGCAACATATTATAAACAGTACGATTTGCGCGCAAACCTAGAATTTAAGTTGGGCAAATATGTTACTGCTAGACTTGGCATAACAGGTCGTGAAGAATCCCGTAATTTCCCTACACGCGGAGCGGGCACGATCTTTAGATCTTTGATTCGCGGTCTGCCAACTGAAATTGCGACCTGGCCCAATGGTCTTCCTGGCCCAGATTTAGAAAATGGTGCCAATCCGGTTGTAATAACCACTGGTGCAACGGGCTATGACAGAAATACAAGAGATTATTTGCAGAACACAGGTGCCATTGATTTTAGAATACCAGGTGTTGAGGGACTTAAATTAACTGGAACAGCTTCAATTGATAAATATTGGGGAAGATCGAAAAGATGGGAGACCCCGTGGACTCTTTATGATTGGGATAAGGTAAGTTTTGAGGCCGATGGAGTAACGCCATCACTGGTAGGGTATGTACCAAAAGGTATAGAGCCTAAAGCTCAGCTTCGTGAAGCGGCGGAGGATCAATTAGCAATCAATTTATCTGCTTTGTTATCCTATGAAAAGACATTAACAGGAGGGCATAATATCTCCGCGATAGCAGGGTTAACTCGTGAGACTGTCACCAATAATGGTTTTTACGCAGATCGTAGGGATTTCGCCTCGACATTAATAGAACAGTTAAATTTTGGTGATCGCGAACGGCAGACCTTGGGAAATGAGAATACTTACGATCGTGCACGTTTAAGCTACTATGGAAGGGTCAACTATAATTTTCAGGAAAAGTATCTTTTTGAATTTAATTGGAGAGTGGACGGTTCTTATGTTTTTCCACCTAATAAAAGATTTGGTTTCTTCCCTGGAGTTTCAGCGGGATGGCGGGTATCCGAAGAAGGTTTTTTCAAAGATAATGTTAGGTTTGTTAATAACCTGAAGTTGAGAGCATCTTGGGGCCAAATGGGGGCAGAAGCTTATTATGGTGGTTCTTTTCAAGAATATAAATACTTAGCATTGATGAATACCGGGCAGGGGGTATTCAGTGATAAACTCTATCAGACTTTATATGAGAGTACCATTCCTAACCCTAATTTCACATGGGAAGTAGCTAATAATAGCAATGTTGGATTGGATGCTTCTTTTTTAAATCATAAACTGGCGCTAGAACTGGACTTCTTTTATAATAAACGGACCAATGTTTTGACAAAGAATCCTGGAGTTGTACCTATCAGTTCGGGTATTTCGGGTAATCTGCCAATTGCCAACCTTGGCAATCTGATCAATAAGGGGTATGAGTTTAAATTGACTTATACCGATAAAATCGGTGATCTTTCTTTTAATGTAGGCGTTAATGGTGGTTATGCAAAAAACAATGTGCAATACTCCAGCGATGTTGTCAACACCTTACCCTATCAGCAACAGATCGGAAGAGTAACAGACTCTTGGCTAGTGTATCAATATGATGGTGTTTTCAAAGATCAGGCTGCTATTGATGCGAATACTGTAGATTACACAGCTTTAGGATTGAAAAATGGCAAGCTATTGCCTGGTGATATGAAATATGTCGATTATAATGGCGATGGTAAAATTACAAGTGACGATCGTGTGCGATTGGACAAAAATGGTACCCCAACTTTTACAGGAGGTCTTGTATTAGGCGGTGATTATAAAGGTTTTGATTTCAGTATACTGGTACAGGGGGCTACTGGTGGTATGCGACGAATGGGCCCTACAGAATCGGGATTAATAGGGAACTACCTGGAGTGGAATTATGATAACCGTTGGAGTATTGATAATCCGAGTGATGTTGATCCTCGACTTACCAACCGTTCGGATACTTATTATACAACAACCGACAATACCTACTGGATACGGAGCACCAATTATATCAGATTAAAGAATGTAGAGTTGGGATATAGTCTTTCCAGCAATTTGGTCAGTAGAATAGGGATGAGCTCCATTCGTTTTTATACCAATGGCATTAATCTGTTAACCTTTGATAAAATCAAAATTTGGGATCCTGAATCTGATAATAGTACGGGTCAATTCTATCCGCAATCGAAAATTATCAGTTTTGGCGTAAAGGCTATATTTTAATCAAATCATAAATAATAAAATAATAAAATGAAGACATTGATCAAAAATAGATTTCTTTATATGCTAGCAGTTATGCTATTGTTTATGACAGCATGCAGTACAGATTTTCTAAATGTAACACCTCGAAATGATTTTTCAGATGCCACCGTATGGCAAGATCCAGTGTTGGCTGAAAAGTTTGTTAGTGATATTTACAACGTATTTGAAGCAAGTAATTCCGGTTTCACAGAACAGATGCAGGCTTCTGCAACTGACGAATCATTATGGAACCATACTGATGCTTTTCTTTTGTTGAACACAGGAGCGATCAACGGTGCTAATGAAGGCTGGGGTGGTACATCAAGATGGTGGGAGCGTATGTACACCTATATCAGATTCAGTAATATTGCCATAGAAAGACTGGGAGATGTCACCAAAAATGGTATTAGCGATATAAAAGTAAAAAATGAATTATTGGCACAGGCTTTCTTTATCCGTGCTTATTGTTATCACCAATTGTTAAGGTATTATGGCGGTGTGCCTCTTATTCTAAATAGTTATCCATACTCTGAAGACCCGATTATCTATCAAAAAGAACGGGCAACTTATGAAGCCTGTACAAATCAGATTTTAAAGGACTGTGATGAGGCTTACAAGCGTTTGGGGGATGGTAAACTTGAAAAAGGCAGGATTAATTCGTTAACTATTCTAGCGCTCAAATCAAGAACTTTAATTTATGCAGCAAGTGATTTACATGATCGAGCTAAACTTACTTCTAAGGTAACAGATCTAAATGACCTATCTGAAAAACTACCCTTATTGGCATATGCCGCAGGATCGCAACAAGATCGCTACCGTTTGGCACAAGCAGCAGCAAAAGCGGTTCTAGATGCAGGAACAGGATATAAGTTAAATCTTACAGCACCTGTTACTCCAGCACAAGGAAGATTAAATTACAAAAGTATTGCCATGGGAGGGGGTAGTAAAGCGCCAGATATGGATATCACGGCAGCATCAGATATACTATATGCCCGTTATTTTATCACGGAGCAGAGTTCTTCACATGCTAGAGATAATGGTCCCAATGGTTATAATAACTGGGGGGGAAATCAACCTATAGGTCTTTTGGTGGATGATTATGAAATGAATGATGGAACAAAATTTGACTGGAACAATCCCATTCATAAAGCCAGTCCTTATAAAAACAGAGATCCTCGTTTTTATGCATCCATATTATATGACGGTGCTGATTGGAAACCGAGAAATAATCCGATCGATCCAGCTAATCAGATACAAACAGGTGCTTACGATCTAATTTTAGCCGGTAAGTTGACAAAATTTTCAGGATTGGATACAAAACAAGGACCTAAAGAGGCACACAACGGAACTTGGACAGGATATTACATTCAAAAGTTTATTGACCCAGATCCAAATATTGTAGATGCTCAAGCAAGACAGTTTGTACCTTGGCCTTATTTTAGATATACAGAAGCAGTTTTTAATTATGTGGAAGCAAGTATTGAACTAGGGGAATTAGAAACAGCAAAAACCTGGCTGAATAAAATTAGGTTTAGAGCAGGTATGCCAGCTATCACTGCAACAGATCAAAATACGCTGAGGACAATATACCGTCAAGAAAGACGTATAGAAATGGCTTATGAACAGCAACGTTTTTTTGATGCCCGAAGATGGCTTATTGCTAATGAAACCATAGGAAGAAAGGTCACTATTGTTAAAATTGATGCTACTTTCAAGCCAGGTAAGTCATTAGCAAATGTTTATAAATATGACGAGTCAATTTATAATTATACCTACACACCGCAAGAATTCAATACAAAAGAAAACCGGGTTTGGAAAAATCAAGTTTATTTTCTTCCGCTATCACGGGATGAAATTCGGAAAAATCCATTGCTTGTACAAAATCCAGGGTACGTGGAGTAATAGATTGTTTTAAGAATTAAAACTGAAATACATATTCCTAAATTTTAAAACATCTGAACATATGTTCAGATGTTTTTTTATTACGAGCTTACTACGAAACAAACATTACCGTTGTAACAGCCAACTAAAGAGGGTTTATTTAAACTGATAAATATTTTAATTTGTGAACAACGATTTATTTTTTAATCTTTTGACTATCATAGCACTCAGTTCTCGATTTTAGCAGGATCAATAGAAATTTCAGATTTTGCCCGTAGCAAATATGAGGAAAAAATCATTCATGTATGATAGAGCAGGAACATTAGTATGAGAATAAAAATAAGCTAAGTAAGCCTATACTTTAGTTTTTTAGTGTCCCTTTTATTAGCGTGAAATCTATTTTATTTATGAGTGTAATAAAATCTATAGGATTAGTAGTTTTTATTGGAATAAAAAATTATATTTGCAAAGTGTTTTAAAGAATAAGCACACTAAACCCTGATTAGAGACAGTCAGGATCAATCACCTAACTAAAAAACAGCAGTATGAAATATTATTCTACGCTTGATGACTCAAACCTTTTTAGACATTATGAAGATGATGTTTTAATTTCTTCCTTAAATTTTTTCACCATCCTATTCCATTCCGAATACCTGGATTACGATTCTCGAATGTGTTGTTAAAACGACAAACTAACAAAAAGGGGAAGCAAGCTTCCCCCATTTTAAAAATTAGATGAGGTTCTGATTCCCAATTGGCGTTGTCGTCAGAAACCTTTTTTTACCTTAATTTTCTACAAGAATATGAAAAAAAATCAAAAGTATCTGATTTTTCAGGTACTCTTTGTCCTAACTGTGCATTTAGGGCAACCAACCTATTCCCATGCACAAAGTAAATCTACTCCTATTGTTAATGCGGCTTTTGAAGGGAAAGTTGTTGACCAGGTTAATGGAAACCCAATAGTGGGGGCGACTGTAAAGCTGCAAGGTGTGACACATTCTGTCCAAACAGATAGTCATGGAAATTTTCAATTTATTACGGGACAAAAATTACCAGCTACAGTCATCGTTTCTTTTCTCGGTTATCAATCGCAAACTGTAGAAATCACATCACCCAAAAGTATCATAAAATTATTGCCCACAGCTTCTAATTTGGATGAGGTTGTCGTTATCGGTTATGGAACAACAAAAAAACAGGATGTAGTTGGTGCCATCACAAAGATTAATGCAGGGGAAGTCAATAAAATACCTGTAGCCAGTTTTGATGCTCAGTTACAGGGGAAGGCAGCTGGATTACAGGTCGTAGCCAATTCTGGAGTTCCGGGAGAAGGTATATTTGTCCGTGTCAGAGGTACGACTTCTATTAATTCAAGCAGTGATCCGCTCTATATTATTGATGGAGTCTTTCTAAACAATACAAGCTTACAAAATGCAAATTTAGGAGGTCGTACTACATCCCCATTAGCCGATATAAATCCGGCAGATATTGAATCGATAGAAGTACTAAAAGACGCTTCAGCAACAGCAATTTATGGATCTAGGGGAGCTAATGGTGTTGTTATTGTAACGACTAAGCAGGGAAGTTATGGTGCAAAAACAAAAATTGATTTTAATCTTTCCAATGGTTTTGTTCAAGCGGATAAATCGACTTTGCCACATTTGGCATCTGGACCAGAAACCGCGGCATTAGCGAATGAATGGTGGATTAATTCGGGGATCGATAAACCATCATTAAATCAAAACTTTTCTAACAGACCTTTTCGACCGGTTAACGAAGGAGGTCGTGGCCTACCTGAGGAGCAGCAGACATATGATCGTTTAGATTTTATTCTAAGAAATGGACGTGTGCAAGATTATAGTTTAGGTATTCAAGGTGGAGGAAATAAGTCCCGATATTATATAGGTACTGGGTATACAGATCAAGAAGCATTTTTTAAAGTTATCGATTTCTCACGAGCAAATTTTAAGTTTAATTTTGATCAACAGCTAAATGAACGCATTAAGATCGGAATTACAAGTAATATTGCTAGAACAAAAAGAAATCAAGCACGTACAGGTGACGGTCCGCAGGTCAGTTTGTGGAATTCTGCAGTTTCTTCGGCTACCTATACAGCGACACACGATCAGGAAGGGGTGGCTACAGGATCTGATAATACTTATGTATTAGTTGATAATTATGATGTCAATACATTAAGTTTACGTTATATCGGAAGTGTTTTCGCTGAAGCAGATATACTTCCCGGTTTAAAATTCAGGAGCAGTTTTAGTGCTGATTACAACAAATATGATGAAAATCAGTACTGGAATACCAATACTAGTATTGGAAGAGCTAACAATGGACAAGCAACGTCAGGAATTTCTGAAAATACCACTTGGATTAATGAGCAGACCTTAAACTATCAAAAACAATTCAATAGCGTTCACAAAATTACGGCTTTAGTGGGCAATACCTTGCAGCATAATACTTTGAATTATTTGTACGCAGAAGGTAATGGATTTGCCAACAATAGTTATAAATTAATTTCTTCAGCTTCTACCCGTACTTCATCTCAGGACTGGACAGCTTACTCTATTGCTTCTTTTTTCGGAAGAGCAGGATATCAGTATTCCGATAAATATTTTGCAGAAGCGACATTAAGAGCTGATGCTTCCTCCAAATTTGGAAAAAATAATCGTTGGGGATATTTTCCAGCTTTCGCGCTTGCTTGGCGACTGAAGCAAGAGGACTTTTTGAAAGATGTAAACTGGTTAAATGACCTGAAAATTAGAACATCCTATGGAATTACAGGTAATCAGTCAGGGATCAGCAATTTCGCTTCACGGGGACTTTGGTCCGGAGGTAGTTCATATGCCGATGTTATCGGTTCTCCTTTACCAGGTATAGGGCCTCAGCAACTTGGTAATGATGACTTGAAATGGGAGACAACAGCACAGTATAATATCGGTTTTGATGCAGAGTTATTTAAAAATAGATTATCTATTACCCTGGATGTTTACGATAAATATACTTCCAATATTTTACTGCAACAACCGATTAAGACTTCTTCTGGTTTTTCCCAGTATTGGGCCAATGTTGGCGAAGTGAGTAACAAAGGTTATGAGTTGACTATTAATAGTGTTAATATTCAAAATCAAAATTTTACGTGGAAAAGTAGTTTCAATATCTCAGGAAATAAAAACAAAATAGAAAAACTACCGACCCAAATTACGCAGTATACACGTGATTGGGTGATTTTAAAAGAAGGACAATCTTTGAATTCATTCTGGCTCTATGAGCAGTTATCTGTTGATCCTAAAACCGGAAATGCCATATTTGATGGTCAGCTGGAAGATGGAACAGTTCCAGTAAATGCCCGCAAAATTATGCATAATGCATATCCTAAATTTTATGGGGGTTTAAATAATTCGTTCAGCTATAAAAGTTTTGATCTCAGTGCAGCACTTTCTTATCAATTTGGTAACTACACTTTAAATCTGGAGCGCTACTTTAGAGAACGTAACCCTACTAGCGGGGGAGTATTTGAAAATGTGCTAAACCGCTGGCAAAAAGATGGTGATATTACCGATGTGCCCAGATTAACATCGATAGGGAATAACTATACCATTGATCAGAACAGCCGTTATTTAGAGGACGCATCCTTTGTAAGGCTTAAACAATTGTCGATAGGGTATACACTGCCGAAATCTTTCTTGAGTAAAGCTGGAATTAGTAATACTCGGATATATTTTCTAGGCTCGAATTTGTTCCTTTGGACAAAATATACAGGAGATCCTGAATCTAATGTTACCTCAAATCCGAATGCACAGGGACTTGGATCATTCGGAACTCCACCTCAGCCCAGAAGCTTTCAGCTTGGATTTAACCTAACACTATAATTTCACCTAAGATAAAAATAACAGATGAAAATTCTTAAATATAGCTATATATGGACTTTGGCCGTGACGTTTACACTGTCCTCATGCGAGAAATTTTTGGAAATAGATCCTCGGATTTCTACCTCTGATCAGGTGACAATCAATGATGAAAATTCTGCACACACTGCCGTTAGAGGGATATACAATCAGTTGCAGTCAGACGGATATTACGGGTATACATTTCAGACTATCGGTTTTTTCTCCGGCGATAATATTGAATATACAGGAAGCCAGATTGTGAACCAATCTTTAACCAATCACAGTGTAAGAGCAGATTTACCCGCTTTAGCCACAGCATGGACTGCGATATACAATACGATCAACCGTGCGAATAATGTGATTGCTAAAGTACCGGCCCTATCGGTTACTCCAACTTTTACAGATGCGGTAAGAAATCAACTGGTCGGAGAAGCCTATTTTCTTCGGGCATTGTCTTACTTTGATCTAGGTAGAACCTGGGGTGGGGTACAGCTTGTCTTAGTCCCAACATCTTCTTCCAGCAATCTAGAGAATTTAAAAAGATCTTCTTTAGCAGATACCTACCGGCAAGTACTGGCAGATTTGATAAAAGCAGAAGAACTTTTACCCAATAGTACCAATCGTATCCGTGCAACCCGTAAAACAGTTTGGGCACTTCGCGCACGCTACCATCTTTATCGGGAGGAATGGAAAGAAGCAATTACTTATGCCAGCAAATTAATTGATGATAAAAGTAATTATAATCTTTTAACACCTTACTCTTCATTTTTTGCAGACAATGCTTCAGGAACAAATGAATCCATATTGGAATTATATTATACAACCAATGTCGTTAATACCCAGGCTTATCAATGGCAACCCAGTACAAAGGGAGGAGTAGGCTGGATCCGACCTTCAATGGGAATTGTTAATTTATTAAATAATAAATCGATCGCGGGAACGCGTCAATCTTTAATTTCTAAAGTAATATTAAATGGTGTGGACAATTGGTTCGGCAATCTCTATTATAGAACTAATGGAACAGATCCAGCATTTCTGATCCGAATAGCTGAACTATACTTGATCCGTGCGGAGGCATATGCGCAGGATAATGATATTGCCAAATCTCTTGCAGACTTAAATGTAATCAGAAAACGTGCCGATATTCAGGAACTTAATATAGCTGATAAAGCAACATTATTATTAGCCATAGAACAGGAGAACCGGATTGAGTTTGCATTTGAAAATCATCGCTGGTATGACCTAGTGCGCACAAGACGTGCAAAAACAGTTCTTGGAATAGATGAAGATTTTCGACTTCTTTTACCAATTCCGTATGCGCAGATTCTGATCGATAAAAATCTAGAACAAAATCCTCAATATAAATAAATATTTTTATGGAAATAGCTATTTCAACTAAAAAATGGAGTTCAGCTGAGAGTTTCTCCATCCGGCTTTTATTTATCTTTTTTATTATTTTGACACTCCCATATGATGTTCATTTGTATCACGCTCTTCGGCACTTCAGCTTTGAATCTGCATATCAGTTAGCGACTTTCAGAACATCGTTTATAGCTGAAAGCGATTATGTGGGGAATCATTTTGAGGGATTTTATAATTGGCTCATAGCTTTAGTTATTGCTTTTTTTGGTGCTGTTATATGGACTAAAAAGCGGAAGAGTCAAGAACATGAGCTCTACTATTGGCTTAGGGTACTTTTACGTTATCGTTTGGCTTTTGCCATTATTGCTTCAGGAATAGTTAAGCTGGTGCCGGTTCAGTTTCCAGCTCCAACGCTTAGTGATTATAATACCGAATACGGCGATTTTTTATTATGGAAGATTTATTACTTAAGTACTGCAATCACTAAAGCTGGGTATGTTCCGGGCATAGGAGTTTTAGAGATAACTGCGGGTGTACTCTTGGTATTCCGAAAAACAGTAGCAGTAGGGGCAGGTGTGTTAATTGCTCTTTTAGCCAATATTGTCATTGTCAATTTTGTGTATGAATTGGGAGAACAGGTGTATAGTCTATTCCTATTATTGATTGCCATTACCTTATTTTCCTATGATTTACCCCGTTTTTTTAATGCAGTTTTTCGGCAGGTGAAAACACAGCCAGAGATTGTTAACCCGCTAGTTTCACAGCCTCTCAAAAAACTAAGGGTACTATTCAAAGGTGGGTTTTTACTATTTTTTATACTTTTTGGATTTTGGACCTACAACTCCTGGAAAAGTAGTAATTACCCATACCCAAAGGAATCTGGAATAGCGCATATCCGAGGTTTATACAACGTGGATGAGTTTGTTCTTAATTCAGATACATTAGCCTACTCCCTGACCGACAGTAGTCGGTGGCAAAATGTGGTGTTTGAATCTTGGAATACTTTTAGTATAAAACGAAAATCAGATATCAAAGCAGATCTTCATAAACCTCGTATTATTTGGCAAGCTGATTCACTTCGCAATTTTGAAAATATCGGAAATGGTGGTCGGGAATTTTACCGTTATACCTTTGCTCAGGTTCCAGATGGACGGTATCAGATCCGTGCAATAAATAAGAGAAATGCAATACAATCATTTCAATTTGAATTGCAAAAGAGTGGTGAAAATGTGTTATTGCTGTTAGGAAAGAATGAACAAGGAGAGTCCCTACAGGTTAAATTGCGCAAAATTAATAAAGAATACCTCTTAGACAAAGGCCGTAGAAAGCCAATTTCCATTTATTAAATTATTTCACAATGTCAGCTATAAAAAATATGTATCCGGAGAGAAGTTCTATATATCGTGCTTGGTCTACTTGGGAGAAAATAAGTTTTAGATTTGCTTTTATTTTTTTTATACTACTGGTAGTTCCCATTCAATTTTCCTGGTATAAAAAGTTATTTGAAGATTTTTCATTTTATGGACTATTGGCGAATGTCTCCGGTTTCAGACCGGAATTTATAGAGATTTCGTCAGAAAGTGGTAAGTGGGGAATAGATTCTTATGCCACATGGGCTATTGCGGCAATTATTTCGGCTATTGGAACCGCAATCTGGACTTGGTTAGCTAGTGGGCGCCAACGCTTGTCATACAATCAACTTTATTATTGGCTTAGAGTACTGGTTCGCTATCGTATCGGTCTAGGATTGATTGCATTCGGTTTTATTAAATTTTATCCGATGCAGATGCCTTTTCCTTCAATCGCAAACCTGCATACCGATCTGGGCGATTACGCACCTTTTAAATTATACTGGCAGTCCGTAGGAGTTTCTGTTTGGTATCAGATATTCTTAGGTTTCTTAGAAATAGGAGCGGGTATATTGATGTTTTTTAGAGCCACGACGGCCATTGGAGCTATTATCAATGCAGGTGTATTATATAATATTGCCCATGCTAATTTTGCCTATGACGGGGCTGTTCATGTCTATAGTTCTTACTTTGTATTGTTATCCTTGTTTTTATTGATCCTGTATATTCCAGATTTATATCGGTTGTTTATCAAAAAAGAAGCAATTACGCCACAGTATTATCGTATAAAGTTGGACAGTAGGACTAAAAGGCGTGGATATTATCTTGCTAAAGCACTTTTTATCTTGGTATTTGTCTTTGTGTATGGTGCTTACCGCTATGATTTTCATTATTATCAGGGGCGATTAAAAGAACCCGTTATTCCAGGATTTTCCAAGGCAGTAGGCCATTATACGGTTAGCCAATTTATCTTAAATGGCGATACCTTAACCTATTCGCCTTATGATTCAGTGCGTTGGCATGATGCCGTATTTGAACGATACTCAACACTAGTGTATAAAGTTAATAAAAAACAACCTATAGATCTAAGAAATGGAACTCCCCATAAGACAGATCTTTTTAAAGATTATGAGTTTACTGGCCGTGCCGGCGGTAGAGTATATCTATATTATGAAATTGATTCTTTGGAGAATGCGATTTATGTCGTCAATAAAGGAAGGAAGTTTAATGAAAACTTCGAAAAGGAAAATAAAAAAGAAAATGAAGTTAATCTCAAAAAACTTTATCAAACAGCAATCCGTGATAGCATTGGTATTCTCAAATGGAAATATGAACGACCTTCCACAGAACAGATCGTGCTATCCGGTCAAGATGTGAGTTTTGATTCTATTAAAGTCGTTTTAGATAGAATTCCAGAGCAACCTTTACTTGGAAAAGGCTGGTTTTCAGAAAATAAAAAATATACTTATGTACAATAAATTAATTGTTCTATTTGTCTTGGTAATGATAGCATGTTCTGGTGTCAATGCGCAATCGTATGAAAATCTTACTGTGACAAAATTTGAGAAAGGGATCTCTGGAAAGCGGCATCAGCTCGTTGATGTGCGGACTCCAAAGGAATATGCTTTAGGGCATCTTGAAGCAGCGTCCCTGGCCGATTGGAAAGATTCGACAGTATTTGTTACTCAAATTGGGGTTTTAGATAAATCAAGACCTGTTTACATTTATTGTCGATCTGGCAATCGAAGTAGTAAGGCTGCATCATGGCTTATTGAGCATGGTTTTAAAATAGTATACAATCTTCAGGATGGGATAATCGGCTGGGAACAGTCAGGAAGAAAAATAGTTAAAGCAGATGATAAATAGAAGAAGTTTTCTCACGCAAAGCCTACTACTAGCTGTGACAGGTATATGGGCACAGACAAAAAAAGTAAACGATAGACAAATTATTTATCAATTTTTTGATTCAGGTTTAGCACATTTCTCCTACGCCGTCTTAGTAGATAAAAAAATTATTTTAATAGATCCTGCACGTGATGCAGGATCTTATTATACTTTTGCTAAAGAGCATGGGGCAACGATCATTGGTGTGATAGAAACTCACCCGCATGCTGATTTTGTCAGTTCCCATCTCGAGATCGCTAATTACACCAAGGCGAAGATTTATATTAGTAAATTACAGAAAGCAAGTTTTGAGTTTGAACCTTTCGATGCAGGGAACACCATTAGATTAAGTCCATCTATTAGACTAAAAGCAATCTCTACACCTGGACATTCTCCAGATAGTATTTCTGTTGTATTAGAAAAAGACAAAGAGCCACATGCTGTTTTTACGGGCGACTCCTTATTGTTTGGCTCCGTAGGCAGGCCAGATTTACGAACATATTCAGGCGAATTTACTACTCAGCGTGAGCAATTGGCAAAGCAACAGTTTCATACGATGCATGATATCTTCGCACTATTTCCAGATAAAACCCTTGTCTATCCTGCACATGGGGCAGGCTCTCACTGTGGTAATGCTATTCGCAATGTGAAAGAAAGTACAATTAGGGAAGAGAAACGAACCAACCCTGCTTTCACTTGGCTCGATGAAGATGAATTTGTAAGGCAATTGTTGCTCAACCAGCCCGATATTCCCCAATATTTCCCTTATAATGTAGAAATCAATAAATTAGGAGCGAATGAGTTGCATAAAGCATTGTCAGCTGTTCCCATACTTGACAATAATTATTGGGAAGAAAGTGCACTTTTTATTGATACTCGCCCTTCTTCAGCTTTTCGAATAGCGCACAGGAAGGGAGCACTAAATATTCCAGATGCTGATAAATTCGAGACTTGGTTAGGCACTTTAATTGCCCCTCACCAGGGATTCTATGTTGTGGTTTCAGAGGTGTCAAAAATCAAGCCTATGCTACTGAAAACCGCAAAGATCGGATATGAAGTATTTGTTAAGGGTATATTTGTCTATAATCAAAACAGCGCAGATTTAAGTATAAATGATTTTGATTCGGACCTCCTTAGGGCTAATCAAGACCGATATACCATTATTGATGTTAGAACTGAAAAAGAAGCCACGGATAAATATTTCGATAGGGTAATAAATATTCCACTTTCCGAGTTAACGGAGCGTGTGCTAGAGATTCCTGATGGAAAAACGGTACTTGTACACTGTGCTTCTGGCTATCGCTCAGGAATAGCGGCAAGTTTAATTTTGCGTTTAAGACCTGAGCTAAATATTATGGATATTTCCAATGCGATTACTAAATTTTAACATTATCTTCGATTATGTCTAAAGCTTATGATGTTATTATAGTCGGTTCGGGACCTAATGGAATTGCCGCAGGTATTACATTACAGAAAGCAGGATTGTCTACGCTCATCATTGAAGGTCGTGATACTGTTGGCGGAGGCATGCGTACGGCCGATTTGATTGAACCGGGATATCGACATGATATCTGTTCTGCTATCCATCCAATGGCTTTGGCTTCTCCGTTTTTTACCGCTTTGGATTTACGGGCGCACGGACTGGAATTTATTTTTACGAAGTACCAGGCTGCTCATCCCTTTGACGATGGTTCTTCGGCATTTTTAAGTCGCTCTATTTCAGAAACTGCCGAGGGATTAGGTTTGGACAGAGAGGTGTACCGCGATTTGATTGACCCTATTGTTTCCGAGTGGGATTATATCGCTTCTGCAACAATGGGTCCTTTTGAATTTCCGAAACGTCCCCTTCTATTGGCTAAATTTGGACTGCAGGCTTTAAAACCAGCGGCTACAATGGTCCATAAATTCAAGGAAACTCATACAAGAGGATTATGGGCAGGTATGTCTGCGCATGCCATTCAGCCATTTACTAATATAGCTTCTTCAGCAATAGGCTTGATATTAAGTGCTGTTGGACATAAATATGGATGGCCTATTCCTAAGGGCGGATCACAGGCTATTGCCGATGCATTAGTTTCCTTGTACACTTCCTTAGGAGGCGAATTAAAACTTAATTATTTTGTAAAAAATATTGATGAGCTGGCACCGTATAATACCGTTATGTTTGACCTAACACCGAAGCAGATCTTAAAAATAGCAGGACATAGATTGTCAGCTGCCTACAAAAAAAAGCTGGAATCTTATCGTTACGGCATGGGGGTTTTTAAAATGGATTTTATTATTGATGGAGAAATTCCGTTTTTAGATGAGCGATGTGGAGATGCTGCTACTGTTCACTTAGGTAATACTTATGAAGAAATAGCTGCTGCTGAATCACTGACATCAAAAGGCGGATATCCCGAAAAACCATTTGTAATGCTCGCTCAGCAAAGTAAATTCGATAACAGCCGAGCACCTGCCGGTAAAAATACTGTTTGGGCTTACTGTCATGTACCTAATGGTTCGACCAGAGATGTTTCGGTTGCAGTTGAAAATCAGATTGAACGCTTTGCGCCGGGATTCAGAGAACAAATAACTGCAAAAAGTACAATGAATACAGCACAATTGGAAGCCTACAACCCAAACTATATCGGAGGAGATATCAATGGTGGTATTATAGATATCCGGCAATTATTTACCAGACCAACGGTACAGTTAAGACCCTATAGAACATCCGATCAACAGATTTATATTTGTTCATCTTCTACTCCTCCAGGGGGAGGAGTACACGGTATGTGTGGTTATCATGCCGCTAAAACAGTACTAAAAGATTGTTTCAATATTTTATTATAAAGGTATTTTTGTATGATGTTTTACATCATTGCGAAAATCTTAATTAAGTGCATCACTTCATGATTCAATAGAACAAGCTCATTAATCGTTATTATTTATAGTTACTTTTATTTTGAAAGCTAGATTTTTATTGTGTTTAACTCAGACATCTAAACTTATTAATTCATCTGAGGAGATATCTTTGTGATGAATTTTTAATTGAACATTTTTTCTTTTTATAAATAAAAAGAAAAAATGTTCATAATCTAATTGATTATTGTAATAATTGAAAGTATTGATAAAACTTGGACTTTAAATTCGATATTACGTTCCACTAAATTACTTGCCAAGTACTACGATATTAATTTCATTACCTGGTTCGAGACCACTAATACCTCCTCCAGTGTATTTGACGGTGTACTTTCCAGGTTTTATGGAATAGTTTTTTGCTAGATTAAATACAGTACTCACGCTATCATGAGGAGGTACTTGAATATAACTTTCTTCAGGAGGCGGCATCATCCGTTTGGCCATAGGGCCTGTAAATTCGGCTTCGTTCCCTTGAACATCTATAATTTCCATGTATTTACCTAAAAAGGGTTCAAAAGGTGTTTCCCATTTACAAAAACGTTGCATCGTATCTGAGTGGTTTGCCACTGTGAATGATAATATCACAGAATCGGTTGTTAAATTGTTAGAATAGGCTCTCAAATGTGTTGCCAGTTTGGGAATTACTGTAAGAGTTTGTTTTGTTTTACTTGCAGAGCTTACTGTTTTTTGATTTTGGCAACCTGTAAACATTATAATTCCTACACCAATTATTAAAGAGAATTGACGAACCATATTTTTTGAGCTTTGGTAGTTTATTTGAATGAAATTTCCGATACTTCTATTAATTCAGGACCACCCTCAATTGGATAACCTAAAACTTTTTTACCTTTCAGAGTGACTGATTTATTAACAAAGTCATCTAACTTGACGCGAGAGCTTTGCAATGCATAGGTTTTATTTTCCGAATTTATCTTATGTGTTCCATATTGAAAAGTAGTCATTCCTAGCGGAGTTATTTCTCCTGTTAGAACTATTGTACTCATACCACCAGTCTTTTTCATTGTGCAACTTGAAAGTAGGCCTACGAGCATGGATAACATCACGATCTTTTTCATACTTAAATAAACGCAGAAAAACGAAGTAATGCTACAATTTTAATAATTAAAATGTTGAGGTCTAATACTGGAAAAATTCTATTATAATCTTTCTATGATTATTATTTATAAATCGTTATTCATTAATAATTTCTCCGATTTAAAATTTTACAAGGTATTCGTTTTAGTGCTTCTTTATGAATGATTTAGGATATTCTTGATTCTTCAAAACAACGTTTTCGTGATTTATGCAATCGTTTGTTTCGTGCTTTTATTTTGTCAAACTTAAATAAAGAATCACTTTTATAGTAAACTAGAAGGTAACCAAAACCTATTATAGTTGTGAAATATTATAAACTTAAATTAAATTATCGATGAGAAAATTATGTTTTTATGCGTTTGTATTATCCTTGTTTAGTTATCTATCCTCATGCAAAGTTTCTGAGGGATGGGAACCTGTCATTTCTGATCCAGAACCACAAGGTTTAGCTATTGCAGATTCGGTCCAGCTTTTTAAAGTTACTCCGTCAGCGGCGACGGTAGCAGATCGATTACAGTTCCGTGCCAATCACAACGATATGCAGGTCACAGGTTATTATGCAGCTCCAAACAGTACGATCACTGTAAATGTTCATGTAATTAATGGTAATACAGCGGCTCGACTTGCCATAGGTACTCCTTTTAGAGATAACATAAGACCTGTAAGGCAGTATTTCAATCTCACTTCCGGTCAGCAGACATTTACGGTTGATGAGTATGGTGGTTTGGTTTATTTAATCTATACAGCTAATAATTATACAACAACTGGGGAAATCGAGATTTCCTTTGATCAAGGATTTATTCCTGTTCCTTT
Source organism: Sphingobacterium anhuiense (assembly GCF_042686355.1). Lineage (NCBI taxonomy): Bacteria > Pseudomonadati > Bacteroidota > Sphingobacteriia > Sphingobacteriales > Sphingobacteriaceae > Sphingobacterium > Sphingobacterium anhuiense. The sequence continues at coordinate 356,523 of NZ_JBHUPE010000005.1, forward strand.
CTTTCAAAAAGGTAAGACTACACATCAACAGTGGATAAAGACGCTCGATTCTTTAAAGAATAATGTGCCAGATGTTGTGTTTTCATCAGACCGAACAGTTTTAGTCGCAAATATGGACGAGGCTTTATTATTTAAAAATGAAGATCAGCAGCTTATTGTCAATCGCCTAGATTCTATTATTAATTTTTCCAATTACATCAGTGGTTTAGGTGGTACAAACGGACTTCATGCGATACCCGATAATAAACACCTGATTACTGTACGAGATTCGGCTTCGGGCGGCTATATGGCCGCCGGTATTTCTATTTATTATACAGAAGGACTATCTTATCGTATGTTACAACCGAAATATCTTTCCAATACGAATGGCTGGGGTATTTGGCATGAAGTTGGGCATACTTATCAACAAAAGGGGTGGACCTGGGGTGGATTAACGGAAACAACGGTCAATGTTTACTCCTTGGCTTCTGAAAGAGGGTTTGGCCTTCCAATTAGTCGAATTACAGCTAATAACTTATGGCCGAAGCTAAGTAACTATTTTCTCAAACCTTTATCTGAACGAAATTATAATTCTGGAGACAATGATCTTAAACTTATTATGTTCTATCAGTTACAATTGGCATTCGGAGATAACCTATATATTCAATTAAGTAGAATAAATAGAGAGGAAAGGCCTAACGTTTCAAGCGATGAAGACAAAATGCGTTATTTTATGCTTACTACTTGTAAGATCACGCAAAAGGATTTATCGGACTTTTTTAGAAAATGGGGATTAAAAGTTAATGAATCGGTTTATACAGAAATAGCTAATCTACAATTACCTATACCTGCTCAGGATCTTACTAGTCTTAGGGACTAAATTCATGCTGTAATCATTTTGATGCAATGCATTCAGAATTCTGGAAAATTTACTGCATTGTATCCTAAACCTCTCTTGTCTGAGAAATTATTTCTCGACATGAGAGGTTTATTAGTAAAGCAGACTGACTGAATAAACTGAGCTACTCTCGTTTGGACAAAAGCTAATTTTTAGAGTTATATTGCTGTTATATTATAGAATAGTTCATTACCCTGATTTTATATCCTAATACATCTAAAAAATCCGTCCCTTTGTAATCTAAATTTCTTCGAGTTAAAACATGGCGCAGCAATTGTGAAGGCAAAAATGTTTTAACTTTTTTATATTTAAAACAATACCTTTATCATCATCGTTTATTAAGTATGCTGAAGTGACTAGTACAAATTAATTTGAATTATTTAAAGTAATAACCCGTGACGATCGTCTACAAATGCATGGATGCTACTCATACCTTAAACATGTCTTATAAAAAAACATCTTCAATATCCGAGGTCGTCAAAAACTATGGCTCACAATTGCTTCGTTTCATCAATGGAAAGGTTAAAAAGATAGAGGATGCTGAAGATATTTTGCAAGAAGTATGGTATCAGACAAGCCGGCTTTCTAATATCGACCAGTTGGAGAATATGAGCGGATGGCTTTATGCGGTGGCTAAAAATAAGATAACAGATCTATATCGTAAAAAGAAACCAGAATCTTTGGAAGATCATACCTATGAAGATGATGAGGGAAAGATACAGATTAAAGAAATATTACTGGCTGATGATACAAATGATGCCGAGCTGAAAATGTTCAAAGATCTTTTTTGGGATCAGCTTATGAAAGCTTTGGATGAATTGCCCGAAAAACAGCGAAATACATTTTTATGGCATGAGATTGAGGATATGACGCTACAGGAAATAGCAGATCAGGAAGGAGAAAGCATAAAGACTATCATCAGTCGTAAAGGATATGCTGTGAAGCATCTTAGAGAAAGGCTTCGCGTGCTTTATAATGAAATTTAATATTAAAAGATAACTTATGAACAATAGATTTAGTGGCAATAAAAAGAAAAAACTTTTTTTTATGATCCCTTGCGGAATCACACTTGCCTTATTATTTGTATGGGGAGTACAGTTACTCTGGAATGTACTTATGCCCGAAATATTTGGTTTAAAGATAATCTCTTTTTGGCAGGCTTTTGGTCTTCTACTCTTATCGAAGATTCTTTTTGGTGGTTTTAGATTTAAAGGTCGTAGAGGTGGCAGGTGTCATGGACATGATTTTAACAACCCTTCACAACAGTTCAGTGATGAGGATAGATCCAGATTCAAAGCAGAATGGAAACGTAGATTTTCAGCAGCTTGCCACGATCGGAATAGAAATGATGATGAAATTAAAAAGCAGTAAAAGGAATATAGATTAAAGTAAAAAAGAGCAACGAAATTCATTTTGTTGCTCTTTTTTTATACGCTACAATTTCTTTCAGGCCCATAATACTTTGAAAAAAGATATTTTTTTTAAAGTATTATGGATTCAAGTGCGTCTTCTATCAAAAGGCCTTTAAAATAATTATAAAAAAACAAGACATGAAAAATAAAATTCGATTTATCATACCAAAGCTCTTAGGAGTAACAATCGTTGTAGGTTTATTGTCCTTCGTCATCGGACTGCTTTTTAAATTATTAGTAGCAGCTACGATTCTGAGTGCGGTAGGGATATTTATAGCTAGCAGGATGCGTAATAAGAAATCTAAAAAAATGTTGCGGGAATATTGGACCCCGGTTACGCCTGATTTTAGAACAGATAACAGTTCGCCATTGCGTCCATTTTCTCACAAAGTTCAACACACTAATTTCGCCATTATCCCGATCAATTAATTTTAATACAAAGACAATGTTTAATAGAAATAATAACACCGCAGACTGTTTTGCTAAATACAGCAATTTAAAAAATCAATTTGAACAGCAATTTGGAAAGTTTAGAAATGAGTTTTCTCGTGACATACGTCCACTTGTCAATATCGAAGAGAATAGTGCATTTTTTACACTTCAACTCTATGCTGCTGGTCTCAAGAAAGAGCAGTTTAAAATTGAAATAAAAGATAAAATATTGACAATTTCGTATGAAGCCCCTGTGCAGGACCAGAGCGAAGAGCAGTATATGTACCGTGAATTTATTCCCCAATCTTTCCGTAGATCGTTCCAGTTGAACGAGCAGGTCTCCAATGTCAATTTAACAGCAAGTTATGAAGAGGGAGTTTTAACTGTGATTCTTCCAAAAGACAGCACATCTTATAGACCAGCCCAACATGTTAAGGTAGGTTGATGATTATTTGTGGTTTTGTAATAAAAGAAATGGCTTAGTGAAAACTAGGCCATTTTTTCATAAAAATAATATGAACCGTTTGTTATTAACTCTTGAGGGCTTCACCAGTTCTATGTTTTTCTCAATGTAAGAGGGTGCATATACTTTTTTAGGCTTTTAGAGTCGGTCAAGTTACTCAGCTAGGGACATTTTAGATTTACCATCAACAACAACTTTTTGTCATTAAAATGATTCTCTATGCAACGATATTTTACTGTTCAACAACGTGATCATGTGTCGTATTGAAATTACTCTCTTGATCCAGCGACAGGGAGATAAATGAAAGAAATGAGTTATACTTTTTAGGTATCGATTATTAATTAATTGATACTTTTTTGTTATTGTATGAGGTTTAGGAAGCCGTATTGATTGTTTATTAAAATCCTGATATGAAAAATGCCAGAGGTATTTTTGACTTTTTTGAACAGCAAACTTTCAATAGTCAGATATCATGTGAGATTGAAATATATACTTTCGGGAATGTTGGAAAGCAATTTGGATTGGCAATGGATAACCAAACTTTAACTAACGAATCTTTGGGATTGACAGCGCTGAGATCTTTGTATTTATCAAAGCTCCATATGATGAACAGGACGATTTTTTGACGAGCAGATCTTATTTATTTAATCTTTTTTATTATCCTTATTTTCTTGTGATTTCGGGGTATATTATTTTATATATTTTGGGAGCTACTTAGGAATGCTTCGCTTTTTTTCTTAGGTTGTCTCCATTTTTTATGCGCATAGGGTTGGAAATATGAGGGGTGAGAAATAAAATAGAGTCATTTTTTTGATGCAAAAATTGAATTAGATAATCACAAAATAGCATTTTTCAAAACTTTTTATTTGGGTAATTTTACAGCATGTTAAAGGGGTAAAATAATACAAATTACAAAATAGCTTAAAAATAAGATGAAAAATTGATTATGGGAAAAATATATGCAATAAAATCATTTAAAGAACTATCTAATGAGGAGCTCTACCAAATATTAAAGCTTAGAAGCGAGGTGTTTGTGGTAGAACAGCATTGTGTTTTTCAGGATATGGATAACAAAGATCAGGAGAGTTTACATGTTATGTGCTATATAGATAACAAGTTAGCTGCATATACTAGAGTTCTTCCGGAAGGATTGAGTTTTGAGGAAGTATCTATAGGAAGAGTAATTACATCTCCGCTTTATAGGGGGCTTGGATTAGGAAAAGAAATAATGGAACAATCAATAGCGGTTTGTGAAAAGCTGTTTGGTATTACGCCTATACGAATTGGTGCACAGCTTTACCTGAAGAAATTCTATAACGAATTCGGATTTGTGGAAATTGGTGATGTATACATTGAGGATGGTATCGTACATATTGAAATGGTAAGGAATTCAAATAATTAGATTAGGTTAAGGACGTTTTTAATAATGATATTGGGATCATCTTTACGCCAGTTGATGTAAAGATCTGTATAAAAAGGTAGTGAAATGAAACGAACACCTGTTGCATTGTTGAGATCATATGATTGGGGTAAAATAGAAACACCTAGCCTTTTTCTAATCAGAGGTATAATAGTTGATCCAAATTGACAAGAAATGTAGGATTCTGAATCTATGTCATAATGGGCAAAAACCTTTTTAATTAGAGTAGCATAACTGCTATTTAATCCTCCATAGGTCAGTATAAACTTTTGAGCACTGAGATTAGCGTTAGAAATATCGTCGCTAGTTTTAAAATCATGATCTTCAGGGACAACAAGACAAAGATTTTCAGTACTCAGTTTTTTCGAATTAATAAATGGGGAGTGGTTGATATCTCTGCTGAATAACATATCAATTTTGTAATTTTTTAGTGATTCTTCTTCCTCTTCATAAGCAAGCTGTAGCAGCTCTATTTTTAATTTCGGAAAAACGGACGAAATTTTTGATATCATGTCGGGCAGGACTGCTGAAGACAAGGAATCTGGATATGCCAACTTGAGTGTGCCACACTCCCCTAAATGGATTTGAAGAGCTTGCTGCTGTATGATATCAAGATTAATGAGTTCTGCTTGCCACTTATCCTTTAGAAACACACCTGTGGCCGTTAATTTTACATTTCTCTTGTCTCTATAAAAAAGTTTGAGATTCAATTCGCTTTCCAAGGCCATAATCTGCCTGCTAAGTGCTGATTGAGTAATACCTACTTTTTCAGAAGTATTCCAGAAATGTAGTTCATCGGCTAATGTAAGAAAGTATTTAATCTGTTGAATATCCATCATGCAATTTAATCAAAAATCGGATATGTCATTGATAATTGAGATATTTAATACCTGTATTAGCACTTACGTAAGGTAGAATTTTTGTGATTGTAGAAGCTGAAAAAAATATGAAATGTTTAAATTATGAATTGGAATTTTTACCAGATAAGATAACACTATGCAAAATATAGCAATAAAAAGAGTTACTCTTGATGACATTACAGTACTGCAGAAAATCGGCAGAGAAACATTCTTTGAAACATTCTCCAACAGCAACTCGGAGGAAAATATGCAACAGTACTTAGAAGATGGTTTTTCTGTTAAAAAGCTCAGGGAAGAATTAGGGAATAGGGACTCTGAATTCTATTTTGCGGTACATGATGAATACGTAATTGGTTATTTAAAACTAAATTATGGAAGGTCACAAACCGAATTGAAAAATGAAGCGAGTTTAGAAATCGAACGAATTTATGTATTACAGAAATATCAAGGAAAAAAAATTGGCCAAATACTATATGAAAAAGCAATTCAGATTGCACATGATAAACAGGTCAAATATGTATGGTTAGGTGTTTGGGAACAAAATCTGCGAGCGATTAATTTTTACAAAAAAAATGATTTTATCGAGTTTGATAGACATATTTTTAAGTTGGGTAATGACGCGCAGACTGATATTATGATGAAAAAAAATATTACCATATAACGATCGTTTTTTTAAGTGATTTAATATCATATTGTAAATTCATAAATATCTAAATAGACATGAATAGGTTCTTTGCGTCTTTTTACCTGTAAAAGATTTCTATTGAGAAAGAAGCATTGATGCGATCGGCTGTAAATCTAGAATTGCTACTATATTTTAAGGAGAGGCTTAATATTGGGAAGTCTATGTTAATTTTCCAGAAGCCAATTAATTCCTACGACCAACATGATGATGACAGCAATTACATATTTTATTTTGATCACTTGTTGTTTTCGATAAGCAATGTAAATACCACAGGCCATAATAATAGCAAAGGCAATAATAATCCAGCCAAATGAGAGATTATTTCCAAGTTTAATTTCCATTATAATTTTAGTTTTGATTTAAATGTTGATGATGTTGTAAAATGAATGTTATTTAATCTTTTTCAATTATAACATTGGTTATTTTATAATTGAAATTAGTATTGTCTCGTTCGCTTTCAGGTTTTTCTAACTCAGTGTAATGTACTGTACCTGTCATCTTATATGTAGTATGTTTTTCGAGATTAATCTTTTCTCCAGTATTATCAACAACGTAAAAATCTTTAAGTGAGTATTTTTTTTGGTCCATTGGAATCTCAAATAAAACGTTATTCTTATTCGTTCCAATAGGAAGAATAACACTGGTTGCAGTAAATTTTTCCGAGCTGAATGCACTGGATTTTACAACGAAATTCATAGGTATGAACGTTGATTTACCTGATGAAAAAGTAAATAGGGGAGCATCAAATTCACCAATTAATGTTATAGATTTATCCTCATTGTCATAATTGGATTCCATTGCTTTAATGGTATCGATGGATGAACCATTGCAAGAGGATAGGGATATAAGACCAAGGGATGCGAACAGCAGAGCTGGTATTTTTATTGCCATATAGCGTTTTATTATTGTATGGTTAGTTCTCTATTTCTATAAAAATACAATGTTATTGAATAAATTTTGAACAGCATTTTAAATTCGTTAAAGATGAATTTAAATTCGTTATAAGATGGGCTTCTATGTAAAAGAGGGTGATTGTGAAGGAGTGTATAAAAAAGGAAGTATTCAACTAGAACACTTCCTTTTTTATGATGTTAAATCACTGAGAACCATTTTTGGTAAAGATGTCCAATAAATGGCAACTCTTTTTCTTCTCCTTTAACAGCACTTAGGATACCTAAAACAAGCATCACAAGAATAGCAATTCCGATGACAGATACTAAAATATTACCAACCATGGGAATAAATCTTAAAATGCCGGCAACTAGTGCAGTAACGGTTATTCCGATACTTTGGCGAATATGAAATCTTCCTAAATTGGTCGCATTTTTACTATTCATAACAAGTGCGGCGACAAGGCCGATGATGGTTAAATAGGCTATTATTGCAACTGTCTTTCCATCATTGGTGTCTGCCGAAATGTTTTTATTCTCTCTCATAACTAATTATTTTATTTTCCCCAAATTTAGAAGCTTTGCCTATTTGAAACTATAGCCGAAATTGGGGGTATTTATAATACGAGAATAGTAATGCGATTAAAATGATCTCAATAACCTAGAAAGTCAGCACTGTATAATGAAAAGAGTTGGTTAGACCAATATTTAATTCTTTTGAAATGAAATGTTCAGTACTATTTTTGGTTAATCACTATCCACGCTCCAATAGAAAACATCGTGATATAAACCTTTTTATAATGTAATCTATATTAACGAGATGAATAAGGTATGGTTAGTTAATTATCAAAATCTAAAGCTTATATCTTAGATTTTGATAATTATTTTTTGAAAGGTGAAATTTTGATCACATAACAGTGGCTGTGATGTGTATCGTTAGCTATGATCATGATACAGTGTAATAGACATGTAAATCGGTCTTGAATAACATAAATAGATCTGTTGTAGCTATTTCAATTATTAAAAAAACTATTTTGATCATTCTTATTGATTTATTGCTGGTATAGCTGTAATGATTTTTGTTGTAGCTAAATTGATCAAAAGATTTAGTCTGTCTTTGTATGTCTGCGAAATTTCTCCACTTATGTTCGGATCAAATAATTCTTTTTTTGAAATTGGCACACTGTAAGGAAGTGGCCATGCCCGGAGTGATTTGGCGATCGCATCCATGGTATTGATTCCTTGCATCGCTTGTACCCCATCCGCCCAACATACTAGCCCCACTGTTTTATCCGTTAGGTATGGATTATTTTTCTTAGCACTTACCTCTAGCCAGTCTAAACAGTTTTTCATGACCCCAGGGATGCTTCCATGGTATAATGGAGCTAACCAGAAGTGTATATCGGCCTCCCGAAACAGGTTGTTCATAACCTGTACACCATTAGGTATTCTGGTCAATGTACAGTCGAATAGCGGAATACCACTATCTGCAAGGTCAAATATGTGACTTTCAATGCCGAAATTTTCTAATCCTGATTTTATGTATCTGGATAATAGGTTTGAGGTAGAAGATGATCTTCGTTCTAATGCTCCGTTAAATATTATTGCTTTCATAGCGCTTATTTTATTATTTAAAAATGACTTTAGGCAGACCGATTTCACCATACATAAGTGTTCTTACAATAGGTTTTAAACGTTGAGTTGCTAACATATAGAGTGCGGGATGTAAATCAGGCCGTGCGCGGAGGACTACTTTTTGATTTTTAAATGATGAGATAGATGCATTTTCAATATTTGATTTCCACAGTTCTAATTTCATAGAATCAACATCTATGAAATCAAAATGAGCGGCATGAGGTTGTAGTTTATCGGCTATGATCATATATACCCAGGGTGGAATAATAGCATCAGCTGAACAGTACACTGCAACTGTTTTTGCCACAAATACGGAAAAATCAATTTCTGAAATAGCTATTTTGAATTCTTTCTCTTTTACAATCATGCCCATAAAAAGTAGGTTTTTAATATCAAATTCTGCTATTTCATCTGCTGGCATAAAGTCCAGCAGATCGAAAGCGATTATGCCAGATGCAGTTACTTTATTTATAAATTGTTCCTCTGCCATTTTGCGTTTATTTATAGATGGTTGCACTAATTTAAATTGTTAAAAGAGCCTCTTCGTATTTTTTTTCAACAGCAGCCCAGTCTAATACTGACCAGAAAGCATCTAGATAATCGGCTCTTTTGTTTTGATATTTAAGGTAATAGGCATGTTCCCAAATGTCCACCCCTAGTATAGGCAATCCTCGATTTGTTACATTAATATCCATCAGTGGATTATCTTGATTTGGCGTACTGCTTATCGCTAGCGCACCACTGTAGGAAACAAATAACCAAGCCCAGCCTGAACCAAACTGTCCTGATCCTAGTTTTTTAATTTCTTCTTTAAGTTGATCAAGACTACCAAAGCTCCGATTGATGGCTTCGACCAATTTTCCTTCGGGAGTAGTTTTTGCTGTGGGTGAAAGGATACTCCAGAAAAGGGAGTGATTATAATGACCGCCTCCATTATTACGCACCGCTGGACTGTATTTACTGATATGTTTTATTAAATCAGGAAGTTTCAGATTTTTGATGTCGTCTTGTTCAAGTGCCTTGTTTAAATTATCCACATATGCTTGATGATGGCGGCTATGGTGGATGGTCATGGTCAGGGTGTCAAAGTGTGGCTCTAGTGCTTCGTAGGTATAGAGAAGGGCAGGGAGTTCAAATTTGCTCATAGTATAACTGTTTTAATTAAATCCTTGAACAAATTTAAAGAGATTTATTTAATAAAACAAGTATAATCTTGTTTTATCATTGAGCTATAAATTCTGTTGATATATGCTTCAATTTGGCACGTAAAAATTACAGCTTGTTGAGAAGCGAAGAAGAATTGCAGCGATGTACCTGTAGAAAAATTGTTCTTAAATTCAAGTATAAAGCATTTTCATATTGTCTATGCAATTCTACACTAACCAAATCTCAAATAAGGGGTGTTTACAAGTAAATCACCCCTGTGATCATCATTTAACTAAGATAGTTATTGCATTCGTTTTTATCATTTTCCACTTTCATTTTCCTCATATCTTTCTGTGGCCGATTTATCTTCTGCTACACCAGATTTCCAGTAGGAGTACGCATAAAGTTCTTCTTGTTTCCAGCCTTTTTCTTTTCGTAAATAATGACGTATTTCTTTCACAGAAGAAAATTCTGCCGCTACATAACCCGAGCGGGAGTGCTCTGGAAGTGATTGTTGTTTAACAACTGCTGCTATGTTACTGCCTAATTGAGGACTGGAGTTGTAGAGCCAAATAAATTTGATATCCGCTTTGGTCGATAATTGCTGTTCATCCTCTTTGCTGTGTACTTCGATGATACAGATACCTTTTGCTGTCTCGGGCAGATCCTCTAATATTGCTCCAAGCACCGGAATGGCAGTTGCATCACCTACTAAGAGATAGTTAGCTGCTTTCCCGTATAATTCACTTTTACCATCTTTCATTAAAACACCCAGTAGATCACCTTTTTGAGCATGAATTGCCCAAGAAGATGCAGATCCTTCATCACCATGTGCAACAAAGTCAATATAAATTTCTTTTTTTTGAAGATTGATGCCCCTATGTGTGTAGGTTCGAACTATAGGACGAATCTCATCGGGTTGGGGTTTCCACTGCTTTTTGTCATAATCAAATTCTGGAAAATAAACGGTGTTGATTCCCGCGGGAGGTATAAGTATCTTGTTGTTGACTCCGATTGTCGTATTACTGAATGCTGGAACACTTTCGCCTGTGAGGAATATGCGGATATAATGTGGTGTAATATATGCTTTACGGCTTACCGTTAATGTAGCCTGTAGGGGTTTGAAATTTTGTTTACTCATTTTATACGTTAATTAACTTATTTTCTTAATGGTCTCTTGAAAATCTGCAACGTGATTATTTCATTTTGGGCATCTGTACTTGATGGGAATAATGATAAGCGGAGCGGTGCATATTCAATTTTACTATTAAGAATAATTCTAAATAATTTATATATTTGTGCAAATATAAGAAGTTAATTACCCTAAAAAGGTCTGTGAAAAGGAATAAAAGATCCGCGAGAAGGAGAAACTGAATCAAAATTTAACATATAATGACGCTACGATTGTACAATACCGATATCTCTAATTTGCTTTTGGAAAAAGAGTATCCGGATGTTTTACCTGCATCGGATGGTGGAATACAGGAATATACAACTCATCTCGAACTTCCAATCGGAAAGGGATGTTACCGTGAAATATATTTTGAGGGAGTACATATTGGTTTTGGTGATGCTATTTTGTCCAATAATCTAATGCTGTATTTTGAAAGTGATTTTGAAACAGTAGAGATGCATTTTGCTCTAAAAGGTAAAAGTACTGCGATCACAGAGCATTTTAAAAAAGAGGTAAGTTTTGATTCTCACCAACATAATATCATTTATGCCAACCAGCTACATGGGAAGATGAAATGGGAAAGTGATGTTTTTCAGTTATTTGAGATTAATTTGGCCCCGTCATTCTTTAAAAGATATCTTCCGGAGGATACTCTTTTATTTGACAGATTTCGAAATGCAATTGAAAAGGGATATTCTGAGACAATAAATGTGGAAAATAATCGAATTAGTCGTCAGATGTATGAGATTATAGATGACATTATGAACTGTCAGAGAAAAAATGTTTTTAAAAGAATGTTTCTCGAGGCAAAGGTAATTGAGCTCCTATTGCTGCAGTTTGAACAACTGAGCGAAGTGGCTCACATCCATGTTTCTTTAAGAAAGGAAGATATTCATAAAGTGTATGCGGTGCGGGAGTTTATTATGAATAATCTCAATAATGCTTGTTCATTGATTGAGCTGGCACATCATGTGGGTACAAATGAGTTTACACTTAAAAAGGGTTTTAAAGAGCTGTTTGGAACAACAGTTTTTGGATTTTGGACGGATGCTAAAATGAATCAGGCTAAACTGATGATTACCGAACAGGATATGAGTATCAGTGAGGTTTCGGACAGTATAGGATATAAAAATCCACGTCATTTCTCGGCGGCTTTTAAAAGAAAATTTGGTGTTATCCCGAGCCAGTTTAAAAAGTAAACTACATCGGTCTCATTTTTAGCTGAATACCATCCTCACATAATATGTTAAATTTATTCACTATTGTTAATAGTAAATAAAGGTTTAGCGTACAAATATGTAAAGCACCGATATCGTTTCTTGTTATTTATTCTGTACCGCGGTTTGTCTTCTTCATTAATATTCTAGCTTTTCTTAATTGCAACGTGGCATGATGGAGTAATTTGGCATTATATAAAATCCATCCGCCTATCATTCCGATGACGCTTCCGATAAAAATATCAATCATACGTGCAAAAAAGATCTCGTTGGTGTCTTGCGTTAACTGTTTACCAGATTCAGAGAGGAAAATAGTTAGGATCGTAATAAAAACAACTGCAATTGCATAATTCCTTACGACTAAGAATTCTACGATGACTTGCAATAGGGTAATACTTATGACCATAATAAGTGGCGTTGGGTTTCCTGACGCAATTAGCCAGGTAATTCCAAGACCAACTAATGTTCCGGTTATACGCTGTGTTGCTCTAAGCCAAACATGCTTAGAGCTGCTTCCCTGCATTACCGCTAAGCAAGAAATGGGGATCCAATATGGTTTTTCAATGTTTAACGAAAATGCTACAGCTAAAGAGAAAGCCATAATGAGTCCAAAAATGAGAGATTCTACAATATTGGTGTAACTCGATTTACGATGAATGCTATTTTCGGGCTGATTATTCTTTTTTAGAGTCAGTAAGCTATATATTAAACCGATACCACAGGTTAATATGGTTCCCATTGCAACATAACCAATTTTTTCGGCTATATTTTCAGGTTGAAAAGGGGAACAAATGGCAGTAGATGCCAGCATGATGAAGAAGAAATTGCCTGGTGGACGGGTAAGTTGAAGCTTATGCAGGGAGTAATGTACTCCGAAGGAGAAAAGACCCAATGCAATAGGAGCAATCATTGGGTTGAACGAAAATAACAATCCAACCGAAAAAGATAGCATAAGCCCAAAACAACAAGTCATCAGTAAGATCATGCGTTCGATAAGCTTATCTGATTGAATGTATAAGATTGATAGTCCAGCTAGGGATCCCAGCTTTCCAGCTTCAATGTTGTCCATATACCAGCCCAGAATCATAGGAATGCCTACACTTAATCCTGCGACGATGGGAAGATGCCATTGTCTACTTGTTTTATTAAATTTAAAAAACGATTCCATGAGTTCTTCTTTTTGACCTGGTTTCTCTAACGAATTAGTTTGTGGCTCTAATTTAAAAACCAAACAAAGGTAATGATGTTTTTTATTTCTGATAATTTTCCATTCTCATTTTAGACTGTTGACTCTTTATGCAAAAAACTGGAAGTAGTATTTTATGTTTTAATTGAATATCTAAATGGAAAGCTCATTGTGAGTCTGCTCTCTTTAGGTTATTTCCGATTACTAAAAAAGTTAAACCTATACAGAGGGATAAGATAAAATAGCAGATCGCTAATGTCTGTTGGTCACCAACATTCAATAGACTGACCAGGCTGTAGCTGGCAAAAGAAGTCACGATATAAGCCCCGCCACTGGTTAATCCACCTGCTGCGCCTGCATATTGTGGGAACCGTGTCAAACAATAGGTGAAGTAGATGTTGTACATAAATCCCATTAGGAAATGCATTAATAAAGCAAAAAACATCAGAGAAAATAAGCTGTAATACCAGAATGCTGTTGCAAACATTAAACAGGCTAATGTGGCTTGTCCGATTGTTGCTAGTCGTAGTTTTTTTAGCATAGACTTTGCTAACATAGCTTTACTCAGTAGGCCTCCGAACAGTAAAAATAAGCCAGAAAGAAGAGACATATTTCCGGTCATGACAGGAGAAAAATTAAAGTCATGCTCGATCATAAAAGGTGCAGACATCCCAAATACAATAGCCATAGCGTAACTGAATCCCAATAGCACGATGCCCATGCTGAAGTCTTTAGTGCTCAACATCACTTTAAAAGCATTAACTGTACCCGAAATGCGGTAGGGTTTTTGTTCTTTTAGTGTTTCTCCTGTAAACCGGTACTCCAATAGAAACATAATGAGTGCATAAATAGCAAGGAAATAAAAATTTCCTTTCCAGCCAACATAATTTTGCAGAAACCCGCCTAAGAATGGTGCAAGAATGGGGGCGGATGACCATACAATAGATAGTAATGAGGTGTAATTTTTTAATTTGTCACCGTCATAAACATCCACGAGAAAGCTACGTTTGGATACCATAATAATAGAAATGACTAAGCCTTGGATGGCCCGCATACCGATTATAAAATAAATATTGGAAGAGTTGATCAGTAAGATATTGCTCAGGATAAATAGTACTAATGCTAACATGCTTAATCTGTAACGGCCATAACTGTCCACTAAACTTCCTAGAAGAAGTTGTCCCAGTCCATAAAAAATGAGATAAACTGTCAGGGTTAATCGGACACTTGATATGGAGGTTCCCAATGCGGTTACCATATCCGGAAAAGAAGGGATGTAAATGTCCATCGCAAAACCGGAAAGCGGTATAAGCATAAATGTCAAAATAGTACTGATACCCTCGTGTTTCTTTTCTTGTCTTCTCATCCTAAAATCATATTATCTTGATCAACCTGTTTCCTTAATGCTGTCAGCAAAATTAAAGGAAGATCGATGTATTAAAAAGACAGGATTCAAAGTTATTTTTACGAAAATCAAACTTGTTTCATAAATCTTTCCCGGTGAATTTTAGGCGTAATAAGCGCATGCTTTTTAAAGAAGGAAGTAAAGTGTTGCGGATATTCAAAACCTAGACCCTGACCGATCTGTCCGATGGTCCAGTCGCTATTTTCCAATAGTTTTTTACCCTCTAATAATAAGCGTTCCTGAATATGCTGAGAAGTCGACTTTCCGGTCATTGCCTTAAGCAGATGGTTGAGATGATTGATATGGGTATTTAAACGATTGGCATAATCAGCAGGACTTTTTAAATACAGAATCT
This sequence comes from Sphingobacterium anhuiense, assembly GCF_042686355.1. Taxonomy (NCBI): domain Bacteria; kingdom Pseudomonadati; phylum Bacteroidota; class Sphingobacteriia; order Sphingobacteriales; family Sphingobacteriaceae; genus Sphingobacterium; species Sphingobacterium anhuiense. The sequence continues at coordinate 371,680 of NZ_JBHUPE010000005.1, forward strand.
GTTGCGGTGACTCTAGTGGAAACTGATTATTTAATAGGGTGAAAAACTGATGTACTAATCGGTTGCTTGCCGGAATGCGCTGTCCATCGATGGTTTCGCGATGTACTTTGATAACGTTGTAGATAATGAGACGCAGTATGCTGTCAATGATTTCATTTTTAAACATATGTCCATCCATATGTTCTGACGCAAGTCTTTCAAAATAAAAAAAGAGCTCCTGGAATTTTGCCTGATCGAGATGGATGTAGGTAAACGGTTTCGCTATCATCTCTTCATGCACGCGGTCGAATTCTAGTTTCATTTCTTTGGTTAAAAATGATTCATTGAAAAGGCAGACGTAACCGTCCTGATTTGCAGCAAGTGGTTCCCAGCCATAATTGACTTCCGGGCGTGAGAAGAATATGGTGGGCCGGTCTACTTTTAGCTCACCCTGATCTGTAATTAAAATTCCGGGATTCTGTGTGAGTGTTATTTTGTAATAGTCTCTGCGTGCATAGGGGAGACTTAGCATACAGCTCTCCGTTTTGATGACATTGAAATGTAAAGCATTCCGTTGAGAATGGATGAGATCTAAAGGGATTTCTTTCTTTATATTGGTATAATAACCTAATAAATCTTCTGTTTGCATCTTTTTAATTAATTACATAATTCAAAGATAGTGAATTGCTTTTTTATACGGAGAGAGTAGTTGAAATGTTGTGTATTTATTACAGCTGCTTGCATAGTTTAATTATTTTTTAGGAATAATTTCTACCCATTTTTTTTCCAAGTATAGGGTCGTTCCTTTGATTTTGGTTGCATCTATAAATGTGGCTTGAACAAAGTTCCCAGTGATATTTTTATATTTTAATTTTAGGCCTTTCTCATCCAACCCGGAAGTTTCATAATAGGCGCCTAATGGAAGTTTAAAGGGATTGTTCTTAACGTCGTTGGTGAAAATGGATAGTAAAAATAGTCTTTTGGAATTGGTGTCAGGTTTTTCATAGCCAAATATACGATGATCAAGTCTCATATTGGCGTGCAACGATGGGATGTCGCTTTTAACATGTAATGCTGGATAATTAATTTATTCAAGTGTTTTATTTGCTTCCAGTATTAAGTTGTTGATACTTTGGTTAATGGAACGGATAACGGCTTGTAATTGGTTGATCATAGCTGCTCTGGAGTGTAAATCATCAGCAAAGTAAATGCCTCCATCAGAAAATATAACAGATTGGTTTCCCTGATTTTCATTGCTATCAAACTGATAATCGATCCATCGTGTTTTGAGATTGTGCAATAGGGAGCTACTACCATCATTACTAAATTCTTTCTCACTCAGCATATACCAGATAAAAGGTGAAAAGCTTTGATCCGAATCATTTTCTGTCCACACATTTCGTAATAGGTTATGAGGATGAAAAAACTCAACCTTTTTTCCTTTGGGATTTAAGGTGAAAAAACCAAGGCCTCCACCAAGAACCCCACCTGTAATACCTACAGCATTATTGACATTATTATTGGTAATGAGAGCTCCGGCTATTGATGCAGCCGCACCCAGTGCAATAGAGCCCACGACAAGTTTATTATTTCTTGAAGCATTGATATTATCTATATATCCAGCGACCTGATCGACGCGTTCTGCTTCACAATCTAGTTCGGCTGCTGCGGCATTGATATCTGATAGTGCTAGAAGCAGTGTTCTATTGACCTTATTGTTGATCGTTAGCTTACGAATTTCTGCACTAACACTAGTATTGCCTTTAAGTTTTTGTAATTCTTTTATCTCCTTGGTCAGTCCAAGAGCATAAAGCATAAGGATATTTTGCCTTGAGAATACACTGTTTAATTCATCGTGGATGGCTAGAGAATCTATAGCGTAATTAGGTAATGTCTGCTCTGCCTTTAGAAAGTAGGTTGGTGGTATGCAATAACTATTTTTAAGGGTCAGCATAAATGCTGTATTCTTATTAACGGAGCAGGACGTCATAAACCCTATAAATAAGGCTGTTGTAATGATTTTCGATTTGGTTGCTAAAAACATAATGATGCTAATTTTGTATATTATTGGCTCAAATCACTATAATTCTGTACGGTTAATAATAACTGAATATACCGAATTTATTTTATTACTGTTGCTTATCGGTAAAATATCTGTCATAAAGTGTGTTTTTAATTAATATGGATTTAATATGTAGGTTGTTTTTAGCTGAGTGATTTGGATGAACTAAAAAGGAGATAGCCAGGTAAGTCGTACTAATAAAATTTGAATTTCAGGTTTCGTTATTTAATAGCAGGCTGCCGCAGTGGCTTGATATTTAATCATCATGATGATGCATTTGTTATTTATAATCATATAGCAAGAATTATTAGTTTTGGAAAAATAGGTTTACATTAGAGAAAGTGAAAATATTTCTGGACTAATTGAACCGGTACATAAAGGGAGCAGTGTGAAAATTCAGTACTATGTGAATTTCAACTGTTATTCGTATTGTAGATGAGTCATAAAACATAAAAATCAATGGAAAAAAGAACAGTACTTGTATCAGGCGCTAGTATTGCTGGTCCGGCTTTAGCATTTTGGTTACATCGATTTGGTTTTGATGTCACCATCGTAGAGCGTGCAGAAGAATTGAGATTAGGCGGACAAAATATAGATGTTAGAGATGAAGCTCAGAAAGTAGTACAGTTAATGGGGCTCGAAGATGAAATCAGAGCAGCAAATACAGGTGAACTAGGAATCCGTTTTGTTGATGTTAACAATCATACTTTAGCTGAATTTCCTAAAACTAATGGTGGATTCGGAACCGCAGAACTTGAGATTTTGCGTGGAGATCTTGCGCAGGTATTTTTTAATGCGACTAAAGATAATATTCCCTATATTTTTGGAGATCAGATTCTAGCTTTAGTAGAAGCTGAAGATAAAGTGAATGTTACTTTTAAAAATAGTACTCCGCGCTCCTTTGATTTGGTCATTGCTGCTGATGGAATTCGTTCGTCAACACGGAAGCTAATTTTTGGAGATGAGCCCGTGATCAAATATATTGGAGTTTACTGCTCTTATTTGACTATTCCACGTATTGATTCTGACACGTCATGGGCTTATTGGTATAATGCACCAGAATCAAGAGTATTAAACCTAAGACCAGATAATGTAGGAACCACCCGTGCATCATTTTCTTTTCTATCGCCAGAGAAAGGGTACGAAAAACTTAGTTTGCAAGAGCAGAAAGGAATTTTGAAGCAAAAGTTTGCTGATGCTGGTTGGCAGGCACCACGTCTGCTACAAGGATTGGAGGAAAGTAAAGATGTTTATTTTGATAGTATAAGTCAAGTGAAGGCACCTCGATGGACCAATGGAAGATGTGCTATGGTTGGGGATGCGGCTTATTGTCCAACTCCGATGTCAGGAATGGGGGCAAGTCTTTCTATAGTTGGTGCATATGTATTGGCTGGAGAATTGTCGAGACACCAGAATCATCAAGATGCCTTTGAAGCTTATGAAAAGTTAATGCGCCCTTATGTTGAAGATATTCAGAATCTACCCCCGGGAGTACCATGGCTAGCACATCCGAAAACAAAGTTTGGAATCAAAGTGTTCAATACTGTCCTAGGAATTGCATCAAGTAAATTAGTGAAAAAAATAGCAAAGCTCTTTGGCGGAAAAGGGAAAAAAGAAATAAAAGAGCGTATCCAATTACCTTATTATAACAAGTAAATTGATTAGGTAGATTAGTATATAAGTAAATTATGAAAGTGCTTATAAAAATGAGGCATGATTAGTGCATAAATTGTTTTGAAGATAGGTTTTTATAATACTTGCCGATTTACTAGACCTAATGTTTCATAAACTCTATCAGATTTTAAATTTCATATTATGAGATCGGTGTTGACGATATTATTCTTTTCATTTTTGTTTACTGTACAGGTGTATGGGCAGAGTAAAAGTGTTTTTGAAAAGACTGTAGATTCTTTAAATTTGATTGGTCAATCTGAAAAGATCATCCCATATTTGGAGATGCAGGTAAAAAATCATCCTGAAAATGAGGTTTTGTTACGCTTAACGGGATACCAATATCTCCAGATAGGTAATTTAGTACTGGGTGAACAATACTACAGGAAGGCACTTTCCATCAACCCCTCCTGTTCACGTTGCTATTTAAATATAGGTCTAATCTATGCCGCTAAAAAAGATTTTACTCAAGCTTTAACTTACTTGGATACGGCAGTGGCGATTGATCCAAAGGATTATCGACTGTTTGATGCTCGAGGTACGATATATCACCAATTAAAACAACCAAAAAAGGCTTTGGAAGATTATGCTAAGGCAATCCAATTAAACCCGAATGATTTGCGACCTTATTTGAACAGAGCTCAAGTGTACTTTGAGCTGGAAGATATGGATGCCTCCTGTCAGGATTTTACTACTGCAAAAATGCTCGCACAACAGTTAAAAGTTAATGACCCCGCATTTTTTAAAAGGATAGATGATGCATTGCTGGATTTTTGCGATAATAGTAAAGCTAGCTTTTATTACCAACGCGGAGTGGCTTTTTATAATTTAAAAAAGTTTGATAAAGCGCTGGAAATTTATGATTCCGGGCTCACTAAATTTCCCAATAACGCTATGCTTTTATCTTTTCGGGGTAACACACATCTTGCGCTAAAAGATTTTAAAAATGCAGCATTAAATTATGATCATGCATTAGCCAATAAAGAGGGGTTGATGAGGGAATTAAAACGTAATCCGAGGTTTGCATATATGAGCGAGCAAGATATACAATCTTATTACAATGCATCAATAGCAAGTATATATTATAATAATGCCGAATGTAAAGTTCAATCTGACAATCTGGATGAAGGGTTATCTGCTATAAATAGCGCAATAACGTTAATGCCTAATGGTAGTAGTTTTGAAAAGGAGTTATATTGGAATAGAAGGGGACATATTTATTTGCTTCAACATCAATATAAACTTGCTTTGGCAGATTTTGATCAGAGCATCCAGAGCAATGATAAATATGCAGTAGCGTATGTCAATAAAGCAATTGCTCAAGTATGTTTATCTGAAAAATCGGAACAATCAAAAATAATTATTAGCAGTAAATTGCCGAATCAACCGTTTAAAATGAACTGGGTTATGAAATCCAAAAAAGATAAGCCAAATCTGTTAAATGCTTTGGGAGATTGTAATAAGGCAATTGAGCTGGATCCTAATAACGGGTTTTCATATTATGTCAGAGGGCAAATTAAACAGCTTTTGAATGATGTATATTATTGTTCCGATTTGCTCAAAGCAAAAAGAATGGCTATTCAAGTAGAAGATATTTTGCTAGTTGATTGTCTGAAATAATAAATATAAAAATTACGAAAATTAAGTTGATTCGAAAATGAAAATCATTAAATATTTGCCCATAGGTTTAACCTTAGTTGCTACTAATGACTATACACAAACAAAATCTGCTAAAAAAGCTACTACCAAAAAGACAAATATAACTGGACCACCTACAATTGTAATTCATGAAGAATATAAAGAAACTGAATTATCTTCCCCGAGGCTTTTGCTTGGAAATAAATGTAGATACGACCCTAGCCCCAAATGTTATTTTTAGAGAGGTGATCGAAATAAGTGGTAATCGGGTTGATAGCAGAGCTTCCTTTAAAGATTGGAAATTAGGGATAAAAAAGATCGAAAAAAGGATACTATTGTAGAGTGTAGAATTAGTTCAAGCATACTGATGAAGCTGACAAAATATGATGCAAATGTCTCTTACTTTAATCAATAAAGAGACGCGAACATTTAAAATATTTTATGATCAGGATAAGAAAATAAATTGTTTGCAGGATCTCAGTTATAAAAATAGATATGAATTGACAGAGTTTGAAGGAGCAACACCTGTGATCTAGTGGTATAAAAAAATAGGTATTTTTAAGAGAACATAACTTCCTTTAAATATTAAGAACTAATACCGCTACTATCTTTGTAGTGAGTTTGCCTAAAGTTATAGTCAGCTTAAAGGTCAAAGTAAAAAGAGCTAATTCATGTCCATCTGATTTAGCTCTTTTTTGCTGTTGTACATATGGTAAAGATCTGAGAATTGAGATATTTAACTGCTCACTTACGAAAAAGTTATATCGTGAAAATCATCGTTATCAGCGATTGAAAATTCTTTTTTGAAATGATCATATTTATATAATGAAGTGCCATAATTCAACAAGGATCTACCATTATCGTAATTGTTTTGATAGAATATCGGAGCATAATATAATGTAATGCCGATGTTTTTAAAATCATATCGTATGCCAGTAGTGATATAAGTCTGAATCATTTTTTCTTTTTGATCACCGGTGAAGGGTTCTATTTCCATATAGCTATTTTCATTTTCCCAGTTTTCTATCTCTTTGACCAAAAAATTAGCATCATTACGGTTAAAAAACTGTCTTTTATAGCCTAAGTTTTGAATATTTTCAGTCAATTCAATTTCAGCCACTATTTGTGGAGGCTCAGGATATTTTAAACGATAATCTTGAAGCTCTTGAGTGAATCGGTCATTTTTTTCCTTTTCCTTTTGCTCGAAGAATTCTTCTAGAGTAATGTTCTCAGTCTCAAGTTTATCCTGAATTTCTTTTTTTAATCTTAATTTTGGCTTTCGGTTTTCTTCTTTATTCATAATACTGGTTATTTATAGGTAACTAACTTTTTGTTGTACCTCGGTGTATCAAAACTTTTCAATCATTAAATAAATGGTATATGATCGTGAATCCTTTATAAATCGTGTCGTGAATCCTCTTTTGATTCTCACAAACCATGTGAAATATAAACTTTAACGTGTTTGTTAGATTTATTTTAAAAATAGTATATAATTATAGGGTTAATATACGGAATAAAATTCAATCATTTATCTTATGATGTAATTATTGCTACTTATTGGAAACTATCTATTTTTATTTTAAATTGTTGTACAGCAGTTTCTTTCAGGAATAATGATGTTCGTGCAAAAGATTATCTTCTTTTTTATTAAAGAAAAATAAAAAGTTTATCTATTTATGGGATTTTCCAACAATTGTATTTCTGGTAATTATACTTCACTGAATCTTAATTTATTAGGAAGGTTTAAAGATCAGATAAATTTCATTTGATATTTTTTTTTGTTTAAATTTAGTTAGTTGAGATAACCAAAATAGAACGTTAATTTTTTGAAAAATTAGAAACCAATGGAAAACGAATTCAATGACATTAATAAGTGTCCATTTCATAATGGAACATTGCGTAAAGCTGTTGCTGGTGGAGGTACAACAAATCAAGATTGGTGGCCAAACCAGTTAAAAGTTAATTTATTGCGTCAACATGATGTAAAGTCTGATCCTATGGGTTTGGATTTTGATTATAAAAGAGAATTTGAAAGTTTGGATCTGGATGCAATAAAAAATGATTTAAAGGAATTAATGACACAATCTCAAGATTGGTGGCCTGCGGATTTTGGTCATTATGGACCATTATTTATTCGTATGGCTTGGCATAGTGCAGGGACTTACCGTGTTGGTGATGGACGTGGGGGGGCAGGTCGTGGACAGCAACGTTTCGCACCTTTAAATAGCTGGCCAGATAACGTGAGTTTAGATAAAGCAAGACGATTGTTGTGGCCTATAAAACAAAAATATGGACGTAAGATTTCTTGGGCAGACTTATTGATTTTAACTGGAAATATGGCTCTGGAATCTATGGGCTTTAAAACTTTGGGTTATGCAGGAGGACGTGAGGATGTTTGGGAAGCAGATCAGGATGTATATTGGGGCTCAGAGAAGACATGGCTTGGTGGCGACGTTCGTTACGCAGATGGATCTGAGGGAGTAAAGGAAGGACATGGCGTATTGGTGTCTGACGATGACGCTGATGGTAAGATTCATAGCCGAAATTTAGAAAACCCATTGGCAGCAGTTCAAATGGGTTTAATTTATGTAAATCCAGAAGGACCTGATGGTAATCCCGATCCTATTGCGGCGGCAAAAGATATCCGGGATACTTTTGGACGTATGGCTATGGATGATGAAGAAACGGTCGCATTGATTGCCGGCGGGCATACGTTTGGTAAAACGCATGGAGCAGCGTCTGCTGATCATGTTGGTAAGGAACCTGAATCTGCTGGTTTAGAATCTCAAGGACTCGGGTGGGAAAATTCTTTTGGTACAGGGAGAGGTGGAGATACCATTACTTCAGGTCTGGAAGTGACCTGGACAAGTAGACCTACAGAGTGGACAAATCTGTTTTTTGAAAACTTGTTTGATTTTGAGTGGGAGTTAACAAAAAGTCCTGCTGGAGCTCATCAGTGGGTAGCTAAAGATGCTGGTGATATTATTCCGCACGCGCACGATCCGAATAAAAAATTAAAACCGACTATGCTGACAACAGATCTTTCTTTGCGTTTTGATCCTGAATACGAAAAAATATCACGTCGATTCAAGGATAATCCACAAGAGTTTGCCGAGGCATTTGCTCGAGCTTGGTTCAAATTAACGCACCGTGATATGGGACCTCGTTCTCGTTATTTAGGTGCTGATGTGCCTCATGAGGAGTTTGTATGGCAGGATCCACTTCCTAAGGTTGATTATGTTGAGATAGATGAAATGGATATTCAATCCTTAAAAGCACAGATTTTAAATACAAGTCTATCGATTTCGGAACTAGTATCTACAGCATGGGCTTCGGCTTCGACTTTCCGTAATTCGGATAAACGGGGGGGAGGAAATGGAGCTCGAATCCGCTTAGCTCCGATGAATGCCTGGGAGGTCAATAAACCGATGCAATTAAATAAGGTGTTAACAGCATTAAAAGACATTCAAACACGGTTTAATAATGCACAGTTTGGAGGGAAAAAAGTTTCAATTGCTGATCTGATTGTTTTATCGGGTGCGGCTGCTATTGAAAAAGCGGCGCACCAGGCAGGTTATGATGTGGAAGTTCCTTTTATTTCGGGGCGTACAGATGCTAGTCAAGACCAAACGGATGTAGAGTCGATTGCTTTCTTAGAGCCACTAGCAGATGCATTCAGAAATTATCGTAAATTAAAAAACAAAGCAATATCTACCGAAGAATTATTGATCGATAAAGCACAATTATTAAATCTTTCAGTTCCTGAAATGACTGTTCTAATAGGAGGTCTTCGTGTACTTGATGTCAATTTTGACGAATCTAAACATGGTGTATTTACCTCACGTCCAGGACAGCTGACCAATGATTTTTTCGTAAATCTTTTAGATATGGCAACGCAATGGAAGCCAATGGATGAAACGAAAGAATTGTATTTAGGTACTTGCCGTAAATCGGGTCAACCGAAGTGGACTGCGACACGTGCTGATCTCGTATTTGGCTCGCACGCTGAACTTCGGGCTGTTGCAGAAGTGTATGCTGAGTCTGGCAATGAAAAGTCATTTGTGGATGCTTTTATAAAAGCTTGGAATAAAGTGATGAATGCTGATCGTTTTGATAAGATATCTTAAATAAGGGTTTAATCAATACCCTTTAGAGCATATTCATTTGCTTTGGCTTGGATGAAGTCATTCAGTCACCGATACTATTTAATTCCTATTTATATAGAAAATCCTCTCATTTAATTTGAGAGGATTTTCTATATAATGCTATTCGAAACCTTTTGCAGAAGATACGATACGGTATGCACAACGTCTCGCGCCCGCTATGATATGATCAGTACGTTGTACGGAAACGGATTCGCCTAAGACGGATTGAAAAATCTGAAGTTCTGAAGCACAAAATCCTTGGCAGACTTTAGCCGCTGCACAAATAGGACAATGATTTTCTATTAGCAGATATCCCTCGTCATCTTCAGTATAATCTGCCATGTAGCCCTCTCGGGTACGAATGGAGACTAATCTTTCAATCTTAGACTTTAGATTGGGTAAAGGGTCGATCTCTTCGTGATATCTTTTTTTTCCTGTTGCTTCATTGACTTCAATGATCGTCTGTAAAGCTTCTGTCCCTATTGACTCTTTAATTATTGTCAATAATTTCACCGTTAACTCTGCATGGGTATCCGGAAATTTGCTGTTTCCGAGTTCTGAAATATTGAAATATTTTTGTGGCCGCCCGACTCCCTTTGATTCCGTCTCTACTTTAATCAAGCCTTCATCCATAAATTTAACCAGCTGTTGTCTAACACCTTCTTTGGTTATTTTTAATTCATGGGCAATGTCGAGTGCCGTTAACGGACCTCGCATTTTCAGTAACATTAAAATTCGGTTTGTCGTCATAAAATAATAAAACAAGTATTTGGTTGTTTTATTATTCAAAATTACTACTTTTGTCACACTTATCAAAATCGATACCTGTAAGTCTACTTCTTCTGATTATCAAATTTGGTAAATGCTAAGTAAGAATTGTAATAATTATTTTTATGTGGAAAGATACACCAGAAATACACCGTCCGAAAAAGATTGCTCAGTCAGCATCTCTTGCCTTTACAACTGTTGTTCCCTATTGGAATATACTAAAGAGGTAATTTCACTACTATAAAGATGAAAATCTAATTTTTATCACTAGAAAAGAGTAAAAATATCCCCAAGCTAAATACAGGTTTGAGCGGGGAGCGGGATTCCTATGTCTAGTCTTTAACGATCATATGTACGGAATATCAGGTAAAAGCTCATGCCCAGTTTATCACTTATTGTTTCATTACTAAATTATTATCATGAAAAAAACTCACTTATATCTATTGTTATTTCTCGTCTCGGGAATGTTCTCCTGCGATTCAAAGAAAGAAACAGCAACAAGTGAAATAATTGCCTACCCTGTACTAACACTAAAATCTGAAAAAACGACTCTATCGGTTGAGTATCCAACGACGTTAGAGGGATTGCAGACGGTAGAGATTCGTTCTAAAATAGATGGTTATATCGAGGAAGTCTTTATCGAAGAAGGCAGTCTTGTGCACGCTGGGCAAAAGTTATTTAAAATAGATGCCAATCGATTCGTGCAGGATGTAAATCAACGGAAAGCGGCAGTATTAGCAGTGGAAGCAGCCCTAGAAACGGCTAGTATTCAAGTGTTGAGAACGCAGTCTCTCGTGGACAAGAAAATCGTAAACTCATTTGAATTGACGACAGCGAAGAATGTAGAAAGGGTTAAAAAGGCTGAACTTAGTCAGGCAAAAGCAGCATTGTCAGATGCACAATCACAACTAGCATTTACGCAGATTGTTAGCCCAATATCAGGTATAGTAGGACGGTTGCCACTTAAAAAGGGCAGTCTGGTCAGCAGTACTTCTGAAACTGCTCTGACCACAATCGCGAATACGAAGGAAGTATATGCGCATTTTTCTTTGAGTCAGAAACAGCTTAATAGCTTTCTAAATCAATATCCAGGTAAGAGCATGGCTGAGAAGTTGAAAAATATACCTCAAGTTAATTTACGGACTGCTGATGGGAAAGATTACGGGTTTAAAGGAAAAATTCAGAGTCTGAGCGGGGTGATCAGTTTAGAAACCGGATCTGCAAATTTTAGAGCATTATTTCCAAACCCTGATGGTTTATTATGGAGCGGAGCGAGCGCAACTTTACAGCTTCCGGCGACAATTGATGAAGCAGTGAAGGTTCCTAAAAAAGCGGTTTTTGAAATGCAAGGAAATTACTATGTCTATACGGTAGATGCTAAAAATACTGTACACCTTACCGAAATAAAGGTATTGCCGATAGCAACGGAACAACACTATGTTGTGCAATATGGGCTTGCGCCTGGTGATATGGTTATCACTGAGGGAATTGGAAACCTAAAAGATGGCATGCAAATTCAACCTAGTCCTGTATCCACAAAATAATAGAGAAGAGATGCTGAAAAAATTCATAGAAAACCCCGTTCTATCGACGGTAATATCGATAATAATTGTAATGCTGGGAATCCTGGGACTGATGTCACTTCCTATTTCACAATATCCTGAAATTGCACCTCCGACAGTTGTTGTAACAGCCTCTTATCAAGGAGCAAACGCGAATGTTGTTATGAAAAGTGTGATCATACCATTGGAGGAGCAGATTAATGGTGTAGAGAATATGACTTACATGACGTCTACCGGGAGCAATAATGGTACTGCAACTATTACCATCTTTTTTAAACAGGGAACGAATGCGGATATGGCCGCAGTGAATGTGCAGAATCGGGTGAGTAAAGCTACCAGCCTGCTACCTGCAGAAGTTATTAAAGCAGGAATTACAACAAGCAAGCAGTTGAGCAGTACGGCTTTTAGTTTTTTGCTTTACAGTAAAGATGGGAAATACGATAGGAAGTTTCTTGATAACTACCTTCGTATAAATATTATGCCTCAGATGAAAAGGGTTGAAGGTGTTGGGGCTACAGAGATTTATAGTGATCAGGAATACTCCATGCGTATCTGGTTGAAACCGGATGTCATGGCTACTCATGGTCTTATTCCGGAAGACATTATGGCAGCATTAAAGGAACAAAATATTGAAGCTGCACCGGGGAAAATAGGCGAAAATAGCCGCCAATCATTACAATATGCATTGAAATATACGGGGCGCCTCGAAGATCCTGAACAATTTGAAAATATTATCTTGAAAAATGGTGTTGCGGGCGATTACTTACGGTTAAAGGAGGTCGCAGATATTGAATTTGGCGCTCTGGATTATACGACATCGCTAATTACGCAGGGAAAGCTTTCTTCGGGAGGTGCCATTAGCCAGATTTCGGGATCTAATGCAAGAGATTTGATCATTGCTTGTGAAAATATTTTAAAAGAAGCGTCAAAGGATTTTCCTCCAGGAGTTGAATATCATACTTTCTTGAATGCGAATGATTTTTTGGATGCTTCGGTTGAGAAGGTTATTTATACAATTATTGAAGCATTTATATTGGTTTTTTTAGTGGTCTTTCTCTTTTTACAGGATTTGCGTTCGACTTTGATTCCAGCAATCGCAGTACCGGTAGCCATTATTGGAACATTTTTCTTTTTGAAGCTTTTTGGTTTCACCATTAACCTCCTTACTTTGTTTGCACTGGTGTTGGCCATAGGCATTGTGGTCGATGATGCTATTGTTGTCGTCGAAGCAGTTCATGCAAAACTAGATCAAGGGGCTAAATCGGCCAAGAAAGCTACGCTGCATGCCATGAGCGAAATCAGTGGTGCCATTATTTCAATTACTTTGATTATGTCAGCGGTTTTTGTACCAGTCACTTTCATTACAGGATCTGCTGGAGTGTTTTACAAACAGTTTGGACTGACATTGGCAGTAGCCATTATTATTTCGGCAATAAATGCGTTGACATTAAGTCCCGCTCTATGTGCTTTACTGTTAAAACCCCATGTAGCAGATGTTGAAAAGCCAAAGGGTTTCTTGCCAAAGTTTTTTACCAGTTTTAATGTGGCTTTTGAAGTAGTAACCAATAAATATATTGGTGTCGTACGCCTTTTAATCCGTCATAAATGGATTTCATTTGTAGGTATTGCAACATTTGCGTTGGTATGTTATTTCTTGGTAAAAACAACACCGACAGGTTTTGTCCCTAATGAAGATGGTGGTGCTATCTATGGAAATGTGGTTTTACCCCCGGCATCTACTCTAGAACGTACGGAAAAGATTGCATTTGAAGTCGACAGTATTGCGCGCAGTATACCGGAAGTCGAATTATCTTCTACACTCTCAGGCATGGATTTACTGCACGGTACAGGAGGTTCTTATGGAGCATTGTTCATTCGATTAAAACCCTGGAAAGAACGTGCCGGGAAAGAGAAAAGTGCTGCAGCTGTTGTTCAGAAATTATTTCAAAAAACTGCTCATATCAAAGAGGCAAGTATTATCTTTTTTGCTGCACCGACATTGCAGGGGTTTGGTAATAGTAATGGTTTTGAGCTGCAGCTACAAGACAAAACAGGTGGAAATTATCTACAGTTTAATAAAAATATCGATACGTTCATTGGTGCTTTAAATCAACGCCCTGAAATCAATTATGCTACGAGCTCTTTTAATATTGGTTTTCCTGAGTTGGAAATTAATGTCAACGTAGCCCAATGTAAGGCCGCAGGTGTAAGTGTTAATACGGTACTGACGACACTTCAGGGATATTTTGGAGGTATCTACGCCTCCGACCTTAATCGCTTTGGAAAGCAATACCGCGTCATGATGCAGGCAGGAGCTGATTATAGAGCAAAAGAAGAAGATATTAATAAGATTTACGTGCGAACTTTAAAAGGTAATATGGCACCGATATCTGAATTTGTTACTTTGAAGAAGACGTATGGACCGGAATTTATTCAACGTTTTAACTTATTTACTTCAAGTACCATAACAGGGATACCGAATGAAGGATATAGCTCTGGAGATGCTATTAAAGCAATAGAGGAGACAGCGGCTCAAACTTTAGACCGTGGCTATGCTTATGAATTTTCGGGTTTGACACGCGAAGAGCTGTCCAGCGGTAGTCAAACAGTATTAATATTTTCACTGTGCCTTCTTTTTATCTATTTCCTTTTAAGCGCTCAATATAAGAGTTACATCCTGCCACTTTCTGTTCTTTTATCATTGCCAATCGGTTTGGCAGGAGCATTTATTTTTGCGAAGCTATTTGCGGTAGATAATAACATATTCTTACAGATCAGCCTCATCATGTTGATCGGTTTATTGGCTAAAAATGCGATTCTTATTGTGGAGTTTGCACTCTTGCATCGATTGAGCGGAAGAACATTGGTGCAGTCTGCAATCTATGGCGCAAAATCAAGGTTAAGACCTATTTTAATGACCTCCTTTGCATTTATTTTCGGATTGATTCCATTGATGTTAGCTACTGGTGCCGGTGCATTGAGTAATAAATCTATCGGCACTGCGGCTGTAGGGGGGATGTTGATCGGGACTGTATTTGGTGTATTTGTTATTCCTATTTTATTTATTGTTTTCCAGGCATTACAGGAGAAACTCTTTGGTGTCAAGGAGCCAAGTCATACAGCCCGTATATTAGAAGATGAACAGTAACATCTTATGATTCTAGTTATTCGCTCGTTTAATAAATGAAATTTTCGTGCTTAGCGCATGTAACCTTATGCTAGCTTCATGTTGATCAAACAGAGAAAGCTAGTGTGAAAATTTAAAAATAAAGATATGATACATTATTATAGTCAATTGAAAAAAAAATCCTATGGACTGGCATTCATGTCAATACTGGGACTTTTGGCCTGGAGTTCTTGTCACGTAACCCGTCCCTATAGTGTGCCGGAAAATAAAGTAAAAGACAGCTTTCGGTCACCTACTTATAGTGCTCTTGATTCAGGTTATGTGAAGAATATAGCTCATGATACGACCAATATAGCTAAAGTGAAATGGTCTGATATGTTTACAGATACGATGTTGCAGCAATTGATCACAGAGGGGTTACAGGCAAATATAGACATCAAAATTGCAGTTGAGCGGATTACAGAGGCGCAGGTAAATGTGCGATTAAAAAAAGCGGCTTTTTTACCTTCATTGGAAGCTAGTGTCTCTGCCAATAAACAACAGGTGCCTACTTTTCAAAGTTTTGGTTATCCGCGTAATAATACCCAATATGATATGCGATTAAATACGGACTGGGAAATTGATATCTGGGGTAAACTTGGAAGTGCTAAACGAGTTGCATTGTCACAGCTTTTAGCGACTGATGCCGCAAAGCGTGCAGTGCAAACACAGTTAATTGCCAATATCGCCTCAGATTATTACGAATTACTGGCACTGGATCAACAGTTGATGATAATTAAAAAAACTGCTGAGAATCGTGCTGAAGATGCAGCCGCAATAGCGGAACTTTTTGAAAATGCAATGCTTAACGGCGTAGCGGTAGTACAGAGTAAAGCAAACTATTATGAAGCAGAACTAGATGTACCGGATATTGAGCAAAAGATTAAAGAAACTGAAAATAGGCTTAGTTTTTTAGTAGGCCGACATCCTGGTGCCATCCTTAGACAGTCTCTAATGAAACAACAGGTGAATTATGATTTAAATCCTGGAATTCCCGCACAATTGCTCGCGCACCGTCCTGATGTTCAAATGGCAGAATTTAATTTTAGAGCGGCATTTGAGGAAACGAATGTAGCACGTACATATTTCTATCCTGCATTATCTATAACAGCTGCTGGAGGTTTTTCAAATCTTGGTTGGAATCAATGGTTTTCGAGTGCTAGTTTATTTGGTTCTATAGCAGGGGGTATTGCACAGCCTATTTTCAATAAAGGTGTCAATAAAGCAAGACTGTCAACTGCTCAAGCAAGACAGCAACAGGCGTTGTATCAATTCGAGAAATCTCTACTGGTAGCCAGCCAGGAAGTTTCTAATGCGCTTTTTGAATATGATACGGCTATGAAAAAAATGAAATCCCGCAAAAAACAACTTGAAGCATTAACGCAGGCTGTTGCATTTAATAAAGAATTGTTCCTGAACCACCAGAACACCAATTATACCGATGTACTAACAGCAGAGCAAAATCTGTTACGTGCAGAATTGAAAAATATAGCAGATCAAAGTCAAAAATTGTATGCTGTGGTTCAATTGTATCGAGCCCTTGGTGGCGGTTGGGATTAACGGCTAGTAATAAAGGGCTACCTGAGATAATGGTAGCCCTTATACTATTGACTGTAGGCTATTAAGCTCCTAAAAAGTCTTTTTCTAAATCTAAAGGGGCAATATAGCTTCCATTTTTGTATACGCGCATATTTCCACCTGAAATCTCGTCGATTAATAATAGATCTCCAGTAGCTTTATCTCTTCCGAATTCCAATTTGATATCGTAAAGTTCTAAATCCTTCTTTGCCAATTCCGTTTTTATGATTCCACAGATTTTTTTTGTTAAAGATTTTAATTCTTGATAATCTGCTTTTGATAAAATATTTAATAATTCCAAAGCATCATCCGAAATTGTAGGATCGCCTCTTTCGTCATCTTTAATCGTTACTTCCACAAAAGCATCTAGCGCATCACCTTCTTGGCAATAAGCAGCGTATCTTCTCAAGAAACTGCCTACAGCACGGTATCTACAAATGACTTCCAATCCTTTCCCAAATGGAGTCGCTTCTTTAACCACCATACTAACCTCATCTAAATTAGCGGAGACAAAATGTGTTGCAATACCCTGTTCAGCTAAACGCTCGAAGAAGAACTGGGTCATTTTAAGCCCTGACTTTCCAGCACCATCAATGGTTAGCCCAACAGTATTTGCTCCAGGATCAAATACACCATTTTCACCAGTTACGTCGTCTTTAAATTTCAATAGTACTTGATTTTGTTCTAGACTGTAGACATCTTTGGTTTTACCCTTGTAAATTAAATTCATAAATAATAAGAATAGATCAATGTAACTAGCAAAAATAATGTAAATATTATAAAGAAAGTTGATTTCAGATGATAATTATGAATACTTGAGGTTTTGAATTGATTAAAAGTCGATATACAACTTTAAGATTAGGATTATATTGCGGATGTAATTAAAATTATCTAAGTTTAGCCTTTGTAACCTATGATGATCTTAATATAATGTTACCTCTATTCGATTTAGCAGAAAAGGAACTTTTGGTAAATATTGCCAAGAATGGGTGGGGACAATGGAACTTTAATTTTATTGATTAGAAATTAAATTTGTAACCTAATATTATTTACAAGGGCAGTGATGAAATGTATTTTTCACTGACCTTAAAAAAGAGGAATCTTAAAATATGTTGAAAACTACATTATTGATCAGTGCTGGGCTTTTAATAGGGCAATCTATGTTTGCGCAAGAATCTGTCAAGTTGAAAGATCTGGATCTATCTCGTGCTTGGCAGGAGTATGGCACTGTGCAGAAGGGAAGATCAGTTACGGGCGAACCTGTAACGATTAATGGGACAGTTTCTGATGATGTGCTTGGAGTGCAAGCGAAAAGTATGATCAAGATTAAGCTGGACAAAAATGCAACGCGTTTCGTTGCTCAAGTAGGAATAGCTGAATCTAAGATCGATGTTAAGGATAATTCTTTGACCATTATACCATTAGTGGACGGGACCAAATTGCATTTCGTTCAAAAGGAAGGACAAAAGCAGTTTGTAGGTGTTACAAAGAGTAAATCTGTCTTAGAAAAAGGTTCCGTAAAATTTATTTTGAAAGGTGATGGTAAACCTATTTTTACAAGTTCAGTAATTAAAGGCGGAGATCGTCCTCAGCAGATTGACGTCTCTTTAAAAGACATAATGTATCTTGAACTTGTAGCCGAAACAACTGATGATGGACCTAGTGGTGATCACGCCGTTTGGATTGCACCAAAGATTGATTATAAAACTGTAAAACCCGTACTTGTTGACGTTGGAACAGTGGGTTCGGGTTCCACTATGGATGCAGGAATCAGTAAGCAACTTGCTGCGAAAATCAAAGCATTGCCACGAATGAAAGAATTGTCATCAGAGAAGACTGCATTTGATTGGTTAATTACTCCTCAGAAATCTAAAGCTGGAATTTACACTTCGGCAGATGGTAAAAGTATTATAATCGCAAATGCAATGGTGTCGCGAACTTTTCGGATTTTTCCTAATTTGGCGACGGTAGATATTACGAACCGTATGTTAGGGGAAAGCTTGATTAGGGCAGTAAGTAGTGAGGGAACGATACAGATTGATGGTAAAAAATGGAATATTGGCGGTTTAAATGGTCAAGAAGAACGGGGATATCTTAAGAATGAGTGGTTAGATAAAATGACAACATTACCGGAATCGTTTATGGTAGAAGATTTCGAAATAAAACCACTGGAAGAACGAATCAAATGGGCCCGCAATCGCTGGGCACTTAATAAAGAACAGGTATCAGGTCAGCAACTTGTATTTACCCTTCGTGGTGAACGAGAGTTGAAGGATGTGAAAGTGAAGCTTTATTTTAGCATCTATGATCATATTCCGGTAATTAGTAAAAGAATGGAAGTGATTAATGAATGTACATTACCAATTAATATTGACTTCTTTCAATTGGAATATTTGGCATTCTCAGAACCTGAGTCACCCGGAGATGGTGATCCTTCAGTTTTTAGATTACCCAATATTCATGTTGAGAGTGATTTCGCCGCAGGAGGAGCCTTTACTGAAAAAACAACTGATATTACAGAAAAATGGGTAACAGATCCTGCATACACTTCGCAACGTAATTATCTCTTAGAAACACCTTGTGTATTGGATGTATCACCTACGCTTGGTCCAGATTACAACTTAGAAAGTAAAGGAACTTTTCAATCCTTCACGGTTTATGAAATGCCATTTGATAGTGATGATCGCGAGCGTAAGGGATTGTTTACACGTAAAATGTACCGAACCATAGCGCCATGGACCAGTGAGAATCCCATCTTTATGCATCTAACGTCAACCGACCCTGAAGTGGTACATAGAGCCATAGATCAGTGTGATTCGACAGGTTATGAGATGATTATACTGAGCTTTGGATCGGGGTTAAATGCGGAAGATATCTCCGATGCAAATATTGCTAAATTTAAGGGATTTGTTGATTATGCACGGAGTAAAGGCATTGATATGGGATGCTATTCCCTATTGGCCAGCAGATGGATCAGTGATGAAGTCGATGTTATTAATCCCGAGACAGGTAAACGTGGTGGGATGCGCTTTGGAAGTTCCCCATGTCTGGCTAGTGATTGGGGGTATGAGTATTTTGAGAAAATAAAATACTTTTTTGAAAAGACAGGCATGAAGTGTTTTGAGCATGATGGTTCTTATCCCGGAGATTTCTGTGCTTCGACTACCCATGCACATCACGAGGGTCTAGCAGATTCACAATGGAAACAATTTCAGAAGGTTACTGAACTTTATCACTGGATGTCTTCCAAAGGAATATATATGAATGTACCCGATTTTTACTTTTTGAACGGATCTAATAAAGTTGGAATTGGCTACAGAGAAGCGAATTGGTCTTTACCTCGCGATCGTCAGCTCATGCATGCACGTCAGTTAAATTATGATTGTACATGGGATAGAGTTCCCTCTTCTTTATGGAGTTTTGTGCCCTTAGTAGAATATCAGGGAGGTGGAAAAGATGCGACCTTAGAGCCTTTGAATGACCATCTTCATGAATATAAGATGCATATGATCCAAAATTATGGTGCAGGTGTGCAAGCATGTTACCGAGGGCCTCGTCTCTACGATACACCAAAAACGAAAGAAATGGTTGTCGATGTGATTAAATGGTATAAGCGTTATCGCAATATATTGAACAGTGATATCATCCATTTACGTAAACCTGATGCTCGGGACTGGGACGGAATGATGCATGTGAATCCTGATGAAAAAGAGAAAGCTTTTGCATTATTTTTTAACCCTACAGATAAAGAAATCGTACGTAAAATTCAGGTACCGCTTTATTATACCGGATTGTCCACAACAGCAAAAATTAGAGAACAAGAAGGTAATTTAATATCTTACCAATTGAAACGTGATTACACGGTAGAATTGACGGTTAAAATACCAGCAAATGGATATACTTGGTATGTGGTAGAATAATCTACTTTTATCCACAGGTTGAAAGCGCTAAAGCAAATTTCCTGCTTTAGCGCTTTTTTTAATCATGTTTTTTAAGGTAACGTAGCTTGTGAATTTTTTCTTTAGAAAGTTTTCTATAAAACGTATGTTTTTATTATAAGTTTATATACTGTTTATTTGATGAAGCACCAGTATCGAAGTTGATTGATTTTTCCGATAATATAATGGATTTTCACAAAAATAAAAGGTATAGTTCATCTATATTTGTTCCATATTTAATAAAATAGAATAGAAATTCAATGAAAAAATCAATTTTTATAGCGATTGCGACTGTAGTAGGGTTTGCTTTTCATACTCACGCTCAGGAGTCTAAGAAACATGAAATCAGAATCGATTATAGTGATGCAACTCCATTGGTGATAGCAGATGTATTTACAAATGCTTTTGTCAGCGCAATATCGGGAAGCGAAAGTTCAAATGAAAAAGCATTTGGTATGCTGTCGGCGGGATATCGCTATGCGCTGAGTAATCGATTTTCGATAGGAGCCGATCTAAGCTATGCTAATGCTTCTTCAGATATGAAAAATAAAAGTACAAATGAGATTACCTATAGGAAGAGTAATTTCTATATGGTACTACCTACTGCTAAATATTCTTATGTGAAACGAGGAATCATTGATTTTTATGGTACAGTTTCTTCTGGAGCAATATTGGCTAACGGTAGTGATAGAACAGATCATGAAAAGACCACTACTAATGATGTTATCTTTGCTTTTCAGGTAAATCCATTGGGTTTGCGAATTGGTAAAGATTGGGGTGGTTTTCTTGAAGCAGGTTATGGTTTTAAAGGCATTTTTGCACTAGGCGCAAGTTACCGTTTTTAAATATATTGATAGATTTTAATGTAACTTATTTAATATATAACGCAGTTAAAGCCATGCCACTAAGCACGGCTTTTTTTGTTGAAAAATAATATAGTATTTGCTCAGAGGTAGATTAAGAGTCTTTTATATAGAAAAGTTGCTGGAAATATGTCGGAAATTTATAAAAGGGCTCTCGCTTAGTTTGTTTGTGTCTCCTTTTATTTTTTATATCTTAGGAATAGTAAACTAAATATAAACCTGAAATCAATTGATTTATCATATCCTGATCCTTTAATGTTAAATTATTCATTTTAATTGGTGGGGATAGTTATAGGTAAACTTTTGTAATGGCAATCAACGCCTACATTATGATGAATAGACAAAAATTTATTAAAACCTCTACATTATTAGCGGCATCTGCATTATTTTTTAAAAGAACAAAGGTGTTGGCAGATTCTAAAAAAATACGCATTGGTGTAATCGGTGTAAATGGGATGGGATGGTCCAATTTGACCGCAATATTAAAAAATACAAATGTAGTTTGCACTGCACTTTGCGATGTAGATGAAAATGTTCTAAATAGCCGTGTTTCCGAATTGGAAAAGCGTGATATAAACGTTAAGACATATATTGATTATAAGCAATTATTAGCAGATAATAATGTTGATGCTGTGATTATAGGAACTCCCGATCATTGGCATTGTTTGATGATGGTGGATGCCGTTACGGCGGGGAAACATGTCTATGTAGAAAAACCGATTGGCAATTCGATCAAAGAATGCGAGCTTATGGTAGCCGCCGCTCAAAAGTATAATGCTATTGTTCAAGTAGGGCAGTGGCAACGAAGTCAACAGCATTTTGAGGATGCTATGAAATTTCTACATGCTGGTAGTCTCGGTAAGGTAAGAATGGTTAAAGTATGGGCCTACTTAGGTTGGAAGAAGGATGTTCCAATTGTCCCGGATTCAGCAATTCCGGCAGGAGTGCATTATGATAGATGGTTAGGACCTGCAACCAAGAGACCGTTCAATGCAAATCGTTTTCATTTTAATTTTCGGTGGTTTTGGGATTATGCAGGTGGTCTGATGACAGATTGGGGAGTACACATGTTGGATTTTGCGTTGATCGGTATGAAAGTTTCGGATCCACGCTCGATCATGGCCGCAGGAGGAAAATTTGCTTACCCCGATGATGTTGAGGAGACACCAGATACCTTGACAACTTTATATGAGTTTGATGGGTTTAATGTGCAGTGGGAACATGCAATAGGTATTGATGGTGGACCTTATAACAAAGGTCATGGTGTGGCTTTTATAGGAAACAATGGTACTTTAGTACTGAATAGACAGGGTTGGGAAGTATTGCCAGAAGGGGATCGAATGGCTGCTGTGCCATTTCAAAAATCAAAAGATAATGGTTTGGAAAGGCATATGGACAACTTTGTTGAAGCAATTCTTACGCGAAATAAAAGTATTCTGAAAGCCCCTGTTGAAGCGGGTGCACATATTGCCATTTTATCTCAAATGGGAAATATTGCATACAGAACAGGTAAAAAATTGTACTGGGATAAGGACAAACGTCAGTTCTCAGATAAAGAAGCGAATAAGTATTTGGCAGCAAATTATCATAATGGTTATTCGTATCCTAAAGTGTAGATATTTAGGATTGCTAGTTACTTGTGGGAAATATTAAATATTATTTTAGGATTTTTTTATTGCATTGCTATCTATTCTTCGAATAGTATTGTTAATTGTTGAGAAAATTATGCATCTACATGTTATAAGAACAAAAATATTATTTGTCTTCCTATGAGGATATACTATTTTTTGACTTTTTATTGTAAATCTATAGCATTAAAATTATTTGGGTTTTCCTTGTTCTCATCTACTTTTTTTAGAATGTATGAATTGACGGTGTAACTTTTTGATCAAAAATATGATCTTTTAGATTTTATATAGTTGTTACAATAACTGTTGCATAATTTAAGAGAATTAAAAAACTATATCTGAACATTTTTAGTAATTTTTATTAGAAATAATTACAGAAGTTGATTTTAAGTTGTTTGAGTTGTTATATTATTCTTTTAATAGAAGAAAGATTCTTTAGCATTGTTTTTTATTCTCAAAATTATCAAAAAATACAAAGTACTATTTGTTCCATGTTTACATCATATTTTTCTTTATTAAAATCTAGTTGTTATATTTAGATCAACCAAATAATAAATTTTTGTAAAGTTTAATTCTTAACATGCTATGAAAACTCTCCAATTTAATGTGCCGACAACACAAGGACAAAGCTTAACGATACAAGAAGATGTAATGGATTCATTTTATCCGTATTTGCATAAGCATCAGGAGGCACAATTGATGTGGATAAAAAAAGGTCAGGGCGTTTTGGTTGTTGAAGATACTTTGCATCCTTTTAAAGAAAATGATATATTTTTTTTGGGAGCAAATCAGCCTCATGTATTTAAATCGATGTCTCAAAATGGCTTATTTAATGAATCAAGATCAATTTCTATCTTCTTTGATCCGCACGGAAAGTTGAAGTCCTTGTTTTCATTAGGTGAGTTTGAGTCTCTGAATCATTTTATTAACAGTAATTCTCGTGGATTTAAAGTTCCAGACGCTTATTTTAATCAAATTTCTGAAAGAGTCGTGCAATTAAAGAGTGCAGATGAGCTCGATAAATTGATGCAGTTCTTTTATTTGTTACGCTCTTTAGCTATGATTTCTAAAGAAACAGATCCCCTTTGTATAGAAAGAATTGAATTTAATCAGGATGAGCCGATTGGTGTTAGTCGAATCAGTTTAATATGCAATTATATAAAAGAGAATTTTAAAAAGGAACTGAGTTTAGAAGATGTGGCCAACTATGCAAACTTAACCCCGCAGGCCTTCTGTAGGTATTTTAAAAAGCATTGTGGAGTAACTTTTGTATCTTACTTAAACCGCATTCGTATAAAGGAAGTCTGTAACCACTTAAATGAAGGTGATCTAGAGAGTGTATCCTTTATTGCCTATAATTGTGGTTTTAATAGCATCACTAATTTTAATCGTGTTTTTAAACAAGTAAGAGGGTGCAATCCGAAAGAATATACGGATAATTACAAAAATACTGTTTTTACTGGAATTTAATAAAAATGTATCTTGCTGGATAATGCTGCTGTAGAGCTATAATAATATTTAACATTTAATGTTAAAAAACTGCTCATCTTTGTTAAGATAAGGTTAAGATTCAAAGGTTACTATTGATAACTTAGTTATTACATAGACATGATAAACTAACATTTGAATCACTATTTTATGAAAAAAACAGCTATTACATTTCTAGCGGCTAACTTGCTGGTCAGTTCGGCTATTTATGCGCAGACCGTACTGAAAGGTAAGGTGGTCGGTCAAGATGGAAAACCAATCCCAGGGGTTTCCATTTCCTTACAGGACGGTACAGGAACACAAACTGGGCCTAATGGTGATTTTTCTATTTCATATAGACAATCCGGTATCTTAAATGTTTCGGCTATTGGTTATGAACGAAAACAAATTAACCTTACAAATCAAACCAACCTCTCTATTACATTAGCCTCAAATACGGAAAGTTTGGACGAAGTGGTGGTGACAGCCATGGGTATTTCAAGAGATAAAAAATCTTTGGGATATGCCGTTCAAGAAGTAAAAGCCAAAGAGTTGACTGATGCTGGGCAATTAAGTGTAACTGGAGCTTTAACAGGTAAGGTTGCTGGGGTACAGGTAAATCAATTTGGTGGAGCAGTAGGTTCTTCTGCGAGGATCTCTATTCGAGGAAACACATCACTTTTAAATGATCAACAACCTTTAATTGTAATCGATGGAGTACCAATTACTAATAATTCACAAAGAAGTGGGGATAATACCTATGGAGGTGTTGATTATGGTTCGGGTTTAAATGATATCAATCCAGAAGATATTGAAAATATTACTGTATTAAAAGGTGGATCCGCAGCTTTATACGGTATGCGAGGTGGTAAAGGTGTCATCATGATCACTACTAAGTCCGGTAAGCGCGCTAATAATGGTGTGCAAATATCCTATGATGCTAATTTCAGTATAGATAGAGCATCAACGATTCCAAAGTATCAAAACCTTTACGGCCAGGGGTCACGCGGTGACGAATATAATTATGGACTTTTAGCTAAGGGAAATGGATTAACTTACCAACAATTTGCGCAAGATAGTTCTTTTTCATACGTGGATGGGGCTGGAGGAGGAATAAATGATGGATTTGATGAATCTTGGGGACCTCGTTTAGATATCGGATTAATGCTTCCTCAATTCAATAGTCCTACCGTTGATGGGGTTAGACAAGCTACCCCTTGGATTTCCCATAAAAATAATGTTAAAGATTTTTTTCAGACAGGTTTTTCTCAAAATCATAACCTCTCCTTATTAGCTAAAAGCGATCGTTCGTCAACCCGTGCTTCAATATCTTTTAGAGATCAAAAAGGAACAGTTCCAAATACGGATCAGAAGAAATACACAGCTCAACTGAATAACGAATATAAGATCAGTGATAAGATAACATTCGACATTATGTCGAATTATACCCGGACTGAAAGTGATAATTTGATTATGCAAGGATATGATGGAGCTAATCCTATGAATGGATTGATTTGGTTCGGTAGACAAGTCGATATGAAAGATCTGAAAAGAAATTGGGATCAACGTGATGCTCAAGGTAATTATACCTATTATAATTGGAATTCGAATTATCATATGAATCCATATTATACGATGAATGAATCGCTAAACTCTTTGCAAATGAATCGTATTTTTGGAAAAAGTTCGCTTTATTATCAACCCTTTGATTTTTTGAAATTTGAGGGGCGAGTAGGTGTAGATTATGCTAACGCTAAGAGGTTTGAACGAAATTACTTCAATTTTGACCATTTGAATGGTAGTTTTAGCGAAAACAAAAATAATAGAACAGAGTTTAACGCTGATTTTATAGCAAATTTTAATAAACAATATGGGGATTTCAACATATTAGCTACAGCGGGTGCAAATTACCGCGATTATCAAATGAATCTAAATACACTTGGAGCAACAGGTCTGAATGTCCCTGGAGTTTATACGATCGCGAATAAGATTGGACCTGCTGAAACAATAATGGATAATGAGCACAATCGCTCTAATTCCATTTATGGTCAGGCATCCGTTGGCTGGCGAGATCAATTATATGTTGATGTGACTGCTCGAAATGATTGGTCTTCAACTTTAACAAAGTCATTCTTTTATCCATCAGTAAGTATGAGCTGGATCCCAACAACTTCTTTTGAAAGTATTAAAGGGGATTTCTTGTCATTTATGAAATTGAGATTGAATATTTCAGAGGTAGGTAATGCCACAGATCCGTATCGCAATAGAAATTATTATTATGCACAAACTGATGCATTTAATGATTTAGCGCAGATGTATAAAAGCATGACATATGCGATTGAGAATTTGGTTCCAGAATCTATAAATACTTGGGAAACAGGAGTAGAATTAGGATTGTTCAATAATCGATTACATGCCGATTTTACTTATTATCATAAAAATGCGAAAAATCAATTACTTCCTGTAAATACATCAAATACAGTAAGTTTTACAAGAATGTTCTTGAATGCGGGTAATATTGAAAGTAAAGGTGTTGAACTTCAATTACGAGGTGATATTCTAAAGAAGGAAACTGGTTTGAATTGGACTGCGACAGCAAACTTCTCAAAAGATAAAAGTAAAGTTTTAGAATTATATCCAGCTCTAGATTTGAAGGATTATCAAATTGGATGGACTTGGGGGATTGCCAATATGGCTAGAGAAGGTCAACCATGGGGAACATTAGTAGGACCAGGATATGATCGTGTTGAAGATGGAGCAATGAAAGGTGCTATTAAGGTTACAAGTGCAGGTTTAG
Organism: Sphingobacterium anhuiense; assembly: GCF_042686355.1. NCBI lineage: Bacteria > Pseudomonadati > Bacteroidota > Sphingobacteriia > Sphingobacteriales > Sphingobacteriaceae > Sphingobacterium > Sphingobacterium anhuiense. The sequence goes on from NZ_JBHUPE010000005.1 coordinate 398,942, forward strand.
TTCAAAGTAAAGCTGCGCAAAATATAGGCAATGTTGTTCCAGATTTTTTAGCAAGTTTACGTAATGATTTTACTTATAAGGACTTTAGTTTTGGCTTTATGTTGGATTTTCGTAAAGGTGGAGACATTTGGTCACAAACGATGTCACATGGTTATACAACGGGTGTAGCAGAGATTACAGCAGCCAATGGAATACGCGAACGTGCAATACTTGCAGGAAGAGATGTAATGACAAATGAACGCTTTGCGATGTCTGATGGTAAGGGTGGATGGATAGAAAATAATATTGAAACGACCGCTCAAGATTGGTATGAGGGTGGCGGTATTGCAGCTATGTATGTTTTTGATGGTTCATTTTTGAAATTACGGGAAGCCTATTTTACGTATAATTTACCTCAACATCTTTATAGTCGAATTAAAGGGATAAAACGGGCAAATCTATCTGTAATCGGATCTAATTTGGCTTTGCTTTGGGTAGATAAGTCAAATACCATGAGAATAGATCCTGAATCAGGAGGTGTTTCAAGTGATTCTAGGGGTGTTGGTTTTGAACAAGCAACGGTTCCAAATTCTAGAAGTATTGGTTTAAAACTAGGATTTACTTTTTAACCTTTGTTCCGTTCGGTAAAATGATATTTCAATTGAATTAAAGAATCAGAAAGATGAAAAAAATACTATTTAATATAAAATTTGCTTCGATACTCGCGATAGTTTGTCTAGCAGGTTGTACAAAAGACTTTGAGAAAATTAATACGGATCCAGATGCATTACCTGATGTTCCACCTCAAAATATGTTGATCAATGTACTCCGTAATGCAGGAGAACAATTTGGCGGGGATATCGACGGTTATGGCACCTTTGCTGGTTATATTGTTAAAATTCAATATCCGGACAATATGAGTGGGTTGATTCCGACCAATAATTCTTATGGAAATCGTTGGGCTGCTTGTTATTATAACATTACGCAGATGAATGATCTTTTAAAGAAAACCGAAGAACGAGCGCAAGCATTTAAGAATGTAAGAACCATCGCACGAATTTGGCAAAATTATATGTGGTCGCATTTATTGGATGGGTGGGGGGATATCCCGTATTCTGAGGCGTTTAAAGGGATGCCAGGAGATGGGAGTTTGTTGAAACCTAAATATGATAAACAAGAAGATATTTTTCCTGCCGTGTTAGCTGATTTGAAAAAGATTGCAGATGAAATGGATAAAGGGATTGGAGAAGATATAATTGGAAATTATGATATTATTTATAATGCAGATAATAATACAGCATTAGATGTGGAGATGTTAAGATGGCAGAAATTTTGTAATTCTTTGCGTCTTCGTATGGCTATGCGTATTTCTGCGGTATCACCAGCTCTCGCCAAATCGACAATTGAAGAGATTGCTGGAAATAAAGATAAATATCCAGTTTTGGAAACTAATGCCGAAAACTGTTATTTATATTATCCAGGGACACTACCATATATGGAACCCTGGTATAAATCTGGTATCAATGGGAAACGTATTGATAACTGGGGTATGTTTGACATATTTATAAATTACTTAAATGAAGTTGAAGATCCAAGAATTGCTTCAGTAGCACAGAAGACAAATGGGGGAACATATGTTGGTTATCAAAATGGATTAACAACATCGCCTAGTCCTTTAAGGTCGGTATCATGGATCGGTGAGCATTACATTAATAATGCAGGAGGATATACACCATTTTATCGATCAAGTGAAACCTATTATATATTAGCGGAAGCAGCAATGCTAGGTTATAATGTTGGAACAACAGCCGAAGTGGCATATAATAAGGCGGTCATGATTTCCATGGAAGATAATGGCATATCTGAAGCTGATGCAAAGGCCTATTTAGCAGGTAAAGGAAAGTTCAATAATACAAAGGAGAGAATATGGTGGGACATGTGGGTCGCCCTGTTTAAGGAGAATTACGAGGGTTGGGCACTCTACAGAAGAACAGGGATTCCTTCTACAAATTATCCTTCTTTAAATTCAGTATTTAAAGGAAAACATGATGATCAACCATGGCGATTGCCTTATCCGAATAATGAATATTTATACAATAAGGTTAATACGGAGGCTGCAGCAGCTGGAGTGGTTGACCAATCTTGGGGTAAAAGATTGTGGTGGGCAAAAGATAATGGCAAGAACTAAATTTCATGTGTTTATGTTTTCTGAGGAGCGGGGTGACAGAAGTCACCTCGCTTTTCTTTTACAGTTAATTGATATTACAAAATAGAGATCAACATAGTCTTTGGTTTGGTACCTCAAAGGACTTTTTAATCTGCTATAATTAGAATCCCTAAATAAGAAATTGTTCTAATGGCTCCTTTGTGTTAAAAAACGAATCTCTCTTAATGATCTCCATAACCAACATCATCCAGTTTACCTTTAAACACTTTAAATTGGATAATGAAATAAACAATAACCAATACAGCGGCAACAGAAAACCATCCCAGCCCAACAGATAATCCATATTCGTGTGCTGCAACATTCTGCACAGTCAAGGAAGGATTTACGTTATTGGTCGAAGGTAGTAAGATTGGGAACATGGATGCGATAGTAGATCCGAAACTTCCGAAGATAAATAGGGCCGAAAATATAAATCCTGATAAGTCTTTTTTGAATTTTTTAATTTGAAACTGTCCAAATAGTCCAATACCAGCAATGATCGGGAAAATCCAAAGCCAGTAATAAGTTCCAAAATTATGCAGTGAAATTGGTTTCACATAGTGCCACACAAAAGCAGATAAGATTACTAAAAATAATAATACAAAGTTGAGCTTAAATATGACATCTTTTAATCGCTGGCTTAAAGAGCTCGAAGTTTTTAATATAATCCAGTTAGCGCCGTGAATAGTCAGTGTAACAACTGCGACTAGGCCTAATAATATGGTGAACCAGTCAATGATACCCTGATGTTCTGCCAGTGGATCAAATGTTGGGTTCCAAAGTGCCAAAAAGAAATAATGTGGTTCCTGTGTAGAGACACCATTTTCGACCATTCCAAGGTTTACTCCCCGGACAACATTACCTAAAGCCGCTCCAAAGAATAAAGCAAGCAGGAGGCTGGCTAAGCCAAAAGCCTTGTCCCAAAGCGCTTCCCACATGCGGTTATGCACCTGGCCTCTTAATTCTAAACTTATGGCTCGAAAGATAAGTAACCAAAGAACAAGCATCAGGGGTAAATAGAAGCCACTGAAAGCTGAAGCATATAATGTCGGGAAAGTAAAAAATAAGACCCCTCCCGAAGCGATAAGCCATACTTCATTAGCATCCCAAAAAGGTCCGATAGAATTTGTTACTGCTTTTCTTTCTTCTTCTGTCTTCGCAAAAAAGAGATGAACAATTCCTGCTCCAAAGTCATAACCATCTAGAATAACATAGATTCCCAGCATGATCATTAATACGATAAACCAAAATATTTCCATGATCAATTACGTTAAGGAGATTTGAGGCTCAGGACCTTTTCTTATTATTTTTAACACAAGCATTAAAAATAATAATCCTAATAATATATATAGTCCAACAAACCCGAGTAAGGTAAATAGGGCGTTACCAGAAGAAACGGTTGGAGAAACGCCATCTACCATGCGCATCAGGTTGTACACAAGCCAGGGCTGTCTTCCTAGTTCAGCTGTATACCATCCTGCAGTATTAGCGATATAGGGAAAAGGAATCATAAACATGATGATCCAGAGCAACCATTTTGTCTGAAATAATTTGTTTTTCCAAAGTAAAAACGTGGCCGTTACCATTATTGCAATAAAAATGGTACCTAGGCCCGCCATGATATGATAACCATAATACAGTCCAGGTACATTGGTAGGATGTGTAGATTCGTCAAATTCATTCAAACCCTTGATCTCTGCATCCCAACGTTGATAGGTAAGAAAGCTAAGGACATTTGGAACAGCAATTTTGTTATCTAACTTTTTATTTTGCATATCTGGCTGACCAATAAGTACGATTTCTGATCCCCCTTTTTCCGTCTTAAAAATACCTTCCATAGCCGCAAAGGTGACCGGTTGATATTTGACAACATTCTTAGCGGCCATATCGCCTGTTGGAAAAGCAACTACAATAGAGGATATAACACCGAAAATGACACCAGTTTTAACGAACATTTTTCCAAATTTGCTGTGTTTATTACTCAATAAGTAAAAAGCACCTATGGATGCTACAAAGAAAGAACTCGTAATCAGAGAACCTGCCTGATTATGTAAATAGGAAGGCCATAGCCATGGATTATTAAAAAGTGCTGTAAAGTTATTTAATACAAATTTTCCATTTTCTAATATTTCATATCCCACCGGATACTGCATCCAGGAATGGGTTGCAATGATGAGAAAACCACTCGCCCAAGAGCCGATAAATACCATTAATCCAGAGAGGAAATGGAGCTTATGGCCAAGTAGCTTTTCTCCAAAAAGAAACATCCCTAGAAAGGACGATTCTAGAAAGAAGGAGAACATACCCTCCATAGCTAATGTTTGTCCGATAATGCCACCCGTTAATTCGGAAAATTTTGCCCAGTTCGTACCAAATTGAAATTCCATTGGAATACCCGTGACGACACCCATTGTAAAGTTCAAAGCGAATATTTTCATCCAGAATTTTGCAGCATGATTGTATTCTTCAATTTTCGTTCGTAAGAATTTCCATTTGAAGTAAACGATCATCAGGGAGAGGCCCATCGTTAATTGCGGAAACAGGTAGTGAAAGGTAATGGTGAAAGCAAACTGTAACCGATTGTAAAGTATCATGTCTTCCATACGACATTATATGAGGTTAAAATATAACCTAAATATAATTGTTTTTTATATGGGAAACAATAAAGTGCTTTTACTTATTTGTTATAATTTTTATAAACCATCCTGCAGATTGAGTGGGATGCGCAATGGCTATTATATAATATGAAGTGCTTGTTGATTTTAAGGTATTTATTGGCTGAATAAAGGTTATCAAATAATAATCTTTAGTAAAGCAACATAGTTGCATTTGTGATATTATTTATTATATTTGCAACATAGTTGCGTATATGGCGACTTTGAATTGTTTTACTTAAATCAAAATCTAATCATGAAAATGAAATTTATCAAACGTATTGCTGTAGTGCTATTGGCTTCAGTGGTTTTTTTAATTGGAGTATCGTCTTGTAAAAAGGATGAACAGGTTCCTGTTGAGAAGGAAGAAATTAGGGCATCTCTACAGTTTACGGAGCTTCAGGGAACCAAAGGGGCAGGTCATGGAGACCATTTTCACGGTGTAACCACTGCGAAGGAAGGTGCTGTTACTACTGTAAACTTTGATGCCTCTGGTAACGCTTTAACAAAAGGTGCGATTAACTTAGATGCTGAGCTCGCTTACAAAGTGGATTTAAAAGTTTACGATGAAAAAGGAATAGAAATTCAAGATAATTTTGTGAAGAATCAGGCAACAGCTGGTGAGTACAAGGCATTTTTAATAGGAGACAAATTAATCGCAAATGCAAATACGGAGACAAATGGAGGTGCTATTTTTCAACCACGAGAAACGGATTATGCTGATGGAACTAAAGTTAATGGTAAATATGAGATGACAGGCCTGAAGGCATTTTTTACGTTGGGCTCTGAAAACAAAGGAAAAACGAAAAAACTAATTTATTCCTTGCGGAAAATAGAGCCTGGAGTAAAAGCTACGATTGAACGTGTCGATTTACTTGATCAAGGCTATGCTGGCAAATTTAAAGGTGCAAACGTGCTCGAATTAAAATTTGATATTAAATAAGGTTTTTTATTTCACCTGAAAAGGTAAAGAGGTGTAACCATTTTGATTACACCTCTTTTACAACATATTGCGTTACTTTAAAAAGTAATTTTTCTGGTACAACGGGTTTAGTACATAAAACCCTGTTAGCCCTGTGATTTTTCTAATAGTGAAATAGCATCAAACAATACGCCAGCTTCACCTCTAAAGGTGCCTGATCCTTCAGGTTTATTATCCTTTGTGTACCACTCATAAAAGCCTTTATTTTTTATTACCCGATCCAACATCGGTTTCATTTGTTCATATGCCTCCTTTTCGTAACCATTTTTCACCAACTGTTGTATCATACGGCCACCGAACCAGGTCCAATCCCCACCGTTTTGATATCCATATGGATACATCCCTTTATTTTTGAATGAACCTGCAGGGTAAGTCGGATAGATCGTCAAGCCGATTGTAGCGGCACCGGAATCTTTCACATTTTTGACCATCTTATCTAAGGCTGTTTTTATTTGCTCCTTACTTAGTAAATTGGCTTCAATAGCAATAGCAGTACCACCATGATAGTAGATCTGATTTTCATCGAAATCTGAAGAAAATGGTGATCCATTGATATAAATATGAGGGATAAATTTTTGATTTTTTTCATCCCAAAGATGCTTCATTGTATTGGTAGCGATTTCATCGCGGATGGGTTTCCACTGGGATGCTTTTTCAGGAACAAGTTCTATATAATTATCCAATGCAATTAGAAACATTGCATTATCATAAATGTCTAATGCAATATGAGAATTTTCATCTAAATGCACACCCCAATCATGTTCAGGTTGTACATCACCCCAATCAACTGTTGTTGCGCCCCAAAGTAAACCATAAGTTTTATTGTATCGTTCATTCATTAAGAACTGGAGGGCATTTTCCATCTTGTCTTTAACGCTACTATTACCCACCTTGGTCGATAAGAAAGATGTATCCTGGGATGCGTTCACATACTTGTAAACAGCCTGAATCAAAGAAGTTTCCTGATCTGTTTCTACTGTATTTTTATGCCCCGCATAATCTGGAGCTAATACATTTGTTATCGTATAGTAGTCAGATGTGCCATTTTTTAAGCTCGCTTTTTTAACAAAGCCATCTGCAATATTCCCATCAGGCCCCTGTAGTTTCAGAAATATAAGCAATTGATCTTTGATTTGCTCATGAGGATGCACTTGTGTAGCTAAATTGATAAAGGTATTGTAATCTCTGATCCATACCTCTCCATATCCATCTCCAGCATTGAAACCGGATTTTATGGTATTGGTTGCCATATCTTTGACTAGTTGAAAACTACTGTCTTTTTTCATGTCGGCCTGCCAACTGTTTTGTGTTCCTTTGCTTCCACTTGGATTGCAGGAAAATAAAAGAGCAGAGGAAGCTATTGCAAAAAATAAGTTTTTCATATTTTTAAATGTTTAGTTTAAAATTGGTTACATTTTGAATCTTTAACGTACGATTGGATCACTTTTGCCGGCTGTTTTCCAAGGTTACGAAGTGTATATGATCCTGTTGCAGCTGGAATGGCAAATGTCTCAACATAATTAAAAACTTCCCTCATACCATTTGCAGTTGTTAATTCCACAGCCTCCCCTTCAACAAGCATCAGAATATGACACTGATTTTTTGTTTCAATCGTTACCTCTTGGTCAAAGTCATAGCGTACAACATCATAAAAATGATCCTCATGAGTAGCTAAGTGAACTTTTGTTGCTTGATCATCAATTTTGTGAAAAACAGGTTTTGCAATTAAGGTATCGTTGACTACTTGTCCTTTTCTTTCAAAATTAAGATTGTCAAAAGCACGGTCGATATTTAAAGGACGTGGTTTGCCATCCAAATCAGGTCTTACCCAATCGTACATTTTAAAGGTGAAGTTGTAGGGAGTCGCACTGATTTCTAGAACTAAATTATCGATACCCGACGAATGTACAGTACCATGTGGAATCAAGTATAAATCATGCTTTTTAGATTCAAATTTTTGAATATATTGATCTACCTCAATGGCTTCTCCGGTTTTAAAACTATGTTCTAAAGCCGTGCGAAACTCATTTTTATTGATGTCGTCTTGAAAACCCAGGTATACTTGTGCATCTCCTTTTCTGTCAACAATGTAGTAGGTTTCATCTTGGGTAAAGTTTTCTCCAAATTGTGACTTTGCATACTGCGGGCTAGGATGGCACTGTATTGATAAATTTCCTCCATCAAAGGTATCTAAGAAATTGAATCTGATTGGAAAATCTACACCAAATCTTGGTTCAGCCAGACCCAGTATATTTTTGCCTTCAGTGAACATTAATTGATCAAATGAAATTTCCAGAAGTAGATCATTAAATTTTAATGACAAGCCATTTTCCGGAACAATCATCTCAAAGGACCAGGCGTAGTTTTTTGCGCTTTGATCTATCCCTGTTAGATGATTTTTCATCCATTGTCCACCCCAAACACCGGATTCAAATGTCGGTTTTACTCTAAAATAATTAACAGACATTTCATGCAAGGTCTGTCTTAAATCAGAACCACTCATCCAAGGTAGGGTTTCGTCAGATTGTTGATCGGCCATGATTTCGATACTAGATAGGATCGAATTTTTATGGCTATTTAACGATTGCCAATCCACAAAATAATATCGTTTGTAAATCTGTTTTGGATCTTTTGAATTGCTGCATCCTAAGTTCCATGCTTTCCCAGCTCTCATGCGCTGAATTAGGACACTTTTAGGCAAATCAACATACATAATTGAAGCTTGATTATCTAAAAGAGCTGCTCCAGGTCCGTAAAAGATGATATACTCTTGGTTATTTGCGAGCATATCATGGAATTTCGCTAATTTTTCAGCGTTAAAATAAGAAGATAATGGAAGAGGAGATTTTTTTCCAAATAAGGGATCATTTCCACCAAGATAAGGTGCTACCTGATTATTAATAATCTCTTCTGATAAAAGTGCTTCATCAATAGCGATGAAGCGCGGTTTAATACCACAATTTTCAAATTCTTTTGAAATATTTTCGATGACAAATTCCCAGTTTACACCAACAAAACCATCGATGATATGTATCTTCTTGTCGTGAAATATACGGGCCAGTTTTTGGAATGAGTTTGAAATTTCACCTGTAGCAGGGAAAGCGGGCATAATATTGTACTGTACCGTTGCTGAGTCTGTAGTGATATGCATGTTAAATTATTTTGTTGAAATCTGTTAAATGTATAGATAACTTATTTACGGGCTTTATCTTTCCAATATTTCTCTATTTCTTCTAGAGGCTTACCCTTAGTTTCAGGTAAGAATAGGAGTACGGTTATAAAAGCAATCGCACAGAAGAATGCAAATAGCCAAAAAGTGTAGCGAGCTCCCCAAGCATGTAGGATGATGGGGGTCAATTGACCGATAATGGCATCTGAAATCCACATAACCAAGATACTGATACCCATGGCGCGTGCTCGGATGGAATTTGGGAAAATCTCTGAAGCAACCACAAATTTTAAAGGACCAATAGAAAAGGCAAAGAAAAACATAAACGAAAGTATCGAAATGATTAAAGCCGTATTGTTAATCTCTTGATTTGTTGCAAATAGAAACCCGGTCACAATTAAGCTGAGGGTAGCCCCCAATGTTCCAAATACATATAGAGGTCTTCGTCCCCAGTTGTCCACTTTCCATATTGCAAAGCATGTGAAAAGTACGTTTGCAAGTCCAAAGAACAATTGCGCATGATAGGAATTGCTCATCGAAATGCCTGAATCCAAAAGAATCGTCGGACCATAGTAAACAATGGCATTAATACCACTAAGCTGTGAGAATAGCGGTAAGAGTAAACCCAGTAAAAATGCTTTTCTGTAAACCGGAGAAAAAAGATCTTTTAGATTTCCTTTCGTTTCAGGTGGGCTATCTTGTAGATTTGGGAGATTAAGTTTAGCACTTATTTCAGCTATCTCAGCGTTTCTTCCAACTTTTAGTAACCAACGTGGGCTTTCAGGAACAAAATATGCTCCAATAGAAAGTAATATTGCAGGTATTGCTCCAACTAAAAACATGATCCGCCACTGTCCATGGTTTTCCGAGGGAAGATGTTGAATAATCAGATAATTACTGATATAAGCGATAAGAATACCAAAAGTAATTGCAAGTTGATAGGAAGTCACTGCTCGGCCCCTAAATTGGCTGGGGGATATCTCTGCAATGTATAGCGGAACAACAATAGAGGCAATCCCCACACCTATGCCACCAAGACCGCGAAAAAGAATAAGCATCATATAGCTCGTGCTCAGTCCACAACCTATTGCGGATACTAAAAATAGAATAGATGCAACGATAAGCGCAGGCTTGCGGCCATACCTATCGCTAAAGCTACCTGTGAAAATCACGCCCACTATACAGCCAATTAAAGCCGAACTAACAAATATGCCCTCTTGGTTTGGCGTTAGTCCAAAAAATTGTTTTACTAATGGTAACGCTCCTGCGATAACGGCCATATCAAATCCGAAAAGTAGCCCCCCTAGTGAAACGATACATAGAATAAGGATGAAAAATTTATTCATATTAAGGTTTTATAATTAGTATGTGTATACATACAAACATATATTTATTTTTTTAATAATGCAAAAAATCTTACTTTAGCCTAAGTAATAAATATGATGATTCTTAAAATAGACCATAAAAGTCCGATACCATTACATATACAGGCCGAAAATTTGTTACGGGAACTGATTAAGCAACCGGAGTATATTGATGGGAAATTATTGCCAAATGAAATTGAACTGGCTAAGCGCCTGGCAATTTCACGTTCAACTTTGCGCCTGGCAATTAATAAGTTGGTTTACGAAGAGCTGTTAATCAGGAAGAAGGGGATCGGTACTAAGGTAGCAAGTGCCAAATTCAGTTCAAAGTCCAAAAATTGGTTAAGTTTCTCCCAAGAGATGAAAAATCGGGGTCTCGAGGTGAAAAATTTTGAACTTCATGTCAGTTGGGAAATTCCTGATAAAGCAGTTGCACAATTTTTTGATGTACCAGAAGATTTGAAGTTACTAAAATTAGAACGTTTGCGGGGCAAAAAAGACGATCCCTTTGTTTATTTTATCTCTTACTTTCATCCACGTATTGGGTTGACTGGAGATGAAGATTTTAAACGTCCGCTTTATGAAATATTAGAAGCAGATTTTCATATTGTAGCCGATCTGTCTCAGGAAGAACTGGATGCGATGGCTGCTAATAAATTTATCGCCGACAAGCTTGAAATAGCTATTGGTGCACCTATTTTGTCAAGGAAAAGATTTGTCTTTGATCAATCAGGAAGGCCTATTGAATACAATCTTGGATATTATCGTGCTGAGAGTTTTACGTATACCGTCGAAAGTAGACGCGATTATTAGTATATAAAATGAATCTGGATAATTAATTATCCAGATTCATTTGTAACAAAGTTTTTATTTTTTATCTAAAGTTTCTTTAGCCCAATCGTTCATTAGTAGAATCGCTTTGCTTAAAACTCCGGCAGAGCCTTTGAACTTACCAGAACCACTAGGAACATCATTTTTTCCATACCATTCGTAAAACCCTTTGTTTTTAACAACTCGATTGATCATAGGTTGAATCTGTTGATAAGCCTCTTTTGTATAGCCGTTTAGTACTAATTGTTGGATCATTCTGCCACCAAACCAGGTCCAGTCACCACCATTTTGATAAGCATAGGGCTTTGACATCCAGCCTTTAAAAAATCCTTCTGGGTAAGTAGGGTAGATTGTAAGTCCAATACTAGGCATGCCAGATAACCGTACATTTTCTAACATTTGATCATTTACAATTTTAATCTGTTCCTTACTTAGAAGTCCCGATTCAATAGCTATGGTCGTTCCACCGTGGTAATGAATTTTATTTTCATCAAATCCTTCAGGCAATGGCGAATCTTTAGGATAAATATGTGGAATGAATTTTTGCTGTTTCTTATCCCATAGGTGTTTCATGGTGTTGATCTCAATTTCCTTTTTCAGACTTTTCCATTCGTTTATTTTTTTTGCGTCGGGCATAATATCAATAAGTGTTTTAAGAGCAATGATGTACATGGCATTGTCGTAAACATCAATCGCTTCATTGGATAGATTATTCCAGTCACAACCAAAATCATCATGTGGTTGGACATCTCCCCAGTCTGCGGTCATTGCTCCCCAAAGCAGTTTATATTCTTTATTGTATCGTTCACGATTTAAATAATCCAGCATCAGTTGAATGCGGTCCTTAACAAGTATACCACCGATGTTTTCTTCAAGAATACTATGATCTTTTGTTTTTGTAATGTATTTGCCCAGAAGTTGAATAAGTGAGGTTTCTTGATCAGTCTCTACGGTATTCTTAAAGCCTACATGTTCAGGATCGTTTTCCGAATAATAAGGAGTATCATCGTGCCAGGTGAAGTCTTTTTTCAAGACATAACCATCAACCATTTCGCCGTTCTTTTGCTGCATCTTAAAGAATACTAAGATAGCTCCTCTCACTTCCTCTTTAGTACGTTCTTCTAGTGCGGTTTCGATAAAGGTATTCAAGTCGCGCGCCCATATTTGGGAGTAGCCGCTTCCAGCATTGAAACCTTCTTTAATGACCTGTCTTGCCAGGCTGTCTACAAATATTAAATTCTTATCAGCTAAAATGGTTTTTGCGAGTTGAATATCCTCAGTTTTCTGTTTAGATGAACAGCTTGCTAATAAAAGTGCGATAGTAAAGATTGATATACATCTTTTCATAATGAATTAAATTTGGTTTATTCTGTATGTGTATACATTCAAAAGTATGAAAAATCAACGTATGATTTCAATTTTTAATGCTTTAATTTATTTAGTATTCATAATTTTACAATTATTTTCCATTTCAGTAGATTTACTGTTTACTATTTTTTAAAGCTTAATTTCGAAGTATGTCTATACATTTGAAATTTATTTTATAAGTTTGTGTGTAAACCTTAAATACGATGATAAAAAACATTTTCATATATTGTTTGGGAGTGCTGAGCTATATTTCGTGCTCCTACGCACAGCAAAAACAACATTTAACCCAATATGTTAAACCTAATATAGGTTCGGTTCATAGTCGGTATTTCTTTTATACTCCAGCGGCAGTACCTTTTGGAATGGCCAAATTAGCACCTAGTACAGATGGTAGTTATGGAAACCGCTCCGGCTGGGAGGCTGTTGGTTATGATGATAGACATCATTCAATAGCAGGATTTCCCCATTTTCATGAATTTCAAATCGGCGGAGTTGTCTTTGCACCAACAGTTGGGGAAATAAAAACCAATGCTGGTAAAGTGGATGTGCCCCATAGTGGTTACCTGTCTTCTTTTGATAAAGCAGATGAATTTGCCACATCAGGATATTATCGTGTCAAATTAAAAGATTATGATGTTCAGGCAGAATTAACGGCCACAAAACGGGTAGGGTTTCATAAATATACATTTCCTGCAACTGATTCAGCGAATGTAATTTTTGATATCGGTCATGTCATGGGGGAAAGCGGTCCCGTCATTGATGCTGAGGTCACTTACGATCAGCAACATGTATGGGGTTATGTGATAACAAGTCCGCTCTATGTGCAGAAATATCAAAAAGGAGCCGATATAAAAATGTATTTTTTTGCTGAGATTGATAAGTTGCCTGTCGCTTATGGTACCTTTTTAGATTCAGAAACTTTTGCGGATAAAAAAACGATAAAAGGTAAAGGAGCAGGTCTCTATTTACGCTTTAAGACCAAAAAAGGTGAAGCGATTGAACTAAAGACAGGTCTATCCTATAGTTCGATTGAAAATGCTAAATTGAACCTGCTTCAGGAAGCTAAAAAGTTAAATTTTGAGAAAGCTAAGAAGAATGCACTTCAGATTTGGGATGCCGAATTGGGGCGTGTTCTTGTTGAAGGAGGTAAAATTGAAGACCGGACTAAGTTCTATACAGCGCTTTATCATGCCTTATTGGGAAGAGGCTTAGCCAGTGATGTCAATGGTGCATATCCTAAGAATGACGGTAGTATCGGACAGATTCCTTTAAATGGGAAAGGTATTCCGGTACATCATCATTATAATACTGATGCCATTTGGGGAGCTTTTTGGAATCTGACACAATTATGGTCTATTGCATATCCTGATTATTATAATGATTGGATCCAAAGTCAATTGCTCGTATATAAAGATGCAGGTTGGTTAGGAGATGGTATTGCTAATAGTAAATATGTTTCCGGTGTGGGTACTAATTTTACTGGTTTGGCAATCGCTGCCGCATATAATGTTGGAATCAGAAATTATGATGTTGACTTAGCCTACCAGGCAGTTAGAAAAAATGAATTAGAATCTAAAGATCGGCTTCCGGGGGCAGGAAAACTGGATGTAGGAGTTTTTGTCAATAAAGGTTATTCCCCTTATATAAAAGATGAGACCGGCAATCCAGAGCTCTTAACTAATGGATCTCCATTTGGTGCTTCGCATACCTTAGAGTATGCCTTTTCAGCTGCAGCGGCGGCACAATTTGCGAAGTCTTTGAAACATGAGTCGGACTACAGTGTGCTCAATAAATTATCAAATGCATGGCGGACGTTGTATGATCCCTCAACCAAATTTATGAGACCTAAGGATGGTGAAGGAAGATTCATTCAAAATTTTAATCCCTATGAATCATGGCGTGGTTTTCAGGAAGGAAACGCCTGGCAATACACTTTTTATGTTCCACACGTACCGCGGGAGTTAGTAAAACTTGTCGGTCAAGATTTGTTTAATCGACGTTTAGATAGCATATTTACAATTTCGCAAAAGAATATCTTTGGAGGAGGCGCACATATTGATGCCTTTGCTGGGATTGAAAGCCTCTATAATCATGGCAATCAACCTAATTTACATATTTCCTGGTTGTTTTATTTCTCCGGACGACCGGACCTAAGTCAGAAGTGGGTACGTGCAATCTGTAATGAATTCTATGGAACAGAAGCAATACACGGTTACGGTTTTGGACAAGATGAAGACCAGGGACAATTAGGGGCTTGGTACGTGATGTCAAGCATGGGATTGTTTGATGTAAGAAGCTTAACCAGTGAAAACCCATCTTTTCAAGTTGGGGCTCCTCTTTTTGATCGTGTAACTATTGAGTTGCCTAAAACATTACGCAAAAATAAGTTTGAGATCGAGGTTAAAAATCAAGATACAAGTAGGATATATTTGGATCAGATCCAATTGAATGGAAAGATCTTGTCTGGTCAGGAGTTGCCGTTTCAAGACTTGGTAAAAGGGGGGAAGATGAGCATTGTTTTAAAGAATAAATAATAATCATCATTCATATTGTGATCCATGATGGTCCGTATTCACTAATTGTGAATATGGACCATTTTTCGTTTTAATACATTGGATTTAAATTAGGGTTTGCGGGTGATGGATACAGCTACGTACTACATCATAACGATGTTCAAGGTACGCTAATCTGCTGAAAAGGTGCCCACTTTTTCATGAACTTTAATTTTAAGTATTGATGCCTGTTTTGTTGGTTAAATTGATAAAACTTGCAGATATGTGTTAAGTATTTATTAACTTAACATGGACGTAATCAAATTCTACATTTGATAATGTATACTTAACAATTAACCAATATTGTAAACCTTTTCTTTGTTGCCAAAGGAAATGAAACCAAAAACCATGAAAAAAAAGTATGTTCTACTGCCCATAATGATTGGGCTGTCCCTACCCAATTGGGCCAACAGTAAACCTGCATTTCTGTCTTCTACCATTGATTTCGAATGGAAAGATCTAAAGCAAGAGACTATTAAAGGAAGTGTAAAAACTCCAAATGGTAGCCCTGTTATGGGCGCTTCCATTACGAACCTATCAACTGGTAAATCTACGCAAACAAATGCTGATGGGGCATTTGAAATTGCTGGAACCATGGGACAAAACCTTAAAATTACAATGGTGGGCTACCATGCACAAACACTCAAAATTGAATCGAATGTTTTAAAGGTAATGCTGCAAGAATCCGATCAATCATTGGACGAAGTTGTTGTAGTAGGTTATGGGAGACAGAAGAAAGTCAACCTGACGGGAGCAGTGACTCAGATTGATTCCAAATTTTTAGAAGATCGACCCGTAGCCAATGCAACACAAGCATTACAAGGTGCAGTTCCCAATGTAAATGTAACGTTCACCAACGGACGTCCCGGAGGTGGAGGAAATGTCAATATCCGTGGATTTGCCTCCATTAATTCCGTCAATGCACAGCCCCTTATTTTAATCGATGGAGTACCTGGAAATATCAATACCATCAATCCGAGAGATATTGAATCGATTTCGGTATTAAAGGATGCCGCGGCTGCGGCAGTCTATGGTGCTAGAGGTGCATTTGGAGTCATGTTGATAACGACCAAGAAAGGAAAGGCTGGGAAGATGAACATCAACTATAGTAACAACTTTGGTTGGGCAGGTCTTACAGTAAATACGGACTTTATGACCAATGGTTATGATGCCGCTAAATTGAACGATGAAGCTTTTGTACGCGCAACGGGTAACCGTTATACCGGTTACACCGATGAAGATTATGCCGAGCTATTAAAACGTAAAAATGACCCTTCATTACCATATGTGGTGATTCAAAATAGAAATGGTAAGGATCAATATGTCTATTATGGCAATACAGATTGGTGGAATGAAATATACCGGAAGACACAAACTTCCATGGAGCATTCGTTGAATTTTTCGGGAGGTACAGATAAAATCGACTATTATATCTCGGGTAGATTATACGAGAAAGGTGGATTGATGAAAATCAATCAGGATAAATATAATGCCTATAATGTTCGCTCTAGAATCAATGCACAGGTTACACCATGGTTGAAAGTAAGTGCGAATACTCAATTAAATTATCAAAACTACACGTATCCAGGATGGAATTCAAGTCCTGATAACAATAACAATTTTATTTCAACAACCGTACACGCTTTGCCGTCGTATGTTCCTTTAAATCCTGACGGTACAGCAACTTATCGTACCGAGTTGAATAATTATAATATCGGTGATGGTATTTTTGCCGATTTGTTGCATGGCAAATCTAAAGGCGGTCAAGATCAATTTGAATTTATCAATATGTTTGAGGCTGTTGTTAAGGTCAATGAAGATTTGAATATTACCGGTAATTATACCTATACCCACAATCCGGTTCACAGTTGGAACCGCCGTACCCAAGCACCATGGTCCGTTTTCCCTGGGGTAGTAGATTTATTGGGTAATGATACATTTACGGAAAATATTGTTAATAATCCAAAACACTCGCTCAACATTTTTGCCAATTATAACAAGCAGTTAGGCGATCATCAAATTGGTGGAACAGTAGGTTTCAATCAAGAAACGACAGGCTATAAACGCATTGGTGGTACTGGCAACAATTTATTGTCAGAAGATCTGAACGATTTTAATTTAGCTACAGGACAGATGCAATTGCTGGGCGGAGCAAACACCTGGGCACTGAGAGGGTATTTTGCTCGTGTTAATTATAATTACAAAGGTAAATATCTATTGGAAGTAAATGGTCGATATGACGGTACCTCTAAATTTCCTGTAAAACAGCGAAATGGATTTTTCCCTTCTTTCTCAGGAGGATGGCGCTTGTCTGAGGAAACATTTATGGAGGGTGCAAAATCCTTTATCAATGAAGCTAAGCTTAGAGTCTCTTATGGAGCTTTAGGTAACGCTCAGGAAGCAGATGCGTACGGATACCTAGAATTGTTACGGTCAGGTCAATCTAACTATATTACGCAAGGGGCCAAATCACAATATTTGAGTATACCCCTGCCTATATCAGCCGATCTCACCTGGGAACGTACAAGTACACTGAACTTTGGTACAGATCTAGAATTTATGAAAAATCGGTTGAACGTTTCATTTGATTATTACATCCGAAATACATTGGATATGCTGATTCCCGGTAAGACTTTATCTGCTGTATTTGGTGCAGCTTCACCTAAAACAAATGCCGGCGATCTTCGAAATAATGGTTGGGAGGTTTCGCTCGCATGGAAAGATCGGGTGGATTTAAATGGAAAACCATTTGGTTATAATATCGGTTTAGGATTATCCGATTCTAAAGCTAAGATTACCCGATTTGACAATGAAAAGATGTTATTAAGCAACTACTATGTTGGCCAAGAACTAGGAGAAATCTGGGGATATAAGACCGATGGATTTTTCAAATCAGAAGATGAAATTGCGAACTGGAAAGTCAATCAAGATTATGTCGATAAGCAACGTTTAGCAGCGACAGGAGATTGGTCTAAGTTGCATCCGGGCGATTTAAAATTTGTAGATATCGGAGGTAAGTTAGATGAAAATGGTAAGAGTATCGGACCTGATGGGAAAGTTGATGCAGGTGATAATACCCTCACTAATCCGGGCGATCAGGTGATTATTGGTAATAGCCGCGCACGCTATACTTTTGGTGTTAATCTTGGTGCTAACTGGCAAGGTTTTGATGTTTCTGCATTCTTCCAAGGTATCGGAAAGCAAAATTGGTGGCCTGGCGCCAATGCCGATAAATTCTGGGGACCCTATTCAAGACCTTATTATTCATTTGTTCCAAAAGATTTCGAACAGGATGTTTGGACACCTGACAATACCGATGCTTATTTTCCGATGTTACGTGGATATATTGCGTTAAATGATCGTGGGTCATTAAATGTAAAATCAGATCGTTATTTGCAAGATTTGGCTTATATCCGTTTAAAAAATCTAACCTTAGGTTATACGGTACCACAGCATTTATTAAAACGATTGAAGTTGAGTAACTTACGTATCTATGCTTCAGGTGAAAACCTATGGACAGCAACGAAATTAAGGTCAAAATATATCGATCCAGAACAAGCTGCTCAAGAAGCAAATGGACGTTCCTATCCCGTGTCTAAAACTATTTCCTTTGGTTTAGATTTAACATTTTAAAATATGAAAAAGACATTTTTAATATATGCATTGCTAGGTTTTGGTCTTGGATCTTGTAATAAAGACTACTTGGGACGAGAACCTGAGTCCAGTATAAAACCTGAAGATTCCTTTAAAACAGTGAAGGATCTAGGTTTATTTACCAAATCATTTTATGATGTTGCACTTCCTTCAGCAGAAGGGGTTTACAACGAATCTGTTGATAATATAGTTAAATCCACGTTGGATGATGAAATAACGGGTAAGCGAATTGTACCTGTAAGTGGAGGTGGATGGACATGGGATAATTTGCGGAATATCAATTTTTTTCTAGAAAACTGTTTTAAAACCGTACCTGAAAATCTAGCGGCGCCTTACGCTGCTGAAGCCCGATTTTTTAGAGCCTATTTTTATTTTGACAAACTGAAGCGTTTCGGAGATGTGCCTTGGTATGATAAGGTGCTCAGCCAATATGACGAAGAGCAATTGTCACGTTCGCGCGATCCACGGACGTTAGTTGTCAATAATATTATGGCCGATTTGGACTATGCAATTAAGAATCTCGGTACCGAAGTCAATGATGAACAAGTAAATAAATGGACCGCATTGGCATTGAAATCACGGGTAGCATTGTTTGAAGGGACGTTCCGGAAATACCATAAGGAATTTAATTTACCGGATGCCGAAGTGCTGCTCAAACAAGCCGCTGCTGCATCGTATGAAATTATGGAGAGTAAGAAATACAGTATCTATAATGCGGCAGGTACAGACTCGTACGGTGCTTTGTTTAGAAGTGTCGACAACATCGATAAGGAGGTTATGTTGACAAGAAAATTCTCCGATGGGCTACAGATCTGGCACAATGTTAATTATTATACTATTACGGCTTCTTATGGTAAACCA
Source organism: Sphingobacterium anhuiense (assembly GCF_042686355.1). Lineage (NCBI taxonomy): Bacteria > Pseudomonadati > Bacteroidota > Sphingobacteriia > Sphingobacteriales > Sphingobacteriaceae > Sphingobacterium > Sphingobacterium anhuiense. Next base: position 418,562 of record NZ_JBHUPE010000005.1, read on the forward strand.
GGTTTAGAGAAAAACTTAGTAAACTCCTATTTAATGAAAGATGGATCACGATTTACTGATAAACCTAATTATGATAAAATGACTTTTAAAGATGAGATTGTCGATCGCGATCCACGTTTAAGTCAGACAATCCGTACGCCGGGATACAAACGTATCGGTGGGGCTGCGCCTGTTGCTCCAAATTTTGGTAATTCAGTCACGGGTTATCAATTAATCAAATTTGTTGGCGATGTCAAATACGATAATTTTAATCGATCCGTAAATCCGATGCCTATCTTTCGATATGCTGAAGTACTATTAAATTATGCCGAAGCTCAGGCAGAATTAGGAGTTATCAAACAAAGTGATTTGGATATGTCAATCAAGTTGCTGCGAGATCGGGTAGGAATGCCAAATCTAGATTTAGCCCAAGCTATAAGTCGGCCAGATCTTTACTTAGCACAAGATTACGATCCCAACAATGTTATGGGCGCTTTTAAAGGAGTAATTTTGGAAATACGGAGAGAACGTCGTGTCGAATTGGTCATGGAATCTTTCCGTTGGGATGATATCAGAAGATGGAAAGTAGGTCAAATGGTGACGCGTCAATTTAAAGGCATGTATTTTCCGGGAACTGGAAAATACGATCTTGATAATGACGGAAAGGATGATGTTTGGATCTATGAGGGAGACAAGCCCGTTGCGAAAAATATACAGTTGTTAAAGTTGGGATCGGAAATATTGTTAGAAAACGGTAACAGTGGAAATGTCATTATCAATAAACATATTACCAAGAAGTTTGATGAAGGACGGGATTATCTATATCCACTTCCAGTACAGGAGTTACAGTTAAATCCTAATTTAAAACAAAACCCTTTTTGGGTAAATTAATCTAATAAAAGTTCCTATCACAATCTATATATTTGTTGATAGGAACTTTTTTAAACCCAAACCTTTATGATGAAAATTACGCCAAAACCCCTGTTGGTATTTTGCTTGTTACTTGTATTAACTACTGGTATTTTTGCGCAACAACAGGAGAATATCAACATTACCCATTTGCCTTATATCCAGGGGGTCACCAATAGTTCCGTTCATATTATCTGGACGACTAATAAACCAGCTACAGGTTGGGTGGAACTTGCACCGGACGATTCATCCCATTTTTATCATACAGCGAGACCAAAGTTCTTTGCTACCGAATATGGTTTCAAAAAAGTTGGAACTGTACATCAGGTTACCTTAACCAACCTTAAGCCGGGCACCGTGTATCGTTATCGGGTATACAGCCAGGAGGTTTTGAAGCATGTTGGCGTTCAGGTTGAATATGGGAAAATCGTTGCAACGAATGTCTATAAGGAAAAGCCTTTGTCTTTCCGGACACTCGGTTCTTCCTCGAGGACCCAATTTGCTGTGGTCAATGATATTCACGGACGTAATGAAGTGCTCAATAAACTTTTAGATCTTTCCGACCTTCCGAAACAAGATTTTATTGTCTTTAATGGCGATATGGTTGATAATTTATTAAGCGAAAATCAGATGTTCGCAGGTTTTATGGATACAGCTATTAAACGCTTTGCAAGTGAAAAACCCATGTTCTATTCAAGGGGTAATCATGAAACCCGTGGTCCGTTTGCGATTGAATATCCACGTTATTTTCCAACACCGACAGGAAAGCTTTATTATCAATTTAATCATGGAGAAACAGGAGTTATCGTACTTGATTGTGGCGAAGATAAACCTGATACCGATATGGAGTACAGTGGCATTGTCGATATGGATCGCTACCGCACAGAACAGGCTGAGTGGTTAGAGAGAGCAGTGGAAAATACTGAATTTAAAAACGCCAAATATAAAGTAGTTATCTGTCATATGCCTCCATTTGGTGGTTGGCATGGTGAACAGGAAATTCTGGATAAGTTTGTTCCCATTCTTAATCGTGCCGGTGTGCAGGTCATGTTGAGTGGGCACTTGCATCAGCATATTATCAAACCGGCAACAGCAGAGATCAAATTTCCAATTATAGTAAACTCAAATAATAATGTGTTAAAAGTTGATCTGACATCTGTAAAAGGAACTTTTCAAGTTGTCGATCAACAAGGTAAAATGGTGGATGAAGTAGTCATAAAACCATTGCACTAACTTACACAATCGTGCTGGTCAAAGAACAGCATCAATAATTTAAAATAGCAAAAGCAATCACGGGAGATCTCCTATGGTTGCTTTTTTTATCCTAAATAGTATCAGTTGTTTATCAAAAATAAAAAAAATCACCTGTACAGATCAAAACCTGATAAGCAGTCGACATTCATAATATATTACATGATAACCCTATTTTTATCCATTTAATAGATTTCAATACTTGGTTACATTTGTAATAAGAGTTTAATTTATTCACTAATTATTATGATAAAACAATACCTAGGGATTTTTCTATTCCTATTTTTTATACATTATTCTGCAACAGCTCAGGAACATCAGAAATTGGATGGGGTATGGCGTTTCCGGTTGGATGAAAAGAATGTAGGGCTGGCACAAGGTTGGCAAAAACAAGATTTAGATAAACGTATTGCTATTCCTGGGACAACCGATCAGGCCAATTACGGTGAAAAAACTACGGGTTCAGATTTTGGGATCTTGACCCGAGCTTATAAATATTACGGTCCCGCTTGGTATCAAATGGATTTTGTTGTACCTGCGAACTGGAAAGATAAACGTTTATATCTAAATTTAGAACGTGTGATGTGGGAGTCTAAGGTTTTTATTGATGATAAAGAGATTGCAACGTACGATGCGTTAAGTTCTGCGCATCTTCATGACCTTGGGTATGTATCACCTGGAAAGCATCGTTTGACAGTACGTGTCAATAACGATATGATCCACAATATAGGAGACAAAGGTCACGTCTACACAGAATATACACAAAGTATTTGGAATGGCATGGTTGGTCAGGTAGAGTTGATTGCTAAAAATGCGATAAGATTACAAAATCCGCAAGTATTTACGAAGATCTCTCCAAAAAAGCTGCAGATAAAAGATACTCTCGTAAATGAAGGCGGGAAGCGTAGAAATCTTTCGCTATCCATCATATTATCAGATCGTAAGACGAAGGATAAAGTCTTTGAGACAAAAAAGAATATTGACGTGCGAGGCGTACGACAAGTATTGGATATAGAAGAGCAGATGCCGGATTTAGTGAAATTATGGGATGATATGAACCCAAATTTGTACACGCTTTCTATTCAAGTTCTAGATAAGAAAAACAATGTGTTGGACACGAAGGAAATGGAAATAGGCTTTCGTGAGATTACAGCTTCTAAGTCAAAAATAATGATAAATGGCAAACCTGTTTTCTTTCGCGGAAACCTAGATTGTGTCCATTTTCCTTTGACAGGATATCCAGCAATGCACGTTGAAGAATGGGAACGTATTTTTAAAATATACAAAGATTATGGTTTAAATCATGTTCGCTTTCATTCTTGGTGTCCTCCTGAAGCCGCATTTCAGGCAGCAGATCGTCTAGGGTTATATCTACAGCCTGAAGTAATATGGTTAGACTGGTGGATGGCCGCAGATAACCCAGGCCGTGAAGAGATGAATACAAAAGGCAGACCGCAAGGGTTGGGCAGTAATCCTTCGGCAGATGCTTTTACACAGAAAGAGATTTACCGCATGTTTGCATCTTACGGTAATCATGCTTCTTTTGCAACCATGTCTATCGGTAATGAGTTGGGGAATTCAAATTTCGATGTGATGGAGTCGTGGCTAAAACCTTATAAGGAAAATGATAACAGAAGATTGTACGCCGTTTCATCCGCACGTAAGATCACGGATATGGATCAATTTATCGCGACACATTATATCGATAAGCTTGGTGGTACGCGAGGTATACTCGGAGCGCACACCGATTGGGATTTTGAAAAAGTATACAGTCAGTCTAAAATACCTGTCATTGCACATGAAATTGGGCAGTGGCCCGTATATCCGAAATGGGATGAGATAAAAAAATATACAGGAGTATTAAAAGCACGCAATTTTGAAGAATTCAGAGAGCAGGCGCGCAAGAACAATATTGAGGAACAGAATGAAGAATTTGTTCAGGCATCAGGAGCTTTGAATCAAATCATGTACAAACATGAAATCGAATCTTTCCTAAGAACGCCGTCTGCGGCAGGTATACAGTTGTTAAGTATGCAGGATTATCAAGGTCAAGGCGAAGCACTGATAGGCTGGTTGGACGTATTTTACGATAGTAAGGGAATCACAACACCCGAGAAATTTAGAATGCATAATGATACCACTGTTACCCTCTTGCGTATACCCAAATTTGTATGGAAGGCCGAAGAACCATTTTTAGCCAAAGTGCAACTGGCACATTATGGATCATCCGATATACAGGATGGTATCTACTGGAATATCAAAGATGAAGAGAGTCGTGTAATTGCAAAAGGTACCTTTGCGAAAAGAACATTTGCTAGAGGCACTTCAGATCTCGTTGGTGAAATTAAAACCAATTTATCTGCGGTTCAAAAAGCAGGTAAATTGACCGTAGAAGTTGGTTTGGAAAATAGAGCCAATAAAAATGAATGGCAGATATGGGTATATCCTACAGTTAAAAAAGAGGAAACGAAAAAGGTCTATGTTGCAAATAGGTTTGATGCAAAAACTGAAGAAGTCCTTAAAAATGGAGGGACGGTATTACTGGATGCTTCCGATCTTGGAAACTTAGAGACCTCCGATATCATCAGTTATTATCCATTGTACTGGTCATTAACGTTCTTCCCGGGGCAAGGGAAAAATACCATTGGTATGATCGTAAGAGATAAGCATCCTGCATTCAAAAGTTTTCCTACAGATTCACATAGTGACTGGCAGTGGCAGCATATTTATGGTGGAGCAAGAGCATTTTATATCAATGATTTTCCTGCCTCATACAGACCATTGGCACAACCTGTAGATGATTTTCACAGAAATAATAAGTTGGCATCTATATTTGAAATGAAAGTGGGGAATGGAAAGTTGTTGGTGACCGGTTTTAACATACAAGATGAAAAAAATATTGTAAGTCAGCAACTTCGTTCAAGCTTATTAGCTTACGCCGCTTCAGACGATTTTGATCCAAGTTTCGGTCGTGATGCCTCTCAGTTACGTAAAACGTTTACTTATATCGAGCCCTTAAAGACAGCTGTACCCTCTGAATTTTCAAAGGCAGTTTTATATGTAGAAGCAGGTAAATTGTCTAAGAAAATCAATCAAAATATTGACTGGACAAAAGATCTCGATCAGAGTGAAAGTAAAAAGGGGACAACCTATACAGTTAAAGCCGATGGTGTTTGGAAGGATGAAACAAGTGCCGCTTGGCAGGGAAAGGAAATAGAGGTAGACCTAAAAGTACCACAGGGGATGATCGGTTCTCTATATCTGTTTTTCCATGACTGGAACAGTAATGGACGTGAAGCAGATATCAATTTCGAAGGACGTGACTATACACTCACACGCCATGATAAAGAAGGCAAATGGGTCAAACTTCACGTTATGCGGGAAGATTCTAACGATGGTAATTTAAAGCTTAAGATAAAAGGAACGAAAGGACCTAATATTATGCTTTCTAAGCTGTCGCTTGTTGAAGATGTCGAATAATATATATCAACGTGTTATAAAAGGCCTTCCCATTCGGAAGGCCTTTTTACGTATCATCCATGTATGATATGTAAAAATGGATATCTCGAATTAAAATTATCATTCCTTTAACTTTTGATGGCTAGATTTAAGTATGGGTAGTATCTCATTATTTATTGGGTATATAAAGATGTATTTAGTTTTGCTAAACATTTTGTGTTTTTTAATATGTAATTGACTGTTTATTAATGTAAAATTTATATTAAAGTTTACTTATATTAAATTTTTGTTTATAAATTTGAAATTAATTCATGTTGTTTTTTTGTATGCTATTTACATCTTTAAGTGGAATGATTTAATAATGGGAAGAAATACAATTAATGGCAATTAACGTAATAAAAGAACCAAATATTTATGATGAAAATGAAAAAAAATATCTCAATTAATTTATTGTTGATTTTGACCACTGTTTGTACAGCGCTAGCAGCTGGACCTAAAAGTAAACGAATAGTAATGATCGCATTGGACGGAATTTCTGTCGAAGGATTCAAGCAGGCACATACACCAAATCTTGATGCTTTAATGGCAGAAGGAGCATTATCGATGACTACTAGGGTGGTCATGCCTTCCGTAACCCTTCCCAATTGGACCAGTCATCTTACTGGAAGTGGGCCAGAACAGCACGGAGTAGTAGATAATGGCTGGCAGATCGATAAATTCAAATTACCAGCAGTGGTAAAAGATGCTCAGGGTTATTACCCTTCTGTATTTACTGTTGTCAAAGAACAAATGCCAAATGTTAAAACTGCCTTTTACTATAACTGGATTAATCTCTTCTACCCGCATAATCAGAAAAATTTTGATGAAGTTAGCTACTTAAAAGATGATGCCTATATTGAAAATTACGATAAAGCATTTAATTTTATTGTGAAAAATAAGAAAGATCCAACCCTTGTATTCCTTTACTCAGTACATACCGATCACGCCGGGCATAGTCATAAATGGATGTCTCCAGAATACATCAAATCGATTGAAGAAGCTGACGTGCAAATAGGCATATTTTTAGAGAAAATGAAAAAAGAAGGTCTATATGAGAGCACCAATTTTATGTTCTTATCCGATCATGGTGGTATTGAATATGGACATGGAGGTGTATCTGTCGATGAAATGATTGTACCATGGGGAGTCACAGGGCCGAAAATCAAGAAAGGATTAAAAATTGAAGAACCTAACAATACGGTAAATACGGCAACTATAATCTTGCATTTGTTTGGACTTAAAAAGCCGTTAGCGTGGACAGGGGAAGTGCTGGAATCTGTGTTTAAATAAAGAATAATTAATATGAATAAAAGTTATCCGAAGACTAATCTAAACATCGTATAACAAAAGTTCCTTCATTTGGAAATAAAAAATAAAGGGTTGAAAATAGTTCAGCCCTTTATTAATTCATGGTATAGACAAAATGTGGTTAAAGACGGATAATCCGTATATACGCAACTATCTCCACCAGCTAATGAAGTGTGCGTATCAGTAATTTCATTAAGCGTCGCTATATGTTTAGGCTAATCAGCATTAGCCAAGAATTTTCTTCCAAATCCGATCAAATCCACAGGGTCACCTGAATCAATAATTGGATAATACCCAGTAAAGATAAAGAGTCAAAATCAGAACTAAAAAAGAGAGCGGAATGAAATAAATCCATCCCGCTCTCTTTTTACAGACGTTATCTTACTTAAGACTATCAACTTGTGTCGCATCTAATGCTTCAGCAATCCTTTTATAAGTGCCTGCTAGCGATCCGCCACCTGAACAGTAATAATTTAAAACTCCTTCATCTTCAGGTTTTTCTGGTGCTATCGTTAAAGAAGTACCATCGAAAGTAAATAATACATTCTTTCCTTGAAGTGAGGCCTGATAAACTCCCTCTTTAATTTTTGTTGCATTTTTATCAAGTGTACAAGTCGGTTTTTTCTTATCAGCACGAGATCTTACCTGTATCGTGATACTGCTATCCTGTTCGCTTTTAATCGTGACACCAACCCAGTCAAATCCTTCAGCTCTTTTATCATAGTCAGCAGTAACATAATTGCCATCTATGGTCAATACAGGTGCCGCTTCAGTCGCTGTTGCCGGGGCTTGGGTTTTGGAAGTTGGTTGATTACAGCTGCTAAGTGTCAAAAGGAAAAATCCGGACACAATCATGCTTTTTAGAATATACATTTGATGTGATTTTATAGTTACTTTAGTATAGCAAAAGGCCGACCAAACTGATGTCTAAATGAAGAAAAATCGAAATATGATGATTTTATTAACCGCTGTAACCTGCATCAATGCAGATCGGATAATATAGCATCATATCGGGTTAATATTGTTTCATTAAGTTGTTTTCTATCCGACTAACTTTATTATGATAATTAATGATTGCTTGTGATAAATAAATTTGAATAATAATATCTGCCCTATATGTTGCGAATTTTCTTACGTTCAAGCAGAAATTATAAACGACTAAAATTTTAGCATTAAAATAAATTATGATCAATAAAAAAAACACCCTCGTTATGATGCTTTTAGCCATAGGTTCCTATACCTTTGGGCAGTCAAAGGTTCACGTGCCGGCATCATCTACACAGCCGAGCAAATATCAGCTGGAGCAAATCAAACGCAAATATGGCATGTTCGTGCATTTTGGAATCAATACTTTTCATAATGAGGAATGGACAGATGGATCAAAACCAGCCTCCTCCTACAATCCGACAACAATCGATGCGAAGCAGTGGGTAGCTACAGCCAAAAATTCTGGAATGAAATACATGATCCTGGTGGCTAAGCACCATGATGGTTTTTGTCTATGGGATAGTAAATATACCGAATATGATGTTGCAAACTCTGGTAATAAAACAAATGTTGTAGAAGCGATAGCTAAGGAATGTGAGAAGCAGGGTATCCGTTTAGGACTTTATTATTCATTATGGGATCGGAAAGAAAATGGAAATGTAAAGGATGTAAAAGCAGACTTTGCTTATAATAAATATATGCTGAACCAAATCAATGAATTATTGGAGCTGGCGCAGAAACATACTAAAGTAGTCGAGTTGTGGTTAGATGGTGGTTGGGAAAAGGAAAACTACCGTTGGCCTATTCAGCAACTTTATTCCAATGTAAAACAGCTTGCACCGCAATGTCAAGTAGGGGTTAATTGGACGGTTGGTTCTCCAAAAAATATTGACCAACATCCCGTACTTCCAAATGATCAGCAGGAATATTTTCCAATCCGTTATTTTCCAAGTGACTTTCGTTTAGGCGATCCCTATCTTCCTAAAAATCCAGACCCAAAATTGTTTCTAAACCAAGGGCAGGTTTATTATATGCCGTTTGAGACAACAGTAGTTTTAGGGAAAAGATGGTTTTATCATACCGATGATAATACGCCCCGCCCTGTTCAGGAATTAGCAGATATGTATAAAAAAGCAACAGCTCAAAATAATATTTTGATCTTAAATGTAGGTCCAAATCGTGAAGGTAGAGTCAAAGATACTGATGTGGAGGTCCTACAAAAGCTTAAAGTAAATCTAGGCTTGTAATAGCATCTTTTCTAATCAGAAGAATTGACATCATCAAAGAAGGGCTTTTACGACTAGCAAAGTTCCTTCTTTGATGATGTTTTTTTAAGGCATCAGGTATTAATTAAGGCAGACTTTCCATTTTAAAATCAGAAAACTTGCCTACCCCTGCAAATAGCAGGTTGATTCCCGCAATTTTTCCGATTGATCTTTCATATTTGGTTTCAAACACTTTTTTATCTCCAATATATAGCGAAACGATCTTGTTGATGATGGTGAGTTTTACAGATTTCCCCATTGAAAGGTCATGCCCCAAAGCGCGTAAATCTTCAAATTTTCCACTTTTTGATTTTTCGGAAAATTGATATGAACACCAGCTCACGCACTCCGGTTTCATTAATGATAAAAAGTGCTTATCATTTTCGCCAAATAAGGTAATATCTAATTGAGAGCATCGCACACCAGGTCTCGGTTTTGAAGTGGTGATAAAAGCCTCTAGGAACATATTATCGCCCGATATTTCACTGTGCCGAATAGAAGCGTAGTTTGTGAAAAAAGTCTTGATGGTATCTACTCCAGCAGCCAGTATCTGTTGGATATTGACAGTCGGCGGGATATTTTTATTGTTTTGTTGAGGCAGTGCTATCGGGTAGACCCTTACCGTATCTCCCATGATCTGGGCTGTCACCTCCCAGCCGTTGGTCTCCAGATATACCTTACTTGTATCCACTACTTTATTCTTATAACGTAAAACCGGATAATAGACCGCGGGTAATTCATAATAATGTGTCAATGTGCTGTCTTGAAATCTGGTCCGGGTATCCTTTCTGTCCTTAAGCTCAATTTCGTAATCTGCAAACTTTAGGTTATCACTATTTTTGGGAATCAGCTTGAATACTGCAGAATGAGGACTATGTCCATTAGGATTAAGGCATTTGAGGGATACCTCTGTGGCACCGGACTTATTGGGCCACCACAACCATACGGCAATCAGAGCTAACAATACCCCTGTTATACTCAAAAAGTAGAATCTATGTGTACAACTATCTTTCGGTATATGTAGCGGTTGTACTGTAATGGTTGGTTCTGCAGGAGGGTTGATAGACTGTGCGACTTGTTGCACAGTTTCAAATTCCTGCCAATCTCGGAAGCCAATGAAGACGGCAAGTGCATCCCGGGTTGCTTTCTGAGGATAATAACGCTCAGTTGTTTTTAGTTTGCCAAATAATCTTTTTAACGTGTTTTCACTGATCAGGACCTTAGTCTCCCTTCTCAATAAAGCACTCAATTGCACATAATCATTATTCCTCCAGGTTTCTATTGCAGTGCTGCCAAATTTGGAAGCGACTTTTTGACAACAGAGCTCCAATAATCTGAAGTCATTACCAATTTTGTCTTGTCCAAAGTTGTTTTTACTCATAATTAATTTATTGGTAATAAAGGTTTTAAGTTGTTGTTAATAATGGTTTTTGTTTGTACAGAAATGGTTGCCTTAAACAGTGATTTCTTATCTAGTTTTGGTAGTGGATTGACATCCTAAAGCGTAAACCAATCTTAAATAAAACCAAATATATGAATTTAAAACTTTTATTATTCGTGCCCTGTCAATTCTTTTTTCTGCAGCTAGAAGCACAGCAAAAGGGAATTACAGGAAAGGTAGTGGACGGTCAAACACAGCAAGCTATGGCGGGAGTGACGGTCATGATCGAAGGATCCGGTAAGCAAACGAAAACTGATGCTACTGGCTCATTTGTCATTAATGAAAACCAGCAGCAAGCTAGTCTACTTTTTTCATTTGTAGGTTATGAGAACCAGAAGTTACTTTACCAGGGGCAACCATTAAAAGTTATGATGAAAGCTGCCAACCGTGACTTGGATGAAGTTGTTGTTGTTGGATACGGCACGCAACGTAAAAAGGATCTAACAGGTGCTATCAAGTCAATCGGATCTGAAGATATTGAAGGAAGACGTACGGTACAGATTTCCGAATCTTTACAAGGAAGCATAGGTGGTGTTAGTGTTACGCGTAGTAGTGGAGCGCCTGGTTCAGGTGCTAATATTTTAATACGGGGCATCACAACAATAGGGACGAACAGTCCTTTGATAATCGTTGATGGTTCTCCAGTAAATAGCATTGATCATATTAACCCTATGGATGTCGAAAATCTAACGGTACTAAAAGATGCCGCTTCAGCTGCTATCTACGGCTCTAGGGGAGCAGCAGGCGTGATTTTAATTACCACAAAGAGAGCAAAAGCTGGACAGCAGAGTTTAGATTATGCTTATGAACTTGGCGTACAGGAAATTACAGCATCACCAAAATACGTAGGGATTCAAGATTATATGCGCTATTTTAATGAACAGCTCACCAACGATGGCGGTGCCGCCTTATATGCGCAGGAGCACATTGAAAATTACCTGACCAACAATGCCGAAAATCCTGATGAATTTCCGAATACGGATTGGCAAAAAGCGGTTATGACCAATAAAAACCCTTTGCGTAACCGTCATGAATTGGTCTTTACAAGTGGCAATGACAGAATAAAGACCAAAGCTTCCATGGGATATACCAAACAAGGTGCTTTCTATGACAATTATGACTATGAGCGCTTGTTGATGCGTGTTAACAATGATTTAAAAATATCGGATAAATTTAATCTGAACCTAGATCTGGGTTATAAGCGAACAAATACGAATGAATTGCCTTATAATGTAATCTATAGAGGAAGAACCTTACCTGCATTCTACGACGATCATTATACTGATGGCCGGTATGCGCCCGGAAAAGATGGCGATAATCCTTTAGCAGAAATCTATGAAGGCGGTAAAAATAAATCACATCTCAATCAGCTTTCCGCCCGGGTCGCGCTTCATTACAAGCCTGTGAAAGGATTGACTTTGACTGCTCAATTAGCGCCTATTCTTGATTTTGATAAAGTAAAAGATTATTCAAAAAAAATCGAATATACCGATATCAACGACCCTGCTCGTATTATAGCGCAAAATAGAGCACGAACTTCTTTAAATGAATCCAGAACAGAGAACTATGCGATCAATACACAGTTACTTGCAAATTATAACTTGACAGTAGATGATGATCACAACTTTGATGTACTGGCAGGTTTTGAGGAGAATTACAGACATTACGAGGGCTTGGGAGCCTCTAGACAGGGTTTTGCTCTATTAGGGTTCCCATATTTAAATGCAGGTGCTATAGATCTAAGGGATAACTCCGGATCGGCAAATGAATCGGCTTTGCACTCTTTTTTTGGTAGACTTCAATATAATTATAAAAGTCGTTATTATCTGCAGTCTAATATCCGTGCCGATCGTTCCTCACGATTTGCACCAGCCCATAGACAGGCAGTTTATCCGTCAGTTTCAGGTGGATGGGTATTAACGGAAGAAAATTTTTTAAAGGACAACAGCGTTGTCAATTTTTTGAAACTGAGAGCGTCCTGGGGAAGATCAGGAAATGAACGGTTGCGGGACAGAAACGATAGCGACAGTTACTATCCTTATCAAGCACAGATAGATTTTACAAACGCATTGTTTTACCAAAATGGAAAGATTGTGCCGCTTCCAGGTGGTGGACAACAGGTATATGCCGTTGAAAACATATCCTGGGAAACCAGCCAAACAACCGATTTCGGTATGGATATGTCATTCTTTGATTCACGGTTGTCAGTTTCTGCAGATTATTACAATAAAAAAACCTACGACATTCTACTGCCATTGGATATTCCGCTTTATTTGGGTTATGATAAGCCAAATCAGAATGCCGGAGAACTCGGAGTTAAAGGCTGGGAAGTGGAGTTGGGCTGGGCTGATAAAATAGGTGACTTAAAATACAGTGCGGCGTTAAATGTAGCCGATGCGAAGTCCAAAATTTATAATTTGAAAGGAACGGAATTTTTAGGAGATCAGATTATCCGTCAAGGAAGTGAATACAATGAGTGGTTCGGATATCAGTATGATGGTATTTTTCAAACAATAGAGGAATTGACAGGTGCACCTGTTTTGAATGCAAATACAAAGGTGGGGGATCACAGGTATATTGATGTCAATCAGGACGGCAAAATAACGCCAGATGATAAAGTACTTTTAGGAGGTGCGCTTCCTCGTTTTCAATATGGTGGAAATATTCGTTTAGATTATAAAAATTTTGATTTCGGCTTAGTATTTCAAGGAGTTGGCAAAAAGCTGAGTAGATTAAATTCAGAAGTGATACAGCCTTTTGCGGAAGGATTTGGAAGTTTTCCAGAAGAGTTGGTCGGTAAATTCTGGAGCAGTAACAATACAGCAGAACAGAATGAAAAAGCTATTTATCCGAGGCTTTCGAGGGTTTCCAACAGTAATAATTATGTGCTTTCAAACCACTGGCTGATTGACGGATCATATTTCCGGATCAAAAACCTGACTTTAGGATACACGGTTAAACATAACCTAATGAACAAAGTGGGAATTAAAAGTGTACGCGTTCACGCCGCTGTTAACGATCTGTTTTCTAAAAGTAAGTTTCCTAAATATTTAGATCCGGAGGCTGCTAATTATGCTTATCCTATTACACGTACATTTTTATTTGGAGCCAGCCTCAGATTTTAAAACCAATTAATAGAAAACAACATGAAAAAATACCTATATATAGCAACCTTATCCTTGACATTAACTTCTTGTCATAAGTTAGATCTTAATCCGCTATCGGAAGCTACTAATGAGAATTTTTATCGAAACCAGACTGAACTGGAACTAGCTGTTAACGATCTTTATCGATCAGATTTTTGGGGAAAAGATAATGAGCTTTATTCGGATAATGAATGGCATCGTGCACAATTGACGAACGCAGTTATAGGGGGTACCATGAATTCGGAAGATTCAGGGGTGCGTACTTACTGGTTGGTCTCTTACAAAGCAATTGCAAGGGTTAATTCTTTTATGAAAAATAAAGATAAAGCTGTCGACAATACAGCCGCAAGTGTCATTAGTCGATTGACAGCTGAAATGCAGGTTATCCGTGCTTATCAGTACGCGAAACTGATCACGCATTTTGGGGATGTTCCCTTTATTGAAGGTGTATTGACTTTAGAAGAATCTTACGGAAAAGATAGAACGGATAAAACCAAAATTATGGAGTTCGTTTTTAAAGAATTAGATGAAGCTGCTGCAATATTACCAGAATCATATGGTAGCGGAAGTGTGCAGCGTTTAACAAAAGGAGCCGCTTTAGCAATCAAAGCGCGATTAGCGCTATATATGGAACAGTGGACAGTTGCAAAAGAGGCATCTGCACAGGTAATAGCTTTAGCAGATAAAGGCATTTATCAGTTAAACACTAATTTTGGAGCTGTATTTACAAAACAGGGAAGTTTGACCAAGGAAATGATCTTCTGTATTCCACGTAGTGAAGTAGATAAAGTCAGTAATGGAGCAGCGTATGTTCAGGACTATATCTCTCGTAATGCTGGTGGATTTGGAGCATGGTTACCTACACGTGATCTGGTAGATGCATTTGAGACGACAGAAGGAAAGCCAATCGATGAATCGGCAACTTATAATCCCCAAAATCCATTTGCTAATCGCGATCCGCGATTAGCCGCCACTGTAGTTCCATTTAATACACAATGGTTGGGTTACAACTATTCGCCACATCCTGATTCTTTAACTGTCCACAGTTCCAAATTTGGTAGACAGGTGAGTAACAAAGATTCACGTGCAGTGGCTGCTTTTGCAAGTTATACCGGATTCTTATGGAAAAAAGGTATAGATCAGTCTTGGGCAGATCGCTTAGTCGAAGATAGTGATGTCATCGTATTTCGATATCCAGAAATTTTACTAACTTATGCTGAAGCAAAAGTGCAGCTTGGCGAAGCTGATGAGTCGGTTTTAAAAGCGATCAATACGATACGTGCAAGAGCTTACCAAAAAAGTGTTGAAAATATAACTGATTATCCCGCTATCAAAACTTTAAATGTTGTCGAATTAACAAAAATAATCCGTCGTGAACGCCGGGTTGAGTTTGCTAAAGAAGGATTACGTTACATGGATTTAATTCGATGGCGCTTGGCGGAATTTGCTTTGACCAAACCGGTTATTGGTTTGCCCGATCCTGCAAAACAAGATCGAAGCAAATGGCCATTTCCAGGAGTTACACCAATTGATGATATGGGCATAGCCGATTACTCAGGCTTTGGAAGCCATGTGAAAAATCTTATTGAACGTAAATTTGATAAATCAAAACAATATTTATGGCCTATTCCAGCAGTTGAAATACGAATAAACCCAAATATCAAGCAGAATCCGAACTATTAACCACGTAATATACCTTAGGTGCAATATCGTATCTGGCACTGGTCGGGTACGATGCAGTGCACAATTTTATACTATAAATATGAATCACTCAATGACTGAATTAACGAAAAATCGAATCGTTTCTTGGAAGAATAAGGTAACTTTTGCTTTAATATTTTCAGGTGCTCTGGTTTATCAAAATGCACATGCGCAACAAAAACAAAGCTATAAATCTGTAAGTGGTATTTATCCACATTTGGCGATGTATAACGAAGAAGGGGAGGCTGGTACTGGAGCTGTTATGCCATGGGCTGGTAAGCTTTGGGCGATTACTTATGGGCCTCATTTACCGCACGGATCTTCAGATAAATTGTATGAAATTGATGCCAGCCTCAATCAGGATGTCCGTAAAGAAAGCATTGGCGGCACACCCGCCAATCGCATGATCCATAAAGAAAGCAAGCAGCTTTTTATTGGCCCCTATGCCATCAGCGAAACCGGTGCAGTACGGGTTATCCCAAATAAAGAAATGCCCGGAAGGCTTACCGGAAATGCACGTCACTTAACAGATCCTACCAATAAGATCTTCTACGGAACTATGGAGGAAGGCATTTACGAGGTAGATGTACATACGCTCAATGTTAAATGGCTCTATTCGGACACCAATCTTAAGCCAGCAGCTAGACGTAATATTCCAACTGCTGATCTGCCGGGATATCACGGCAAAGGACTGTACTCTGGGCAAGGCGTATTGGTCTACAGTAATAATGGCGAGTATGGAGACAAAGCATTAAAGCAGTTTGATACACCTTCGGGAAGTTTATCTGAATGGGATGGGACGAATTGGAAAATAATCCGCCGAAATCAATTCGTTGAAGTGACAGGTCCTGGAGGTGTGGAAGGTAATGCAAATCCACAGACAGATCCTATATGGGCAACAGGTTGGGATCATAAGTCCGTATTACTGGGTGTACGAGGAGAAGAGAAATGGATCTTCTTTAGATTACCAAAAGCAAGCCGTAGTTACGATGGTGCTCATGGTTGGAATACCGAGTGGCCTCGTATTCGTAATGTTGGAAAAGAAGGACAGAACGATTATATCATGACTATGCACGGTATGTTCTGGTCATTCCCGGGGACATTTACTAATAACACGACAGCAGGAATACGTCCTAAGTCAGCTTATCTAAAAGTAATTGGTGATTTCACAAGATGGAATGATAAACTTGTCTTTGGTACCGACGATTCTGCGCAAAAGGAATTTTTAAATAAAAGAAAAGCAAAAGGAAATTTGGAAGGACCTGGGCAGTCACATTCCAATCTTTGGTTTACCGATCGCAGTACGATTGATCATTTAGGACCAAAAGCCTCAGAAGGTTCAGTATGGCAACAGGACGATGTAAAAGCTGGCGTGTATTCCGATCCGATGTTGTTCGCAGGCTGGAACAATCGTTCATCATGGATGCACAACCACAGTGAGAAAGCCATTGTATTGACGGCAGAGGTCGATCTGAAAGGGGATGGTAAATGGTCTAAAATAGGAGAGTACCCTTTAAAGGCAGGTGAAACGCTTCATAAATCTTTCTCCTCAAAAGAGCAGGGCGAGTGGATTCGTCTCAAATCAGACAAAGATGCTCATTTAAGTGTGCATTTTACCTATCACGATGCAGATAAGCGTGAAACAAAAGCGGATAAAATATTTACAGGCATATCTACAGACGGGGAGTTTTCTGGTGGTCTTTTATATAGTTTAGGGCATAATCGTAGAAGTTTGGGTCTATTAGCTTACGATTATAATAACAAAGGACAGAAGCAGAAAGTCGGCTATTATGAAATGGATGATAAGTTCAATCTGGTACCAAAATCGGATGCAAAAACAGAACAATTAATTGAGACAAAGTATAGCATTCCACAGCAGGTAGTCAATCTTGAACCATCATCGGCCTTGATTGTCGATGACAAAGGTCGTCGCTGGAGATTGCCTTTAGGAGACGACTCATATACGTCATTGACCAATGATGGAGCACTGCGCATCTGTAGAGAAGTCGCAACCGAGCGTGATTTATTTAATCTGCACGGAACGTTTTATGAACTTCCGGCAGAAAATGCAGATGGTTATGCAAAAATACGCCCTGTATCATCGCATAATCTCAAGATCAATGATTACGCTTCTTATCGTGGTATGCTGATCATGACGGGACTGGATCTGGATAAAGCAAATTCCAATTTAGAGCACATCTTTGTTTCTACAGATAAAAAAGCTGCGGTATGGGCGGGAGCCATTGATGATCTTTGGAAGTTGGGTAAACCAAAAGGGCATGGTGGGCCATGGTATAAAACTGCCGTTCAAAAAGGAATTTTTTCCGACCCTTACCTAATCGGTTTTTACGATCAGAAATCATTAGCGCTATCGCACAATGGAAAGGGAACCGTCAACATCACATTAGAGGTTGATCCTGGAGGAGATGGTAATTGGATGACCTATAAAACACTTGCCGTGAAAAATGGACAGATACTTAAATTTGATTTTCCGGAAGACTTTCAGGCAAGATGGATCCGCTTTGTAACGGACCAGAATTGTGAAGCCACAGCTTGGTTAGATTATAAATAGTTATAATAATGAATGTTTTATTTTTAGAGTGTAATGGATATTAAATATATCATCTATATAATCAGTTTTTTCGGGCTAATTGAGAAAGGGTTCTCTCAAGAACTTCAACAGCATTCTACTAAGAATTGGGAAGACTTTCGAAAGGATTATAAAGTTCCAAAATGGTTTGCAGATGCGAAATTTGGAATCTGGGTTCACTGGGGAGCACAAACCCAACCTAAACAAGGTGGAGGGTGGTACGCTCGTAATATGTACCAGCAAGACGTTGGAAAGGAGCTGTGGGGTAAAAATGCATATCCGTATCATAATAAGACATACGGACATCCATCAAAAATAGGATATAAAGACGTAGTGAATGAATGGAAAGCTGATTCACTAGATACAGATGCTTTGTTAAAATATTTCAAAAGCTTAGGGGCCAAATATTTTGTTGCCCTTGCGAATCACCATGATCACTTCGATAATTTTGAATCTACTTATAATCCATGGAATTCTGTCAATGTAGGGCCAAAGCGCGATATTATTAGTGAATTTGAAAAATCTACACGAAAATATCAACTTCCATTCGGTGTCAGTTCACATGATGATCGATTTTTGTCTTGGTGGCTACCAGCTTTTGGTGCAGATAAAGAAGGAGCGTATAAAGATATTCCTTATGATGGTCGACTAACAAAAGAGGATGGTAAGGGGCTTTGGTGGGAGGGGCTTGATCCGGCAGATCTCTACGGATTACCTCCAGAAATGAGAGATGAAGCCTATTTAGTATCTGTAAAAGAAGCATGGGTAAAAAGGACAGTAGAACTAGCTACTAAATATGATGTAGACATGCTATGGTTTGATGGATATGGATTTCCTTATGGTAATTATGGTAAAAAAGCGTCAGAGGCATTTTATAATTTTAAATTAGAAAAATATGGCAAATTGGATGCTATAGTTGCTGGTAAATTTAAAGATGAGCCTTCGACCGTGATGGATGTAGAGCGTGGTGGTGCAAATTCTATTCAGAATTTACCTTGGCAAGGTACGTTGACATTTACAAGTTGGTTTTATAAAGAAGATAGACAGATTTTGCATAATGCACGCACTGTTGTGGAAATGTTGGTGGATATGATAAGTAAAAACGGAAATTTATTACTAAATGTTGAATTATTACCAAACGGTAAAATACCAAATAATCACAGATTAATACTAGATTCCATTGGTGCGTGGGTGAATATGAATGCTGAAGCTATTTATGCATCTAAACCATGGACGATTTATGGGGATAATCTACAAGGTAATCGAAAAGGAAATGGATTAGCTGAAACTGATCTCGATGGTGCGAAAAAGCAAAATAATGACACAGATTTTAATGAAAGAACTATAAAAAGTTCTATGTATCCTGCAGATGAAGTGCGATTTACATGCAAAGGAAAAAATCTATATATTTTTGTTATGAATCCGAAGGAAAAAAATATTCTAATACCATCTTTAGCGCTACAGAAATCGCAAAGAAGAATTTCAAAGATCAATTTGCTGGGGAGTAAAGAAAAAATCCATTTTGATCAAAATCAGAATGGATTAACTATAAACCTACCAAATAAATTACCTACAGAACTTGTTATCGTATTCAAAATAGAAGGATTAACAAACTATATGTTAAATTAATCATATGGAGACATTAAATGGTATCAGTGCACTCACATTAATATTTACGGCGTTACTGCTATTGGCTATCGGTTACCGATTTTATGGTCTGTTTATAGCTCAAAAAGTGCTCAGGCTAAATGCAAAAAATAGTACACCAGCCAATGAATTTGCTGACGGGCAGGATTATGTGGTGACCAATAAGAACGTATTGTTTGGTCATCATTTTGCAGCCATAGCGGCGGCAGGACCGCTCGTTGGTCCGGTACTGGCTGCTCAATTTGGTTATCTGCCCGGCACACTTTGGATTTTGATCGGGTGTGTTTTGGGGGGCGGGGTACATGATATGTTAGTGTTATTTGCATCGATCAGACATAAAGGTCAAAGTTTAGCCAGTATTGCAGCCAAAGAGATCGGTCCTACCACAGGTTTAGTTGCTGGCTTTGCCATCCTTTTTATCCTTATCCTAACATTAGCAGGGTTGTCTTTAGCCTGTATAAGTGCTATGCATGAAGCACCTTGGTCGCTTTTTACGGTTATTATGACTATGCCTATTGCGATCATTATGGGTTTGATAATGCGCTACCGTAAAGATAGTGTTCTATTTGCAAGTGTCTTAGGAGGTGTATTGCTCATTGCTGGCATCATTGGCGGACATGGCTTGATGCAGATGGAGCAGATCAGTAACCTGTTTCACTGGCGTGTTTCTACGATTTCTATCGCCATTGCTGTGTATGGCTTCTTAGCATCTGTATTACCTATGTGGTTGCTTTTAGTACCCCGAGATTATCTGTCCACTTATTTAAAAATAGGGACGATCATCATGCTTGCCGTAGGAATTATATTTGTCAATCCGAATATGGAGATGCCTCCTTTGACAAGTTTTATACATGGTGGCGGACCTATTATCGGAGGGCCTGTTTTGCCTTTTATATTTATCGTTATTGCATGTGGTGCCATATCTGGATTTCATGCCATTATAGCGACAGGTACGACACCCAAAATGATCGGAAATGAAAAAGATATTCTTTTTGTGGGATATGGAGCCATGCTTGTCGAAGGTTTTGTGGCGCTAATGGCCCTTATTGCGGCCTGCACCTTAGTGCCGGGAGATTACTTTGCGATCAATACACCTGCCCATCTATATGCTGATTTTTTAAAAGCAAACCCTAGTCTGCACATGGTCGATCTACCTCATTTTAGTGAGAAGATAGGGGTCGATCTGCAAGGGCGCACTGGCGGAGCGGTATCCTTAGCGATAGGAATGGCACATATCTTTAACAGTATCCCATTTATGGATCAGCTCATGGCCTACTGGTATAATTTTGCCATTATGTTTGAAGCTGTTTTTATCTTAACGGCTATCGATGCAGGTACGCGCGTGGGACGCTATTTTCTACAGGAAATGATAGGTGGATTTGTGCCTCGGTTTAAAGATAAAAATTGGTGGCCGGGCATTATATTATGCAGCTTTCTATTTACGTTTGCTTGGGGCTATTTGGTATTTACTGGAAATGTGAGTAGTATTTGGCCTTTATTTGGCATCAGTAACCAACTTCTTGCTGCCTGTGGCTTGATCGTATGTACCACGATGTTACTTCGTATGAACCGAGGGAAATATGCGTTATGCTCCGCTATTCCTGGTGTATTTATGGCATTGATAACATTTTGGGCAGGTTATTTACAAGTAATGGATATCTATTTACCTGCACACGATTACCTTTTGGCAAGTTTAGCAATAGCGGCTATGGCACTGATGTGTATTGTTTTTGTAGCGGCATTTAGGAAATGGAGTAGTCTTTTAAAAAATAAAGGAAGCTATGTAGATTATTATGGAGAAGTCGTAAAAGAGGTGGTAGAACGTTAAAAGTAAAAGACTTTTCCTGATAGGCATGATCAGGAAAAGTCTTCCATTATTATTTTTTTAGACATGATTTTTGGATTACGCCCGTTTATTACTCCGGTTTGTCTGATACTTTTTCGTATTCGAGCGTTCCCAGTTTATCACTTGTGATTACCCTCTTTTTTGCATCAAAATAATCCACATTGAATGGAACAGTAAGTATGCTGATTTTAACAGTTAGTACTTTGTTATCATCAGAAAGTTTCCATTTGCCTTTACGGGAGTTTTTACCGCTGATGCCCTGAAATTTACCCCCATCCATAAATATTTGGTAGGTTTCTTCTGGAGTTGTTACCTTGCCATCTTTGGTTCGTTTGACAAGTTTCCATTTTCCGATAAGTTCCTTCGAGGTTTGGCTATAACTCCATAAGCCGGTCAGACAGAGAATAAGGGTGATTAATGTTTTCATAGATTGCTAAAATTTATATGTAATTTAAATATTTCAATTTAATCTTCTTCTAAGTATCTTTTATATTTGGATCAGATATCATACATTATTTTCATTCTCTAAAACGAGAACCTATAGCAGCAGTTGATTTTCCCTTTAGTGTAACTTATACAAAATACCGGAAAGTCGAATTCCGGCGGTAAATTTAATATATGGTAAAGTTTAAGTTATGTCAGTGCTGTGTTTGCTTTTGAGCTTAAAACCATTTATTTGTCCAAGATTAGGTATCTTGCAAGGAAATTTTAAGGTAGAAAATTGTGACGCATCAAGAACGGACAAGTAAAATCAGAAAAGAGATAACAGAGTCATACAAGGCATTAAAATCTAAATATCCTTTGCTAAAATACCAAAATGCGATAGGGCTCAGCATTTTTTTACTCTGTGTAGGCCTGAGTTTACTAATGGGATATCTGTGGTATATTGATGTTGTTCCGGCTTGGAGTTTAATCGTCGTAAATGCATTTTTGTTTGGCGTTTTGCATGAATTGGAACATGATTTAATTCATTACATGTACTTTAAAGGTAATAAAGCCATTCATAATGTGATGTTATTTTCGGTATGGATCCTAAGACCTCTAACTTTAAATCCATGGTTTAGGCGCACACTGCATTTACATCACCATCGTTTTTCAGGGACTTTACATGATGTCGAAGAAAGAGGAGTTACCAATGGTGAAAAATGGACATTGAAACGTCTTTTGTTTACTCCGGATTTGGTATTAGGAAATTTACTTCGCGTCAGAGGATTATTCTCCGATATCAAACGTGAAGTAGACAATGGCAATTTGAAATTTGAAACTGCTCATAAACTTAAGCTGTGCGGTGTCTTTGGATTAATTCCACTGACCATCGTTTCACATATCCTTTTATATTTTTTTGGTGCAGATTTATTACTTGACTTTTTAAATCGAAAATTTGATATTGGCTTTGTTTTCCCAATAGTGATTAAATCAATATTAAGCTGGTGCAATCCTATTATCTATATTATTCTATTACCAAATTTATTACGCCAGTTCTGTCTCCATTTCATCACTTCAAATTTACATTATTTTGGAGATGTAGAGAAAGGAAACGTGATCGAACAGACGCAGATACTAACCGTTTGGTGGACATATCCATTTCAGATATTCTGTTTCTTTTTTGGATGGACACATGGTATTCATCATTTTGTTGTGAATGAATCTTTTTATGTAAGGCATATCGCCCGTAAAAAAGCACATGAAATCATGAAAGCACATGGTGTCCGTTTTAATGATATGGGAACATTTAGAAGAGCAAACCGTTTTAATGAAATAAGTTAGTTTTTTAAGTCTTGGAATTGCGAATGAAATTGATTGTTGGCGCTTGGATGTAGGTCTTATTACTATCTTCCTGTGCCATTATCTTCCTTGAAGCAAGCCACTCGATGTCGCTTTCTCTTTCGCTTCTTTTAACTTTTCTTTTTCATTTTTATAATTGACTTTTAACTTTTCGAGACGTATTTTCTTTTCGCTTTTGCTTAAATAATGATCATTCTCAATAAGTTTTTTGTCGGCATCATAACGATTTTCCAATTTTTCTAATGCCTCATCTGCGTTGTCGGTTACGTTATCTTTAATCGATGCTCGTTCATCACCATACTTTTGCAACCAGTTTTTTTGTTGTTCAGCAGTTAATACATTAAAAATTTCTTTCTTATGCTGTAAGGCCAGCTCACGTTTCTTCTGTCCCTTTTGATAGCCGGATAAAGATGAATTGCGGCCTATTGCTTCAAACTTAGACGCTGTACTTTTATTTATCGCATTAATTTTTTCTTCCTGTTGAGGAGTTAGTCCGAGCTCTTGATCATGTTCCAGACTATCGGTGTATATAGCCGTACTTTCCTTTTTTGCTCCATTTTGTTGCGCGCATGCACTAAAACTGAGTGTAAAAAGAGCGATACCTGTTAATAGAGTAAGTTTCATCATATTAATTTATTGAGCTTACATACGTTGAAAACCGTGCCAAAGACCCCTAAGTTTATCATCAATAAATTCAGTTTGCACAGAAGGGCGGTAGAGCATGAGAAGAGATGTTATAAAGGTTAAGTGGTTTTTGAATCAGTAAATTTTACAAATCAAACTCAAAATACCGTAAAATAGCAAGCGCAACTTTTCCTCACCTTTGTATTGTCCTCCTGATAATAAATATTGAGGTAGGATGGAAAACAAAAAGGTAGATTTCAAGATTTAGTCTACAAACAACATGCATATATGAAAAATTTAAAAAATATATTTTTAGGATTGACAGCGATGACAACATTAGCGGCCTGTAACAATCCAGGAAATAGTAAAAACAAAACAGCAAATATGATAGCACAACAAGACTCGACTCACAATCACGAACATACTTACGCATGTACGATGCACCCTGAAGTAACAGGACATAAAGGTGATAAATGTAGTAAATGCGGTATGGAATTACAGCCTATTCATCAGGAAGATTCGACCAAGTTAGCGGTAAGTATTTTAGCTTCACCACAACCTATAGAAGCCGGAAAACAAACAGCGCTGTCGATTTCTATCAAAGAGAATGAAAAAAATGTCGTACTAGAGGAAGTACATGAAATGAAAATGCATCTCTTGGTTGTAAAGGAAGATTTATCTTGGTTTGATCATATTCATCCCGAAGAACAGCAAGATGGCACTTACGGTGTGAAAGAAACATTTCCGGTCGCAGGAAACTACCTGTTGTTTACAGATTATAAACCTAAGGGATTGGGTGGAGAAGTTGCGATGAAGAAACTTGAAGTAACTGGTACTTCGGTTAACAGTTCTTTTGAATTGAATCCAAAAGCAATAGCAACAACGGCAGGTTATACTGTTACTTTGATTAATGCAAATGATTTAAAAACAAATCAAACGCAAGATCTGCAATTCTCTGTAGAAAAGAATGCTAAGAAATTAAAGGAAGGTGATTTTCAAAATTATTTAGGAGCAACGGCTCATATCGTAATGATCGGAGCAAAAGATAAAGATTTTCTTCATATCCATCCAGTATCAGATAAGCGCTTTCCGATATATGCGCAAACAAATATTAAAAAAGCGGGGATATACCGCATGTGGGCACAGTTTAAAATTGACGGACAAGTGCACACGGCAGATTTTACAGTTGACGTAGCTCAGGGAGAGAAAGGTAATGATGAAGGAAAACACCATGAACATCAACATTAAATGATCATAAATAATTAATGTAAGAACGCCTAACTTTTTAATTAAAGTTAGGCGTTCCTGTATTAATTTTCATTCTGTAAATAATGATCTCGATTGAAATCTACAGTACAATAACATTTCCGAAAATAAAAGAGATAATAATCTGTAGGCTCTTTTATGATGACAGTTTATGCAATAATATCTTCATTTTTTTTATTTGATTTTGCTTCGAGATAAGGATTGTGATAACGTTTGTAAAACAATTTCTTGTCATCTCTATAGCTGGAGATAGCTCCCAGCTTATGCAATAATTTGATATAGTACCAAGCGAGATCCACCTGATGAGGTTTGAAACCACTGCGTGCACTTTTAGGAAATAAATGGTGATTGTTATGCCATTCTCCTGCGACAATTCCGGGCCATACCTGGTTGATAGATTTATCATTCACACTGAAATCTGTGCCTTCCTTTTGTTTATCTTCTCCTTTTGCATGACCTTCATAATTAAAAGTACGGACACCAATTCCCCAGAAAGCTGCTGCACCAAACAAACTGCAAGCAAGTGGATGACCGCCTATTAGGAAAAATACGCTGTACCAAAATGCCCAGTTTAATAATGAAGATACTATAGCATAAACAGGAGGTACATAAGAGCCCCATTTTTTATATTGATGATAAGAATTCGCTGGTACACCCGTATGTGACATCAGGGATTTAACTCTGTTATAATCCTGCTCATTCAGGTTCTTAGATATCGGCTGGTGATTGACATCTGCAAGAAAACAGTATAAAAACCCAGCCTGGGCATTATAAGGATCACCTGGTTGATCTGATTTGGCATGATGTACATGGTGTGATATAACATATATTTCTTCTGGAATAACACTGATTGTGAGATTTTGCGTAACAAACCGCCAAAAAGGATTTTTAAACTTATAGGCTCCATGTGTACAGTAGCGGTGGTGCCAGATCGTTCCATGGGTCCCCATGATGATCATACTGTATACAAAGGCCGCTAGAACTGTCCACCAGGTCAGGTAATTCGTTAAAAAAATAAAGAAAAAGGGAATAAGACAGGCAATCTTGAACCAGCTGAAAAAAGGAAGCCAATTTCTACGGTCCTTAAAGATGTTAAGCCGCTTAAAGAATTCGGTAATGATTTCTTTATTACTGGGCTTAATAAGTTTGCCCGTCGCATCTTGCCACCCGTAGGAAGGTGGTTGAAGTACATGGTCTAAAAATGATATGTTATTAATAAATTTATAGTTTAGTGTGTTCGTAATTCTATTTTTCATTGCAAATCAATCATAGTGATCATAATATTTAAAATATTTACAATTGAAAAATAGTGGTATAGATCGATAAATGGAGTTCCAAATTTGTTCAGTACGGGATTTGATCTGTTAAAGTAATTAATGCAAGTATATTCTTTTGGAAATTAATCACAAGCACATGATAAATACCATTCTTTGCGTGGTTGATGAAACTGATTTAAGTTGGGAGGGTACATTAAAAAATGTAGTTAATTAGCACAGATGCTAATTACTACATCAAAAATACCGAGAATTAAAATAATTCCCGAATTCTTTTATCTTGCTATGCGCACATTAAATGCGTTAACACCTTTTTGACCGTTTTCTACTTCGTAAGTAACGTTTTCGTTTTCGCGAATATCATCCATTAGACCTGTTGAATGTACAAATACATCCTGACCACCGTTTGCTGGTGTAATAAAACCGAAACCTTTGGTAACGTTAAAGAATTTTACTGTTCCTTCTTGCATTATATTATTGTTTTTATTAAAAATTATTTAATTCTGAACTACTGTAAAAGACA
This sequence comes from Sphingobacterium anhuiense, assembly GCF_042686355.1. Lineage (NCBI taxonomy): Bacteria > Pseudomonadati > Bacteroidota > Sphingobacteriia > Sphingobacteriales > Sphingobacteriaceae > Sphingobacterium > Sphingobacterium anhuiense. Next base: position 445,602 of record NZ_JBHUPE010000005.1, read on the forward strand.
TAAAATATGACTTCCAGAAGTTAATCGATCTGCTAGAAAGAAAAAGGATGTGTGTAAATTGAAGGTTGATTGGAGTCAAGCTCTAAGAGTACTGCGCACTTTTTATGAATAACAAAAATTAGCAATTGATAGGAGTAAACAGACAGTGTAGGGCAAACCTACTGTTTTATTAAACGTAATCATGCTTGATTCTAAGACAAAGATAAGCTTTGATTATTTAAAATCAAAATATTTTTTCTAAAATAAATTTTTTTTATTATTTATGAAATTTTAAAACTGTTAATCAACAATAGATATGTGGTCTCAACAGTTTAGCACAAGGGGGAATTAGGGATTTCTGTTTTATATCCGACTACTATTGAATTTCGGATTAGATTGACTCGAAATATTTTGAAATGGAAACTTCCGATAAAAACTGGCTAGGTAGCTACGAACTCAAATTAGAGGTATTTACAGGTTATTGACAACAACAATGGGATACGAAATCAGAAAAATTTTAGATTCTTTCTTCGTCAGTAGTTACGCTAAAAGAAGGTAAACTTTTATATCTTGAAATTTTTTAATGGAGCAGAATGACAAGATGCCACTTTGGTAGGTATAAGTCATCTTTTTAATATCAGTTGGCTCGTGATATGCCAGGGGGATTTAGGTTTTAACAAGTATCAGTTATGGGACAAGCCTCATATTGGCGTAATAAATAAAAAACATATGATATTAATTAGATGAAGGTCTCCTGTATGAACTGAGAGGCTTTTTTTTAAACAAGTTCATTCCTAAAAACATTTTGATTTTAAAAAAAGATGTTAATAATGCGCGCAAATCGGGTAATATAACGTGTATTTGGGATAGATTAGTTTAATAAATTTAGGATAACAAACCGGTTGTGAATTAAAGCATCCTATTATTACAATTTCTGGTCAAACTTGGTTGATAGACTTGTAATTTATACTGTGATAAATAGCGGGCTGAAATACGATGCCCCATCCATTTATAGTTTAAAAAAACTACATAGTTTTGCTTTGCGTAAATTTTGTTAAATTAGTTTTGAAAACCTTAATCGTGATGCAGATTTAATTGCTGCATTATAAAAACTATAACTTATTATAAATAATCAATTTTTCATCTTATGAATAATGTTCTAACGTATTTTCCTCGAATATTAGCAATGTTACTTTTTAGTATCGTTTGGAAGGGGAATACTGCTATTGCTCAGTCTGCTGTGCCTAAAAAAATCTATATTGCCAAGACGGGTAAAGATAGCAATCCAGGAACTGTAGATAAGCCTTATGCAAGTCCTTCTGCAGCGTTTGAAAGTGTTGCTAAATTGAAGAAAACTGGCTATAAAGGAGCGGTTGAGGTGCTGATTAGCAAAGGTGAATATTATATTAACAAACCACTTATCGTTGGAACTGAATTGTCTGGTACAGCAGATGCACCATTTACGATTAAAGCGATTGATGGGGGAAGTGTTACTTGGAGTGGGGCTGTACCACTTAAGCTATCTTGGACAAAAGGTGCTAACGGTATCTGGCAAACTCAGGTACCAAAAGGCATAAATTTCCAAAGCCTATTTGCAAATGGAAAGCAGCTCATTCGTGCACGATATCCAAATTATGATCCAGCAATACTTCCGTTCAATGGGTATGCCGCTGATGCAATTAGTCCAGAACGTGTGAAGAGCTGGAAAAATCCTGTAGGTGCTTATGTACATGCGTTGCATATCGGCCGATGGGGTGGGTTTCATTATCGTGTTGTAGGTAAGGATGCTGAAGGAAAACTGAAACTGGAAGGGGGGAAACAGAATAATAGACCTAGTGCTATGCACGATACCTATCGTTTTGTCGAGAATGTTTTTGAGGAGTTGGATGCAGTTAATGAGTGGTATCTGGATGAAAGTTCTGGTACATTATATTATTATCCTGCCACAGGAGTAAATCCTAATAACCTACAATTGGAGGCACCACAGTTGGAGAATATCTTAACCATTCAGGGGAGTTTAACACAACATGTGCATGATGTACATGTAGCAGGTATTCGCTTTGTCTACACGGCGCCTACTTTTATGAAGACTTCCGAGCCTTTACTGAGAAGTGATTGGACTATTTATCGGCAAGGAGCAGTTAAAATCGAAGGAGCGGAGCGTTGTGAGATCAAAGGATCGGAATTTGTTGACTTAGGTGGTAATGCCATTTTTGTCAGTAATTATAATCGGGATGTGAAAATCTCAAATAATTTGATTGAACGCATAGGTGCTGGCGCAATCAATTTTGTAGGAAATCCTGATGCAGTAAGATCGCCGTCTTTTCGTTATGAAAATTTTGTAACGGCAAATGAAATGGATACGATTCCAGGTCCTAAATCGGAGGATTATCCGATGAATTGTGAGGCTAGTGATAACTTGATTCGTAAAATAGGAACGATCGAAAAACAGGTTGCTGGAGTTCAGATCGCAATGGCCTCGTCGATCAAAGTACTGCACAATACCATATATGAAGTTCCTAGATCAGGAATAAATGTTGGCGATGGAACATGGGGTGGCCATGAAATTGCTTATAATGATGTATTTCATACTGTACTTGAAACGAGTGATCATGGTGCATTTAATTCTTGGGGAAGAGACCGGTTTTGGCACCCTGACCGCCAAGAAATGGATCGACTAGTAGCGTTACATCCTAATTGGGTAACGTTAGATGCGGTGAAGACCACACTTTTACATGACAACAGATTTCAGTGTGATCACGGTTGGGATATTGATCTGGATGACGGCTCGACGAACTACAAGATCTATAATAATATTTGTTTGAGCGGTGGCCTCAAACTTAGAGAAGGGTTTTATCGAAAAGTATATAACAATGTGATGATCAATAATGGTTTTCATCCGCATGTCTGGTTTAAAAATAGCCATGATGTATTCAGAAATAACGTGGTTATGACGGCTCATCAGGATATCCAGGTTAAATTTTGGGGAGATACGGTTGATAATAATTACTACACGAGCAGTCAGACATTGTTAGACGATCAATCAAAAGGAATAGAAAGCAATGGAAAGGTGATCTTAGCTAAATTTAAAGATGCGTCAATTGGTGACTTCAGGTTAGATGTTCCTAAACTTGATGGCTTTGAAAATTTTGACATGCTACATATGGGAGTTCGTAATCCTCGTCTTAAAGCATTAGCCGAAGGACCTCAAATCCCTCAGGTAGCAGAAACGAGAGCAGATGGTAAAAAAGATATTTATACGTGGAAAGGAGCAACCCTCAAATCTATTGAAAGCTTAGGTGAGCAATCTGCGGCTGGCCTAGCGTCCATAGCTGGTGTATTGGTACTCAAGGTGGATGAAGGTAGTGCAACATATAAAAACGGATTGCGGATAGGGGATGTGATTATAGGGTGTCAAGATGAAAAGGTAAATCATCTAGCCGACCTACAGCGAATTTTAAAACGAGATGAAGCTAAAGATTCATTTACCTTAGTTGTTCATAGGAACCAAAATAAACAAATTATTGTGATCAAATAATTGACTATTAAAAGCTTGTTGTTGCTGTTTCTACTGAAATTAAGCTACTTTCAAATGATTATGTTTGATGATATAGATTGGATCTTCATACGGATAGAGAAAATCTTTAGATCTACAATAAATGCCTCTCAGATAATTTTTGAGAGGCTTTTTTATGGTAAGGATTTTATAAACCATACTAAACTTAAGTTTTTTTTAAAGATGTTAATAATGCATGCAAATCGGGTAATATAACGTGTATTTGGGATAGATTAGTTTAATAATTTTAGAGTAACAAACCAGTTACAAATTAAACCAATTATCTATGTACTTATTTAAACCTATAGTGCCTGGTGCATATCGCATGCGGGTATTTCTAAAGAAAACCACCATACCATTGGTAGTGCCGTTCTTTTTAAGCACGCTGTACCTTCCTGTACATGCGGCATATGCAAAAACCTATCAACAGCAGGTTTCCATCACTGGAACTATTAAAGATGCGCAGGGTGCAGTTCTTGCCGGTGTTACTGTTCAGCTTAAGAGAACAAATCAAACCGTTAAAACCGATGAGCAGGGACGTTTCAGTCTCAATGCTACCGCAAAAGATGTTTTGCATATTACCTCTGTTGGCTATACGCCGCAAGATGTTGTAGTCGGGGATGCAAAAAACTATAGTATTACGCTACAGGAAGGTAGTGAGCAGATCGAAGAAGTGGTAGTTGTAGGATACGGTACCCAGAAAAAAGTCAACCTTTCCGGGTCTGTGGCTAGTGTATCGGGCAAGACCATCACTGAGCGTCCGGTTCCTAATGTGCAAAATCTATTACAGGGGCGAATCGCCGGTCTTGAGGTGGTACAGCCCACGGGTGAGCCCGGCCGGGACAATGGGAGCATGCGGATAAGGGGTCTTGGGTCTAGCGGTGCATCGTCCGATCCGCTCGTACTCATTGATGGAGTTATTGGCTCGATGTCGAACTTGTCTCCTCAGGATATTGAAAGTGTTACTGTTCTTAAAGATGCGGCTTCGGCTTCCATTTATGGTGCACGATCAGCGAATGGTGTTATTTTGGTAACCACCAAAAAGGGTAAGGTAGGAACCAGTAATATTGAATATACTGGAAACTGGGGAACCAGTGAAGCAACTAAATATCCCGATCTGATCACCAATTCGGTTACCTATATGGAAATGTACAATTCGGCTAGAGCGCGAAGCGGACAACCGGCAATGTATACGCAGGCGCAAATCGATAGCTATAAAAATAACCCCAATAGTGCCCAATACCCTAATTTTAACTGGTTGGATCATGTTTTGGGAAAAGGACCTATTCAGAATCATAATCTTAGCGCTAACGGTGGAAGTGAGAAGAGTACACACAATATCTCATTCAATTATCTGGATCAGAATAGTATCACGAAGGGATATTTGTATAAAAGGTATAATGGTTTAACAGATTATACCACACAGGTGCATAAAAGGGTAAAAGTGGGAACCAATGTCAATTTTTCTTATCAGGATTTTAAAGCGCCCTGGTTGACCAATGATGATCTCTTGTTATTGGCCTATGCGGCTGCACCTACATTCTCACCTTGGTTACCAGATGGTAGCGGTAGATCGGCTGGACGTGATTATATGAGTACAGGAGGAACTAACCGCACGCCTGAGGAAGTGTATAATACAGGTGTGCAGCTGACTAAAAATTACAATGTCAATGCGCAGGCATTTGTAGATGTCGACCTTCTGGAAGGTTTAAAATGGTCTTCGAAGGCAGCATTTACGTTTTTTAATCAAGAATATAAACAACGTCAGTTTGGTAGTCCGGCATACGCTTTCCATCCGAATGATAAAGGCGAATATGAGCAGTCAGGCAATGGAAATCCGGGCTTTGTTGGACTGAGGCAATCATCTGGTCGAAATATTACCAAAACATTCTACTCAACACTAAACTATATAAAGACGATCGCTGAAGATCATAATATCAGTGTATTGGGAGGCTATGAACAGCAGGATAATAGAAGTACTTCCCTAGGAGGTGGCCGTTATAACTTCCCTAATAATACGATCATGGAATTGGATGGAAGTTCTCCAAAAGATCAAACTTTGAACGGCAGCTCGTTTGAGTGGGCACTCAAATCTTTCTTTGGAAGAGTGAACTACGACTATAAGGGAAAGTATTTCTTGGAAGGGAATATCCGTCATGACGGTACATCACGTGTTGATCCGAAATATAGATGGGGAACATTTGGCGGTGCATCTGCTGCTTGGCGCATTTCAGAAGAAGATTTTATTAAAAATGGAGCAACATGGCTGGATAATCTAAAATTGCGGGCATCGTATGGAGCGTTGGGAAATCAGGAAATTAATAATTATCCTTATCAGGATATTCTTGATGGAACGACATATACGTTTAATGGTCTGGAAGCAGGGGTTATGAAAACACGTCTGGTAGAAAAGAACTTACGCTGGGAGAAAACCGCGATTACGGATTTTGGTTTAGATGTAGATATTTACAAAGGACTTTTTGGTGTAACCATCGACTGGTACAATAAAAATACAACAGATATCTTAGAAACAAGAACGGATGTTCCTGCAAGTATCGGTTTATCGCCTCCCATCGTGAATGCAGGTGCTATGGTCAATAAGGGGATCGAATTTGAACTGAGACATCAGAATCGCATTGGCGAATTCAATTATGGAGCTAATGTAATCTTTAATAGATACCGTAATAAAGTAACGAGCAGATTGGCCGAAACGTTAGGAACAATTGAAGTTGGTCAACCCTATAATAATTATTTCTTGTACGATTGGATCGGTATCTTTCAGAGCCAGGCTGATATCGACAATTCACCTAAACAGCCAAATTCTGGGGCAGTTAAACCCGGTGACCTGAAGATGCGAGATGTGGACGGAAATGGAAGTATTGGTCCAGAAGATCGTATAAGGATCAGTCGATTTCCGGATTACAGTTATTCTTTCAATGTTTATGCAGGTTGGAAAGGATTTAATCTAAGTGCATTCTTTCAAGGAGTACAGGGACAAAAGGTGCAGGTTAGCCAATGGGGTTACGATCCTTTTATGCAGGGATCAGCACCACCGACGAGATTTTTGGATGCATGGACACCGACTAATCCGAGCAACACCGTTCCGGCAGTATACCTGTCAGGTTATGCCGGCGTATCGGGATACCCGTCAACATACTTCTTGCAGGATGCATCTTACTTACGGTTGAAAAATCTATACCTGTCTTATACTTTTCCTGAGTCCATTACCAAAAGTATCGCGGCTAAAGGGATCACGGTGTATGTGTCTGGAGATAATCTGATTACTTGGACCAAATACGAAGGTAATGATCCCGAAAGATCAGGCTCTGGAAGATTTGCACAATTTCCGCAGCTTAAGATGTACACTGCAGGAATTAAGATCAAGTACTAATCTAGACGGTTAGAATAATGAAAAAAAACGGATAGTAATATAAAAATAGCAACAATGAAAGCAAAACATACTAGCATATCTTTGATCACAGTTTTCATGATCGGTATGCTTACCTCTTGCAATAAAAACTTTCTGGATAAAAATCCGACTGCAGCTATAGCTGGGGAAACTTTTTGGACAACTGATGCAGATGCAAAGTTGGCTTTAGCAGGTGTATACAGACGTTTACAGTCTGGTTTTTATGGACAGGGAAAATTATGGTTGGATACCTACTCGGACAATGCACTGGATCGACATAGTTTTTATGGTTTTGGCGATCTCACACAGGGCATCGTTAACTCAACGAATGTCACCGGCACATTTTACAATACCCCATATTCAGGAATCTCGGGATGTAATTATTTTTTAGAAAATATTGACAAAGCTCCAAGCACCGATGCTCAAAAAGCAGTGTATAAGGCTGAGGTTAGATTTATCAGGGCTATGTTTTACTTCGACTTGGTACAGGCTTTTGGTGGGGTGATCCTGTATGAGACGGAGCCAAAGACTGTGGATGAAGGTAAGATTGCGAAGAGTTCGAAAGAAGATATATTAAAATTTATTCATAGTGAACTGGATTATGCAATATCTAACCTTCCTGATCTCGCTTATACAACTGGTCATGCCGTAAAAGGAAGTGCGCAGGCCTTAAAAACCCGCGTATATCTTTATCAGCAAAATTGGCCTTTGGCAGCAAGTACAGCAAATGATATCATTACTGGAGGTAAATTTCAGATCTATCAAGGGGGGTACCAAAATCTCTTTTTCACACCTACGCAACAAAATAATCCAGAAATTATATTTTCAACGAAATACTCCGCTCCCAATAATCCACAGGGAGGTGAAGGATTGTTGGTGGAAGTGGCTTGGTACGGAAGTATCGCACCTTATCAAAATCTGGTTGATGCTTATGAGATGGCTAACGGTAAAATGATCAATGAACCGGGCTCAGGTTATATCGCAGCAGATCCATACAGCAATCGAGATCCTCGTTTAAAATATACGATCAAAGTACCGACTGAAGAATATATTAATCCGGATGGATCAGTATTTGAAGAGTCAGATCCGCTATTGACGACTTATGTTCAGAAAAAATACGTAGACCTGTCGATGCTGCCGTTCAACAGAACAAAGACGCCACTGACAGATCAAAATATCATCCATACCCGTTACGCAGATGTTTTATTGATGTATGCCGAGGCCAAAAATGAAGTGAGCGGTCCTGATCAAAGCATCTACAAAGCGTTGAATGAAATCCGGGAAAGAAAAAGTGTAGGTATGCCGAAAGTAAATGAGGCAATGTACAATACGAAAGACAAGTTACGTGATTTTATCTTGCATGAAAGACGGATAGAATTAGCTTTGGAAGGACACCGCTATTATGATCTTAAGCGTCGTAATCAAATGGAAACTGTTCTTTCAAAAATTAAAAATCCGGGCGGAGTACAATTGAAATTTGGTGAGAAGAATAATGTTTTACCTTTTGCGCAGGATGAACTGGATAAAAATAAACAACTGAAACAAAATGATGATTACACTCCGTAATCCCTAAACCCTAATGTTGAGTATGAGCATGAAAAGCCCCCTGATATTATGGTCAGGGGGCTAATTTACATTATAGGTTATGGCCTCTTACAGATGAGGACATATATTTACCCCGGTATTCCCGAGGTGTTAATCCTTTGAATTTTTTGAAAAACTTGTTGAAATTTGAAAGACTGTTAAAACCGCAATCGTAAGCCAGATTGTTTACCCGGTAGTCTTCCTGTGTCAGCAGTTTGCAGGCATGTCCGACACGTACTTCATTGACAAATTCTACAAAGGTTTTTTGCGTTCTACTTTTGAAATAACGGCAGAAAGATTGTTTGTTCATATAGATCATCTCCGATACGTCTTCCAGATGGATTTCTTTCGCAAAATTATTAAAAATATGCTTTAAAATAATGTCCATGCGGTCATTGTCTTTGAGCTGATAGGTATTGGTATAACCTGCTCCAGTCAGTAAGTCGTATTCTTTAGTCTCACTCAGTATTTGCAATATTTTAGTTAAGAGGTTCAAACGGGTGAGTACGTCAACTTCATCTGCTAATTGGATCAATAAGGTTTTTATCTGCAATTTGGTTTTACCTCTAAAACGCATACATCGTTTACTCAGCTGAAAAAAATCAGCAAGCGTTTTGACGTTTCCGAATTGGGAAATAATCTTAAGAATCTTATCCGGATGAAAAAATAGGGTCACTGACTTAGCTTGATTTTCATTCTCAGTAGCAATGAAATACTCTTTCCTATTGTGCCAGACATGAGGAATGTTAGAACCTACCAAAATGAGATCATCTTGGCTAAAACTTTCAATGCTGTCACCGATCATTCTGGTGCCTTCACTTTTGACGACATAATTTATCTGACATTCTTCATGAAAATGAAATAGCGTTGAGAAATAGGGCGAATTGACGATTTTGGTGTCAAATACATCATTTTCTTTACCTTCTAATATTTTAGCTGGAACTGGTTTCATAATATCTAGATCTTTAATATGCTCCCGAAGCAATGCTCTATTGCTGCTATATTAAAGTTTGGTTTTTTAATTATGCTAATATAGCGTATAAATTGGTGAATTGCCAATTGGTTTTTAATTTTTTAAGCCTTTAACTTAGTAATGATTTAATTCACTATTAAGATATAATAAAAGTATATAGCATGTTGACAGTATTTTCATTAAAAGGCAAGACAGCCTTGATAACAGGTGGCGGAACAGGAATTGGTTTTGGGATAGCAAAAGCAATGTTGGAGGCCGGTGCGAGAGTGATCATTATCGGACGTCGTGAAGAAACGCTTCAGCAGGCGCAACAGGAGTTAGGAGGGGATGTTCATTATTTTGTTTTTGATCTGGCAAATACCGAATCTATTCCTGAATTGATAGATCGTATAGAATCTGCAGTAGGACCAATTGATATTTTGGTCAACAATGCTGGTGTTCATTTAAAAAAATATGCATTGGATACATCTGATGCTGAATTTGAAAAAATTATTCAGACCAATGTGATCAGTGTATTTAGCCTAAGCAGGTCGTGTGCTGCTAAAATGGTAGAAAGAAAAGATGGTGTTATTTTATTTATTGGCTCTATGACCGGAATGTTTGGTATGGATCGTGTATCGGCCTACGGCACTTCTAAAACTGCTTTGACTGGTTTGATGCAAAATCTGGTCACTGAATTTTCAAAATATAATGTTCGGGTCAATACGTTAGTTCCGGGATGGATAGAAAGTCCGATGTTTTTTAAAGCTATAGGCGATGATCCGCAACGAAAAGAAAAGATTGTCAATCGGATTGCTATGGAAGGGTTTGGAAAACCTGAAGATGTGGGGAATGCCGCTGTTTTCCTTTCCTCTCAAGCAGCACGTTATATTACCGGAGTTTTATTGCCCATTGATGGTGGGGCGACGGTTAATTTTTAACGTTCAGATTTAGATTGTCTAATTTATAGATTATAAAAGAAAAATATGAAAGCAATTATATTGCATGAACCAGGCCGGTTCGAATTAATTACCAAAGAAAAGCCATCAGATCCTGAACCGGATGAAGTGCTGTTGAAAATTAAGAAAGTATCGATCTGTGGTACTGATCTGCATGCCTACAAAGGCAAACAGCCTTTTTTTACTTATCCTCGTATTTTAGGGCACGAAGTATCGGCCGAGATTATTGCATTAGGAAGTGAAGTGAAAGGACTTAAGGTTGGCGACAAGTGTACAGTAGAACCGTATCGTAATCTGATAGAAGATCAGGCTGTGCGCAGAGGGAAAACAAATTGTGGGAGCACTTTTACTGTATTGGGCGTTCATGAGGATGGGGCTATGCAGGAATATATTACTTATAAAGCTGTCAATGTACATCTTACAGATGGACTTGATGACGATCAGATTTCCTTGGTCGAACCGCTGGCGATTGGTGCGCATGCTGTAGACCGCGCTCAGATCTTGCACGACGACACTGTTCTGGTCATCGGCGCAGGTCCAATCGGATTGGGCGTTGCTGCTATCGCACGCTTGTCGGGAGTGAAAGTTGCGGTTGTGGATTTGTTGCAAGGCAGGTTGGATTTTATTAAGCATAAATTTCCTGAAGTAGAAACCATCTTATTGTCCGATCATACTGAAGATGCTATCAAAAATGCTTTTCAAGGGGAGTTACCGACTATGCTGTTTGATGCAACGGGTAGTAAAGTATCTATGGAAAATTCCTTTAACCTCGTTGCTCAAGGGGGAACGATTGTTTTTGTAGGATTATTTGTAGGTACAGTTACCTTTGATGACCCTAATTTTCATCGGAAAGAAATTACCTTAAAAGCTAGCCGTTCCGCCCGTGCTCAAGACTTTAAGAAAGTAATCCAGCTGTTACAAGCAGGACTTATTGATACGGAGGGTTACATTACCCATCGTATTCCGTTTGACAATCTTATTGAAAATTTTGAAAAGTTGTATCAACCTGATCAAAATCTGATTAAGGCTGTTATTGATTTTTAATTTAGAAAATTGTAAGTGCTGACGAAGAAACTCAGCTTATTACAAGAGCGAGTTCCTTTTACTAGCTCTTGTAATAAATTAATATAAAATTATACATATAATAATAGCTATATTCTGTAGGTTTTAAGATGATTTATAAAGATGATCTCAGTAATGAAGTTATCCGAATTGAATGTTAGTTTAATTTGATGTGGCGCAGAAAAAATTCTGTGCCACATTTTTGCTTAAGCGGTATAGATGCTTCGTGTACTTAGTAAACACATCTCTTTTAGTTGATCGTATATCTTTAGTGCAGTTGATGTTCTGGGTAATCAAATTGAACAAAAATACAGCATACCAGAAGCTATTGTAAGGTTTTAGGTTAATATAGCATCAATACTGATTAATAATCCGTCAATCAAACCTGTTTATTTACTATAATTTTATGATCAGTTAAAAGCCAGTGATAAAATAAACCTTATCGTGGTAAATCGAAATACGTAGTGGTTAATCATATTATGATCTCTTGTACACCTGTGCTGTTTATGTCTAAATCAGGATGACTGATGTGACAGTTTTGCATAGTTGTTTTGATTGAAGATGTCCAAAAGATTGTGTGCGTTGACATGGAGCGAAATAATTGATGCTGACGGAATAGCTAAATAATGAATAAAATAACTGTTTAATAAATAGATGATAACGAGATTTGATATCGAAGATAAACGCTTCCCTTTGAATACGGGAGCGGGAAGTGATGCCGTGCATAAAGACCCAATTTATTCTTATGCGGTAACTAGATTAGTGGATGACAAAGGCCGCATAGGTACTGGATTAGCATTTACCATTGGAGCCGGTAATGATTTAGTATGTAAGGCAGCAGCCTTTTACGCTGAACGCTTAGTGGGTAAAGGGATAGAAGAAACGATGGCCGACTTTGGCCGTATATTCAATGCGCTGAGCAATGAACAGCAATTTAGATGGTTGGGTCCCCATAAAGGAATTGTGCATTTGGCACTGGCTTCAGTGACCAACGCTTGTTATGACCTTTGGGCAAAAACCAGAGGCGTGCCACTATGGAAATTGTTGACTGATCTGACAGCAACGGAGATTGTGAATACCCTTGATTTATCGTATTTAGAAGATGAATTGACCGCTCAGCAAGCGATTGCTTTGCTAGAAACGAATTTGGCCACGAAGGATAGCCGTATGGGTATCATTGATAGTGGCTATACGGGATACGATACTTCAGTGGGCTGGTTTAACTACTCGGATGAGCAAGTGCGCGAGAATTGCCGTAGGGCTTTAGATAATGGTTTTAGTGCGATGAAACTGAAGGTTGGAAGTACGGATCCGCTCCGTGATATTAAACGTGCTCATATTGTAAGGGAGGTAGCCGGCGATGCCGCTACTGTCATGCTGGATGCAAATCAGCAATGGACACTTCCGCAGGCACTGTCGATCTGTGATGAACTGAAAGCGATGAATCCCTATTGGATTGAAGAGCCGACACATCCAGATGATATTCTAGCACATAAGACATTAACAGATGCAATAGCGCCAATTAAGGTTGCAATGGGTGAACATGTCCCCAATCGTATTGTATTTAAGAATTATCTACAGCTAAATGCCGCTGGATTTGTGCAGGTCGATGCTGTCAGGGTAGGTGGTGTTAGTGAATTTATCAGTGTAAGTTTATTATGTCGAAAATATAATATTCCGGTAGTGCCTCATGTGGGCGATATGGGACAATTGCATCAGCATCTGGTGCTTTTTAATCATATTTCCATGGGTCATGAAGCATTATTTTTAGAACATATTCCGCATTTAAAATCCCATTTTGTACATCCTGTACAGATTGAAGGGGGCGTGTATAAAACTCCTATGGAAGTAGGAAGTAGTTGTGATTTACTTTAATTAATAACCTGATGTTAGGATCTTTAGACTTAAGTATTGCAATCATCTATATCCTGCTTATACTGGCGGTAGGGATATGGGCGGGCGTAAGTCAGAAACTTGAAAATAAGGGCTCGGCGAGCGATTATTTTTTAGCGGGCAAATCGTTGAAATGGCCGGCAATAGGACTTGCTCTTTTTGCAACAAATATATCAACGGTCCATTTAGTTAGTTTGGCACAGAGCGGATTTGATACCGGGTTGTTGAATGGTAATTTTGAATGGATGGCAGCTTTTACCCTTATCCTGCTTGCTTTGTTTTTTGTACCGTTTTATCTGAAGTCAGGTGTTTCAACTTTACCAGATTTTTTAGAACGTAGGTACGATAAAGCAAGTCGTGAATGGCTGACGATGATTTCCATTGTATCGGCAATTGTGATTCACATTGCCTTTTCGATGTTGGCAGGGGGGATTGTACTTAAAACACTTTTTGGTTTTGATATGTATCTGAGTATTACTGTCATCTGTATTATCACGGGGATCTATACGATACTCGGAGGTTTACGGGCCGTGGTTATAACGGAATCTATCCAAACCATTGTCCTGTTGGCCGGTGCTTTTATCATCAGTTTTGCTGCTTACGATAAAATGGGTGGATGGGTATCGATGAAAGACGTTTTGGTTGATGAAGGTCAGCTTGAACGATTATCGATGTTGCGTCCCCATGGGGACAGCAGTGGTATGCCGTGGTATGCCGTGATCTTAGGTTACCCCATTTTAGGTATCTGGTACTGGTGTGCAGATCAGACGATTGTGCAGCGGATACTAGGGGCGAAGGATGAAAATCATGGTCGAGTGGGAGCACTCTTTTGTGGGTTTATTAAAATCTTGCCGGTTTTTATTTTTGTTCTTCCTGGATTATTTGCCTACACTTTATTTAAAACTGGGCAGTTGGATCTGACAAGCTTAGGTGTTGACGTTGCCGGAAATGTAAATTCAAAAGGTATCTATACGTTGATGATTACACAATTGTTGCCATCTGGTTTGATCGGGGTATTGGTCGCAGCTTTGCTATCGGGTTTAATGAGTCAGATATCAGGTGCACTCAATTCTATTTCCACTATGGTCAGCTATGATATCTATAAGCAGAAGAGACCACATGCAACAGATAAGCAGCTTATAACTGCAGGTAAAATTTCGGCAGTAGTAGCGATGGCTTTTTCTTTAGCTCTTCTTCCTTTGTTAGATAAATACGAAAGTATATTTAATGGAATCAACGATGTAATTGCACATATCGCTCCGCCGATAACATGTGTATTTCTTTTAGGAATCTTTTGGAAGAAGGCTTCTGCGGCATCTTCGAAATGGACACTATGGATCGGTTCTGCATTGGGTGTGATTGTCTTTATCGCCAATAAGCTTTTACCAGGAACATGGATAGGCCAGGTCCCCTTTATGGTGATGGCCTTTTACCTGTTTATAATCTGTGTGTTGATACAAATCATATTTTCTTATCGTTTTCCTGTGCAACATACAGCCGAAAGTAAGGAATTATACTGGAAAAATCCACTGGAACCTCTTAGGGGAAAAGCTTGGAAAGGTATTGGAAATTATAGGGTATTATCGGGACTATTGTTATTAATTGTTGTGGTATTATATGGAATATTTAAATAAAAAGGTATTAGTTCGATCTGTAATCGGGGTAGTGATGTTTTCATTAATCTTCGTCGGCTGTAAAGATAGCAGTTCACTTCAAAAGGTGAAACGGTATGCATCTGTAACCGGACTTAAGGAAGAGAAAATAGAGGAATATAAAAAGCTCCATGCAGCGGCATGGCCTAGTGTGTTGAAAATGATAAAAGAATGTAATATTCAGAATTACTCCATTTACTTAAAAAAAATAGACGGAAAAAACTACCTCTTTAGTTATTTTGAATATGTAGGTGATAATTTTGAAATGGATATGAAGAAAATGGGAGATGATCCGGAAACTAAACGCTGGTGGAAAGAAACAGATCCTTGTCAAATTCCTTTACCAGATGCTGCGGCAAAGGGTGCAACTTGGTCAGATATGGAAGAGGTTTTTCATACGGATTAGAATGTACCATGTTTTCTTTAAAAACTGTATGGAAATTTCATATATAAGTTGTTTAAAATTTTTTTTCATACAGTTTAAATTTCACCATGTCTACTAAAATATCTTTGTATGAGCACTTGTTGCATCATCTAAATTTGTAAATTGTAAACAGAAAATAAACAATTAAACGGAGTGGAATGCGTTTATTTTTACCAATTAAAACCGACACTCATAACTAATAAACGCAATGAATAATAGAAAGCACATCGCTTCTTATCTGGTTATCCTATGCTTCGGAATCTCTGGATTGAAAGCCCAGAACACAAAATTGAAAGCCCAGGATGCAAAAAGGAATAAAATTTGGTTTGAGAGTCCGGCTAATGCTCTTGTTAAAGATGCAGCAAGTGGATGGGAAAGTGATCCCGAATGGCTGAAAGCATTGCCTGTAGGTAATGGTTCACTTGGAGCAATGGTCTTTGGTGATGTCAGTCATGAACGTATTCAGCTTAATGAGATGACGTTATGGAGCGGTAGTATGGATGAAGGTGATAATCCTGATGCTCCTAAATCACTTAGCAAGATCAGAGAATTGCTTTTTGAAGGTAAGTATAAGGAAGCGACCGAGCTTACAAATAAAACGCAGATTACAAAAGGAAAGGGTTCTGGTTCCGGAAATGGGGCAAATGTGCCTTTCGGCTGTTTTCAGACTTTAGGTGATCTACGGTTAGATTTTGGATCGGATAAGCCTTATCAAAACTACTATCGCGAACTGGATTTGATGACCGGAATTGCACGTACAACCTTTGTGCAGGATGGTGTTAAATTTACGAGGGAAGTGTTTGCTAGTTATCCGGATCAGGCTATTGTCATCCGTTTGACTGCGGATCGTCCCGGAGCAATTCAGGTTGCTCTGAACCTGGATCGACCGGAAAGGTTTGAGACACGTGTGGTTGACAATAAGCTGCAGATGTCAGGAACAATGGACAATGGCAGAGGAGGCGATGGAATGAAGTATATTGCACAGGTAACTCCAGTGCTGGAAGGCGGAAAGATGAGTGTTCAAGGTAAAGCGATCCAGATTATAGGGGCAAATGCAGTGACACTGATTGTGACGGCCAAAACGAACTATAAGCAAGAATATCCAACATTTATCAATGCAAACTTTGAGAAAGAACATAATCAGATTGTTGCAAAAGCGGTAACAAAAACATATCCATTGCTTAAAAAGCGCCATATGGAAGATTTCTCTTCTTTTATGAATAGAGTGGACTTTAGATTGGGAAATGCGAAGAATGATCAAGCGACAAACACCTTGATGGCTAATAATGTGCAATCAGGGAATGAACAGGTATTGTATCCATTATATTTTCAGTATGGTCGATATTTGCTGTTATCATCATCACGAGATGGTGGATTACCGGCAAATCTGCAGGGAATCTGGGCTAATAAAATACAGACTCCGTGGAATGGTGACTACCATACGGATATCAATGTACAGATGAATTATTGGCCGGCGGAAGTGGCAAACTTATCGGAATCACATCGACCATTGATGGACCTGATTGCTTCTTTAGTGGCACCGGGGCAGAAAACTGCAAAAACGCAATATCAAATGTCGGGATGGGTACTGCACCCGATTACCAATGTATGGGGATATACTTCTCCTGGAGAAAGTGCGAGCTGGGGCATGCATATAGGTGGTGGCGCCTGGATAGCGCAACATATCTGGGAACATTATTCTTTTACAAAGGATAAAGTCTTTTTAACCAAAGCTTATCCGATCTTAAAAGAGGCTTGTCTATTTTATCTGGACTGGTTGGTCGCTGACCCTAAAACTGGTTTTTTGGTTTCTGGTCCTTCTCCATCTCCAGAAAACTCATTCAAAGCACCGGACGGATCTGTGGCACAGATCAGTATGGGGCCTTCGCACGATCAACAGGTGATCTACAATCTTTTTAATAACACACTTAAATCGGCTAAAATAGTAGGCGGTGAACAAGATGGTTTTGTAAAAAGTGTTGAGGCGGCTAAAGATAAACTGGCAAGACCAACAATAGGAGGCGATGGCAGGTTAATGGAATGGGCACATGAATTTGAGGAAGTTGAACCTGCTCACAGGCATTTGTCACATCTATTTGCCTTTTATCCGGGTAATGAAATAACGGTGAATAAAACACCAGAGCTAGCTAAGGCGGTACAGAAATCTTTAGAAAAACGAGGTGATGATGGTGTGGGATGGACCTATGCATGGAAAATTGCACTGTGGGCAAGGTTGCATAATGGTGATCGTGCATTGACGATGTTGAATAAACAGTTGAGACCGACGGGAGATATGAATACAAAATATGATGGCGGTGGTGGGACATATTATAATATGTTTGATGCTTGTCCTCCTTTTCAGATTGATGGTAATTTTGGTGTGATCGCAGGAATGGCTGAAATGCTTTTGCAAAGTCATGAAGATTTTATCGAATTGTTACCCGCACTTCCTAAGGATTGGACTGAAGGTGAAGTATCAGGTTTAAAAGCACGAGGAGCTGTCGAAGTGGATATGAATTGGCAGGGCGGTAAATTGAAGTCCGCTTTTGTCAAAGCAAAGTACAGTACAACATGTAAGATTAAGTATAAGGAGCGTACAATTGAAGTAAAACTAATACCGGGTAAAAGCGTTAATTTACAGAAATTGTTATAATCGTGATCAAGGTTGTGGCATAAAGTTGACAAGAAAAAGCTTACGGGCTTTTAATAATAAATAGCTATAAAAAAGATCGAGTTCAATGAAAGAATTGAAGGATAAAGTAATCTTGATTACCGGCGGTACAGCGGGAATTGGATTGGCCTGCACACAAGCGTATGTGGCTGCAGGGGCATATGTGGCTGTCATCGGATTGGACGAGCTGAGTGTTGCGGAAACGATAAAAACAATAGGTGGTGAGCATCTGGGGATTTGCTGTGATGTATCTCAAGACAAGGATGTACGGGAGAGTATCGAAAAGACAATAGCCCATTTTGGAAGGTTAGATGCTATTCATAACAATGCCGGATTGGGTTCCCCATCAAAACCTTTACATACAACAACAGATAAAGAGTGGGATCTCTTGATAAATGTGAATATCAAGAGTATTTTGTTGACGACACGTCATGGTTATTCGTATTTAAAAGCGTCGAAAGGCTGTATTTTACATACGGGTAGTTTGGTGGGAGAGATCGGACAGGAAAATCATGCGGCTTATTCGGCGACAAAAGGTGCAATCAATGCACTTACTAAATCAATGGCGCTGGACTATGCAAAAGATGGAATAAGGGTCAATACTGTGCTTCCTGCAGCAGTGATGACGCCCATGCTTAAGACATGGGCTCAGGAGCAGGCCGATCCCGATAAGGTCTTTGATTTTTTGAAAGATATTCATGCATTGGGCTACTGCCCTGAAGGTGATGTGATCGCTGATGCCTGCGTATTTCTATTGTCTGATAAAGCACGCTTTATTACTGGAATTAATTTACCAGTGAGCGGCGGAGCGGAATTGGGGTATAGAAGAAATGTGTAGTGTACAACGTGTACTTAATCTTATTGATGAAGCAGGAAATAAAGATAGCCTAGGGGTGTCAAATTAAAGTTGAAACTCTGGCTCGGAGAATAAAGTTTGATGCTGTCAATTGGTGTGTTAAGAATCGTCGATTACATATTTATTTTTTGGAATGATAGTATTATTGAATTAGAATCAATAAAAAGGTCTTATATTTTCAGTGTGGTATTAAAAAAAAGGAAAGTTCATCTACCGGATAGGTGAACTTTCCTTTTTTTTTACATGTTTTTGAGCATTTTGTCTATTGTCTATACCGCTGTCTGCTAGCTAAATTTGTGATTGTGTTAAATACACGATGTTGAATAAGGAATAAGCAAAAACTATGATAACAATTAAAAATTTTCTTCGCTATGGTCTGCTTTTAAATGGCTTGACCTTTGGTGCTGTTGGTTATGCGCAGGAGAAACTGGATCTCTCCGGCAAATGGTCGGTTGCATTGGATTCTTTGGATGTTGGTGAGAAACAGGGGTGGCCGACACAATATTTTAAGCAATCCATGCTTTTACCGGGTACGACTGATGATGCTGGTTTGGGAACTGCAAATACGCTGAAGCCCGCTCTTCAAAAACCACAAGTGTCACACTTGACACGTAAACATGCGTATCTAGGTTCTGCCTGGTATAGTAAAGCTATCGCTATACCCAAGGCTTGGGACAAGAAGAGGGTGATCTTAAAACTGGAAAGAACAATCTGGAAAACAAACGTCTGGGTAGATGGTCAAAAGGTAGAATTGGAGGAAAATAGTCTAATTGCCCCTCATTTTTATGATATAAAACCTTATTTAAAGGCGGGAAAAGAGCAACAGATTACAATCAAAGTGGACAACCGCAAGCTTTTTGATATCAGTACTGATAATATGGGACATGCTTATACCGATCATACACAGATTATCTGGAATGGTGTTATCGGTGAGATTAGTCTGCAGGCATTGGATCAGGTTAACCTTTCCGATTTACAGGTTTTTCCTGATTTAACTCGGAAAATTGTTAAAGTAAAGGTTAAGGCACATAATTTTGGTAGTAAAGCAATTAAGGCTGCGCTTAATGTGCAGATTGGACAGCAAGCTAAAAATGAAATATATCCGAACAAGGAACTTGTTTTGAATCCCGGTGTAACAGAACTGGAATACGAATATCCGATTGCGGGTGATGTAAAAACCTGGAGTGAGTTTACTCCTGATCTGTATACTTGCGAGGTATTCTTGAAAACCAAAAAACATCAATCTAAGGAAAATGTGCGTTTTGGTATGCGCGAATTTGCATCAAAGGGCAATGCTTTTGAATTGAATGGCATGCCTGTTTTCCTGCGCGGTACTTTAGAATGTAATATTTTTCCTTTAACCGGACATCCTCCCATGGATAAAGCGGGATGGGAGAAAGTTTTTGTGACGGCAAAGGAATGGGGTTTGAACCATATCAGGTTTCATTCTTGGTGCCCACCTAAGGCAGCATTTGATGTTGCGGATGAAATCGGGATGTATCTGCAGGTCGAACTTCCGGTGTGGTCTTTAACGATTGGACAAGATGCGCCTACTACAGCATTCCTGTATCAGGAAGCAAGCCGTATGATTCGTGAATATGGTAATCATCCTTCTTTTATGATGTGGAGTATGGGTAATGAGTTGCAGGGAGATATGAAGACGTTGAATAAGTTGGTCGATTCATTAAAATCGGTAGACAGAAGGCATCTGTACGCTAATACATCTTACACGTTTGAAAGAGGACATGGGGATCGACCTGAATATAATGACGATTTTCTGATTACCCAATATACGAAAGATGGTTGGGTAAGGGGACAGGGTGTATTTAATTCGAAATCACCGGCATTTAATACAAATTATGAAAAAGCGGTTGCGAATTTTCAAGTTCCAATTGTAACCCATGAAATCGGTCAATACGCAGTATACCCTAATCTGAAAGAGATTGATAAATATACGGGTGTATTGGAGCCAATCAATTTTAAGGCGGTAAAAATTGATCTGGAAAAGAAAGGGATGTTGGGGCAAGCCGATTCTTTTACGTCTGCTTCAGGAAAACTAGCAGCAATTTTATATAAAGAAGAAATAGAAAGAGCGCTTAAAACAGGTGGAATAAGTGGTTTTCAATTGTTGGATCTGCATGATTTTCCCGGCCAAGGAACGGCTTTGGTTGGATTGCTAGATGCTTTCTGGGATAGTAAGGGTGTGATTGATGCGAAGACTTTCAGCCAGTTTAATGCGCCGATTGTTCCTTTACTTCATTTTCCAAAAGCAACGTATATGAACTCGGAACGATTTGAAGCACAGATTGCGGTATCGAATTATGGTGGCAAAATACTTAAAAACCAGGAAATCGTATGGCGCATCAAAGACGGGGATAAGCTTTTGAAGAGCGGAACAGTTGTTGGTAATCTTTCCAATGGATACAATGCGGGCATTGGACAGTTGCAGTTTGATTTGGGAGAAGTACCGAAGGCATCAAAATTGTCTGTGGAAGTTGATCTAAAAGGTAACGCATATACCAATAAATGGGATATCTGGATATATCCAGCTTCACAAAAAGTTGTTTATGGTGATGTGCATTACACAAGAGATGTGAATGAAGCATTTACATTGCTGAATCAAGGGAAAAAGGTCTTATTAAATCCAGACTGGAAAAAGATTAAAGGGCTGGAAGGTAAATTTGTACCTGTATTCTGGAGTCCGGTTCACTTTCCTAAACAGGCGGGAACAATGGGTATGTTGGTTGATCCTAATCATGCGATGTTTAAAAAATTTCCAACAGACTTTCATACCAATTGGCAATGGTGGGATCTGAATATCAATTCCACAACTATGATCGTTGATTCATTGTCAGGAGGTCAATCAGTGATTCAAATGGTTGATAATTTTGCCAACAACCGCAAATTGGCTCTAGCTTATGAAGCGGAGGTAGGGGCTGGTAAACTGATGTTGGTGTCGATAGATCTTGCTCAAAAATTGGATGAACGTTTTGTAGCAAAACAATTGCTGATTTCTACGCTAGATTATATGAATAGCAATCAATTTAATCCAACAGCCATTCAAAATCCGCAGCAGATAAAAGAATTGATGATAAAAACAGACAAAGAACAATTGAAAACGGATCCCAATAGTATTTATTAAATAAGAACTATAGCGGTGTAATCGATAACGGACTATTTTTCTGATTTTTAGTCCATGAATAAAATCTATTTAAGTATCAAAGAAAAAGCGATCAAGTAGAAATACTACTTGATCGCTTTTTCTTTGATGTACTTATTTTCTATTGTAGAGTTCGCATTTTGTTTTTTTACTAAAACTGTCTCTCGTACTAATGAGATGTTTTTACATGCTTTTCATTCATTCTTACATTTTTACGAGACCATACTCTTTTACTTTTGCTTTGAACCAATTATCAAATCAATAATGAAAGTGAACTTAATATCATGTTGCCTTTGGGCAACGCGGCTGTCTGTCCCGAAATGGCATCAAATAGCCTTACTTAATGTTTTTTGTGCCATAACTATTAGTGCTCAAGCACAAAATAATATATCGGTTCAAGGAGTAGTACGTAATGAACAAGGTGTTGTTATGGAAGGAGTGAGTGTCAGGGCAAAAGGGACTGCAATCGGAACACAAACGGATATCAATGGTGCTTTTAAGTTGAGTGTACCAAATCAAGAAACGATCCTACAATTTTCTTATATTAATTATATCAAGCAGGAGATAGCTGTTGGTAAAGAAACTCAATTAACAGTTACATTATCTTCTGAGAATAATGTGATTGATGAAGTTGTAGTTGTTGGCTTTGGGCAACAAAAACGAACGAATCTAACTGGATCGGTCGCTGTTGTAGATAAAAAATCATTGGAAAATAGGCCTGTTAAGAATGCTCTGCAGGCACTACAGGGGCTTGCTCCAGGATTGAATATTTCTCAAAATAACGGTTCTCTGGAAAGTAATCCCTCTTTAAATATTCGTGGAAGTGGTACAATAGGACAATCGTCATCAGCTCCTTTAGTTTTAATAGACGGAGCGGAGGGATCATTGACTGCTTTGAATCCACAAGATATAGAAACGGTTACTGTGCTTAAGGATGCGAGTACTGCCTCCATTTATGGGTCGAGAGCAGCGTTTGGTGTTATTCTCGTAACGACCAAGTCTGGCCAAAAAGGGAGTCGCCCCGTAGCTTCTTACAATAATAGCTTACGGATAAGTACGCCTGCATTAACATTGAAAACGATGGATTCTTATTCATTTGCAAATTATTTTAATCAAGCGCAAGTTAACGGAAACGGTGCACCTCACTTTGATCAAGAACATCTGGAGCGCATTAAGCAATTTCAAGAAGGTAAAATAACGACAAGTATTATTCCGAATCCTACCAATCCTACACAATGGGATGATGGATATATGAAGGGGAATGATAATGTAGATTACTTTGATTTGATGTATAAAGATAATTCTTTTGGACAAGAACATAATCTAAGTCTTGCAGGCGGTAGCGATAAGACAACTTATTACGTCTCTGCGAATATATTGGATCAAAAGGGTTTAATGGCATTTAATACAGATGTCTACAAAAGATATTCGATGTCAGCACGCATAAATTCGCAAATATCCAGTAAACTAAATTTAAATTATATAGGAAGACTTGTTCGTGAAGATTTTAAAAAACCAACGGATCTCAATAATTCTTTTTATGACAATTTAGGCCGTCAGGGCTGGCCAACCTTGCCTTATAAAGATCCCAATGGATTTCTCTATAATTCACCCTCACCTGTAATGGGGATGATGGAAGGTGGAGATTATAAGACCGTTAAAGATATCAATACACAACAGGTGCAGCTTGTTTTTGAACCTATTAAGGATTGGAAAACCTATGGTACTGCAACCTATAGAATCACGAGCCGTTTTGATAATACTTTTTCAAATCAACTTTATAACCATGATGTCGCAGGAAATCCAATTCTTTATAAAAACTCTTCCTATGTAGCGGAATACGCTTATAAAGAAAACTATTATAATATCAATGCCTACACCGAGTTGACCCGCAATTGGAACCTGCATAACTTTAAAGGAATGGCTGGTTTCCAAATCGAAAGTGCTGCTTATCGTGACCTAAATGCCTCTCGAGATGGTATTATGATTGTTGGACAACCTGTCATTGATTTAACTTCAGGTACAGCTCCTGATGGTCAACCGAAAGCCCCTGTAGTATCTGGGCAGTATCAGGATTGGGCATCAGCAGGTTTTTTCAGCCGTGTTAATTACGATTATGATTCAAAATATCTGTTGGAAGCAAGTATGCGCTATGATGGCTCATCTCGATTCAGAGCAGACAGTAGATGGGGATTCTTTCCATCATTTTCTGCAGGCTGGAATCTGACTAAGGAAAGTTTCATGGAGAATACCAAATCATACATCGATATGATCAAACTTAGGGCTTCATATGGTGAACTGGGAAATCAAAATACCAATGTTTGGTACCCAACTTATGTTGTAATGCCGGTAGGTATTGCATCTGGAAGTTGGCTTGTGAATAATCAGCGTCCCAATACGGCATCTGCTGCAGGACTGGTGAGTGCAAATCTGACATGGGAAACTGTTAAAACATTAAATATGGGGGTTGATTTTGCTTTACTAAGCAATCGTTTATCGGGTTCATTTGATGTTTTTCAAAGAAAAACATTGAATATGGTGGGACCAGCACCTCAACTGTCCAATACCTTGGGTACTGCGGTGCCTCAAGCGAACAATACGGATTTAAAAACTAATGGATTTGAATTAACATTAGGATGGAGAGACAAAACTGCGGGTAATTTCGGATATAATGTTAAGTTTTTACTGTCGGATTATACTTCTACTGTTACCAGGTATCCAAATTTAACTGGTTCATTTAACGGAGGCTATAGAGAAGGGCAGAAGTTGGGTGAAATATGGGGATATGAAACCATAGGGATTGCCAAGTCTAAGGAAGAAATGGAAAGTCATTTAAATAGCTTACCTAACGGCGGACAGTCTGTCATTGGAAGTCAATGGGAAGCTGGTGATATCATGTACAAAGATTTGAACAATGATGGAAAAATTGATTTTGGGTCTTGGACAGAATCGGAACCGGGGGATCGCAAAGTAATTGGAAATAGTACACCGAGATATGCTTTTGGGTTTAATATGGGAGCTGATTATAAAAACTTCGATTTCAGTATGTTCTTACAGGGAGTAATCAAACGTGATGTATGGCAACCGGGTTATTATTTCTGGGGCGCCACCTCGAATATTTGGGCATCTACCGGGTTAACACAGCATATGGATTATTTTAGAACTGCAGATAATATGTTTGGTGAAAACCTTGATGCATACTATGCGCGTCCGGTATTTGGCACGAATAAAAATCAGGAAGTTCAAACACGATATTTACAAAATGCAGCTTATATCCGACTTAAAAATATTCAGATCGGATATACTATTGATGCTGATGCGCTCAATAAAATCGGTATATCAAAGGGAAGGATATACCTATCGGGTGAAAATTTATGGCAAAAATCGAATGTTGCGACCATGTTTGATCCGGAAACCATAGACGGCGGATCCAGCGGTACGGTATATCCACTTACCAAAATGTGGGCAGCAGGGTTAAGTCTTACATTTTAATTCAAAAAAACATGAAATTACTAAAATATCTTACTTTAGTGTTACCGCTGTGGATGGTAGCAGGATGCAATGATTATCTCGATATTACACCCCCTTCGCAGATAATCCCAGAAAAATATCTTAATGAAGAATCGCAATTAGCAAGTTATGCTATAGGACAATATCCTAATATTCTTCCATCACACTCCGGTTGGGGCTTCGGCACATTTGGAATTGATGCTGGAACGGATAATATGATATCACCGGATATAAACAAGCGATATCTACCTGGCGAGTGGAGAGTGGATACTGAGGGTGGTGCTTGGGAGTTTTCGAACATTTATCAGATGAACTTTTTTCTGAATAGCGTCTTGCCAAAATGGAAGGCTAAAACAATAGTGGGAAATCAACAAAATATCGAACATTACATTGGTGAGATCTATTTTTTACGTGCGTATATCTATTTTCAGAAATTACAGGAGTTGGGTGATTTTCCGATTATTAGGAAGGCAATGAATGATAAAGATCCGCAAGTTTTGATCGAAGCAGCAAAGCGAGATCCACGCACCGAAGTTGCCCGGTTTATCATCTCGGATCTAGATTCGGCAATCACGTTATTGAAAAGCACATCGATAGATGGTGCGAAACAACGTATCTCTAAAAATGTGGCGTTATTATTGAAATCTCGAGTTGCTTTGAATGAAGGAACTTGGTTGAAATATTTCAAAGGAACGGCATTTGTTCCTGATGGTGCTGATTGGCCAGGAAAAACGAAAGATTATACCAAAACATATGCTTACCCAACAGGAAGCATCGATGGTGAAATTAACTATTTTCTTTCTCAAGCGATGGATGCCTCTAAGCAGGTGGCAGATCAAATTGATCTGGTGCCCAACACTGGAATTATTGAATCACCAAATAACGAAAACCCTTACTTTTCGATGTTTGGAGCAGTAAATATGGCAGGATATAGTGAAGTTCTTTTATGGAGACAGTACAGTGAAAGTCTTGTAACACATAATGTTCCTGTGTATGCACAACTAGGTAACTATGCGGTTGGCTTAACGCGGAGCTTGGTGGAGAGTTTTCTTATGAAAAATGGACTGCCCATATACGCTGCCGGATCAGGGTATCATGGTGACGATTTTATTGCAGATATTCGCAAAGAAAGAGACGGTAGATTGAACTTGTTTTTAAAAGAACCGGGTCAAAAGAATATTCTTGTTAATTTAGGTGCTGGGACACATGGTACGCCAATAGAACCTTATCCAACTATAGGTTCGACTACTGCAGAGCGACGATACATTTCTGGTTATACCATTCGGAAAGGGATATCATATGATGGAGAACAGACGAATAATGGCATGGGGTATACAGGGAGTATTACTTTCCGTGCAACAGAAGCCTATCTCAATTACATAGAAGCATCTTATGAAAAAAATGGTAGCATTGATGCAACCGCTAGGAATTATTGGCAAAAGATCCGCCAACGGGCGATGGTTGATGTGGATTTTGAAAAAACAATAGCCGCAACTCAAATGGGATCAGAGGTAAAGGATTGGGGTGCTTATTCGGCTGGAAATCTAATTTCTCCGACCTTATATAATATCAGAAGAGAGCGGAGAAATGAACTGATGGCAGAAGGATTACGATTAATGGATTTGAAACGCTGGCGCTCTATGGATCAGTTGATAAATAAGGCTGATCACTTTGAGGGTTTCAAATTATGGGGACCCATGAAAAGTTGGTATAAACCAGATCAACTTGTTTATGGTGCCGATGAACCAAAGGCTATTGTATCTGATCCTAGTTTAGGAGTATATCTTCGTCCACATGAAATTCGTCGGAATATGCTTTCTTATAACGGAGTACGGTTTACTTTAGCGCACTATTTGTCACCAATCGCGGTACAGCATTTTCAACTTGCCTCAACAGATGGTTCAGTAGCGAATTCAGTTATTTACCAGAATCCTGGCTGGCCAACAGCAGCAGGGCTTGGAGCAAAATAGATCAGTTTCTGTTTTTTAATCTGCTATTTCTATTTTATTGTATAAATAAAATGGAAATAGCAGATTTTTTTTGAACAATTGTATTACGATTATGCCACGAATTGCTTCCTTGTGTCTGATGTTTCAGAGTAAAATGGTAATATAGGCTTAGTATACGTTAATTTAGTTTTCATCTTTTACAGGACTACGAGGTAAATTGCACATTGAATAATGCTCAGTACTATTATTCAAAATTTAAATAACTGTGTTAATCAAATTATTAAAATCATGAATAAATCTATCCTATTGACATCTATGTTAGGACTTGTCTCTATATATGGTCATGCACAAGTGAATAGTAAGAAAATACCTGTTAAGAATACGTACGAAATTAAGAGTACAGATAATCCCGAAGATATATTAAGGAAAGCCGTTCATGTTGTGCCTACAGCAAATCAATACCAGGCTTTAAAAAATGAATTTATTGCTTTTATCCATATAGGACCCAATACATTTACTAAAATGGAATGGGGAAATGGTTTGGAGGACCCGAAGATCTTTGATCTTAAAAATCTAGATACTGACCAATGGTGTGAGGCAATGAAGGCAGCTGGTATGAAGAAAGTAATCTTAACAGTAAAACATCATGATGGTTTTGTTCTTTGGCAGAGTAGGTATACAAAACATGGCATTATGTCTACAGGATTCAGAGAGGGAAAAGGTGATATTTTGAAAGACTTAACAGCTTCCTGTAAGAAGTATGGCTTAAAACTGGGGGTCTATTTATCTCCAGCAGATCTTTTTCAAATTGAAAGTGCTGATGGGCTTTATGGTAATTTAAGCGAATATACACAACGTACGATTCCTCGTGAAGTGGCAGGAAGACCATTTAAAAATAAAACAAAGTTCAATTTTAAGGTAGACGATTACAACGAATATTTCTTAAATCAACTGTTTGAATTACTGACGGAATACGGTCCGGTACACGAGGTTTGGTTTGATGGTGCACATCCGAAAACAAAGGGTGGACAAAAATACAATTACGATGCTTGGCGTGAACTGATTAAAAAGTTGGCTCCGGAGGCCGTCATTTTTGGAAAAGAAGATATCAGATGGTGTGGGAATGAATCTGGAAACACGAGAAGTACAGAGTGGAATGTAATTCCATATAACGACGATCCTGCAGGACTTCAGAATTTTCTTGATCTTACTGATGAAGATTTGGGGAGTCGGGAGAAGGTTTTAAAGGCTAAATACCTACATTACCAACAGGCCGAGACAAATACTTCGATTCGAGAAGGATGGTTTTACAGAGACGATACGCATCAGAAAGTCAGAAGTACAGATGACGTTTTTGATATTTATGAACGATCGGTCGGCGGTAACTCTACGTTTCTTCTGAATATTCCACCAAATAGAGATGGAAAATTTTCACCTGAAGACGTTAAGGTGCTGCATGAAGTAGGAAGCCGTATTAAAGAAACTTATGGTCAGAATCTTTTACGTGGAGCAAAAGGAAGCAAGGAAACATTGGATGACAATATGGAATCTTTTAGCGTGTTGTCGGATAAAAATCCAGAACTGATCTATACAACAGTAAAACCGGTGAAAATAAATCGCTTTGTTATTCAAGAAGCTGTAAGTACAAATGGAGAGCGTATTGAAAAGCATGCTGTAGATGCTTGGATTGATGGTCAATGGAAAGAGATTGCGCATGCGACTAATGTGGGATATAAACGTATTCTTCGTTTCCCTGAAGTGACGTCGGATAAATTCCGTATTCGCATATTGGAGAGTCGAGCAACCCCTATTATCAGTAATGTTACCGCACATTATGCTCCTGGAAGACCTCCGCAATTGGTCTTTAATCGTAGTGTAGATGGTATGGTTGCTATTGTTCCTTTGAAGAGTGAATTTGGATGGAAACCCCATGGTGAGGATATTCTTAAAAATCTAAACACCAATTTTAAAATACACTACACGTTAGATGGCAGTCAGCCTACAGCACAGTCGCCTGTGTATACGCAGCCGATCGCTGTAAAAGGCGGACAGGTAAAAGCTGTAGCAATCAGTACTGATAAATTGGTCGGTGCGGTGGCAGAAGAAACAATTGGTATTGCTAAAAAGCAGTGGAAAATTATCGATAATAGCAGTGAGGTTGATAAGCATGGTGCGAAGTTGGCATTAGATGCAGACCCAAAAACGTATTGGCAAACAAATGAAAATGGCGTTGTACAACATATTTCGATAGATCTTGGACAGCAGTATAGTTTAACAGCATTTAGTTATACACCACAAAAAGAAAACGGAAAAGGGATGATGGCTAAAGGTGTGATAAAAGTTAGTAATGACGGAAAAAACTGGAGTGATGCTGAACGATTTGAATTTGGGAATCTAATTAATGATCCGACAAAGCGCACACATCGATTTTCTAAAAATATCCAAGCACGATACATCACAGTTGAATCGACAGAAATAACTGGAGGAGGAAAACTTCTTACTGTAGCTGAACTGGATTTTATTGAATAACCGATTTACATTTAATGTCTATGTTTGAAAAACCAATAAATATCAATTGTACGCTTGATATTTATTGGTTTTTTTTATAATTTGATAGTCCAATTTGACTTAATATGAAATCTGCCTAAGTAGGTTGACAACTTACTGCTTTAAAATTTATTCCAATGAAAGATATTAGTGACTATTCGCTTTGCCAATTGATTAATGAAGGCTCTGAAAAGGCATATACTGAAGTCTATAATAGATATTGGGCTAGTATTTATTTAGTTGCAAAAAATCGTACGCGAGACAATGAAATTGCAGAAGAGATCGTTCAGACTATTTTTTTTAATCTATGGCGAAGAAGAACTAGTGTTCAGATCTTAGACTCATTTCAGCCCTATTTGGCAAAAGCTGTAAAGTATGAAATTATAAATTATTATGCACGGAGTAAACATCGGGAGAACTATTTAGATTGGCTTTCAAAATATAGGAACCATTTGATTTTACGATTGAGGAAGAACTTGACGCTAAATTTCTAAGTGAAATCATTGAAAGAACAGTATGTGTGTTACCTGAAAAATGTCAACTTATTTTCCGGCTACGGGTAGAAAGTGGGTATACGCAAAAAGAAATAGCGACGGAGCTGGAAATTTCTGAGAAAACAGTAGAAACGCAATTGTTGAAAGCACGAAAGCGCATTCGTACCGTTTTAGGTACAAGCGGTGCATTGAAAGCACTATTGATATTCTTAAATATTTAAAGTTATTTTTAGATCAAGAGTGCAAAATTTATGTTTGCAAACTCTCGTAAATTCTTAGATGTATTAGATTTTTTTAAAAAATAATATTTTGGAGTAGGGGATAAGGTCTTTACGATTGGTAGGTAGTATAATAAGCCTAAGTACCCAATCATATGAAGGACCAATTATCCTTAAACCGAATTCAAGAACTTTCAAAAAAAGTTCTAGATAAAACTATTTCTGAAGAAGAACTGATCGAACTCGACCAGTGGTATTCTTCCTATAATGATAATGAAGTAACTGAATTATCAGAACAGGAATTGCAGGATCTCGGGCGCAAGCTGTATACCATCATAAAGGAAAAGAATAATCCACCTAAACAAATCAATTTTATTCGAATTATCTCAAGTTGTGCCGCTGTTTTGGCAATGCTAATTATTGGTTATTGGGTATATCTCTCTTTTAATAACGGAAACGAACATGCGCATGTAGAAAACAAACAGGCAGTTATAAAAGATGCTAAAGGAAATGAACACACTTTTGATGATCTACAAGTAGGTGAACAGCGCCAGGTAGGTGATCTTGTTTACACCAAAGAGAAAGATGGTTCTATCGTCTTTTTGGAAGGCAATACGAATCAATCCAATAATGAAGTGTCGACAGTCATTACACCAAAAGGCGGTGAATATAAAATCCATCTCCCGGATGGAACTATGGTGTGGATGAATGCCGATTCAAAATTGGAATTTAATGTTGCTTTTTCCAAACATCAGCGTTACGTAAAATTGCAAGGTGAAGCATACTTTGAAGTAAAACACCTCCACAATAAACCTTTTATTGTGGAAACACCCAACGAAAAAATTAAAGTACTCGGAACTAAATTCAATGTCTATGCTTACCGGTCGGGGCAAAAATCAATTACTTCGCTTACTGAGGGAAGTGTACAGGTTGCGCCAGTACGTCGTGAGGAAAGAGGTATTGTATTAGCTCCTGGTCAACAGTCAGTAAGATCTGGAAATAATGTCCGAGTGCAAGATTTTGATGTGAATGAAGTTCTTGCCTGGAAAAATGGAGAATTCATGTTTAACCAAGCTCGTCTGGAGGACGTTACGGAGGCTCTTTCCAGATGGTATGATGTTGAATTTGAATTTGCTGATGCTGAATTGCGGTCAGTAGAAATCTGGGGAACATTGTCTAAGTCTGAAAAATTGGAAGAAAATCTGCTTGCGCTGCAAAAGACACAAAGTGCAAAATTTGAAATTAAAGGAAGGAGGGTGATGGTGATAAAATGATCTACTTATTATGAAGCTAGAGAGGGGCAACTCTCTAGCTAATTGATAAAAATAACCAATTAAAACGTACTAGTTAATTTTAAATCTAACCAAAGATAATGAATAATGTAGAGAACTGCTATCGGTGCTTTGAAAAGTATCCGGGAGTATGTAGGTGGAAAAAACTGAAGCTTGTATTTACGTTCGTATTCCTAATGGTCTTACATGTAAATGCAAATACATTTAGTCAGACTATTTCATATTCCAAATCAAATGTTTCTTTAACAGACTTTTTAAAAGTCGTTAAATCAAAGACCAATTATAATATAATCGCGAAAGGAAACCTGTTAAAGGGGAAAGTGCTCAAAAATGTAAAATTAGTAAATACTCCGTTGGAAGAGGCTTTACAACAGGTGTTATTTCCGCTGGATCTTCAATATATTATGGAGAAAAAAGCGATTATCATCATCGAAAAAAAAGAAGAAGTCCGAAAGATGAGTGCTGTGACCAAAGTAAATTATACTCCTATACAAATTGCAGCACCTCTAAGTCAGCAAGAGAAAATAGCGGTGTCTGGGACGGTGAAGGATTCTTTGGGAACTTCTATATCAAGTGTATCTGTCACGGTAAAAGGTAGGTCTGGAACGGGGACAACCACGGATCAAAATGGACGTTATATTCTAGATATTAATAAGGGAGAAACACTTATTTTTCGTTCTGTGGGGTACAGGCCACAAGAGGTGCCGAATGTGGTCAATACAATTCTTAATGTAGTTTTAGTTTCTGAGAATCAAGGGATCGAAGAAGTTGTGGTCGTTGGATTTGGAACTCAAAAAAAGGAGAGTTTGGTGGGAGCTGTGACGACGATCAGCCCTAAAGAACTAAAGACTTCATCGAGTAATCTGACGACAGCTTTGCAGGGGCGGGTAGCAGGTATGATTGCTTATCAAACATCGGGTGAACCAGGGCAGGATAATGCGCAGTTTTTTATCCGTGGTGCAGCAAGTTTTGGATATAAGACAGAACCATTAATACTGATTGATGGTCTAGAGCTGAATTCTACCGATTTAGCGCGCTTACAGCCAAATGATATTGAAAGTTTTTCGATTTTGAAAGATGCTACGTCTGCCGCAGTGTATGGTGCTCGAGGTGCTAATGGAGTGATATTAGTAACGACGAAGAGAGGTCGAGAAGGAAAGGCAATCTTAAACTTTCAACTCGATCGTAATACATCTGCACCTACCAGAAATTTAGAATTAGCCGATCCTATTACGTACATGATTAAGGCTAATGAGGCGGCGATAAATCGTAGTCCCGAGGCTGTAACGCCTTACTTTCAAAGTAAGATCGATGCAACAATTGCGGGAATGGATCCTAATCTCTATCCGGCCAATGACTGGATGGGTATGTTGCTCAAGAAAAGTACAACCAATACCAAAGCCAATATGAGTATAAGAGGGGGCGGAAAGGTGGCTTCTTATTTTGTCACCGGATCGATGAATACGGATAACGGTATTTTAAATGTTGATAAGCGTAATAATTTTAATAATAATATCAAATTGAATTCGTACTCGCTGCGATCAAATGTGGATATGAAATTAACATCTTCGACAGATCTGGCTGTCAGGATGTATGGCAATTTTGACGATTATAATGGTCCATTGAACGGAGGAAGTGCTGTATATTCCAGCATTGTTAATACCAATCCGGTTCGTTTTCCGGCATACTATAAGCCAGATGAGGCAAATGAATTTACTGAGCATATTTTGTTTGGAAACTATCAATCAAGTGAAGGTGCTGGTTTTTACAACAATCCGTATGCAGAAATGGTGAGAGGGTACCAGGATTATTCAAGGTCCTTGATGCTTTCACAATTGGAGTTAAAACAAGATTTGTCTGAGATTTTGCTACAAGGGTTAAAGTTAAGATTTATGGCGAGTACACAACGACGTTCGTATTTTTCTATTAGTAGAAAATACAATCCTTACTACTACATGCTGGATGAGGGGAGTTTGATGAACGGTGTTTATAATCTCATTCAATTGAATGAACTTACAGGCAGTAATACGCTTGATTACGGACAATCTCCTAAAGAAGTGGCGACTTCTTCATACGGAGAGCTGGCGCTAAATTATGATCAAGTATTTGCCGATAAGCATTCGGTAAGTGCTTTGTTGGTTGGTATTTTAAGAAATAGTATAGAATCAACAGGAAACACCACTACATTACAAACCTCTTTGCCGTATCGTAATTTAGGGGTTTCGGGTAGGGCAAGTTACGGTTATGATAGCCGTTATATGGTTGAGTTCAATTTTGGACTCAATGGTTCTGAACGTTTTCATAAAGATAGCCGCTATGGCTTTTTCCCTTCCGCAGGGGTAGCATGGAATATCTCAAATGAAAATTTCTGGAACTCCATGTCTGATATTGTCAAACAATTTAAACTTCGTGCTACCTATGGTTTTATCGGTAATGATGCTATTGGTGGTCCTGGAGACCGTTTTTTCTATTTATCAGATGTTAACTTGAATAATAGCGGGATGAGTTACACATTTGGGGAAAATTTTACACGAAACCGGCCAGGTGTATCGATTAATCGATATGATAATATTTTGATTACATGGGAGAAATCAAGACGCTTGAACCTTGGTATGGATCTGAATATTAAAGATTTTACAATTGTTGCGGATTATTCAACCGACCATCGTACAAATATATTGATGGATCGGGCATTTATTCCAAGTACGATGGGGTTGGCAGCTCCAGTGAGGGCAAATGTAGGTAAGGCCAAATCTGAGGCTTTTGAGGCTTCTATAGATTATAATAAGGGTTTTTCTTCGGGTTATTGGTTAGGATTGCGTGCAAATTTTACTTACGCGACTAATCGCTACTTGGTCTACGAAGAACCTGAATTTTCAAAAGGAGAGGAATATCGCAGTGTTATCGGTAATCCGCTTAGTCAAGCGTATGGTCTGATTGCAGAACGTCTGTTTATAGATGAAGAGGATATCCGTAATTCTCCGTTGCAAACGTATGGAGAATATATGCCCGGAGATATTAAATTTCGGGATATCAATAGAGATGGCCGTATCACAGATGCAGATCGCGTTCCCCTTGGTTTCCCGACTTCCCCAGAAATAACCGTCGGTTTTGGTTTTTCAATGGGATACAAAGGTCTCGACTTTTCATCCTTTTTCTCTGGATTAGGGAGAAGGTCTTTTTGGATAAACTACGATGCAACAAGTCCATTTATCGGCGACCAACGGGCATTCCTGAAAGCATATGCCGACGACCATTGGTCTGAAGAGAATAAAAATTTGTATGCTTTATGGCCAAGACTAAGTTCTGCAGTGAACAATAACAATGCCCAGCAGAGTACTTGGTTTATGCGGGATGGTTCTTTTCTGAGATTAAAACAGATTGAATTAGGATATACGCTTCCTGACCATTGGCTTTCTAAACTTAAAATTTCAAAATTACGGGTGTATGCTCTTGGAAATAACCTGTTGACATTTAGTAAGTTCAAGTTGTGGGATGTGGAGTTGGGTGGAAATGCTTTTAATTATCCGATTCAACGTGTTTACAATTTTGGTATCAATCTAACTTTTTAAACTTATGAAAACAAAAAATATATTATCAGGTATTTTGATAGCATCGGTGATGTTGATCAGTTCCTGTAAAAAGTTTCTGGATGTGGTGCCAGATAATATTGCGACGATTCAGGATGCCTTTGTAAGTAAAGCAATGGCTGAACGATACCTGTATACCTGTTATTCTTATTTACCCGTTGATGGTGATCCAACGACAAACCCTGCATTTCTTGGTGGAGATGAAATATGGCTATATGAAGGAATTGATCAAAATGCTATTATTGATTACAGAGCATGGCTTATCGGCCGTGGAGAAATGGGGATTACTAATCCGGTATTGAATTACTGGGACGGGGCATATGGAGGTAAAGATCTTTATCAAGGAATTCGAGATTGCAATATTTTCTTAGAAAACATAACTATTCCACGTGATCTTAATTCTTTTGAACGTGATCAGTGGATCGCGGAAGTCAACTTTTTGAAGGCATACTATCACTTTTATTTATTTAGGATGTATGGTCCTATTGTTTTGGTAAAGGAGAATCTACCTATTTCATCAACACCTGAAGAAGTAAGAGTGTATCGGGCCACAGTTGATGAAACAGTGGATTATATTGTGGAAACTTTAGATAAGGCTATTCCAAATCTTCCGGATAAAGTAGAAAGTCCCATTAACGATCTGGGTAGAATTACAAAACCTATTGCATTGGCCATTAAGGCTCGTGTTTTGTTGCTCGCCGCTAGTCCATTATTTAATGGAAATACGGAGATGGCTTCACTTATGGATAATACTGGAAAGCAGTTATTCAATCAGGTAGAAAAGAAGGAAAAGTGGACAGTTGCAATGAATGCTGCCAAAGAAGCGATTCTTTCGGCAGAGGCCAGTGGTTCAAAGCTTTATGATTTTTTGCCCACAGCAGGAACAGGAACGCTTTCAGATGAAACACGTACTTTATTGTCAATACAGGGGGCAATAACGGAAAAATGGAATCCTGAAATTATCTGGGGATTGACAAACAGCAATACTTCCACATTGCAAGATGCTTCTATGGCCCGTGTAGTCAATAATTATAGCATTTTATCGTGTATTTCACCTACTATGAAAATGACAGAGCTGTTTTATTCAAAAAATGGGGTGCCGATAAAGGAAGATAAAACTTATCCTTTCGCTGATCGATTTGCCTATCGCGTGGGAGAGGTTGATCATAAATACTATGTGAAAGAAGGTCAATCTACCATACAATTGCATTTTGATCGTGAACCTCGGTTTTATGCCGATATGGGATTTGATCGGGGAATCTGGTATGGTCTCGGAAAATATGAAGATGGAACTGTTAATACGAATTACGTCAAAGCCAGATTTAAAGAGACTGCTGGGAAGACGAATATCCGTAATTTTTCTGCAACAGGTTATTGGCCTAAGAAATTAGTTAATTACTTGAATACGATGTACGAAGGAAGTGATTATAGTATCCAGCGATATACCTGGCCGAATGTACGTTTGGCAGATTTATATCTGATGTTTGCAGAGGCCTCTAATGAAGCTAATGGTCCTGGTGATGATGCGCTTGTATATCTGGATAAGGTACGGACACGCGCTGGCTTGAAAGGAGTAAAGGAGTCTTGGACAAATTATTCATCTAATCCAAATAAGCCTGCGACGAAAGAAGGTCTTCGGGATATTATCAGACAAGAGCGGTTAATTGAGATGGCATTTGAAGGAAGTAGATTCTGGGATTTAAGAAGATGGAAAACTGCGCCTGAAGTAATGAGCCAAACAATTAAAGGCTGGGATATCAATCAGGAAAGTATGGAAGGATTCTATAGAGAAAGAGTCCTGTTTACGCCTCGCTTCGAAATAAAAGATTATTTCTGGCCGATCATGGATAATAATATACTAGTCAATAAAAATTTAGTTCAAAATTTGGGATGGTAATTAAAAGATCTATTATGAAAATTAAAATATTACGATTGATCTTACTTGGTTCGATATTATGGACTATTAGTTGTAAAGAAGATCTAGGTACAACAGAACCGCTATCATCGGATGGGAAAGGTCCAGGAGTGGTCAATGACGTTAAAATAGAAAATGGTCCGGGACGTGCTGTGTTACATTATAAAGTCCCCACTGATGCAGACTTGTCTTATGTTAAAGCGAGGTATGAGATTAGACCTGGTGTCTACAGGGAAACAAAATCTTCAAAGAATAATGATTCGTTGGTGGTGGATGGTTTTGGAGAAGAAAAGATATACAAAGTCGAGTTGACAGCTTTTGATAAAGGTGAGAATAGCTCTACCCCCGTTGTCATAGAGGTAAAGCCAACTATGCCGCCTATTATAACTCTAGCAAATACGATTGGACTAATCGATGATTTTGGGGGAATGGGGATCATTGTCAATAATCCGTCGGAATCAGATTTCAGAATTTTAGTTTCACAAAAAGTTCCAAGTTCAAATATGGAAAGACCTATTAGTACTTTTTATACAAAGGTAAAAAGTATCTCTTTTAATATTAGAGGTTATCAACCAGAGCCTGTCACATTTGTTGTAGTCATCAAAGACAAGTTTGGGAATACTTCCGCACCTATTGTTAAAGATATTTTACCTATTGAGGAACTGCTTTTGGATCGGAATCTTTACCGGGCCATTAAGTATGATAATGACACGCCACCTTTAGGTTCAGGTCGTGATATACCCGCCATTTGGAACAATACATTTGGAGACGATGCTTGGCATTCAGGTAATGGAAAGATGCCGATGTCTGTTTCTTTTGATCTGGGTAAAAAAGTGAAGTTAAGCCGCTTTAAATATTTTCCCAGAACGTCCAGTAATAGTTTCATATTTAATCATTACAACCTAAAACGATTTGAAATATGGGGTTCTAATAATCCATCTAGTGATTGGTCCAGCTGGCAGTTGGTTGGGACCTATGAATCTAAAAAACCTTCAGGTTTGCCAACAGGGCAATTGACTAATGATGATATTGCCTATGCACGTGCCGGAGAGGAGTACGGTGTTTTAACATCAGCACCAGAAGTGCGCTATATCCGTGTCAAAATGCTAGAAAGTTGGTCTGGGTTAGATGGAGGACAAATATCAGAAATGCAGTTTTGGGGACAGTATAAAGAATAATAAAATATGAAAAATATAATAAAATTATGGTATGTATCGGGCTTATTATTGATCGTAATAAGTTGTTCAAAAATGAACGATCCTATTGCGCCTTTTATTAAAGGGGGGGAAATCAGTTATGCTACCAAGGTGGATTCTTTAAAGAGTTTTTCGGGTCGAAATAGAGTATCATTGACTTGGGAACTTCCCGCTAATCACTCTGCTCATAAAGTGTTTGCTTTTTGGAATAAAGATCAGGATTCTGTCGAATTGCTATTTAAACCTGTTAAAGGAAAACTTTATGAGGCAGAAATCAAAAATCTGCAGGAGGCAACTTATTTATTTGATATATACTCATTTGATAAGGAAGGGAATCGGTCTATTAAAACCTTGACTTCTGTCAATGTCTATGGCGAGCGCTACGAGGCAACCCTTTTAAATAGGATTTTATTGAGCGCTAAGATTGATGTAAATGATCAATTAACAGCTTTATTTGCTAATGCTGAGGAAGGAAATGTAGGAACGGAAATTGTTTATACGGATATCTTGAATAAACAGAAAAAAGTAAATGTAAACCGCTTGCAAAATGAGATTGTTATTGCAGATTGGAAGATAGGAACTCCGGTCTCATATCGATCTTCTTATAAACCAAAAGCAAATGCTATTGATACCTTTTATGTTAAGGAGGCCGAGATTATGAAGATAACAAAAGATATTACTGCGCAATATCTTAAAAATTTTCAACAACCTTTTTTACCTGTTCAACAAGCTAACCGGTTTCGGGATCCGTTAAACTGGACTGTGAATGCTGCGGTACAGAATCATAGCGGAATGGGTGGCTGGAGTACGGATGACAATACGGTACTGAATATGGAGTCGGGGTGGGGCTCAACTAATATTGTTAATGGAAAAATGTATCAAACAACTATGTTACCTAAAGGAGAATATAGGTTACAAGTTGAATTGGGAGCATTTGGTTTAGGAAGTTCGACGGTGAAAATAGCGGCTGTTCCCGGGCAGGTGATGCCTGATTTTGATAGTAATAAGCAAGTGCCAGGTGCTTATGGAAGTACAAGTTTGGAACTTAAAAGTTTTGATTTTACCGTTCCGAATGATGGTCCGGTTACAATAGGATTTATCGCAATTATGACTGGCGATCAATATTGGCGGGTTCGTAAAGTGACGCTTTATCGTAACTTTTAATTGAGCACTTCTAAAATTTTATATTCAAATTGAAAGTTTAGTCGGAATGTTTATTCCGGCTAAACTTTTGCTGTTAGGACTCTCTTGGTGTAATGATTTTTTTTATCTTTATATGATATCTAAACCTAAAACCGATGATTAAAAATCTATTGTCTATTTGTATCAAATGGATCCTTATTATGCTGAGCACTATTGCGATACTTTTTGCTCAATCTAAGGGTAAAATTTATTGTATCGGACAGGAATTCACGACAGGATCTGCGATGTTTATGCCTGAGAAAAATAGTTTTCCGGCACAGTTGGGAGGGATGTTCGGCCAAGAGTATCAAGTATTTTTAAATGGAATGGATGTCGTAACAAACGCTCCGATATCTATTGATAATCATGTATTAAAACATTTGGATGATCTGAATATTAAGAAAGGAGATTTTCTGATTCTTGATCTGAATCATGATGTTGATTTTTCACAAGGAGATGATAGCAAATTATTGAAAAATATCACTTCATCAATCAAGAATGGAGCTAGAGTCGTATTACTTAGTACTCCTAGTGATATTGATACTAAAATTCAATCGGCTAAAGTGGCACAACTGCAGGACCTTGCTTTTAAAAGCAACTGTGAAATACTGAATTTGTCTCCTGCTTTATATGGAGGTGATGTCTATCTGGATAAGGAGAAAAGGCTAACGTCTATCGGTGCTAGTCTTGTTGCAAAGCGGTTATATGAGCTTATAAAAACGCCAGTAATCGGATCTTCAAAAATTAAAATTCAAAATGGAAAGCGTGAGTCTTTTTATGGATTTTCTTCTGAAACGTTCGATTTTGAAGGTAAAGAAGCGAGAGTTGTGAAACCTAAAATCGTTGCTAAAGGAAGTCCCTGGATATGGCGTGCACGGTTTTGGGGGCATGAACCTCAATTGGATATTGCGATGTTGGAACGAGGATATCACATTGTTTACTGTGATGTTTCCGAGCGTTTTGGTAATGAAGAATCTTTACAGATCTGGAATAATTTTTATCGATTTCTACAGCAATCTGGACTGAATAAAAAAGCGATCATGGAAGGGATGAGTAGAGGTGGGGTATATATATACAATTGGGCTCTTCGCTATCCGGATCGTGTTAGTGCCATTTATGCCGATGCACCAGTGCTAAATTTTAAAAGTTGGCCGGGAGGTAAAGGAAAGGGAAAAGGAAGTCCGGAGAATTGGGAGATCTTTAAACAGGCTTATAAGCTGACAGAACAGCAGGCTATTGAATTTAAAAGTTCACCCTTGGACCGTGCGTCTGAAATTGGTTCATTAAAAATTCCGGCGATTCATGTTGTCGGTGATGTGGATGATATAGTACCGCCGGATGAGAATACGCTTCCTTTTGCTAAAGCTTATATTGCTGCTGGCGGAAAATTGGAAATTATACACAAACCAACTATTGGACATCATCCTCACAGCTTACCTGATCCAACGCCACTCGTAGATTTTCTGCTAAGAGCAGATGATCGTAAGCTGAACTTTGCTGTTATTGCCGCAGCAGGATCGGAATATCGGGCTGGAGCTGGTTGGAATCCAAATATGGGCTGGTGGGGAGAAAATGATGATATTAACCATATTCTGGATAGTAGAAAACAAGAGTTAGACATTTTATTTGTCGGCAATTCGATCACTCAGGGGATCGGTGGTAAACGAGCACATCTTCCTTATAAACCTGGTTACAATGCATTTGAATCGGTTTTTTCGTCATACAAATGGGATTGTGCCGGAATAGCTGGCGACCGAACACAGAACGTACTTTGGAGGTTAATCAATGGTAAATATAAGGAGGCCGCTCCTAAAGTTGTTGTAGTGACAATAGGTGTCAATAATTTCTTAGATGGCGATACGGCTGAAGAAATTGTAGCAGGTATTCTGGAAATAAAAAAATGGATACGTGCCAATATGAAGGATTCTAAATTGATCTTAACTGGCCCTCTACCTGTCGGAGTGGAAGGAACGGATCCACGCCGAAAGAAATATGAGGACATACATCGTCTTTTGGAACTTCAGACTAAG
Organism: Sphingobacterium anhuiense; assembly: GCF_042686355.1. NCBI lineage: Bacteria > Pseudomonadati > Bacteroidota > Sphingobacteriia > Sphingobacteriales > Sphingobacteriaceae > Sphingobacterium > Sphingobacterium anhuiense. Next base: position 487,682 of record NZ_JBHUPE010000005.1, read on the forward strand.
GATGAAGGCTGGATCTATATGCCGTTATCCGATACGTTTATAAAAGCTGATGGAAATTTATCGTTGGATGATTATAGCCCTGATGGGATCCATCTGTCTGGAGGCTATACGAAATGGGCGCAAGCGTTGTCAAAAGTAATTCAAAAGGTATTAGGTGAATAAATTTCTTTTGAAGCGTAATGCGCTGTGGCTAGGTAGTTTCTTGCAAGCGCTAAAATATTAGACAGGACATAAAATTAATTTTAAAATGAGAAGAGCCCAATATTTATTGGGCTCTTCTCATTTCGTCTTATTACCACTAATTTTTCGATTTATATCATCTTAGGGAAGTTTTATATTTGACTATATTTTTTCAAGTTCTATTTTTTCGTCTGCTTTTAAAGAGATATTATACGTGTCTCCTTCTTTACTGATCGTTTTATTAGATTTTGATTTTAATGGTTGCTCATAGCGCAATCTTAAAATACCGGTTTGTTCTGCTTTAATAATCAATTTATCAAGTTGACCGTTTGTTTTAGAAGCGCTAATTAAAAAGCCTCCTTCTGCCCTGAGGTCAGTAAAAGAAATGTTTTTCCAACTTGTTGGGATTGCAGGAAATAGCTCCACATAACCTTGTTTGCTCTGTAGCAGCAATTCGTGGATACCTTGTGCAAATGCAAAGTTGCCTTCTAATGTAAATGGTCGATAAGTAAAACCTGAATATTGTCCACCTTTCTGGTCTCCGTTGACATGGAAGGAATTGGTCGAACAAAAGTTATTTGCAAATTTTTGGAGATTAAGAACTGCCTGATCGCCATCTTTTGCACGGGCATGTAAACAAGCCATCCAGCTAAAGGAATAACCAACCCAAGCACGAGTGCCTAATTTTTCTAAATGGCGCATTGATTTTGTGATCTGATCTTTATCTTCTGCTTTATTGATATCCAAAAGACCTAGTGGATAGATGGATAAATAGGGAGACATGTGACGGTGCGAATGTTCCATTGGTACATCGACCGCAACCATTAATCCTGTTTCATTTTTTGCATAACCGGGTAGTTGTGTTCCTACAGCTCTCCATGCTTTGGCATCGTTTACTTGTCCGCTAGCTTCGCTTACTTCTGCCGCAGCTTCAAATAGAAAATGGGCAAGAGCGAGATCAAAATTGGTCCAATCTTTAAACCAGGCATTTGTGCTATTGTCATTATATTCAGGACTTGCGCTAAGTGGAAGATAACGTTTTCCATTGCGTACCTCTGTAATGTTGCGAAGGTAAGTGGCCGATTCGATAATGTACGGTAATGCTCTTTCCTTAAGAAATTTCTTATCCATACTGTACTTCCATTGCATATAGAAATGGTGTGCGGTCCAAGCGCTTACTGTTGGTGAAAGGGCATATTGAACCCAGCCGCCCATGGGGATTCCACTTAATGTCAGAACGCCGGGAATGTTAAGACCTTCAACACCAAAATACTGTTTGGTGTAAGCTAAATTGGCAGGTCTGATTTTCCATAACCAGTCTGTGAAAGTTTCGGCTTCAGCAAGTCTATTTCCGGTATAGGTAGGCCAATAGCTGAGCTGTGTATTCAGATCATTATGAAAATCTCCTTTCCAAGGGGGTAATCCACCATTATCTGCAGTCCAAACTGCTTGAAGTGTAATGGCTGGAGCTCCTTTTCGTGCTGCAGCACCGAGTTTATACATTTCCAAATAGTATTGTCTTTGTAATAAAGCATCAGGTATGTTTATCGCTGATTGCTTCCAGTAAGCATGCCACCAGGAGAGATGAGTTTCTGTAAATTTGCTGGTGGTTTTTGATTGAATCTCTTTATTTAAGTTTGCTTTTTCATTATTGGATACAGTCCACATACCAATAAGCTTATTGGGCGAGACTTCTTTCCACTCCAATAATACTTCATAAAACCTATTTTCATAGGTCGGCTGGTGAATAAGCTGGCTGTGTGTTGATGTGGTCAACTTCCCTTGTGTATAGCCGAGTCGCGATAGACTTTGTCCATCGACTACGGACACTTCATTACTATTATCAGAAGCCAACGCATATTGATGTGGAAGTAATTTGGGAAGTGCATTTTGTATATTTTGACCTGTAATCTCAAAATAACCCACTGGTTTATCTGCATGAATAAAGCAAGTAAATGTGTTTCCGTTATCAAAGCGGACGGTGTTTGTTGCCGTTTTTATATCCAGTACATTGGAGACGACTTTGCCCAAAGAAGCGAGGTCAAAAGACATGGCTGCCGCAGGTAGTTTGGTTGGGTAGGGATAATCCCCATAAGGATTGTCACCCCATTTTTGTACTTCGGTATATTGCCCCGAATGGAGTTTTTGCTGTACCCATTTGAAGTCATGTTGTTCAAGTTGAAATGCCTTACGCTCGTCCCATAGATCGGCACGATCCAAAGAAAGTCTTAAGGTATTATCGTTTTGCCAGATTAATGCGCCAAGCATACCATTTCCTAAGGGGATGGCTTCGTCCCAACGGGTTGCTAAATGTTCGGATTGAAGATTGTCCTGCTTAGAAGGTTGTGCGTATAGCGGACAGGTTAGCGTAGCTATCGCCATTAATGATAATAAATATGATTTCATTGAAAGCTCTAATGGTTCTTGCCAAAGTTAAAGAATTCACTAAAGTTTGTTTGGATGTTTATTATCAATTATTGATGCAAAGTTAACCTTTAATAATTTATCAACTTGTATTAATACCTGTATTAGGGAATTACATGTCCATTTCTTTACGATATTCCCGTGGACTTTTTCTCATAATAGTTTTAAAGAATTTATTGAAGTTGGTTAGATTTTGATAGCCACTTTGGTAGCAGATTTCAGAAATTGACAGTTGTTTATTCATTAGCAATTTGCACGCATGTCCGATACGCATTTCATTAACAAATTTAGAGAATGATTTTTGGGTATGGCGTTTGAAAAAACGACAAAAGGCATTGGGTGTCATATTAACCAACTCTGCTGCGATCCCTAAGGACACTTCTTCACGAAAATTCTGCATGACATAAATGTATACATTATTAATACGATTGGTTTCTTGTTCTCCAAAACTAGGTTTATAGCCTTCTGAGGCTAAATTTTCGCATTCTTCTGCCTGATGGAGTAATTCAATAAGATTTAGAAATCCTGTGATTCTAGAAAAACTCTTTTTCTGTGCTAGACTTTTGATTAGTTCGGTCGCTTGTTCTAAGGTCTGCCCATGAAATCTTAATCCTCGTTTTGATCTTTTGATGAATTGCTGCATAGCACTAATAGTTGCTTGATCATCTGTAAGTTGTAGTAAGAAATCCGCTGGAAAATAGAGTACGATTGCTCTTGCACGTTCATTATGTTGGGGATTAAGAAAAATATCGTCATTACGCCAGATGTGAGGGATATTTGGTCCCATTAGCACGAGATCTCCGGCACTAAAGCTATCGACATGATTGCCAACGACACGTTTTCCATAACTCTCTAAAATTAGGACGAGTTCACATAACTCATGGAAATGTAAGGGGTTACTTAAAAACTCCTGATCGACCTGCTTGATGAGGATCGTCTTCTCATTAGGGGGAGACAGTTCAATAAATTGTGCTTTCATATTAGGATATGATGATTAATAATTGTCAAACAAATATAAGTAATAATTTTTTGAATAAAACAATACTGATTGTTTTGTCATGTTAAATTATGAAGATGGGTGTAAAAAGTTTTATTTCATGTGTATCAAGTTTTAGTTTGTTGTCTTCAGGAGCGATAACTTTGAATTCTATGTACGCGTGGTCGCTTCATATACAGTTGTAATAAATATTTGATGTGTATAATAACCAATTTTTAAAATGAAGGTGTTGAAATTAGTAATGATATTTTTGTTTTTGGCTGTTTTTCATCTCGGTGCTTTAGGGCAGGAGTTTGCATATGAGTTGCCTAAAAAAACAAATCAGGTTAAAAGTCCTGTTCTATCTCTGAACGGAGAGTGGCAGTTTCAATTTGATAAGCAATCCGATTGGGCACCAATACAAGTACCTGGGGAAGCCGTGATGCAAGGGTATGGAATAGAACATGATAAATCATTTTTTTATAAAAGAAAGTTTACGCTTCCGAAAGATTTTAAAGGGAAAAAGATTGTCTTACGGTTTGATGGTGTCTATAGTCAAGCGACATTAAGTATTAATGGTAAAGTGATCAGAACGCATAAAGGAGGATTTACACGCTGGGAAACCGATATCAGTCCTTATGTTAATTTTGATAAGGAAAATGAAGTTTTTCTGGAAGTTCAAGATAAACTGGATGATATATCTTACGCTTCGGGGTATGCACATCATCCGATTGGAGGGATATTAAGAGATGTTACCCTATTTGCAACCGCTGTAAATAGCATACATGATTTTGGTGTTGAAACAGATTTGGATCAGCATTTTAAGGATGCTGTCTTAAAATTAAATTATACGTTGGAAGAGGCGCAAGGTGTTACTGTTCATTATGCATTATATGATAGTAAGAATAAACTCGTTCCCGAGTCTGAACAACAATTTGTGGTAAACAAAGGTCACAATAGCAATAGTTTTCCAATAGCTAATCCTTTGAAATGGGATGCTGAACATCCTAATCTTTATCGTCTTGACGTTAAAATTAAAAAAGACGGTAATGATACGTATGCGTTTAGTAAAGCGATCGGATTTCGTGAAGTTAAGATTGTTGAAGACCAGATGTTTGTGAATGGGAAACCTGTTAAATTAAGAGGGGCTAATCGTCATGATGTTCATCCTACTTTAGGCCGTGTTAGTGTACCTTACTACGATAGTTTGGATGTTAAATTGTTTAAAGATGCTCATATTAATTTTGTAAGAACTTCACATTATCCGCCATCAGAACGATTTGTTGAATTCTGTAACCGCTATGGAATTTATGTAGAAGTAGAAACAGCTGTTTGTTTTGTTGATACCTATAGACAAAAGAATTATGCACCTGGTGCTACTCAAAATGATCCCAATCACACGGATCAATATCTGAGCCAATGTCGCGAAATGGTCAATACTTTTAGAACACATCCATCGGTTATTATCTGGTCTATTGGAAATGAATCTATCTACGGAAGTAATTTCAGAAAAAGTTGGGATCTGGTTAAAAATGCCGATCAAACCAGACCTGTTATCTGGAGTTATCCTGGATCGCAATCTAGTGATGCGAAGATTTATGAAATATTGAGTATGCACTATCAGGATGTTAATGGTAACCTGACACAGTTTGGAAAGACAACCAAAGGATATGAAGGACATGGTATACCAGCTTTGTTTGATGAATGGGCACATCCTGCTTGTTACACTTATCAAACCTTACGTGATGATCCGAATATTAGAGAATTTTGGGGAATCTCGATGGATATGATGTGGGGAAGGTTATTTCCGACCAAAGGTGGATTGGGTGGTGCGATCTGGGGATATGTAGATGATACTTTTAATATTCCGCAAAATTTAAAAAAAGGTACACCATTTTGGAATGAATTTGCAAAATCTGCTAAGCCAGAGGGATATCAAGGCCATGCTGTAGGATATGGAGAATGGGGTATTGTTGATATGTGGAGAAGACTTAAACCTGAATTCTGGTCGACGAAGAAAGCACAGTCTCCCATTCGGATATTAAATGAGGGCAAGATCGTGAAGAAGTTTTCGGCTAATAAACAAATTCTATTTGATGTGTACAATCGGTATGATCACACCAATTTGAATGAAGTAAAATTAGCATATACTTATGAAGGACGTACGAAGACAATTGCCTTGCCTTCCATTGAACCCCATGCTAAAGGACAATTTGAATTACCGGCGGAAGAATGGAAAGAGGGTAGTGCAGTACGCTTAAACTTTATTGATCAGGATGGACGCGTTGTGGATACTTACGAATACTATTTTGGTGAACGACCTATCGATATGCCTGAAACTTCACATAAAGGGAAACTTAAACTTGTGGAAAGTAAAGAAAATTTTATCATCAAGGGACATAATTTTGAAATACCTATTTCGAAGGAAACAGGGTTGATTGAAGGTGCAACTACTAATGGGAAGGTGTTTATCGAAAAAGGACCTTTCTTGAATATGGATGTAAACCTGAATCATTTAACGGGTGCAGAGGTTAGAAAAAGCGCGAACAAATATTTGATTTACGATAAAGATTGGAAGAAAACTACTGTTAAGTGTGAAATAAAAGATGGAATTGCGTTTATTTCTATTGCTGGATCTTATCAGGGTTTACAAGTATATTTTGATATTACCATTAAGCAAGAGGGGGAAATGACAACTGCTTATCGAACTGTGGGAGAGCCTAATGGGTACTTGAGGGAGATCGGAGTAAAGTATTATATGCCTGATGATCTGGATCATCTGAAGTGGAAGAGAGATGGATATTGGAATTATTACCCGGAAGGAGAATTCGCAGGGAATGAGGGTAGTGTCGATCTTTATAAAAGTAAACAAGCAAATTATGGTGTTAAACCGACTCAAGGATGGGATCAAGACACGCATAATTATTATTACTGGTCCGATAGAGGTGCTCGAAGTGAAAATCCATTGACCAATAAAGCAAAAAGTATGAAAGAGCATGCGTTTTATTATACCCTTTCTTCAGGAAAGTCATCCCGGGTTTCTGTAATAGCTCCTAAGGGTGATGTAGCTTGTCGCATAGACCGTATGGAGGGTGAGCAAGTTATACTGTTTGTCAATAATAAATGGGATTATCCTGAAATTGCCTGGGGGAACTACTGTAAAACGTTAGAAGCGTCTCCATGTAACGGTGCTATAACCTTAAGATTTTAATTATAAAATTAACTACATATGTTAACTTGGATTGATCAATTGATCTATGTGCTTTACTTCATTCTTGTGGGTGGATATGGATATTATATCTATAAGAAAAAGGAGACTTCGGGCTCTTTAAGTCATGATTTTTTCCTCGCAGAGGGATCATTAGCATGGTGGGCGATTGGAGCGTCCATCATTGCTTCTAATATATCTGCAGAACAGTTTATCGGAATGTCTGGTTCCGGATTTGCTCTGGGGATTGCAATTGCTTCTTACGAATGGATGGCAGCCCTAGGTTTGATCATTGTCGCGGTATTCTTTTTGCCTATTTATCTGAGGAACAAGATTTATACGATGCCCGAATTTCTGAGAAAGCGGTTTGATAATCGGGTGAGTATGATCATGGCTGTGTTTTGGGTCTTGGTATATGTTTTTGTGAATCTTACATCAATCCTATATCTGGGAGCTTTGGCAATACATGCAATTGCGGATGTTCCATTTGTATGGTGTATCTGGATTTTGGCCATATTGGCTGGATTTATTGCCTTGGGGGGAATGAAAGTCATTGGTTATACGGATGTAGTACAGGTAGTCCTGTTAATTATCGGTGGCTTGACCACAACTTATATTGCACTAAGCTTGGTAGCTGATGCTGAAGGATTGTCAGGGTGGTGGAATGGCCTGAAAGTATTGAAAGCAGAGGTGCCTTCTCATTTTCATCTTTTTATTGAAAAAGGACAATTGACTAAACCCGATGGTGGTGATGCTTACATGGATCTACCGGGCTGGTCCGTGCTGATAGGTGGTATGTGGATTATGAATCTTTCTTATTGGGGTTGTAATCAGTATATAACACAACGGGCATTAGGAGCTAAAAATCTAGCCACTGCGCAACAGGGTATGTTGTTTGCCGCATTTATGAAATTACTGATGCCTTTGATTGTCGTTTTACCAGGTATTGCTGCATTTTATCTGTATCAGAGTGGGAATAATCCGCTATTTCAAAACGGTATGATGGACGGAGATATCGTTAAGCCTGATAAAGCGTATCCATTACTGTTATCGATTTTGCCTACTGGATTTAAAGGAATGGCTTTTGCCGCATTGACGGCAGCTATTGTGGCTTCATTAGCTGGCAAAGTGAATAGTATTGCGACAATTGTATCGCTGGATATTTATAAAAATACGCAAACCAAACCGATTGAAGAGTCTTTTTTAGTCAAATTGGGTAAAATCTCGGTTGTAGTTTCGCTATTTATTGGAGCTGCATTAGCACCATTATTAAGTAATCTGGATCAAGGGTTTCAATTTATTCAAGAATTTACGGGCTTTATAACACCTGGTGTACTGGCTATTTTCTTAATGGGTATTTTGACAAAATGGACAACTTCTAACGCCGCTATTGGTGGAGCGCTATCGACTTTCTTTTATTCGATTTTGTTTAAGAATGTATGGTTGGATCAGATGCCTTTTATGAATCGTATTCTTGTGGTTTTTGTCTGTACAGTGATCACGATGACGGTCATTAGTGTCTTTGATAAGAAAAGAAAAAAGCAGCAGGCATTGATCTTAGAGAAGGAAATGTTTGTGGTGTCGGATTTATTTAAAGTGGTTAGTTTGTTAATTATAGGCGTGTTGACCGCCTTGTATATCGTTTTTTGGTAATCAATAATAATAGCAATAATAAAAAATATAAAATGGAGACAAATTTGCAAGTAGAGTGGAACAATGATAAGGAATTATTCGCGCTGATCCGCAGAGAATTATTTACAGCAGTCATTGGTGATATTATGGATAAGATGGGGATGTACCATCAGTTTTTACCACCCAATATCCGTTCCATTCGTGACGATATGTTTGTTGTGGGGAGAGCAATGACTGTATTGGAAGCCGATGTAAGTTCATTGGGAGAGTCAACATCTAAAAATCCGGTTCTAGCTAAAACTTTTGGGTATATGCTGGAAGCTTTGGATGATCTTAAAGAGGATGAAATCTATATTTGTAGTGGCTCGTCACCAAGTTATGCTTTGTGGGGTGAAATCATGAGCGCACGAGCAAAAATGCTGGGTGCTGCTGGTGCGATTGTAAATGGCTATTCTAGAGATACGAATGGTATCTTAGCACTAGATTTCCCTTGTTTCTCAATGGGTAATTATGCACAGGATCAAGCTCCTCGTGGCAAGGTGATTGATTGGAGAGTGCCAATATGCATCAACAATATTATGATTCAAGATGGAGATATTTTAATCGGAGATATTGATGGTGTTTGTTTAGTGCCGAAGGAGCATGAGGTTGAAGTTTTTACTCGGGCATTGGAAAAAGCACGTAGTGAAAAAATTGTTCTGAAAAAGGTTTTAGAGGGTATGGGTGCTAAAGAAGCTTTTGATACCTATGGTATCATGTAATAAGAAGCTTATTACTCATCAACGAACAATTAAATTATACATAAACCGAGCATGTGTGCTCAAGATGTAATGTTATTCCGATGAATATAAAAAAGATTAACGCAGTAATGGTTGTACTGCTACTGGGGTTTGGACACTTAGGTCTGGCGCAGCAAAGTGCTAACATAAAAATACTTTCTCCTTTACCTGCGAAGGTGGAAGGTATCGATCAACCGCAGATCTCATTAAATGGATTATGGTCCTTTCGGGTTGAAAATGGAAAACCTGCGACTATAAAAGTTCCTGGTGAATGGGAAATGCAAGGATATGAGGTTAAAGCGGGTGAAAAAGCGGTTTATGAAAAACAGATTTCTATTCCCGAATCTTGGAAAGGTAAACGTATTGCCATTAAATTTGATGCTGTCAGTTCAAATGCTGTGGTGAAAATGAATGGGCAATACATCGGGGAACATGAAGGAGGTTTTGTCGCCTTTGAAATGGATGTTACGAAAGCCGTGAAGTCGGGTGCCAACGTCTTGACTGTCGAGGTCCGCGCCAATACGATCAGTGATATTCTTTCGTGTGTGTCCCAGTACGCAGCGCATACGGTTGGCGGTATTTTGAGGAAAGTGACTTTATTTGCGCTTCCTGAGACTCATGTTGCTGATTTGGATGTGGAGGTTAAATTTGATCCTAAATATCAAGATGCTAAACTTCATTTGCAAGCACTTGTGGCTAATCATAAATCCGGAAATCAAGATCTAGCTATTCAATATACGCTAAAAGATAAAAGTGGTAAAACTGTTTTTGAAAAGAAAACAGCTAAAAAATCGGCGATAGGAAATCAGACAATACCGTTTGATCTGGATATTCGGGTATCAAAGCCAAAGCATTGGACTGCTGAAAGTCCGTATTTGTATGAATTGACTACTTCATTGTTGAATGGAACTCAAGTGGTACAATCGAATGTACAAAAAGTTGGTTTCCGTGAGATTAAGATTCGAGGTAATGAACTTTTGGTTAATGGTCGTCCGGTTAAGTTGAAAGGGGTAAACCGTCATGCTGTACATCCGTTAATGGGTAGAGCATCTGATCCAATTTTGGATAGAAAAGATGTTGAAGTGTTTTTAGCGGGTAATCTCAACTATATCCGTACTTCCCACTACCCACCTTCGGAAGAGTTTTTAAATGCGGCAGATGAACTGGGCTTGTATGTAGAAAGTGAATCGGCTTTAAACTGGATACAGCACCACGCTTCACCTATCTGGCGTCATTGGAATTATCAAGATCCGAAATTTTTGCCAACAATGTTACGTGCAAATATGGATAATGTCGTGAGTAATAGAAAGCATCCATCGATCATCTTCTGGTCATTGGGTAATGAGTCTAGGTGGAGTGATTTATGGGCTGAAGTAAACAAGACTGTAAAAGCGTTGGATAAAACCCGACCTACTGTATTTCATGATCAAACTTGGGGAAGTTTTAACAATGCTGGTAGTAAAGCTGATATTGCTAATTATCACTATCCCGGAATTAATGGACCAAAGGCTACAGATACAATGAGCAGACCTACTTTGTTTGGTGAATACGCGCATTTATCTGATTATAATAGAAGAGAACTATTGACGGATCCAGGGGTAAGAGATGCATTTAATGCACCAATGGTCACTTATTTTGACTCGATGTATGTTCATAAAGGGAATTTGGGCGGAGCAATTTGGAGTGGTATTGATGATACTTTCCATATGCCGGATGGACGGATTGTAGGTTATGGACCTTGGGGACCAATTGATGGCTGGAGAAGAGAAAAACCAGAATATTTTGGGATGAAAAAAGCCTATTCTCCAGTACGTATTTCTAATTTGAAAAGTAATTCCAATAATATCACCTTCGATGTTGAAAATCGTTATGATTTCCGTTCATTAAAAGATGTGGAAATAAAAGTGATGGTTGATGGTAAATTAATTCCGGTAACTTCTAATCTGCAAGCTCGTTCAGCAGGTAAACTTGTTGTCCCAAATGCTTCGGGTGTATTCAATAAGGTTGAAATTATTGTCAATGATGCTCGTGGTTTTGAGGTTGAACATGAGATTTTTGAAATGCCAAAAGCAGTAACAGTAAATGGAACACCTAAAGCATTAGCTTTGAAACAGGATTCTGCATTTGTTTATATTAACCAAGGAGATGTTGTGTATACGATCAGCAAAACTTATGGATTAATGACTGCTGCTAGAACTTCTGGTGAACAAGTACTTTCCAAAGGACCATCTGTTGCGATTATCGCAGCAAATGCCGAGGATGGTGGAAAACCAAATGTAGCAGGGGAGACGTATCAAAATAATATATATCCGATCAAGCATTATGAACAGTACACTTTGTTTGCTACACAGGTAAAGGCTCGGGATGATAAAGATAGTATCGTTGTCGATTTGAATCTGACGTATCAACAAGGTACAGGTAAGCAACAGTTCATTTTTACAAAAGAAGGTCTGTTTAAAACAAACTATGAAATGAATTATCAGGCTGCTGAAGTTTCTGTTTATCAGTATGGTTTAATGTTAGAACTGCCTTTACACTATGATGAACTTAAATGGTCTAGAAAAGGAGATTTCTCTTATTATCCCGAAACGCACATAGGTAGAAATCATGGTGTAGCGAAGTTAAATGCGAACAACGTATATGAGGTTGAAGCGCATGGTGAGCCGGTTGCGAAAGCTTGGAAGGATGATGCAAATACGATGGGATCAAATGATTTTAGGTCTACAAAGGCTAGAGTGGTGACTGCTTCTTTAAAGACTGCTGATCGTAAACAGGTGAATCTATTAGCTACAGGCAAGCAAGCTTCCCGTACATGGAAACAGGATGAACATATTCAATGGTTAGTTGCTGATTATACAAACAGTGGTTCTGAGCCCTTTTATGGAAGTCCCTTTACAGATGGTCGGATTACGCTTAAAAAAGGTGATGTGATAAAAGGAAGTATGATCTTACAGATTGATTAATACGTAACTTTAAATAGAAAAATAGGCATAAACTTTCGTTTATAAAGTTTATGCCTTAATGAATAAATATGGATTCGTTTTAGAACCATTAAAAATTAAAACGAGTGTAACGAGCTTAAGATGTCGTTGAAAAAATAGACTCATAAATATATATTCTAATGAAAATAGTGGATGTAAAAGTCTGGTTGGTAGAGGGAGTGAAATACAACTGGACACTATTAAAAATTTATACGGATACAGGTCATACTGGTGTTGGGGAAGCAACAAATTGGCCAGGAAGTCCTTTGGTGTTTGAAGCAGCAAAACATGTAGGTCAGCGTATAATCGGTTTAGATCCGATGCGGACTGACTTTATATGGACAAAGCTTTACCGTGATCTCAATTGGGTTGGTCCCTATGGTGCTAGTATGTGTGCCATCAGTGGAATAGATATGGCGCTCCTGGATTTAAAAGCTAAAGTGTTAGGTGTGCCTTGTTACGAATTGTTGGGAGGCGCTTTCCGTAAAGATATTTTGCTTTATGCTAACTACTGGTTTACTGGTGGTGGACATAATGGAGAAGATTATGCCGCACAAGCGCTTAAAGTAAAAGAAGCTGGTTTTACAGGTCTTAAATTTGACCCTTTTGCGCATACAAATTATTTGTATGGAGAAGATCTTGCTTCTAATTTAACCTTGACTTCGGAGCAACAGGATTTAGCATTTAATGTGAGTAAAGCTGTACGTGATGCGGTTGGTCCTGATTTTGATATTATGATCGAGACACATGCAATGTTGAATTATCGGGTTGCAGTGAAGATGGCACAACGCTTATCAGCATTAGATATTACCTGGTATGAAGAACCTGCAGGTCCGGAAAGCGCAGATACTTTACGAGCTATGCGTGAACGGATTCCTTCAAATGTATCTATTTGTGTCGGGGAACGTCACTATACAAGACATGGTATCCGACCTGTTTTGGAAAAAAATATCTGTGATATTATGATGCCCGATATTACCCGTTGTGGAGGACCATCCGAAATGAAGCGTATGGCAACGATGATGGAGGCCTATAATGTTTTATTAGCGCCACACAATCCAAATGGACCTTTGTCGACATTGGCAAGCGCACATGTATGTGCTTCTGTGCCTAACTTCTTTAGACAGGAATTTATGTTTAACGATGTTGCTTGGAGAGATACTGTTATCGATCATCCAATTGCGGATATGGTTCAAAATGGTGTACTTTCATTAAGTGACAGACCTGGATTAGGAGTGGATCTAGTAGAAGAGGAAATGGAAAAACATCCAGGAATATTAGAACCAAGACCTGGATTTTACGTTTAATAGTTACGATGGCATTATCAATTGATTTAAAAGGGAAGACTGTATTAGTCACGGGAGGGATATCTGGTATTGGACTTGGTACTTCTATCCGATTTGCTCAAGCCGGAGCTCGCGTTATTGTATGCGCAGAGCAACCTGCTGATGGAGTGCAGGTACAATACTATCGACAACAGATGAAGGTCTATACTGATGATGCAATTTATTATCAGGTGGATTTAACCCAGGCTATGGAGATTCAACTGTTCGCAGATGAGTTGCTTCAAATTTATGGAAAACTTGATGTAATCGTTTCTAATGCAGGAATGAATGTATTTGATACTGTTGAAAACTGTAATCAGGAAAAATGGGATCTCAATCAACATCTTAATCTTGAATCACACTGGCAGGTGGGAAAAAAAATGAAACCATTACTAGATCGAGCTGATCAAGGTGTTTTTATTATCATGACATCTAATCATGCTTATTCTTCTATGAAAGGTTGTTTTCCATACAATGTAGCTAAAGCAGGGTTATTGGCTATGGTGAAGGCCATGGCTATTGAATGGGCTCCTCATATTCGTACTGTAGGTATTGCTCCTGGTTTTATTGATACACCTGGAAATCAAAAATGGTTTGATTCTTTCGATGATGCAGAGAAGGCAAGAGCTTCTACTGTTGCGCTTCATCCTGTGAAACGTTTAGGGACTCCTGAGGAAATCGGTGCTTGGTGTGTGTTTTTAGCGAGCGATTATGCTGCGTTTGCTAATGGAACGACCTACCTTATTGATGGTGGCAGAAGTGCTTTGATGCAGGATTAAGGAGAAGGATGGAATTCATAAGATTATACATCTTTATAATATTTTAGTATATGGTAAAGGATTGGATAAGATGGTATTTTTACTTTTCTTATTCAATCCTTTTACGTTTAAGAGGATTTAGGAAAAGGCAATCTAAATGATAAACCGAGCTATAAACTCACACATAATTATATTCTAATGAAAAATGCACAATTACTAATCAAGTCAACTTGTCAATTAGGTGAAAGTATTTTATGGGATAATCGTAATGGAGGCATCTATTGGGTTGACATCTTAGGTAAACAAATTTTTAAGCATAAGTTTGGTAGTGGACAGACGAGTATCTGGAATTTGGATGACTATGTCAGTAAAATTGTATTAAATGATCGTCACGGTTTTATCTTAGGTATGCAGGGTATGTTGGCATCTTGGGAAGAAGCTACAAATATAGTAAAACCTATTATTGATATTCCGCACGAGAATGGTCAGATCCGAACAAACGATGGTGGTCTGGATCCAGAAGGTAATTTATGGATTGGAACAATGCATATGGATGCCATTCCTGGGCGCGGCAAGTTATATTGTTATAAAGATCAAAAATTGCATGTCATGCTTGATGCAGTTTCTATACCTAATGGAATTGTATGGAGCGGAAAATTACCCTATACTTATTTTATTGATACTTTTACTAATGAAATACGTCGGTATGATTTTACAAAAGATACTAATGAAACTGCCCATTATGATGTGTTGGTTAAAATTCCATCGGAGTACGGTTCTCCGGATGGTATGTGTATAGGTCCTGATGGAAACTTGTGGGTCGCCCATTGGGGTGGATACGGTGTTTACTGCTGGGATATCCATACTGGAAAATTGTTAGATATAATATCTGTTGATGCACCGCATGTTACTTCCTGTATTTTTGGAGGACCCGATAATAAAGATTTGTTTATTTCAACGGCAAAAGTAGGACTACACGAACAGCAACTTTTGAAATACCCTAATAGTGGTTCGGTGTTTCATTATAAAATTTCATAATAAAAAATGAATGCGACTTATCATACTCTATGAAAGTGTGATAAGTTGTATTTCTTTTTATCAATCAAAGCTTATTGATTGATTTGGTCGGTCGGTATGTAGTATTGCTGACGATAAATTTTGGGAGTGATACCCATTTCTTTGTTGAAACTTCTTGAAAAATGATAAGGATCAAAATACCCTAACTTAAAAGCGATTTCTTTTATTTTATAGGATGAATATTTTAGATATTGACAGGCTTGTTCGAGTCGGATCCGATTATAATAGGTCATTGGTGAGCTATTCATCTTTTCTGTAAAGAGTCGTGTAAGATGTGAAGACGAATAACCGACCAAGTTAGCTAATTCCTGAAGTGTTAGCTTTTTTTCTAAATTTTCTTTCATAATTGCAATGCACTTATTCATGATATTTTCGCTATTCAGACGACTATTACGAAGATAATGCTCTTGATACTTTAAGGATGCTAAGAAATAAAGTAGTGTAAAACTAATATAATCCAATGTCTCTGCATGATAACCAAATTTCAAATTTTCATAAATATTATGAAAAAGATCCAGGCTGTGTTTTTTACTCTGTGGACCTGTATTTTTTAATGCAAGTGGTTTACCTTTTAAGGATTGAACTAATCCACTATCTTCTCCTTTGAAATGTAACCAATAGATGCTCCATGGATTGCTATCTCTACTTCCGTAGCTATGTGCCTCGCCTGCAGGAATAAGGTAATAGGTATCCGCTGATAAATGTACTGTTCTATTTTCATGTGTTACCCATCCCATACCCTCCGAACAATAGATGAGAATATGTTCGTTGCATCCCTGATCCCTGTTTCTAAGATGATACCTAGCTTCAGGATAATAGCCAATATGGGTAATAAATAGATTTTTTTTAGCTGGTAGCAGTTTCTGCATTTGAAGAATATCCAATGGTAATGCTATCGCTTCTTCGCCTTTAAATCCTTCAGAAATAGAAATTTTTTTAGTCATAATTAGTCGGATTGTTTTCGATGGTTATAACATGTCTTTACAATTTAAACTAGAGGTACAAGCTATTTTACGAATAATTTTCAAATCTTCAATATGCAATTTTGAAGCACTTAAATCTATATTTTCATCATAATAGGATCCCTAGTTATCAAGGTGTATTTATTAGGGATTATTGTTACCTTTGGTAATATGCTTATAATTGTTTTGCTTTACCAAAGATAATGTTGGTTTAACAGGAATAGATAGCGTAAATTTTCATTTACATGGATTATTTTCTTTTATAAATTTGAAATGAAGAAATTTGAAAATAAAAAAGATGGCTTTGATGGCGAGGTGTGCGTTGTCGTTCCCCCAATTGTTGTTAAACAGAATAGTTTGGAAAAAATTTCTGGTAATTTTTACATTACAGATATTGGTTATTTTCCAAAAGCAAGGTTTCATTATCGCCAACGAGAAGAAGGATGTATGCAACATATTCTGATCCATTGCGTGGATGGGAGAGGAGAAGTTTCTATTGGCAACGACTTATACCATATCCAGGCGAATGAATATATTTTAATTCCGGCCAATACGGCACATACCTACCAAGCAGATCATAATAATCCATGGACAATTTACTGGATACATTTTAATGGTAGAAATGCCGGAGATATTGTGGATGGTATATATAAGAATGTTTTGCTTAACAAAAATTCATTTGTCTTTGGAGAAGAAATGAAATCTATTTTTGAGAAGATGTACACATTACTTTTAAAAGGATATGGTCGTGAGATTATGGAATGTCTAACGATGACTTTACCTTATTTTTTAAGTGGATATCTTCATCGTGAGTTGTCTAGTAATTGGCAACTGGAGAATAAAGGGGATATTATCAACAGTTCTATATTATACCTTAAAACTAATTTTAGTGCTAAAATCAGTTTAAAAGATATTGCTGCTAATAGTAATCTTTCTGTTTCACATTTTTCAAAGCTCTTTAAAATGCGTACGGGTTATTCTCCGATTGAATATCTGAATCACCTTAAGGTACAGAAAGCCTGTTATATGTTGCAGTTTTCGGATAACAGGATATCGGAGATTTCATTCGATCTAGGTTTTGAGGATCAATATTATTTTTCGAGACTTTTTAAAGATCATATGGGTGTATCGCCTTCTCACTATCGAAACAGTGTTAAATTGGATGAGAATATAATCCATTAATTCACACGAATTATACATCCTTAAGTTTGTATCTCTTTCTAATTTAGTCGTTCTAAAACCAAGTTTATGAATGCTAGAGAAAGTAAGGTATTATTATATAGTTTGATTGCCTCTTTAGGAGGCCTGCTGTTTGGCTTTGATATTGCCATCTTTTCGGGGACTATACCTTTTATTGTGCCACATTTTAACCTTGAACCTGATCAGTTGGGCTGGGTGGCAAGTTGTTTGTACGTTGGTTGTATCTTTGGGGCTATGGCTTTTGGAAGAATCGCTCAACGATTAGGAAGAAAACCTTCTTTAATTCTAGTATCCGTCATTTTTATTGTATCATCTATTTTCATGGGAATAGCCAATACCATTGATAGTATTATCTTTTGGCGTATTGTGGCGGGGTTTAGTGTCGGCGGAGCTTCTATTCTGTCACCACTTTACATTGCGGAAATAAGCCCGCAGAAGATCCGGGGTAAAATGGTTTCCTTAAATCAGATGGCTATTGTAATCGGAATTTTGTTGGCATATCTGTCCAATTATTTTCTTTCGGGTATTGAAGGCAACTGGCGATGGATGTTTATTAGTGGGGCAGTTCCTGCTGCAGCTTTTTTAATAGCATCATTTTTCTTTCCGGAGAGTCCAAAATGGTTAATTTATAAGGGAAAACTTGCTGAGGGTACGCGTATTCTTGAAAAAACGGTGGATGCGGCGGAACTGGTCAGTGAACTGGAATATTTACAGAGTCAAAATACAAAGGGAAAAGATTCTATCGGTGGGATCTATCGCTCCATTTTTCAAAAACCATATTCTTTTTTGTTATTGATAGCTATCGTAATCGCTGTTTTTCAGCAAATATCGGGCGCTAATGCGGTCTTGTTTTATGCGCCAATTATTTTTGAAAAAGTTGGTATGGATGTCGAAAATCAATTGTTAATACAGATATTAATTGGTTCAGTCAATCTGTTGTTCACATTGGTAGCTATTCGAACAGTCGATAAATTTGGGCGAAAAAAATTGATGATGATAGGTGCAGGGACTATGGCAGTTTTATTGCTCTTGATCGGGCTTTCTTTCCAGGGTGATTTTATTCCTCAAAAATTTGTTAGTGCGCTGGTTCTTCTTTTTATTGGAACATATGCGGCAACATTGGCACCTGTTACCTGGGTTATTATTGCTGAAATTTTTCCATTAAGAATAAGAGAACAGGCCATGTCAATCGCTTCCGCCTTTTTATGGGTTGCATGTTTCGGAATTACTTATGTTTTTCCAGTCATGATTGCCACATTGACCACATTTCAGACATTTACCATATTCGGGGGGTTATGTGCGATCTATTTCTTATTCCTTTGGCTTTATGTGCCAGAAACTAAAAATAATCGGGTCTAACATCATTGAGATGTTTTAATTGGTGAAATTTTAAACTCCATGAGTTGAAAATGTATTTAGCCTTCAGACGCTAAAGAATTATATAAATATTAATAAACAAAGCACACATTATTTTAATGAACGAAGTAAAAGATAAAGTCGTCATCGTCACGGGGGCAGGGAAAGGTATTGGAGAGGGTATTGCAACATACTTCGCTGCATGTGGTGCTAAAGTCGTCATCGCTACCATCAGCAATCAGGAAGGTGAAGAACTACAAAAAAAACTAACTGATAAAGGTTATCAGGCTTATGCTGTACAAACTGATGTTTGTTCTGAAGAGAGTGTGATCAATATGGTTGCAAAGACAGAACAATTTTTTGGATCGATCGATATATTGGTCAACAATGCGGGTATCACGTTATTTAAATCAATTTTGGAAGCTACATTGGAGGACTGGGATCGTGTTATTAATACAGATTTGAGAGGGGTATTTTTGTGTACGAAGTATGTTGCCCAGAGTATGATAAAGCACGCTAGTCATGGATCAATTATTAACATATCTTCTAATCATGCTTTTAGAACTTTACCCGATACAGAAATGTATGCAGCAGCTAAAGGCGGGGTCAATGCCATGACAAGAAGTATGGCGCTAAGTCTCGGGAAATATGGAATCAGGGTTAACTGTGTATGTCCAGGGTTTACGGATACATACCACTATCAAAATTGGTTGGCCGATAAGGATAACCCATCACAAGTCGAAGCTGATGTTGTGAAATTGCATGCAACTGGTAAAATTTCGACACCATTAGATATTGCTCATATGGTTGCGTTTTTAGCTGGTGAAGCAAGTTCTAATATAACAGGTGGTGAATTTATGGTTGATGGAGGATTGACTGCTGGTCTTTATCATGCGGATAAATTTTAATGTATGAAAATAATAGCATACGAGCTTTTTAAAGTACCACCGAGATGGTTGTTTTTAAAAATCGTCACAGACGAAGGGATAATCGGCTGGGGTGAACCTGTTTTAGAAGGTAAAGCGGACACGGTATGTGCTGCCGTGCGTGAGCTTATGGATACACTGATCGGTAAAAATCCGATGGATATTGAAGACCACTGGAATATGATGTATCGAGGTGGGTTTTACCGTGGGGGGCCTATTCTCATGAGTGCAATAGCAGGCATAGATCAAGCACTTTGGGATATTAAAGGTAAATTTTATAATGCCCCAATTTATGAATTACTTGGAGGGAAATGCCGTACCGAGATTGAAGTTTATTCATGGGTAGGTGGCGACGAACCACAGGTTATTTTGGAGGAAATTCAAAAGGTGGTTGATCTCGGTTTTCGGACGATCAAGATAAATGGCACCAATAGCATGCGCTATTTGGATTCTTATGCTGAAATCGATGCGCTTTTGGAGCGGATGGATTTGATAAGAGAGCGCTTTGGTAATCAGATCAATGTCGGAATTGATTTTCATGGTCGGGTACACAAACCTATGGCTAAGATATTGGTTAAAAAATTGGAAGAGTACAATCCTATATTTATTGAAGAGCCACTGCTTTCTGAAAATATGGAAGGCATAGAGCAATTGGCAAAATTGACCCATATTCCTATTGCACTAGGAGAGAGACTTTTTTCACGCTGGGATTTTAAGCGGGTATTGGAGAGTAGAGCTGTTGATAT
This sequence comes from Sphingobacterium anhuiense, assembly GCF_042686355.1. Lineage (NCBI taxonomy): Bacteria > Pseudomonadati > Bacteroidota > Sphingobacteriia > Sphingobacteriales > Sphingobacteriaceae > Sphingobacterium > Sphingobacterium anhuiense. The sequence continues at coordinate 508,212 of NZ_JBHUPE010000005.1, forward strand.
TATCCAGCCTGACCTTTCTCATGCTGGAGGGATTACGGAATGTCGGAAAATTGCATCTATGGCGGAGGCTTATGATGTAGCAATAGCTCCTCATTGTCCTCTAGGACCTATAGCACTTGCTGCCTGTCTGCAATTGGATGCTGTAGCTCACAATGCTGCGATTCAGGAGCAGAGTCTGGGTATTCATTACAACACTTCTAACGATCTTCTCGACTATGTCTCGAATAGGGAGGTTTTTTCATATGACAGAGGGATGGTAAAGATACCAAGTGGTCCCGGATTAGGTATCACAGTTGATGAAGATTATGTTAAAAAGATGAGCTTGATTGGTCATGACTGGCATAATCCAATATGGAGAAATGAGGATGGTTCAATAGCCGAATGGTAGTTTATAACAAATAAGATTATGAGTTTTAAAGAGAAATTGAAAAATAAGGAAGTGGTGATCGGACCTTTTTCTAAGACCTCTGATGCGGGGATGATTGAAGCGATGGGATATTCGGGTTTTGATTTTATAATCATTGATTTGGAACATGGACCTAATGATATTTTAAACGCGCAAAATTTGGTGCGAGCGGCTGAGATCTCAAATACTTTTCCAATTATTAGAGTTGCAGAAAATGGCCCAACGGAGATTGGAAAAGCGCTCGATATTGGTGCAAAGGGAGTGCAAGTTCCTCAGATTACAAATGCTGATGAAGCAAAGCAAGCTGTTCAGTATGCTAAATTTGCACCATTGGGTATGCGGGGTGTGTGCCGCTTTGTACGTTCGGCAGCGTATTCCAATACAGACCGATTTGAGTACTTTAAATCGGCAAATGATAACTATTTGATTTTGCAACTGGAAGGGGCTGAGGCTATTCAAAATGTGGATGAAATTATTGAAGTGGAAGGTGTTGATGTGATTTTTATAGGTCCCTATGATCTATCGCAGGCTTTGGGTGTGAGCGGTCAGATCAACCATCCTTTGGTACTGGAAAAGATGAAAGTTATTATTGATAAATGTCGGACAAAGGGATTAGCAACCGGTGTATTTACGGATAACTTGAAAGATGCTAAATCTTGGATAAAATTAGGTGTCAATTATATTTCTTATTCGGTAGATGTAGGTATTATTCAAGAAGCTTCGAAAGCGATTTTACAAGAGCTGACTTCCGGGGATTAACATGTAAGAATGGCTAAATATCCGATTCTTATTTAATAGGATTCCAGTCTTACTGGATGAGAATCGGTTTGCTCGTAAATTTTTTTTAGCATAATTCTGACAAACCTAATCGTAATAGTGGGGGTAAATAGAAACGTTTTTTAAAGTTTATTCCTTCTTAATCAATATGCCAATATTGAGATTCGATTGATAAAAGTTCGAATTATTAGTCTATTTTCCTCACAGTAATGTCATTGAATCTAGAAGAAAATTTCCCTTGGAGTCATTTTCTTTTTGCTTCATGCTTCACATTAATCTAATCTTAAATTCTACAACTTTAGATTCTTTTCTTTCATTTTAATAGTATTTCATATAGTATTATATCTCATTTTTCAATAAGGGGTAATATAGTATGTAATGTGGTTAGTAAAGTTTGAGTATTTGATTTTTGTAATAAACATCTTTGTTTAAAGCAATTATGAGATTACAAATATGTATCCATACAGACTGACCAATTTATTTTCACTTTTAATACGTCATGCCATTAAAGGTACTTGGAGACTATATGCCAGTTTTAGTGTTCTTTTATTTCTAGTAAAGTTAACATGCGCTTCTCCTCCTATTTGATGAAAAATACGATTAGCTCTATTCTTGAATGCATCCATATTATACATGAACTAGCATAAATCTACATCTTAAACGTCTTCGAAAATAATGCTTTTTCTGCAAATATTAATCTTTAATTAGTTGATTTTTATATTGTTGTGTGTTTTTTTATGCAAGATTGTTTTGAACAAAATGAAGATAGCTGATTTGTTTCAGTGTGAAGAGTAGGGACTACAGGGATTGGTAATAATATTATACACAAATGCTAAAAAGAAAGGAGGTAAATGAATAAATCGTGCTAAGTGAATTATGATAATTAAATAAACCAATAATTAAAACCAAATCAATTAACTTATAAATTTAAAATTATGAAGAGAGTACTACTCTTGTATTTCTATATTCTATTAGTATTAAAAGTTTTTCCTCAAGAAACTTTGAGTATTAGTGGTACCGTGAAAAGCGATTTAAATGAAACATTACAAGGAGTTACTGTTTCTGTGATCGGACAAAAGGTAACAGTCATCACAAATGCACAGGGGGCCTTTACAATAAAGTTGACAGACCCCAAACTCGCTAAGTTGAGATTTTCATATGTAGGTTTTACAACTAAAGAAATAGCTGTTGGAGAGACAACAGATTTTAACATTATACTTGAAAAAAGTGAAGCAACGGCTATGGATGAAGTGACTGTTGTGGCATTTGGAAAAGCTAAAAAAACTTCAATTACAGGATCTGTTGTTTCAATCCGAGCGCAAGATTTGAAGGGGCCGAGCAGCAATTTGACGACCGCCTTGGCTGGAAAAGTACCAGGTATCATTGCCTTTCAACGGTCTGGGGAACCAGGTCAAGACAATGCTAACTTTTTTATTAGGGGAGTTGGAACATTTGGTGCAGGTAAGCAAGATCCTTTAATCTATATTGATGGTATAGAAAGCACTCCTACAGATCTTGCACGTCTAAATCCAGATAATATTGAAAATTTTTCAGTTCTGAAAGATGCTGCCGCAACTGCCTTATACGGTTCTAGAGGTGCGAATGGAGTATTGTTATTGACAACAAAGAATGGTGAATTAGGAAAAACAAAAATTAACTTTCGATTGGAAAATAGAATTTCTGGGAATACAAAAAGTTACAAGTTAGCTGATAATATTACCTATATGCGTTTAGCAAATGAGGCCGTGTTAACCAGAGATATTTTAGGAGCTCCGCCTTATGATCCTAATAAAATTGAAAATACAGCCGCAGGTAAAGATCCTTTATTGTATCCTAATAATGATTGGATGGACTTGCTTATAAAAGATTATACACACAATTTTGCTGCTAATTTAGACGTGAGAGGTGGAAATGAAAAAGCGACGTATTTTGTTAGTTTCACATATGATGAAAATAATGGTTTGTTAAAAGAAGCTAAGTTAAATAACTTTAAAAGTAATGTTAAAACACAGGCCTACTCACTACTATCCAATATCACAATCAACTTTACAAATACTACAAAAGCAACGATAAGTGTTAGAGGAGTATTTGATTCTAATAATTCACCAAGGGGAGGAGGCGCAAGAATATTTACGCTCGCAAATTCAGCGAATCCGGTAGCTTTTCCAGTTCTTTATGATCAAAGTTTTTTACCGTATGCTCAACACCCATTATTTGGTAGTGCATTAACACCTAATTCGACAAACACTTTATATACAAATCCATTTGCGACTTCAGTGTCAGGTTTCCAACAGTTTAATAGGTCGCAATTAATTCCGAAAATTGAAATTTTTCAAGGTCTAGAAAAGCTCACTGAAGGACTTAGCGCCAGGGTCATGGCTTACACACAACGCGATGCTGATTTTACTTTAGCAAGAGGATATAGTCCATTCTATTATCAACTCAGACAAATTGGTGGAGAGAATATCCTTAGCCTGTTAAATCAAACCACACCGGGACAACCTCAGATTGGGCAGCCGCCTACCGAGTATTTAACTTATGAACCTGGTGCTAAAAATGTCTCAACGATTATTTATGGAGAAGGTGTGCTTGATTATAGAAGAACGTTTAAAGATAAGCATACCATTGGAGGCCGGGTTATTAGTACGATTCGATCATCCCTTAATGGTAATGCAAATTCCTTACAGTTATCACTTCCAAAGCGAAATCTGAACTTAATGGCCCAAACTAATTATTCATTTAAGGATAAATATACCGCAGAATTTTCTTTCGGATATAATGGATCTGAAAGGTTTTCAGATCGTAAGCGATTTGGATTCTTTCCTGCAATCAGTGGTGCATGGATCATCAGTAAAGAGAAATTTTTAGCAGATTCAAGAATCATCAATAACTTAAAACTTCGTGCTAGTTATGGTAAAATTGGTAACGATCAAATTGGTGAGGATGCCGATCGTTTTTTCTATTTATCAGAAGTTAGTCTTAATGCAGGAGACAAGGGATATACATTTGGAGAAAATTATGGATATTTTCGACCGGGTATAAGTACCTCTCGATATGCGAATAGTGAAATTTCTTGGGAAGAGTCTAAGCAAAGTAACATAGGAATAGAAGCAACACTTTTTAAAGACTTCGATTTGACCATTGAGGCATACAAGCAGGAGCGTTCAAGTATCCTCCTGACGAGGACTAATATACCAACGTTAGTGGGTCTTCAAGCTCCTGCAAGAGCAAATATTGGAAAAGCAAGCAGTAAAGGAATAGATGCAAATATTAGTTTTACACGCTATTTTGGAACTGATTTTTGGATTAAACTAATGGGCAATCTCACTTATGCAACTAGTAATTTGATTTTCAATGAGCAGCCGATATATCCTGATGGTTTAACTCATTTAGATCGTCTTAATAAACCTGTTAATCAAATTTATGGTTTGATTGCAGAGCGATTGTTTACCGATGAAGTTGAAGTTAGAAATTCTCCGACACAAAGTTTTGGTTTATACGGTGCTGGGGACATCAAATATCGTGATATCAATGGTGATGGTAAAATTAGTAATCTTGATATAGTTCCTATCGGGCTTCCGACTGTACCCGAAATCATTTATGGATTTGGCGGGTCTTTTGGAGTTAAGCAATTTGATTTTAGCTTTTTCTTCCAAGGATCAGGCAGATCTTCTTTTATGATCAATGCCAACTCTAATCGAAATGATGCAGGTGATGTATTGGGAATATCTCCTTTTGTAACGGTAGGTGGTTCACAATCTGGATTATTAGATGTTATTGCTCAAAATCACTGGAGTGAAGATAATCGTGATCCTTATGCATTTTGGCCACGTCTAAGTAGTGAAGTGATACAAAATAATGTTCAAAGTTCTACTTGGTGGTTACGTCGTGGTGATTTTTTAAGACTAAAACAAGTTGAATTGGGATACAATTTCTCGGAACGAATTGCTAAAAGAATTGGTTTATCTAATCTTCGATTATATGGGAGTGCTTTAAACCTATTGACCATGAGCAGTTTTAAGATTTGGGATGTCGAAATGGCTGGCAATGGGCTTGGTTATCCTTTACAGCGTGTGTATAATTTTGGAATAAAAGTCATCTTATAGACGTATTTGATATGAAAAATAATTTAAATATAAAAATGCAGTACAAGCGAGTGTTTGTGTCAGTAATGATTTTAATGTGCATCATGATTATTTCAGGATGCACAAAATATTTAAATGTTGCACCTGATAATTTACCTCGAGTAGAAAATGCTTTTGCACTTAGGAGTGAAGCAGAAAAGTACTTATTTACTTGTTACTCTTATATCCCTGATGAGGGAAGTACTGCATCGAATCCGGCTTTTTTAGGAAGCGATGAGATGGTCGCGCCTTTAGTTAGTCGATCTAATAGTTTAGCGGCAAACCTACCTAGAGGAAATCAAAACGTAGTGGATCCTTATTTTAACAATTGGGATGGAAAGAATGGTGGTGTTCCGCTATTTCAAGCGATACGTGATTGTAATATTTTTATAAAAAATATGCAAGACATGAGTAAGGTGCCCGATATAAACCTAGATGAACGAAATAGATGGATAGCTGAGGGACAATTTTTGAAAGCTTATTATCATTTTATTTTGATGCGTGCTTATGGACCAATTCCCATCATGGAAGTAAGTCCTGAGATTGATCAGCCGATCGAAACGATGAAACTTAGTCGTATGCCAATAGATAGTGTAACAAACTTTATTGTTAACTACATTGATTTGGCTGTGCCTAATCTACCCATAGCAATTGCTAATACCGTAAATGAACTGGGGAGGATAACAAGACCTGCAGCATTGATGTTAAAAGCTAAAGTTTTAATTTTAGCAGCGAGTCCATTGTTTAATGGAAATTCAGATTATACTAGTTTTAAAGACAAAAAGGGTCAGCAGCTGATAAGGGCTGATTATGACGCGAGTAAATGGGAAAAAGCCGTTCAAGCTTGTAAAGAAGCAATTTTAATCAGTGAAGCAGCTGGAATAAAATTGCACAAATTTAATTCGGAACTGTTTAAGTTAAGTGATACAACAACTTATCAGATGGGTCTACGAAATGCTGTGAGTCAAAAATGGCAAAATTCAGAATTAATCTGGGGTAATTCTAATTCCAATACAAATTATACCCAAGCGGTTACTGTGGGACATTTTGATGGTCGTTATGGTAGTAGTAATGGTGCAATTGCAGATGTGGGAGCAACAATGAAATTAGCAGATCTGTTTTATACTGCTAATGGAATTCCTATTGCCGAGGATAAAACCTTGCAATTTGGAGACAAGGGAGAATTGCGTACAGGAGTTAATAAGGAACGCTTCAATAATCTGTTGAATTATCAATCTTCACGTTGGAACTTTGATCGTGAGAATCGTTTTTATGCAACACTGGCATTCGACGGTAGCATTTGGTACCAGGAAGGAAGCTTGACTCGAACCGATGAAAATACCTTTAATATACAGTCGAGATTAGGAGGTCCGAGCTCTGGAACACCCCTTCCCCCATCGGGATTTTTTTGTAAAAAATTAATTAACTGGAAGTTTATGTGGAGTGCTGATAATGGTATCAGTTATGAACGTTATCCATGGCCTAATATGCGATTGGCAGATTTGTATTTGCTTTATGCTGAGGCACTAAATGAATTGTCTGGACCGAGCGATGAAGTGTATACCTATTTAAACCGAATCAGATCTAGATCAGGTTTGAAGAGTATCGAAGAAAGTTGGAGCAATTATTCCAATAATCCCACTAAGTACCAAAATAAAGAGGGACTGCGACAAATCATTAGACAAGAGCGAGGAATCGAACTAGCATTGGAAGGTAGTCGATTTTGGGATGTTAGAAGATGGAAAACAGCTTCTTTAGAAACAAATGGGAATGTGCAAGGATGGGATATATCACAAAGTTCACCTTCTTTATATTACCGTGTTTTGACCTTTTATAGCCAGCGTTTTGTCGCTCCTCGTGATTATTTATGGCCTATTGCTGAAGACAACTTATTAGTTAACGAAAATCTAGTGCAAAATCCAGGTTGGTAATTCTATAATAATATGAAAAAGATTAAAAATATATTTTTCACCAGCATCATCAACTTAGGATTGGTGATGCTGAATGGCTGCCAGAGCGATATGTTAAATGCTCCTATAGAAAATAATACTGCAAAACCAGATGTGGTGACCAATATAAAAGTAGAAAATAAAAATGGGGCTGCTTTGTTGACTTACACCTTACCCTCTTCGGAAGATTTACTCTATATTAAAGCCGAATATGAAATTCGTCCTGGGGTAAAGAGAGAAGCAATCAGTACTTTTTATACGAATCAATTATTGGTTGATGGTTTTCATTCTACTGATGAACATCTGATCACTTTATATGCTGTTAGTCGTAGTGAGATTAAGTCTGATCCGGTAAAAGTGACCATTAAACCATTAAAATCACCTATTCAACGTGTTTTTGAAAGTTTAGCTATTATACCAGGCTTTGGAGGACCGAATATAAAATTTGAAAATAAAGATCGAGCACCTGTTGTTATTATTCCAATTATTAAGGAAAGTCAAGGACAAATAAAAAGTTTAGAAAAAATCTATACTCAAACTTCATCGGGTAATATAACATTACGTGGACAAGAAGCTATCGAAACCAATTTTGGATTTACAGTTTCGGATAAATTTGGAAACGTTACTGATACAGTTTATAAAAATATAACACCTTATAGCGAGGCCAAGTTGGATAGAACTAAATTTGCTGAGTTTCCGCTACCTGGAGATGCGGCTTTGGCGTATGGGACATTTGTGAGGTATTTGTGGGATGGTAATTACACTGGGGCTCGGTGGCCATGTATATTTACTACAGAATCTGCAAGTACACCGCAAACTATTACAATTGATTTGGGCGTTACTAAAGCCCTAAGTAGATTGATATACTTCCCTCGAACTGAAGATGGAACTAATTTTTACAGAAGAGCTTGTATGAAAACATTTGAAGTTTGGGGAACAAATAATCCCTCATCTAATGGGAGTTTTGACAATTGGACGTTATTGGCCTCAAATACCATTGTTAAACCTTCTGGACTTCCTTCAGGTCAGGAAACTGCTGAAGATAAGGCGTATGCAGAGCAGGGCTGGAGTACGGAGTTTGAACCTGGATTACCTCCATTTAGATATATTCGAATAAAAAATCTTAAAAATTGGGAGAATACTTTCTCGATTATGGGTACACAAATTGAAGTTTACGGAAGCAAATAACATAAATCAATGAAAAGAAATATTATATTGAGTATTATGGCAATTGCCTGTTTTACCTCTTGTAGAAAAATGGATGATTATAAATCATTCCAAGGAGGTAAGGAAATTTATTATCCTGGAATATTGGATTCTGCACGTGTGTTTTCGGGTAATAAAAGAGTGTTATTATGGGGGCTTTTTACATCAGATCCAAAGATTGTTAAGTATAAGGTTTTTTGGAATGGAAAAGAAAGTTCAATAGAAAAGGACATCGTTCGATCTATAAGTATTGACACTGTAGAGTTGTTTTTGAATAATTTGAATGAAGGAGGTATAAGTTTTGAAGTAAGAACGTTTGATGCAAAAGGTAATAGTTCTGTACCTGTTAATGTGAGCGGTATTGTTTATGGAAAAAATTATGCAGATGGTTTGATTAATAGAGGTTATAATAGGGGGACGACAGTTTATGATGACAATACTGGAGTGTTGACAATTGATTGGGTTAGTGTTGATCCGACTGCTATTTTTACTCTAGTGGAATACATCGATACTAATGGAGAAAATAGAAAGTTAAAAGTAACAGATGCTGAAGCTACAAAAACCTTTATTACAGATTATAAAAAAGGGACTAATATTGCCATTAACACCGCATACTTGCCCAATACTACTGCTATTGATACTTTCTATGTCGCAAAAAAAGAAATATTTAAGAGGTAATTATCGTTGTAAATTTACTGTATCGATTATTTTGTATGATAAGTAAAATTATGAGAATTTAATGATTGTTAATAATTTTTGGTCTGTTAAGCTGCAATATGTAATATATGCAATTAGGTTTTATTAATCTTATATGGTATAAAGCAAACTAATGATATTATGTTGTTGCAATAATAGTACAGATAGATTATGATCCTTAAAATTTCTTTTAGAAATTAAGAAGAAAGGTTAATAACAGTCTTGTCATGATAATGGCAAGACTGTTATTATAATAAATGTTATTTTTTAATTTGTGGTTGCTTTGAAAATTATTCTCTAAAGGTAGGATAGTTTACTTAATGATCAATATTGTTTTAGAATCAGGTCTTGGATTGATATATCTTGCAGTTATAAGTTTTTTAAATTATAATCTTCTTAAAAATGCAAATTGTGAAAAATTGGTCAGTATTCATTTTAATGATATTTTTTGCTTCATAATAGGTGTAGATATGTGTAGGAACATATTTAAACGATATAAATAATATGTTCTATTGCTATTCCCAATATACCAACTCGACCATTGAAGCCTCCTTTGTTTATTAGAATTTTTTTCTATAAATGCCACTATTTATTGTCGTGTCTGAGGGAAAAATTTGTTTATAAGCAAATTCATAGGTTGAAGATGCTTCCGCAGGTAAATTTACTGAGCTCTGTACTCTAAATTCATTGGGTATGGTAATGCGTGGCTGGGTAATCTGATGATAAAACTGTGCTATATAGGTCTACGACGCTGATAAATAATTTGAGGTGTCTAGCTTGAATATTAAGGAATCACGTGGTTGAAAAGACCGGTAGTTTTTTTATTTAACTAAAAATGTCACGTGTAAAATGATTAAAGAAACTTGAACATATTCTCAGATTATTGGAACAATATTGACGATAGACCACTGATGAAAAAGTAATGAAATTTTTTAGAGTTAATATTTGTTGTCTTATCTGATAGTTTTTGTTATTTGAATTTTCCGTTAGCCTGTATCTCTCCTGTATTAAAAAAAAAAGTGTTTTCCCATATATTTGGGGTAGAAAAGTTTAATTACAAGATAGAATTGGTTTAGTTGTTTATTGAAAGGAAATTTATATTTGAGTTATAAGTTTGTTGTTAACCAAGTAGACAGTCTGTAGATCCAACAACTATAGATATAAACATGAGATCAATTTTTTTTATGTCATTTGAAATAGATAAAAAAGGAAGGTGGATAAACTCTACTCTTGAAGGTCATTGTTTTGACAGAAAATTAGCATTGGCATTGGCTCGATTTTTTAAAAAGCATGGCCAGAAAAAAATCGTTGATCTAGGTTGCGGCCCTGGTTGGTATGTACGCATATTACGTGAAAAGAACTTAGTCGCGAAAGGATACGATGGCAACCCATATACTCCAGATATTACATTACAGATTCTAGCTGACGGAACACATTGTGAAGTATTAGATCTAAGTAAAAAGATAATTTTTGAGGAAAAATTTGATAGTGTTTTAAGCTTAGAGGTCGGAGAGCATATACCTGAAAAATATGAACATATTTATTTGGATAATATTGCTAAAAATGCAACAAACTATGTTGTATTAAGCTGGGCTATTATTGGCCAATTGGGTAACGGCCACGTAAATTGTAGAAATAATGAATATATCATAACACAAATGCAAAAAAGAGGATTCGTTTTTGATAAAAAATCCAGCAGTTATTTTAGAGATCGGGCTTCTTTGCCCTGGTTTAAAAACACTATCATGGTTTTTATTAAAATCTAGATCATCTATATAATCTGAATAATAATCAACTAAGTAGTAGGTTTTATAATATGAAATTTAGATTTTTTAGAATCTAAATTTATCTAAACCACTGTCCAATTTTATATTTTAACTGCTTCTAAAAATACTAATTATTATTTTTTAGAGATAATAATTTTTCTTAAAACTCTAGTTAAGATAATAAACCGATATAACTTAAATATGATTTTTTTTAGTTCAATAAGACAATTGTCAGAAAGCAACTTATTGCATGCCTGTAACTATGTACTTAACATCTTTTCTGTAAAAAACAGTAAATATCAATTAAATAAATTGATTGAGTCTCATTTGGAATCTAATTCTCTATTAGCTGTAAAAGATGTTTTACTAGAATATGGAATTGAAAGCGTAGCTATTCGAAAGGGAGATTATTCCTACTCCGATTTTGAAACCCCATTTATAGTTTCTATACAACAAGAAGGTTGGTCAAATGCTAATTTTGCAGTAGTGACGGAGACTGATGATCAATATTTATATTATCTTGAACCAATAAAAAACACCATTAAGAAAATCTCTTTCGCTGAATTTGGAAATATTGATAAAGGAATTATTTTGTTGCTCGATGATGCTACGAAAAAAGATGAAAAGGATTACGCAGTTAACAGAAAAGATGAACGAATACAATCTGTTATAAAAAATATACCCATTTATCTAATTCTGTTTACAATTCTAATTAGTAGTATAGATATACTATCAAAAGGTACATCAATAACCTCTTGGATAGGTTTAAGTTTTTTGTTAAGTAGTTTTATTGGTTTAACGATTTCGACGATTCTTTTATGGCATGAGGTTGATGCACACAATCCTTTTATTAAAGAGGTCTGTGGTGGGAGTGGAAAGAAAATGAATTGTGACGCTGTTTTATCTTCAGCTAAGGTATCATTTTTAGGAATAAGTTGGTCCACATGGGGATTTGCCTTTATGGCAACACTATTTTTTACTCAAATTATTTATGCAGGTCAATTAAACCAATTGCTAGTAAGTTCCTATATTTCTATTATAGTTTCACCTTATATCTTCTTTTCCATTTATTATCAGGGACGTATTGTTAAACAATGGTGCCCATTATGTTTGGTGACTCAAATAATCCTTGCTGTAAATGCAATAATGGGTTTTGTTTTTATCAGTTTGGATTATATCAATATATACCAAATTGACTATTACAGTATTGTAACTACTGTATTTCTAGGTTTACTATTTTTAGTTACTTCATACTTTGCTATACCTATTCTCAAAAGTGCTAATGATAGCAGAGACTATGCAAAGAAATGGAAAAAGCTTCGCTATAATCCCATAATTTTTCAAGCGATGCTTGATAAAAGTGAGGCAATAACAGTGTCTACAGAAAATTTAGGTATTCTGGTAGGAAATCCAGATGCTACAAATGAAATTATCAAAGTATGTAATCCTTATTGTGGACCATGTTCTAAAGCACATCCTGAGTTAGATGAAATTATCAAAAAAAATCCTGATGTTAAAGTTCGGATCATTTTTACAGCTTCGGGTAAAGAAGAGGATAGAGCCACAGCTCCTGTAAGACATCTATTGGCTATTGAACAACAGTTGGGTAATCAGGCAGTACATCATGCTTTGGACGACTGGTATCTAGCTCCTGATAAAGATTATGAAGTATTTGCTGCCAAATATCCAATGAATGGTGAATTAAAACAACAGTCCGATAAAATTGAAGCAATGAGTGGTTGGTGTGACAAAATGAAAATAAGGGTTACTCCGACAGTATTTATTAATGGAAAAGAATTGCCTGATCATTATAGTATAACGGATTTAAAGAACTTTTTCTAGATTAAGAATGCCCGAGCCGGTTGCAAACGATCTCGGGCAAACAGAAGGCTCCTTGAGAAAGCCGTCCTACGCTATTCGGGTGATGTGAATAGCATAAAATAAAAAGCAAAAATAATGAAAAAATTAAAAATTGGAGTAAAAGGTGTAATAGATACACTTTCTCGCGAAGAACTAAAACAAATCTTAGGTGGTGTTAGTGGTAGTGGAAGTAGCAGTGGTGGTAGTGGTGGCTGTATAAGATGTACTACAGATTCTGGAATGTCAAGTTGCTATTTTACTACTGGATCTCCGGAGGCCCTTTGTGAGAGAGTGTATCCAAACCAGCATGGGACGTGGGAAGCTTGGTATGATTGTAATGGATGTATAATGAATTAAGATCCACTATAGCATGGTAATTAGAAAATTACCATGCTATAAAATATATTAAGAAAATTTATTTTAATCAGTTTCATGCTAAAACGATTTCCACATTATAAGCAAATGGATGAGATGGACTGTGGTGCCACCTGCTTACGTATTTTATTTAAATATTATGGTCAAATCGTATCTATTCATAAAATTAGAAGGCTTTGCCAGACGACCAAAAATGGAGTCAATCTGCTCGGAATTAGTGAAGCTGCTGAAAAACTTGGGTTTAGGACATATGGCGTGCGACTATCCTTGGAACAATTACAGGAAGCGGAAATGCCTTGTATATTGCACTGGAATCAAAATCATTTTGTAGTACTCTATAAAATAAGAAAAGGAAAATATAATATTTCAGATCCAGCCCAAGGTTTGATTACTTATGATGAAAAGGAGTTTGTTAAAAATTGGTTTTCAACTAAAGAATTATATTCAGGTCTTTCGTTATTATTAAGTCCTGCTCCGAATTTCTATCAAATAGAGGAAGACGAGCCCGAATCAACTTTAAAATGGTCTAGAATTTATATTTATTTTTATAAATATAAGAGATTATTTATTCAGATATTTTTGGGAATGCTGTTGGCAACAGTATTGTCGCTGATAGCTCCTTTTCTCACGCAATCTGTTGTTGATATTGGAATTAATACCAAAAATATCAGTTTTATTAACTTGATTTTGATTGCACAATTGATGCTATTCTTTGGAAACACGGCAGTCTATTTTATACGTTCCTGGATTATGCTTCATATCACTACACGTGTCAATATATCAATATTGACAGATCTGCTCATAAAGCTTATGAAGCTTCCTATGCAATTCTTTGATGTTAAGACACATGGCGACATCATGCAACGCATGTCCGATCAACAACGAATTGAGTCTTTTCTGACAGGCAATACTTTGAACACATTGTTTTCTCTTATCAATATGTTGATCTTCGGTACATTACTGTTGGTATATAACAAAAGTATCTTTCTGATTTTTTTAGTATCGACTACTTTATATACTTTATGGATATTGGCTTTTATGAGATACCGTCGAGAGCTCGATCATAAGCGCTTTAAAATAGCCTCGGAAAATCAGACTTACATGGTCGAGATGATACAAAGTATCAAAGACATCAAGCTCAACAATGCGCAAAAGCAGAGACGATGGGGATGGGAAGGTTTACAAGCTAAGCTTTTTAAGTTTAAAGTGGAAAGTTTAGCTCTTTCTCAATATCAGTCCATAGGATCTATGGCTATTAATCAAGCCAAAGGAATATTGATCACTTTTATCAGTGCGAGAGCAGTCATCGATGGTGAAATTACCCTTGGCGGGATGATGGCGATTCAATACATCGTTGGTATGGTGAGTAATCCGGTAGAATATTTATTGGAATTCATGCAGTCTTACCAAGATGCCAAGATCAGTCTGGAACGCCTGAACGAGATTTATGAAACTGATGAAGAGGAGGATATTCAGAAAAGTTATTTGACCAAACTTCCTGATAACCTGACTATTGAAATACGAAATGTAACCTTTCGATATTTTGGTGCTGGAAATGATCCTATTTTCACAAAGCTGAACCTAACCTTACCAACAGGCAAAACGACCGCTATCGTAGGAGCCAGTGGCAGTGGAAAGACAACCATACTGAAACTACTGTTACGTTATTATGAACCCGAGGAAGGTGAAATCTTAATTGGAGGGAAAAGACTCGACCAGATAGACTTTGGATTATGGAGGGATAGTTGTGGTTCAGTACTTCAGGAAAACTATGTTTATGCCGATACTATTGAACGAAATATTGCTATTAATGATGAACATCCTGATGTTGATAAATTACAAAATGCGGTTAGGACAGCCAATCTAGAAGATTTTATCGCCGATGAACCTTTTGGTCTAGCAACGAAAATAGGAACTGCAGGAAAAGGCATTAGTCAGGGACAGAGACAGCGGTTAATGATTGCACGTGCAGTCTATAAAGATCCTGCCTTTATCTTTTTAGATGAAGCAACCAATTCATTAGATGCAAACAATGAGAAGGAAATTGTTGAGAAATTAGATCATTTTTTTAGTAAACGTACAGTCATAGTTGTTGCGCACCGGTTAAGTACAGTTAAAAATGCAGACAATATCGTTGTCTTGGAAAAGGGGGAAATAGTGGAACAGGGTACACACCAAGAGTTGACTATACTGAAAGGGAAATATTTCGAATTGGTGAAAAATCAACTGGAGTTGGGCAATTAAAAGAGTAGACGATCATGTCAAAAAAATATAAGAATACTGAAACAGTACATTCCGAAGATCTTCAGGAGATAATTACTAAACCACCATCTTGGCTTCTCAAATGGGGAATATCTGTGATACTAGCTACTATAATTATTATCTTGAATCTTTCTGTTTTTATCACTTATCCAGAAATGGTGTCCGTATCAATGAAATTTAACACGAGCAATGCTCCTAAAGTTTTAGTCAGTAAAGTAAATGGTAACCTTAGTAAAATATTGATTAAGGATGGTGTATGGGTAGAAAAAAACATAGATATTGCTTATATGGAAAGTATCGCTGACCATCATCAGGTATTAATGATATTGGATCGCTTAAAAAAACTACGAAATAATGAAGAACAATTGATAGATATAGAAAATCTTGTTAATCCCACTGAATTAAATTTGGGAGAACTTCAAAATAGTTACCAAAGTTTTCATCTGGCTTATTTAAACTATAAAGCAGTAAATAAAGCAGGAATATTTGAAAAGAGGAAAAATTTTGTTCAAAATGAAGTTCAAAATATCGATGAACAGAAAAGTAGGATAGAACAAACCTATGAATTACAGCAAAAAGAATTAAGATTGGCTGAGTCTGAATATGAAAAGTATAAGATACTGGCTTATAAAAAGGTTATCAGTCAATCGGAGCTTGAGCAAAAAGAATCTTTATTATTATCTAAAAGACAAACAATTCCTTTAATTGAAAATACCCTGTTAAGTAACCAGATTAACCGAATGTCTAAGGGCAAGGAAATATCAGAATTATCAAATCAGATCTTTGAAGAGCGAAAAAAATTTTTTCAAGCAGTTAATACTTTTATTACTGATGCTGAAAACTGGAAAAGACAATACGTAATTTCTTCACTATCCAGTGGTATTTTAATTTATGGTGATTTTTTACAAGAAAATCAATTAGTAAAAGTCAATGATGTTTTGTTCTATATCAATGCAAATAAAGACGATTATTATGGAGAGGTTTTGATACCACAAGGCGCATCTTCAAGGGTTAAAAAAAATCAAGATGTGTTGATTAAAGTTAAAAGCTATCCATATCAGGAGTATGGGTATCTAAAGGGGAAAGTTACCTACATAAGTGATATTCCGATTAGAGACTCTATATTCTTTTCCAAAGTAGATATAATACGTAGTGTGCAGGATTCTTCTATCAAATTAAAACCTGGTTTACGTGCTGATGCTGAAATAATCACAGATAATCAATCAATTTTTAAAAGGATATGGCTTAACCTGACTAAAAATTTAAAAATTTAACCCGTATTATATAGATTTAAAACATCAATAACCATAATTATGGAAATACCAACTTATATCATAAACTTAAAACATCGTACCGATCGTTATAAAAATATTGTTCAAGAATTTGAAGATAGAAATGAATTTAATTTAACAGTTTTCACTGCAGTAGAAAATAAAATCGGATCTATTGGATTATGGCAATCTCTACTTCAGATAATTAACATTGCGAAATTGAATAAATTGGGGTACGTATTGATTTGTGAAGATGATCATTTATTCACAAATGAATACAATGTTGAGAAATTAAATGAACAAATAAAATATGTTTCAAAAATCAGAGGTGAAATACTTTTGGGAGGAGTAAGCTGGTTTGATTATAACGTCAAGGTAAATGATGGATTGTATTGGATCAATGAATTTACTGGAACTCAGTTCCTAATTGTTTTTGATAATTTTTATGACAAGATACTTGACTATAAATTTTATGAGGGCATCGAAACAATTGATTCTATGATTTCAAAATTATCAGATAAAATTTTTGTCTCCTTTCCCATAGTTTCCATTCAACGGGACACAGGATATTCAGATGTTACTCAAAAAAATGATTCTAAAGGAGTGGTTCAGGCGCTATTTAATAAAGTGAAGCTAAGAGTGAAAGCTATAGACAAAATGGAAAAACATATATTATCTACAAAGTATTCATACTATGGAAGTAATTATAATGACATACGAATTCCTGCATATGTTATTAATATTGATGAGCGATATGACCGGTTGGAACATATAAAGAGCCAATTCGCAAATAAAAACGAATTTGAACTTGAATTTTTAATTGTACAAAAGGAAGAGAAGAGAACAATGGGTTTATGGAATAATATCAAAAAGATCATATCGATGGCAATAGAAAGAGATGAAGATATTATCATAATTTGTGAAGATGACCATGTATTCTCCGGAAATTACAATAAAGAGATATTGTTTGATTCGATATTTCAAGGTGCTGCATTAGGTGCGGATATAATTCTAGGCGGAATTTCAAACACTACACAAGCTATTGTTGTAAGTCCTGAACTGTGTTGGATTGAATCTTTTCAATGTACGCAGTTTACAATTTTATTCAAGAATATTTTTGAACAAATTTTATCGGAACCTTTTCATGAAACAGATGCCGCCGATTTAATTCTTTCCATGATGACTGCTAATAAGTATGTTATTCATCCATTTATATCCAGACAAAAAGATTTTGGATATTCAGATATTCCAATAGAAGGTTTTGGTACAGATCAATATGATGGTATGTTTGAGAATTGTGAAGCAAAAATAAGTAGAATTCGAGATGTTAAAAAATTACTAAACTAATTCCCGTAAAAATAATAATTGATAATATTTGATTTCAAGTAGTTTAGATGTGTCTGTGTTTTTTTAAGAAATTAGATGTAGATTATAAGAAAGTGTGGTACTATGGTTGTATTTGTGATATACTTAAAAAGATTCCTAATGGATGGGATATCTAAATATTCAAATTTGACTGAATACATAGGTGTGCTAAATTTTACTCAAAGTAGTTTTGAAGCGGTAATTGTATAATACTTTCAATTATATTTTTTAATCATATAATTGAAAGTGTTTTTATTTATATGGTAAAATCTTTTAGATGTTTATTTTGATGCTTTTCAATTCACTTGATTTAGATGGGTAAAAAAGTTTACGTAATGATTAGTATTGTTTTAGAATCAGATATTTGATTGACATATCTTGCAGTTATAAGTTTTTTTTAATATAATCTTCTTAAAAATGCAAATTGTGAAAAATTGGTCAGTAATCATTTTAATGATATTTTTTGCTTCTCATTTGACCGCTCAGAACTTTATGGCGGGTGGGCGGCAACATTTGCCTCCGAAACCGACTAAGGTAGCAGGTGTAGCTATCCCTGTAAAAAGTTTGGACGGTGAATGGGAAATTAATCTTAACCCTACTGCTACGTCTATTTCTGATAAAACTATTTCGGCGAATTGGCAAAAAATTATGGTGCCAGGCGAGGCCATGATGCAAGGGTTTAAAATAAAGCATGACACTGCCTTCGTGTATCGTAAAAAAATAAACATCACCGAAAATACCAAAGGTAAACGTCATGCTGTGCGTTTCAACGGTGTATTTAATCATGCAAAGGTTTATTTTAATGGAAACCTCGTGCGTGAGCATTTTGGTGGGTTTACCGCGTGGGATGCGGATATAACGAAGTTTATCAAACCTGGTCAGGACAACTGGTTGCATGTGGAAGTGACGGATCGTGCGGATGATATTTCTTATGCCTCTGGGTATGCACATCATACTATAGGCGGGATCACACGAAAAGTTGATTATGTTATCTTACCAGAAAGTCCTGTTCAATATCTATACGCTAAATCATGGCTTACTAATAATTATACGGATGGAACATTAAGTATACAGATGGAGTTACCTCAAAGTAAAGACTTAACGGCGTATTATGAGTTAATTGATCCTTCTGGAAAAAAAGTATGGTCAAAACCGAGATCTTTAAAAGCTACCGGTAATATCTGGAAAGACAGTATTGCTGTCCCAAAAGTAAGTCCTTGGACAGCGGAGTCACCTTTTTTATATAAGATGATCTTAAGTGTTATAAAAAATGGTAAGACTCAACAAACGATTGAACAGCTGGTTGGGTTTCGGAGTATCGAAATTAATAAAGACAATGAAATGTTGGTGAACGGCAAAACTGTAAAGCTACGGGGGGCTTGTAGACACGATATGCATCCTACGCTTGGTCGTAGTACCAATCGGGCACAGGATAGTGTGGATGCTGTACTGACTAAAGAATCCAATATGAATTTTATCCGTACTTCACATTATCCTCCTACAGAAGACTTTCTTGAGTTCTGTGACCGATATGGAATCTATGTACAGGAAGAAACTGCAGTTTGTTTTGTGTTGGACTGGCGCGTAGCACCCTATAATAAATTTGAGACACAGAGCAATTCTTCCTATACGGATCGTTACCTTGGTCAGTTGAGTGAAATGATAGATCGGGACAGAAACCATGCTTCTATTGTGATGTGGTCTATCGGGAATGAAAGTAATTGGGGTACTAATTTTCAAAAATCGTATGAGTTTGTAAAATCTGTAGATAAGAGCAGACCCGTTTCTTGGTCTTTTCCAGCAACAGCTTTGGATCAGGGGAAAAGAAATTTTGATATCCTGGTATCGCACTATCCGGCATATAATGGTAAATATAGTGATCTAGGCAAGTACGAGAAAAATATGAAAGGGGATTTGCCAATTATTGGCGATGAGTGGGTACATGTGAACTGTTATAATACCGATTTGAGCACTTATGATCCTAATGTTAGGGATTTTTGGGGAGTGAGTATGGACTCTACTTGGACCTATCGTTTTGATGTGAAAGGCTATCTTGGCGGTGCTATCTGGGGAATGATTGATGAAACTTTTACAATGAAAGATGGTATGACGGGATACGGTCCTTGGGGAATTGTTGATGTGTGGAGAAGGAAGAAAACAGAATTTTGGAATACTAAAAAAGCTTACTCACCAATTAGAGTGTTATTAGGTGATGTTAAAAAAGCAACAGGTAGTATCATATTGCCACTTCATAATCGCTATGATCATACTAATTTGCAAAGTATCAAAGCAACAGCTTTAATTAATGGTAAAGAAGTTGCTATTGTCATGCCAGACGTGGCACCCCATGCTAAAGGTGAAATGATTATTCCGGTCTCGACTCCAACTTCGTCGGTAAAGGTTCAGTTTAAAGATAAAACAGGTGCATTGATTGATGAGGAGTTGATCAATATGGAAGGTGAACATAAAGCCCGTGCAATCGTATCAACAGGTGTTTGGAAAGTGGCTGATGAAACTGATCAATTAACGCTAAAATCTGGGGATTTTACTTTTAAAATCAATAAGAAAACGGGAGCAATTGATCAGGGGTCCGTAAAGGATGTAGCTGTAATTACAGGTAATCCGCTTTTAGTCGTGAATAGACCTAAAGATGCTGGTGTACTCAAAAATACAGATGCCATATTATCGGGCGATTATCGTGTTGCTAACTTTAGTTTTGATCAGCTTAGTAAAGAGGTATTTGTAATACATAGCAAAGGTGAAGTGGATAAGTATCCGGTTGAGATGGTTACCTCTTTATATCCTAACGGGCAAATTAAAATAACATACAGCGCGGACAGTATTCCTGCCTATACCTGGGATATAGGGGTAGGTGTGCCTGTCGCTTCTGATCTGGATAAAATAAGCTGGGATCGCAAGGGGTATTGGACAACTTATCCTGAGGGACATATGTCAGCTTTAAAGGGCACGGCTAAAAAAGTGTATAACAGCACTGAATCTTTTGGTGTCAAACCAAATTTTGAGGTATCTCATTCGATGTCGGATTATTTCCTTACTAAAAAAGATCCTGCGGTACTTTATAAAGCAGAAATGTCTGCATCGGGAATTTATCGAGCTAAGAAAGAAAATATTTATAGTTATACTGTTTCGGGAGATCAGGGTGCTTTAAATGTTGTCAGCGATGGTAAGCAAGCTGCAAAAATGAACGTTAATAAAGATGGAAGCCAACAATTGCTCGTAAGTGATAAATGGGATTATTGGACGATTAGCTGGGGTAATTATCAAGGGACTCGCAATAAAACCAAGAAATCTTCAGGAACCGTATTTTTACAGTTGAAGTAAAAATTTAAATAAAGGTGTCTCTAAAAGACACCTTTATTTATTGGAAGCGTTTAAATAATGAGGGTTTGGCCAGAAAAATCATATTATTTACTTGTGTTTTATGATCTTTTTCCAGTACTAATGTAAATCTTCAGTTCCTTAAACGAGTAAAAAATGGTTATTCATTTTATATACTAAACAAGTTGATGTAAGAGTTTATATGTAGGAATGAAAATGAAGAAAGCACACCAGTTATTACTGGGTGTGCTTTCTTTATATAATATAATTATTAGATGAAATAAGGGTCTTCTAATAATACTCTAAGAGTTTAATACCCTGGATTTTGCTGGTCTTTCATGTTTGGAGCATTGTCTATGTCTTTTTGAGGGAAAGGCATCAAATAGTCTTTCTCTTTTCTGAATATTCGCTTTTCAATTGATCCTTTGGTTTGCCCGCCATTTAATACGATTGATTTATTTAGTATCTCCTCGGCAATTTTCCATCTTCGAATATCAGAATAGTAAAGACCTTCTCCGGCAAATTCTATTCTTCTCTCATGTCTGATTCGTTCACGCATCTGTTCTTTGGAGAGACCAGATGGAAGAGGAGGCATATTAACCGTAGGTCTAGCTCGCACTTGATTGATCGCTGTGTATACATCATTGGTTGGGCCCGAAATTTCATTAAGTGCTTCAGCATACATAAGCAAAATATCTGCATACCTAATGACAATTCCATTAATCTGCGAAAGACCAGTACCGCCAATTGCATTACTAAGATTTGTATTATTGTCATATACAGTGTATTTTTTATAACTGTAACCGGTATATACTCCAGGCCAACCATCAGCTGTTACAGGATAAGGAACGGAGTTGTAAAGTACTCCTTTTCTGAAAATCGTCTGATCAAGTCTTGGATCTCTATTATTGTTGGGATCTTTGGGATCAGCAATTGGATTGGTAGTCGTATACTTACTTCCATCTTTCATTTCATACTCATCTACCAGATCTTGTGTAGGTTCTATTGAACTCCATCCTGGAGAATTTGTTGGAGCATATATACCTAAATAAATGTCCCAACTCGTTGGAAATCTTGGTTGCAAAAATTGGATGTCAAAAATCACTTCGCTGTTATTCTCATTTGCTTCTAAAAATAGGCTACGATAATTCGGAAATAAGGTGTAACCCATTTTCATAACTTCAGATGCTGATTGAGCAGATTTTTCCCACTTGTCTTGGTAAAGGTAAATACGAGTCAGAAGACCATATGCTGAACCTTTTGTGACACGACCTTTTTCACTAGCTTCATTTGGAAGCATCTCTGTTGCTGCCGTTAAATCTTTTTCAATCTGTGCATACACTTCTTCTTTAGTGCTTTTTTTTGCATTCATCTGCTCAAGATTAGGGTTGTCCAAAATCATAACAACTCCCCCCCAATAATTAACAAGAATGGAGTAATAATAAGCTCTTAAAAAATATGCTTCTCCTTTCATCGTAGCTTTTCGACCTTCGTCCATTTGAACTTTATCGATATTTGCTAGAAAGTTGTTTGTTGCCGAGATGCCTCCGTAAGCACCATTATACATATTTCCCATCCCTCCTAGATCATTGGGTGTCTGTGCACTCAGAGAGATATTTTTCCATCCTTCCCATGGATAATTGCTATATGCGTTAGGAGTTAGTACATCTAGATAGGGCAGTACTTCTGTTGTGACATCCCAAAGTGCAGAATAACAACCAATGTTTGCAGCTTTAGCATCTTCTTCTGTTTTCCAAAACACTTCTGGTGAAATGGAATCCTGCGGGAGTTTGTTTAAGAAATCTTTTTGGCACGAGGTAGTTAGAATAGCTAAAGCCGCTATACTCATTGAGATATATTTTTTAGTGTTCATGATAAGCTTTATTTAGATTAAAATTTTAGATTTATACCTCCCGTAATCATCCTAACATTTGGATACTGTGCAGGAGACATATTTGCTAAGTCTCGTTCGGGGTCAAGTCCTTCAAACTTGGTGAACGTGAAAACATTCTGTGCATCAATATACACTCTAATCCCGCCCATTTTGAGTTTAGAAAGTAGACTGCTAGGCAACGAATAACCTAATTGTATATTCTTAACTCTTAAAAACGAGGCGTCTTGAAGCCAAAAGCTATTGTCTGCATAATTTTGACTGTTGGATGCACTATATTGTACTAATCTAGGAAGTTTTGCATTGGGATTTTCTGGTGTCCATGTATTGCCAGCTTCCCATCTTTTTGATACTCCTGCACCATTTAGGAAAGGAAAATATAACTCACTTCCAACATATGATTCAACATCTGCAACACCCTGTAAATTAATACGTAGGTCTACACCTTTGTAACTTACGTTAATATTAGCCCCATACGTCCAGGTTGGTATTGGTTTGCCCACAACTTGTCGGTCATGAGCATCGATGATACCATCAGGTTTTCCCGCAGGACCACTGAAATCTTCAAATTTAATATCACCAGGTTTAGTAGGGACAGCATTTTGCTTCGGGCTGGAATCTACTTCTTCCTGCGATTGGAATATACCTAAAGACTTCCACATATAGAATGCATTTATAGCTTCTCCTTGTAATAATGCGTTTCGTCCGATTTGTGGATCAGGTATGTAGTCTATCTTATTTTTTACATGGGTCAGATTAAAGCCAGCATTAATATCCACTTCTCCAATTTTATGAGTATAGTTAGAAGATAATTCCCATCCCTTGTTGCTTACAGTTGCTAAATTTCTGAAAGGGGCATTTCGTATTCCTATGAAATTTGGAAGTTGGATCTGACGTAAAATACCCTCGCGTTTATCCTCAAAGTAGTCAAATGTGACATTCAATTTTCTTTTTAATAAAGTGGCATCAAATCCAATATTTGTTTTTGTACCAACCTCCCATTTAATATTTTCATCAACGATGGACATCTGTGCAATTCCTGTTGCGATATTGTCACTTAAGGGGTAAAATCTAGCAAAAGCAAGTGTCGGAATATATGCATACAAATCTCGTTGATCATTGAACCCCATACGATCATTGCCAGATTTACCCCAGGAAGCACGAATCTTTAATTCGTCAAAAAATGTTTGATTTTTCATGAAATCTTCTTGGGTAATTCTCCATCCGGCAGATATCGATGGAAAGAATCCCCATCTGTTTTCTGGAGAGAATCGTGAAGAACCATCGTATCGTGCAATACCTTCAAGTAGGTATTTCTCTTTATATGCATAATTAAAGCGCCCTATATAGGAGCGAAGTGCCCAACCATATGTCGTTCCATTTGTGAGTGGTGTAGTAAGCCCGGCATTTATTTCAGTTAATGTATTGTTGACGAATCCCATTATCGATCCCGATAAAGTCCGGTATTCTTCTTCCTCTTGACTGTATATTCCCGCTATCGTAAAATCATGATTTTCTGCAATGATTTTGTTGTAAGTCAAACTACTAAAAAGTGTTTTATATAGAGTCTTATCCCAATTATTGCTCGCATTAGGGCCTGAGGCATTCATTGTTGAAGTGACAGTTAATGTTTTTGGGTTATAGACAAGAGTTTTGGGAACAAAAGTCTGATTATCATTTGTTGAATAATTAACACCTCCTGTAACA
This sequence comes from Sphingobacterium anhuiense, assembly GCF_042686355.1. Lineage (NCBI taxonomy): Bacteria > Pseudomonadati > Bacteroidota > Sphingobacteriia > Sphingobacteriales > Sphingobacteriaceae > Sphingobacterium > Sphingobacterium anhuiense. The sequence goes on from NZ_JBHUPE010000005.1 coordinate 533,206, forward strand.
TTAAATTTTAATCCATCAAGTATTTTATAATTTAAAAATACATTGGTATTAAAGTTTCCATATGCACTGTGGTTCTTTCCTTCATTAACCATAGCGAGTGGATTTCGGAATTGAGCATTGACTGAATTAACCCATGTAGAAGCATATTCACCATTTGAGGTATAGGTACCATAGTAAGGAAGTGTACGATAGAGTTCCGTAAATAAATTACCTGAACCATTAAAAGATTCTTTTCTGTTTTGGTAGCGAATACCGGATCGTAAACCTACATCTAATTTATCATTGACTTTAGTATCTATGTTGGCTCTGAGATTATAGAGTTTTGCATTTCCATTTTGAACAATTCCATCCTGATTGGTATAACCCAGTGATAAGTTAAATTGGGTGTTCCCTTCCCCGCCAGATATACCTAATTGATTGGTCTGAATGCTAGCGTTACGCATGATCAGATCTAACCAATCCGTGTTGGGATAAATATTGGGGTCTTTACCATTTTGGTATTCGTTAATCGTTTCTTTACTAAAAAAGGTGGGACTTCCTTGATTTATAAGTGCCTGATTATATAAGTTCATATAATCTACCGAATTTGTAATCATCTCAGGAAGTTTGGTTGCTGTTTGTTTCCCAAAAGATGTCGCGAAATCGATTTTAACTTTACCTTTAGCACCTTTCTTCGTTTGTACAAGTATAACTCCATTTGCTGCTCGGGAACCATAAATGGCGGCAGAGGCATCCTTTAGAACTGAAATAGACTCAATATCATTTGCATTTACTGCTCCCAGTGATCCCACTATTCCATCAATAATAACTAATGCATCACTTGTTCCTATAGTACCGATTCCTCTCACTCGTATGTTAGCTCCATCACGACCGGGCTGTCCAGACTGTTGGTTTACCCATACACCTGGTACCTGTCCAGAAAGTGCTTGGGTTGCATTTGTAATGGGTCTGTTGGATATTGCATCAGATTTCATTACACTGACGGCACCAGTTAATGTAGCTTTCTTTTGTGTACCGAATCCAACTACTACAGTTTCCTCCAGCATATTAACCTCCGTGTCGAGTGTAATAGTAAGGTTAGCAGGGTTTGTACCGATAGGAACTTCTTTTGAAATATAACCGACATATGTGATAACCAATGTTTGATTGGTTGTAGCATTCAGGTTGAAATTACCTTCTGAATCGGTTTTAGTTCCAATTGACGTTCCTTTTACTTTTATGGTTACTCCAACTAAAGGTTTACCTGATTCATCAGTAACTTTTCCTTTTATTTGTTGGTTTTGAGAGGTTTGCTGTGCATTTATTAGCGCATAATGTAATGAGCTTGCTTTTGTCATCGGGACAGTCCCAAACAAAAGCACAAATGCAGTCATGCTTCCCGTAATGTTAACGTTTAGCTTTCTTTTCATAGGTTTAATTTTAGTTTATTGTTTTGAGGATATTGTTTACAATCGTTTGTTTAAATAGGCAATGATATTATATGAAAATTACCTACGTAATATCATCCACATTTCTGTTTAGTATCAAAATTTATTGATCGTGCTAGTCGTGATTTATATTGAACTGTAAAACTAGTATGAGAAAAAAAGAATAACCAAAACTTTTCTGACATGTATTAAAACTATTTTAACTTAATGATGGGGCATGTTAAAACTTATCAATCGTATAAGGGTAATATAGTGTCATTATAGGGTAAATAACTTTATGTAAAGTAGGCTGTTTTACTAGGTCATATATTTTTATGAAGTTCCTTTATTAATAATTGGAGTTTTTGTCTAATTAATCTTTTCGATTTAAGATATTAAGTGATAATATTGGATCAAAGCTTGGTAAAATAGGCTTTGCAATATGAAATTGGTCATAAGTATCTTTACATAACTATTATTTACTTCACTTAAGATTATGAAAAAGCCTAGAAAATGTGGACTGTATACGACTGTTTTATTTTGTTTGTGGATGATTGCCCCATCTTATGGTCAAATTACTGAAAGGCCTCGTCCTAAAGAATGGGATCTACTTGTTGAAGGTGCTCGCTTTAAAGATCGTTTTCTACCTATGCCTAATGGAAAAGTTATAGTTGCGAGTGATTGGGGAGCGGAGGGAGTGCGGAAACGATACATTGATAATGGAATTGAAGATGGTGAGCGATCGTACTGGGGCGGTAACATATTAAAAGGCGATGATGGTAAGTTTCATCTTTATGTATGTGGATGGCCTGAGCGTTCAGAGAAAGGACATATGGAATGGCCGAATTCAATTGTATACCATACGGTTAGTGATCATTCAATTGGACCATACAAAATTGTTGACACTATAGGTAAAGGTCATAATCCTGAAATTTTCAGAGCGAAAAATGGTAAATATGTTATTTATGTGATCAATGGTTACTACATATCTGATAGCTATAACGGCCCTTGGAAGTATGAGAAATTTGTATTTGATCAACGGGATCGTCCTATCATCGAAGGTTTGTCAAACCTTACCTTTGCAAAGCGTGAGGATGGATCTAATTTGATGGTGTGCCGAGGTGGTGGTATCTGGTTTAGTGAAACAGGTTTAAGTCCTTATAATCAGATAACAGATAAACGCGTATATCCAGCTGTTGAAGGAGAGTTCGAAGATCCAGTTGTTTGGCGCGATCATATTCAGTATCATCTTATTGTAAATGATTGGTTGGGACGAATTGCTTTTTATCAGCGTTCTAAAGATGGTGTAAATTGGATAACTGATCCAGGAGAAGCTTATACCACTGGTATATCTTTTCATCAGGATGGTGTAAAGGAAGATTGGTTTAAGTATGAGCGCATTAAAGTGTTGCAGGATAAGTACGGTCGAGCTTATCAGGCTAACTTCGCCGTTATTGATGTTTTAAAGTTGGAAGATAAACCGAATGACCAACATAGTTCAAAAAATATTTCGATTCCATTGAACCCTGGAATGCTGATGGAAATGTTGAATACAGAACTACCATCTTTAAATACAAAATTTGTCCGTGTCAAAGTGTTAAAAGAGCCTAATTTTGATCCTGCTAAGGAATTGGATTTACAAACATTGCGATTTGGAAAATCAGAGCTTGTTAATTATGGAAAAGGGAGCCGTGCAACTAAAATAGAAAACATAAAAGATGGGGTTATCATTACATTTGAGAATATTGGGCATGGGTTAACTCAAGATGAATTTGCTCCAAAATTAATTGGTAAGTCTAGGTCGGGAAAGCTTCTTTTTGGTTATACCAGAGTGCCTTGGGTGGCATATAACGAAGCGATTTTATCAGCTAGAAAGCCGATCGTGGATAAAACAAAAGATCAGCAAGTTTTCGAAGTACAGGTGGATAATTTTGGGCTAGTGAAATCTAAGGAAAGTAAGTTAGAATTATATATTCTTGATGGTGAAAAGAAAACTTTGATCGCTAGTGGACCGATAGCTCCACTTGATCCTTATGCCATGAGCAAAATTAAATTAACAGGAATTATTCCATTAACAAAGGGGGCGAATAATCCAATGAAACTTGTTATTCACGAAAAAGGTGTTCAAAAGTCAACATTTAATTTTGATTTGAAACTTGATTAATCTTATTTTTTGATGTAGGAAATCCAGCAAGTATACATTTGCTGGATTTTTTAATTTTTAGTGTATGTGGGTAAATTTTCAATAATTTATACTGAAAGAGATGTTGTATGTGATATTATGAGGTATTATAGTTTAAGAAAGAGTTAGTTTAGTTGCAGAAAAGACGATTTTTATTATTCATTTTTGAAACGTACATGATCTGTAATCCGAGAGGGATTTTTTTATCATGAGTAAATATCTAAAATCTAAATAAATGAAATCATTATTAGTCCTTTTCTTTGGATTTCTTTCCCCGCTTATATTATGGGCGCAAGATATTGTTGTTCCAAGATTAACGCCTTTTCCTGATCATATCCAATCTACAAAAATAGATTTGAATGGGAAATGGTTATTTGATGTTGATCCGAGCGAAAGTTTCTGGAAGTCTCCGCAAGCTGTAGATTGTAAGAATATACAGGTTCCGGGCGAATGGGTGATGCAAGGCTTTGAAGTAGAGAAAGGAGCTAAAGCGGGCTATTTTCGTCAATTTGAAATTCCTGTAAGTTGGAAAGGACAGCGCGTCAAGCTTAGAAGTAATGGGATCTTTAGTGAAAGTACAGTTTATATTAATGGTAAGAAAGTAGGAAGTCATATAGGGGGATTTACTCCTTTTGAGATCGATGTGACAGATTTTGTTCACTATGGTGCTACTAACCAGATCACCATAGCTGTGCGTAGCGAAAGTTTGGCTGATTCCTTAGCGAGTGCATCACGTTATGCTGTACATGCTCTTGGTGGCATAACTCGAGATATATTCTTGTTTGCGATCCCAGAGACAAATATTTCTTCTTTTCATGTGGTTACTGATTTTGATGCGACCTATACTGATGCGGTATTGTCTGCGGATGTACAGTTGTCCAATGAATCTATGAAAGCCAAAGGTGCTCTTAAACTAGCATTTAGTTTGTTGGACACAGAGGGAAGATCCGTTGATTTAGGAAAATCGGAATATCTAGTTGATGAATTGAAAAATGGTATAAATTTAAATCGTAGTCTAAAGTTTCAGATTCGTAAGCCTCATCATTGGACATCTGAGTCTCCTTATCTATATACGTTAATTTGTGAATTAAGTGATGGATCGGGTGTTTTACATCGTACAAAGCGAAGAGTTGGTTTTAGAGAGCTTGAAGTAAGAGGAAACCAGTTTTTGGTCAATGGAAAACCGATCAAGTTAAGAGGGGTCAATAGACATGAAGTGATGCCACTGCGAGGAAGATCTTTGGAAGGTGATATTTGGGCTAAAGATGTTAAGTTGTTTAGAGAAGCCAATGTAAATTATATTCGTACATCGCATTATCCTCCTGATGAGAGATTGCTTGAGGCTTGTGACGAGCTTGGTATGTTTGTAGAGGTTGAGGCTCCATTTTGTTGGGCACATGAGACTGCTATTAAAAAAGAGGATATGTACCCTCTTCTGGTGAATCAACATATTGAGATGGTTAACCGGGACAGGAGTCATCCTTCTATTATTATGTGGTCTTTAGGAAATGAGTCTAATCTTTATAAAGAGTATTTTAAGGAAGCTGGTGAAGTTATTAAAAAGATGGATCCATCCCGTCCCCGGATATTCAGTCAATGGGGCCCGGATGCTGATAATGGCGAGCTTGAGGTGACGAACCATCATTACCCTGGTCCAACCGGTCCAGATATGTATCGCAATAGTAAACGTCCGGTTACTTTTGACGAATATATCCATGTAAATTCTTACAATCGTTTTGAACTATCGGCAGATCCCGGTGTAAGAAATATGTGGGGACCGTTATTGGATAAAATGTGGACAGCTATGTACAACAGTCAAGGTGTGCTTGGTGGCGCAATCTGGGCTGGAATAGATGATACTTTTTTCTTACCTAACAATAAGGTTGTCGGATATGGAACATGGGGTCCGTTGGATGGCTGGCGTCGGGCGAAACCCGAGTACTGGAATATGAAAAAGTCATATAGTCCAGTAAGACTTGAACAGCGTGGAAATTTATCAAATGACGGTGTCGTATCTTTTGATGTCGACAATCGTCATAATTTTACGGATCTGTCTGCTTGTCGATTTGAATGGCGCTCTGGTCAGGATAGTGGAGTTGTACAAGTGAATTTACCTGCCAGAAGTAAAGGCCATTTTGATATCGATCTGAAGAATGAAAAACACTTGGATCAGGAAATTTATTTGAAAATAATTTCTCCTTTAGGTTTTGTAATAGATGAATATTTATATTCTCTGAAACCGGGGATAGCGGCCGCGGAGGTTGAAAAGAAAGGTTCTGTCAGTTTTGAAGAAAAAAATGAGGCTATCCTTGTTAAGGACAAGAACAAGGTGTTTGAAATCAATAAGTCTGATGGGCTTTTAAAAGTTTATGATGTCCATGGTAACAATTTGATCAATCAGGGTGCTACATTGATGTTATTACCGCTCAACTCGGAAGGCAGGGGTATTCAAATGGTTGGTAAAGATCAAAATTTTGAACCTTTTAACCCTGTTTGTGAGAACTGGGTATGTCAATCGGTGGTCTATAACACACAGAAAGATAGTTTAACTATACTTGTTAAGGGTACATACAAAGAAGCTGAAGGAGCATATATTTATGTGTTTAAAGCAAATGGCGTATTAACGGTTAGCTACGATTTTGAATTGAGAACTGCAGTATCACCAAGGCAGGTTGGATTGGTATTTGAAATACCTAAAGAATTTAATAATTTAGAATGGAAACGTCGTGGATATTGGAATATGTATCCGGAGGATCATCTCGGGTCATTGACTGGTCATGCTGTCGCTTTTAATCCTGATCTACCTGTTTCTGCTTCGGCGGGACCATCTGCCTTACCCCACTTAGGTTGGTCTTTTGATCAGACAGATGCAGGTTCGAACCTCTTTAGGGCAACGAAAGAAAATATTTACTCAGCTGATTTGTCGAATTTAGATGGGAATAAGGTTAAGGTCTTAGGTAATGGAAAACAACATTTCAGAGCTTGGATAAGCACGGATAAAAATAGTATTAATATGTTGGTCGCAGATTACAATAATGCTGGACGTGAAGGTTTTCTATCCTCTCATGCAGAGGTTGACTATCGTCCCTTAAAAAGGGGGGACCGTGTAACTGGTAAAGTAATGTTACGGTTTGAAAAATAAAAAGAAATAAAATTATAAATAAGAATATAAAGTCCAGACAGATTAACTTCGACTGGACTTTATATTTATTAATGATTTTTCGAGTATCAATTTATCGATATTTACTAGCAATGAAGCATTATTTTTTATTTCAGCAACTCATTTTTGTACTCGCTTGGAGTAATTCCTTTTGTAGTTTTAAAAATCTTGTTAAAATTTGATAAACTGTTAAAACCACAATCATAAGCGATATTTCCAATCTGGTTTTTATCTTCATTAATGAGTTTACATGCTTGACTAATACGGACTTCATTGACAAACTGAATAAATGTTTTTTGCGTGCGGGTTTTAAAATATCTACAAAAAGCATGTTTGGTCATATTCGCTATTTTGGAAACTTCCTCTAAATTTATTTCTTTAGAAAAATTGTCGAATACATGTCGGAAAATTTTATCAATCTTTTCATTGTCTTTAGCAATGTAAGTATTTGTATATCCTGGGCTTGAAAGAAAACTATATTCCTGAGAATTTAACATTTTTTGGAAAAGCTCAAGTAAGAGAATCGTTTTTGGGATACCCTCACTGCTTATCATTTTTTGTAAAATACTTTTCAGGTCATTTTTTAATTTACCATGAAATATTAGCCCTCTCTGAGATTGGGCAAAGAACTGCTCGAGTTTGGATGTGTTAAAAAAAAGGGAAAGTGTACTAATTAACTTATCCGGCTCAAAGTATAATGCCATCGAAGATGCCGCATGGTTAATATTTAAATCTTGACTGTCATTGTGCCAAACATGTGGTAAATCTGATCCGATGAAGGTCAGTTCATCACTGGTAAAAGTATCTAAACTATCTCCTATCATGCGACGACCTTCGCTTTTGACAATGTATGTGAATTGACATTCTTTATGAAAATGAAATTCCGTTGAAAAAAAAGGTCGGTTTATTTCACGTGTTACAAATATATTGGTTTCAAATCCTTCTAAAACTTTTGCAAATACGGGCTTCATGTATATTGATGGTTTTTTAGGTTCTATAAATGTACATAGCTAATATAAGATTAGTTTTAAGTAGTCACAAGTATTTCCTGTCTCGTATATTGTAATTCACAGGGTTGTTACATTCTAGTTGCTTAGAAGATATAGTTAGATATTTATTTAGTGAAAAATTGAGCTACGAATTTTTCAATTTAACTTGGTCAATTACGAGTTTATCCAATATTTTAAGATTAAAAGTTCTTATAAGTCAGTGTTATTTTTTAATTACTCTTTTTTGTTAATTAATTCTAAACTTTTAGTTGTTTTCATTTTTCTTTTGTTTTCTTCTTTTATGTTGCTTTAAACGTTTTAATTTGTGTATTTTGTCATTTTTATATGAATTATATTTGATATTTGAATTATAATATCTATTATTGATGTTAAGATATATTAAATAATTGTTGGTAATAATTTTACAAAATGTTCTTTCTGAGACAAGTTTCAAATTGATCATTTACATCTTACCCTGTTATTTATACCGAGCGTGATTTACTACATAAAACCTGATAAAAACCATTTTTTGCTAATTATTTAAAGATTGTAGAATATGAAATGTTCTTCACAAGTCTACTTAATATGAATAAAAAAATTTTTAATTTAATATTCAGTTTAAGTAATGCTAAACTTAGGGGCTTATATTTGTGGAATTGATGTGGTTTTTAATTCATTGTTTTACTATTTGTAAACAGGTAAATCATGATATTATAGCTGAAAATTGAAATTTTTAATAAACACTATTTAAATCATCTAAAATAAAAATGCCTATGGATAACTAGTTACAACATCCTTAAAAAGAAAGGAGATGCGCTAACATCTCCTTCAAGTGTAAGGAAACCAAAAAGTCTAAAAAAATTTTAATTAACCTTAATTGTTCAAATATGAATAAGTTTTCCCTCGTTTCAAAATGGAAAGGTAAATTTTATTGCCCATTGTATCGAGTTTCAACTACCCAAAAAGCATTATCCCTTGGTTTAGTGCTATCCCTAATGCATGTGAAGCAGAATGAAATATTTGCTTCACCACTTCACAATATTGTACAGTCAGAAATCCTTGTCAGGGGTAAAGTAATCAATCAAGGGCGAGGTTTACAAGATGTATCTGTCTTTGTTAAAGGAAAGAAGTCAATAGGTACTAAAACGAATAGTGCTGGAGAGTTTGTTTTGGAAGTTCCAAAAGGATCAACGCTGGTATTTACTTCGGTAGGTTATAAGCAACAAGAAATCTTAGCTACTTCTTTATTAAGTGTTGAATTACAAGAGGATGCTTCAGTTCTTGATGAAGCTGTTGTGGTAGGTTTTGGAACACAAAAAAAGATTAATTTAACTGGTGCTGTAGATCAGATTTCTGCCAAGCAATTGGAAAATCGCCCTGTCACCAATATCGGAGCGGCATTGCAAGGATTAATCCCTAATTTAAATATTACAAATCCTAGTGGAAACCCTACTGCAGCTGCGACCTTTAATATTAGGGGCACAACATCTATAAATGGAGGTGGTCCATTAATTTTAGTAGATAATGTTCCACATTCGGAAGATGAATTGGCCCGATTGAATCCTAATGATTTCGAAACTTATACCGTCTTAAAAGATGCAGCCGCAGCTGCTATTTATGGTGCAAGAGCCGCATTCGGTGTTGTGTTAATCACTACTAAAACTGCTAAAAGTGATGATGTTCAAGTAAATTTAGGTATCAACACTTCGGTCCGTACTGTAGGTAAAATGCCAGATATTGTAACAGACCCTCTTACTGTTATGGAATATAAGCGTATGGCCGCAGCTCCACTTTATGATTTGTTTCCTGATGCAATTCGAGACTATGCAAAGAAAATGCAGGAAGATCCGTCATTGCCCAATGTTATTCTGGATCCTACCAATAAATTGAATTATATGTATTATGGTTCGACAGATTGGATGGATGAAGCATACAAAAAAACTGCCCCTACTACGACTGTTAATATGAGTGTTGGCAAAAGAGCAGAAAAGCTACAATACTTATTTTCAGGCGAATATTATAAACAGGATGGGATGTTAAAATATGGTGAAGATGTTCTAAAAAGATATAACGTACGCGGTAAAGCTGATTTTAAAGTAAATGATTGGCTTTCTTTTGGTAATAATACTTTATTGACTATTCGAGATTTTAATTCTCCAGTTTTTATGGATGGTGACTTCTTTTGGAATGTCAATCGTACAAGCTCCTTGGATGTGCCTAAAAATCCTGATGGAAGTTGGACGTCGGCAGGAGCAGGTTTGCTGGGACGTATGCAAGAAGGAGGACGAACGACACGTAATATAAATGAGTTTCAAACAACCTTTAATGCGAAAGCTGCAATAATAAAAAATATTTGGGATATCAATGCTGATGTTACATTGCGGCGTACAAGTGGAAATACTGATTCATATGATGTGCCAATTCCTTATAAAATTGGACCTGAGACAGAGATTAAGTATGCCGGTTCGACGACCTCATATGCAAGTAAAAGCAATGATAATAACAGATATGATGTTATCAATATTTATTCAAATTTTAATAAAACATTTGGAGATCATAATTTAAGTGCTCTACTTGGTTACAATCAAGAATATAGAAAAAATGAATGGGCATCGTTGCGTAGGAATGATCTATTATCAAAAGATTTACCAACTGTCGAACTGGCTACAGGCACCATGACGACGCGTCATACTATAGATGACTGGGCTGTTCAAGGGATTTTTTATAGGCTGGGTTATAATTACAAAGGAAGATACCTTGCGGAGTTTAATGGACGTTATGATGGATCGTCAAGATTTCCAAAAGGTGACCGTTGGGGCTTTTTTCCTTCTGCATCGGCGGGATGGGTAATTTCGGAAGAGCAGTTTTTTGAACCGATTAAACCTGTACTTAATATGTTTAAGCTTAGGGGATCATATGGTCAATTGGGGAACCAAAGTGTTGCAAATTATTCGTTTGTACCCACAATGTCAGCGTCCAAAATCGGACAGATATTAGGAAACGAGAGACCAATGTCAATTGGAGCTCCAGGTGAAGTTTCAAATAGTTTAACTTGGGAAAAGGTTTCTACGACGAATTTCGGTGTAGATCTAGCTGCGATCAATAATCGATTGAATTTAAATTTTGATACATATGTGAGAAAAACTGAAGGTATGCTTTCTGCAGGAAGGACCCTACCTGGCGTTTTTGGAACAGCATCACCAAAGATAAATGCTGCAGATCTTAAAACCAAAGGTTGGGAGTTACGTTTGGGTTGGAATGATCAATTTGAGTTATCTAATTCACCATTTAAATATAATGTCACTTTTGTTATCGCAAATAGTAAAGCTGAGATAACAAAGTTTAGTAATCCTGCCGGGAATTTGGGAGACTACTATACAGGCATGAAGCTTGGTGAAATTTGGGGTTTGGAATATGATGGTGTTTTTGAAAACCAAGCACAATTGGACGCTTTAAATCAAGTTGATATCGGAAATGGTAATCAAGGTAATAACTCTTATATCGGAGATATTAAGTTTAAAGATTTAAATGGTGACAAAAGAATAAATTTCGGTAAAAATACCTTAGAAGATCATGGCGACCGTGTAATTGTCGGGAACTCGAGTACTCAGTATCCGTATAGTTTAGATTTGGGGGGTGATTGGAAGGGATTTAATTTACGCGTTTTCCTTCAGGGAGTGGGTAAAAAGGATTGGTATCCGGGTGGTGCTCATGTTTACTTTTGGGGTATTTATGCCCAGCCATGGACTAATGTAACTGTACAAAATCTGGATCACTGGACTCCGGAAAATCCAGATGGTTATTTCCCTGCGGTTCGAGCTTATGCCGCAGAAGTTTCTAATCGTTCATTAGCTGTTCCAAATAAAAAGTATATGCAAGATGCGAGTTATTTGCGAGTTAAGAATATAACTTTTGGTTACTCACTTCCTAAGCAATGGGTTGAAAAAGCTGGACTTGGAAGAGTGTATTTTTATTTTAGTGGAGAGAATCTATTTGAAAAATCTAATCTTAAAGTTTCGTTAGATCCAGAAGGATTAGGAGGACAGATTTATCCATTTCAACGTACCTATTCTTTTGGTATGAATTTAAACTTTTAATGATTATGAAAAACATAGTAATTATTTCTCTGGCATTTGTAGCCGTATTGGCACTCACTTCTTGTCAAAAAGATTTTTTGGATAGATTTCCTCAAACGAGTGTGACTGAGAATAGCACATTTAAGACTCCTGCTGATTTAGAAACATATACGAATGGATTTTACGGCATGATTGGTCCTACTTATAGCGATGGATTTACGGATAATATTGCTGGTATGAGTGGATCATCAACAACAGATGCAATGGTTAGAGGCAATCTAACAATAGCTAATGCTGGTGGATGGGGAGGATGGGATAACGTGCGTAGAATCAATTTTATGCTACAAAGAGTTGCAAACACGACGGGAGATCAAGCTTCGATTAATCATTATGTAGGTATTGCTCGTTTTTTTAGAGCAAACCTATATTATAATATGGTGATGACTTATGGTGATGTGCCTTGGTACAACCAGGTGATCAAAGATACGGATGAAGACTTGCTGATGAAAAAGCAAGATAGCCGGACTTTAGTTGTCGATTCTATTATGGCCGATTTAGAATATGCGGTGGCGCATATTAAACCTGGAGGAACAAATACCAGAGTGACGAAATGGGTCGCATTGACCTTGCTGTCTCGTATTGCTCTTTATGAAGGGACGTATCGTAAGTATCACACATATCTTAATTTAGAAGAGACTGCCCATAAATTTTTGGAAAGATCGGCAAGTGCTTCTAAGCAGATAATGGATCAGGGAGGATTTAGTATCACTAATACAGGTAAGCTTCAAGAAGATTACAGGAACTTATTTGCTAGCAAAGATTTGTCAGCCAATAAAGAAATTATTTATTTATGGAAGAATGGCGAAGCGGATGGGGTAGCTAATAATACGCATACTGTATTTGATTACCAATGGGCATTGAGTAAAGACTTGATGGAGGAATTTTTGATGAAGGATGGTTCCCGTTTTACTTCATTACCTGATTATGATAAAAAACAGGTGACTGAAATATTTAAAAATCGCGATCCTCGTTTAGCAGAGAATATTATGGAACCTGGTTTTAAAACGAATCCTGATGTTAATATTCCTTATGTATTGAAACCAAGTTATGGTGGATATCTTCAGATTAAATTTTATCCTAGAGATCCAAATCAGCGTAAGGGATGGAACTTAAACTACACGGATCTTCCAATGATGCGTTATGCTGAGGTACTTTTAAACTATGCAGAAGCGCAAGCAGAACTTGGCAAAATAACGCAAGGTGAACTGGATTTAACTATTGGATTATTAAGAAGACGGGTAGGAATGCCTACTTTAAAACTTGCAGATGCACAGAGTAATATTGATCCTATTATGGCTTCAAAATATAGTAATGTAAAACATGCTAATAAAGGGATTGTTTTAGAAATTCGTAGAGAACGAAGAATAGAATTAGCCTCTGAGGGTTTTAGGTTTAATGATCTAAATAGATGGTATGTTGGGGAGTTATTTGCAGTCAACCCTAAAGGTATTTATGTGCCTGGCTTTGGAGCACTTGATGTAACAGGAGATGGCGAACCCGATCTTGTTATCTTAGAGAAAGAATCTGATAAAGCTTCATTACCTGAAAAATACAAAGCGTTACCTGGATATTATGTAAGTGAAAATAATATTTATTTGAGTAACGGTAGTTCAGGACATATTGTCTTTTTTAAAGATAAGAATCAACCGCGTCAGTGGATTGATGGCCCTAAATATTATTACCGTCCGATTCCAATTGGACAGACTGTCTTGAATCCAAATTTGATACAGCCGTTAGGTTGGAGATAATAGCTGTTAATTTTTTTTGAATATGGTTAGCCCTTGATTTTCGAGGGCTAACTTTTGTTATAGTATAATGAAGCAAATAATTCTTTTGAAATTTTTTGCTACCAATAGCTCGCTTTAAAACTTATGCCTGTGGTGTATATTTAGATGTTAATGGAGGTAATGAATTGGATCGCAATGGAATATTATTAGCATCGATGGCTTCCGGAGCAGTTATCTTTTTAAGTAAAGAATATCTAAGTTAATTATAATTATGTGGCTGATTTTTCTGGTAATGTTAATTGTTTCCAGATAAGATAATGATATTGATTTCATAATAAAGGCCTCTTTAGAGGCCTTTATTATGAAATCAATACTTCAATTTTCGCGAGTCAATTTCGGAAGTAATCGGATATACATCTTTGTAAACATCAATTCCTGCATCGCTTAATGGTACTCCAGCCATTTTGGTTTTCGTACCTTGAATACGAATATTCTTTTTATTGTCTAGGTCAATTACTGCCCAAATTGGATCTTCATATACGAGTGTGTAGCGAAGGATGCCGTGTTTTTTGTAAAAATCATCTGAGAACGCTGTACTTTTAAAGTCTTCTCCCGCCCAATAGTATGATGAACTGTTAATCTGAACGTAATGGATCCCATTGATCTCATTGTGATAATTCATATGATGGTGACCTGTTAACACGAGTACTACTTTGTTAAAGCCTGCCTCTTGGTTGATCTGTTCGAATAGATAACGGACCTCCATGCCATTATCTAACCCGCCTAATGTATTTTCAAGCCCTTGATGACAGAAAATAACGGTGCGTAAGGATGTGTTTTGAAGGTCTTTTTTTAGCCAGTTAAGTTGCTTTTTTGTAATAGAACGGGGATAGCCATCTATTTTTTTCGTTTCACTTTTTTCATTGCCATCTAATACGACAAAATGAAAACCATTCTTGTCAAATGAATAATAAGGATTTGTCGCACCCCAAAATGCCAGCGCCTGTTCTTTGGAGAAGCCACCATCAGTATCGTGATTACCTAAAACGTAATGCTTTTCACCACTGAATTTTTTCCAAATATTTAATAAGGGTTTATTCTGAGGTTTCGGAACACAAAAATCACCTAATTGAATGATGAAATCGGGCTGCTCTTTGACCATAGCATCAATAAATAATTGTGCTCTTCGGTCACTATCATGCATGAGATCATAATGAAGATCCGATATGACTCCAAATTTTACTCCACGAGTTTTAATGTTATTTGTTTCAATACTTTCAACTATTGGAGCTGCTATAGATTTATTTACAAGGAGTCCTGATAGACTTAGTCCCCCAATTTTTAAGAATGATTTTCTGTTTATCATAATTTATAATCCGGTTTATTTTTTTTCATTTAATAGCGCTTTTACATCTGAACTTCACTTGCTGTTGCTGGCTTTACAAATGATATAATGATAGCACACAACGCACAAATTACGGCCACAACGAGGAAGATATTTGATGTATTGCCTGTAAAATCAATAATTTTTCCAAATATGGGTTCTCCGATTGCAGCAAATACATAAGCGAACATATTCATAACACCTATACCGGTACCTACTAATTTGGTTCCTAATATATCTGGGCTTAAAGTCCAGAAGTTAGCTTGGGGTCCGTACACAAAAAAACCAGCAGTAAACATCAAGACAGCAGCGAATGCATGATGTGGGGTTGGTATAATATAAATCAACAAAGCAATTGCGCAGCTACAGAGCATTCCGGCTCTAATCGATTTGCTTCTGTTTTTGTTGAATAGTACATCTGAAATATAACCAAATGAAACCGCTCCCACAGCCATACCGATAGGAATGAATAAAGTTAGCCATAAATTACCATTTGATTCCTTGTAATTATTCCCTAAGAAATGGATCGGCACCCAGAAAATAAGTCCATATCTTGCCATACTTTGAAATCCGATTGCAAAGGATGCAATCAGAAATTTTTTGTTTCCGAATACGAGCTTATAAGACTCTTTCCAACCTAATTTTGAGGTTGAATCGTTTTGTACACTATCTGATTGTAGTATAAATCCTTTTAAAGCAGGATGACTTCTTGCAATAATTAAAAATAGGAGTAAGGCAAAAAGAAGAAAGAGTATGGGGTACCTAAAGAGTGTACGCCAGCTTTGTTCTTGTTGTACTAAAAGTAGGGCCATGAAAAATGTGAGTACAGATGAGCTCCCTGCAGCCATGGTATAAAAACCAAAAGCTTTACCTCGTTCATTGCTGTCCCACCAATTGGAGATTAATTTACTTCCCGATCCCCAGGCCATAGATTGAAAATAACCATTCAGCGTCCAAAGAATAAGTATTACAGCGTAAGTATTAGCATAACTAATAGAAAGGTTGCAGACAATAGATAGAAAACCGCCTGTTAAGATCATGATTTTAGGACTTAAACGATCTGCAAGATTACCGTTAATCAATTGTCCTATGGCATACCCCATCAGCATGGAAAAGCTAATCCATCCGATTTGCTGGTAACTTATACCTAATTCAGCTGACATTCCTTTTGCCGCCCAGCCAAAATTATGTCTACCTGTATAGAAAAATAAATAACAGAACATGGTGATAAATAGCATCCTCCACTGCTCTTTTCTGAAGTTTTTTTGAATCTGCATCTTCTGTTATTTGATGTCCATATTGATGCCGACACGTATTGGTTTGTTTATTACAGCGTAGTCGAAAGCTTCATTCACTTCATCTAAAGAAAATTCTTTTTCAACAAGCTCAAGAAATGGGTATTTCTCGAAATTCTGTACAATGAAATCTACTGCTGTAGAAAAATCTTCATAATTATAATTATGTAAACCTTTAATTGTTAATATGCGTCGAATCATCTGCTCTGCATCGATCTCAAGTTTACGCTGCTTAAACACTGCTCCAATAAATACGGCAACTCCATTTATACCCAATTGTGCTATTCCTGCTTCCATAGCATCAGGCGAGCCACTCATGTCAATAAAGCGATCAATACCATTTCCTATTTTAACAATTGCTAATTCATCAAGCGTAGTTTCCCTAGAATTTAAAGTTTCGGTAGCGCCGAATTTTTTAGCAAGCGCTAAGCGTTTGTCATCAATATCTGTTACTATAATTTCGGATGCGCCTGCTTCTTTACACATCGCTACACATACGAGACCCAATAAACCCATTCCGGAAATAAGTATTTTTTTACCTTTGATGGTTCCAGCTAAACGAATGGCTCCAGCTGATGTAGCAATGGCACAATTGATCGTTGCTGCAATAGGTGCAGGTACTTCTTTTGGAAGGATACGAATGGAAGTGTGTGGTCTTAATATAATGTGTGATGCTAATCCTCCATGAAAACTGTCACGATCTGTAATTTGTCTGTGTCCATATTTGTATAGATTTTCATTTTTTTGAGGCGTTTCTGCATTATAACTAGCTGTTTCGGGATCACTAGCAAATACGGTCCAGGTGATAACATCTCCTTCTTTGAGTTCCTGTCCGGAAGCATCTGTTAAAACTGAATTTGAATTTGTCTCCATTATTGTCCCTACTATTTCATGCCCAAGTATAGTTGGGCAAGGTTCTTGACGTAGACCGCAATAAGTATGAAGATCACTGCCACAAAGTGTAGCGTAATTTATTTTGACGAGTATTTCTCCTTCTTCCAGATTTGGTATCGTACTCGATACTGATTGAAGAGGAGATTTAGGTTTTTCAAAAACCAAGAATTTTCCTTGCTTAGCCATAATTGTATTGTAAATATAACATAAAATGTTTTACAATGCTAAACATTGTTTATAAATACTATATATTTTAAATATTAAATTTATATTAATTTATGGACATTAAGGTACATGATTTGGTTTTTTCTAAAATTTGTTTGGTCACATAAGTTGTTATTAGCTACGTTCTTTTCAAACTATTAGCCAAGGCTTGATAATCCATGTCACCGTTATTTATTGTCGTATTTTTTGATATTATAGCCCTGATTTCGTTGTGATAGATATCATCGCGCTAGTCGAATACCTGTAAATTGCCATTGGAGCTGCGTATGAAAGAAATTTCGATATGTCTTTCTACTATGTCCTTTTGACGTAGCTTCCGAAGCACCTCGTAAAACCATTTGATTGACCATGAACTTTCCATTATATTCGCCTACCGCACCAGCTTCTTTTTTGAAACCTGGATAAGGCAGATAGGCGCTTCCGGTCCATTCCCATCGGTCGCCCCAATGTATGTTATCAGCCGCGATTTCCCATTCGGCCTCTGTTGGTAAACGCATTCCTTTCCAATTTGCATAAGCAGCCGCTTCAAAATAGTTGATATGATTGAGCGCTTCATTGGGATCCAATATTCTTAGACCTGATAATGTATAGTGCATCCATTGATTGTCAATTTTATGCCAATATAGTGGTGCATGAGCATTATTTTCTTTTACCCAGTCCCAACCTTCAGCATGCCAATGGCGAAAGTCTTGATACCCTCCGTTTTCTATAAATTCTAAGTATTCCCCGTTGCTGACAACTTGTGTAGCAATTTCGAATTCTTGTAGATAGACTTGATGTCTCCCAAGTTCATTATCGAAACAGAACCCCTTTCCTTCGAATCCGATTTCGTATATTCCGGCTGAAAAGGTAATCATTTCGTTATTTACGAATTCTGATTTTGAAGGTTCTGGATCGCTTTTGTAGGATGGGAAAAGTGGATTGTGTCCCAAAATATATTTGATATCTGAAATCAGTAATTCCTGATGTTGCTGTTCATGGTTAAGTCCCAGTTCGAGCAAAGTTAATACTTCCTGTAAGTGATGTCGTTTTTGTTCAAAAAATAACTGCATTTGCTCATCTACGTAAGCTCTATACTTGTAAATATCATCTACGGATGGACGGCTTAAATTTCCACGATCGGTTCGGATGACCCGCGCGCCTACAGTTTCATAGTAACTGTTAAAGACGTAATTATACTGTGAGTCGAAAACTTGATATTCAGGAAAGTAAGGAATCAATAAAAATGTTTCAAAAAACCATGTTGTATGCCCTAAATGCCACTTTGGAGGACTGACATCTACTATTGGCTGCACAACATAATCTTCAATGGCTAAAGGTGCGCATATATGTACAGAGTGATTTCGAATAGTCCAATATTGTTCTTCTAAATCTGTAATGTGATCGGTTATTGTATGTTTTGTATTCATCATCGTTTTTTTACTTGATTTCCCATATTGCATCCATAAACCATTTTTTCGAATCGTATAGTTCGCTGACAAAGTTAAAACCAGAGCTATTGGCGAGCTCTCGGATGTCAGAAGGTGAGAATTTTTGTGATATCTCCATGTAAATGGGTTCATTTTTCACAAATGAGATCTGCTCCTCGCCGAGTGTCACTTGTTGTTCTGTTAGGCTAATGAGATAACTTCTACATGCGCCATTTAAGGGATCGTAGGTTTGATAATGTTCAAATTGATTTATGTTGAAATTAGCACCGAGTTCATGATTAATGCGAAGGAGAAGATTAAGATTGAATTTTGCAGTTACACCTGTTGGATCATCATAAGCACGAAGTATCGTTTTAGGATGCTTTTTTAAATCAAAACCTATTAATACATTGTCTCCATGATTTAGTTTACTCTTCAATTTGGAGCAGAACTGTTCAGCATCCGCAATTTCCATATTACCAATATTGCTTCCTAAAAACAATATTACTTTACGATTTGACGATATTGTCATTGCTTTTTCGATCATCTCAAAATATTCACCTTTGAGGCAGATGATATTTAAAGCTGGTATTGCATCGTTAAGATTTGTTTTTAAAACTGAAAGGATATTACCAGATATATCGATCGGCATGTAAGTAAAGTTTGCTTCTCTACGAACAAGGTGTTGCAATAGAAATGTGGATTTCACAGCGTCGCCTGCTCCCAATTCTATCAGATCAAATGGTTCGTCATCTGAACATATTAAATTAGCAATTTCAGCTGTCTGATTTTTGAAGATGTCGAGTTCGCATTTTGTAAGATAATAATCTTCCAGTGCCATGATTTTTTGGAAGAGATGATCTCCTTTACTATCATAAAAATATTTAGAGGATAATCTCTTTGGATTATTTTTTAAATCTTCTAATACCTCTATTAGGAATTTATGCTTAGTTATTGTTTCTATTGGGTTTTCGCTGTGGAGACTGCTATTCATCTTTCTTATATTACTGTTCTTGAAAGATAACAGTTGAATACGACTACTTGTTTGCTTAATGAGAAATGCTTAGGGTAGGATGTCGGATTGTAGTGGGGAAAGAGTATTAGCGATAGGTGAGGACTGTATCTTGATCTTAAATTATTTTTTCTACCCAAATATAGGGTAGCCCTCTCCGAATGCTCTTGATAGTACAGCCGATAAACCAGCAAATCCAATTAATAAAACGAAAAAAGACTCTATGATGTTTAGTATTGAAAAGTTTCTCCAGGATTGACTGTTTAATTTATCAGAATGTTCCCATAAGCTTAAGATATTCTGTCTTTTTTTATAGGTGAAAATTGGTATGATCAGGACCATTATTCCTACTGAGCTGTTGAGCATAAGGTGCCTCATATCATGATATGCGCTTCCAATAATAACGAGAGACATTAGCGTCCATGCTATTATATTCAAGAGAGAGGATATTTTGTAAACAGTTTTCATTGATGAATTATATAATGCAATATCTTATACCGTTTAAAGCAATTGTCTTTACTTTTGTTTAGGACTTGCTCCTGTATATTTCTTGTAAATTTTATTGAAGTGACTTGCATCGGAGAATCCAAGTTTTAGCGCAATTTCATTAATGTTATACCGACCATTTTTTAATAGTTGACTAGCTGTTTTTATTTTGGTCTGGATGATATGTTGCTGGATGGATTGGCCACTATGTTTTTTGACATAGATACTGATGTAGTTTGGAGACATATTAAATTGGGATGCTATATTGTCAATTTTCATCTTTTCAGGATTCAAGGCATGCATCCGGGTAAAACTTAGTATTTGGCTTAATTTATCTATTTCAGTATTCGATGGGCATTCTAGTCCAAATTGGACTGTAGACTGCGCTCTGGCCAAGAGCATCATGACACCACCAAACAGTTCCAGCAGCAATTCTCTACTGTAGGCACAATTGTTTGAGAACTCACGCAATAGAATTTGGAACAGATAGTGGAGATGAATTTTGTCAACCTCATCTTTTACTATGTTTCCATTTATTGTTGAGGCTGTTTGAAGTAAAGTTTGGGTCGTTTCTAACCATTTGGCTGTTTTGCTTCCGGCCAACTTTTCTGTAAATAATTGCTCATTAAATTTTAGAAAGATGAATTTTGTAAATTCTTTTATTTCAAAATAATGTCCATCTTCAGGCCTTAAGATAAAAACATCTCCGGCCTCATATGGTATACGAGCATCATTTAGGATATGATCACCGGTTCCCTTTTCAACGAAAATAATTTCATAAAAATTGTGCTTATGTTCTGGGAAATCCCATTTATCCAGCTCCAGAGCAAATACATTTAATGAGTAATAGCTATTAAACCTTTGCATACATAGTAATTGATTTGTACAAACATACGATGAAAAATTACAGATTTAAGCGCTTGCTTCATAATATTTTTGTAAAAACAAATAATTACTATGTATAAATCATCAATTTCTATAGTTGCTATTTTAGCAACTATACTCGTCTTTGCTTCTTGCAAAAATAATGGGCAAAGTTCTGATGTGCAATCTTCAGTTTCTGATTCTATTTCTAGTACCAAGCAATGGCCAAATGGCGCTCAGCTGGTGATATCTGTTTCTATGCAGTTTGAAACAGGGGGACAGCCGGCTGGAGCTGAAAGTCCATTTTCGGGTAATCCCTTACCGGTGGGAAATCCCGATTTACCGGCTGAAAGTTGGTATAGGTACGGGGCTGTAGAAGGCGTTTATCGCATGCTAAATCTTTGGAAAAAGTACGATATCAAAGTGACTTCTCATGTCGTTGGGACAGCCGCGGCGAAATATCCCGAAGTCGCCAAGTCAATTGCTGCAGATGGACATGAGATAGCTGCCCATGGAATTTCATGGGATGACCAATGGAATAAAGATTATAATGAAGAACTAGATTTTGTAAAAAGAGGTGTAGATACTGTTGAGCGTATTACGGGACAAAGAGCCGTTGGATATAATGCAAATTGGTTACGTAGAAGTCCTAATACTTTAAAGATTTTACAAGAACTGGGGTTTCTATATCATATAGATGACTTGAGCCATGATGAACCTTTTTTAACAACCGTAAATGGAAAGGACTTTGTGGTCATGCCTTACACGCTTCGTAACAATGATATTGTCAATATAGCAGGCAATCATTGGACTCCAGAAATGTTTCTTTCGCAGTTGAAGATGGAGTTCGATCAACTGTATGAGGAGGGTAAATCAAAAAGAAGAATGATGAGTATAAGTTTTCATGATCGTATTGGGGGAACTCCAGCTGTTGTAAAAGCAATGGATGATTTTATTACATATGTCAAAGATAAAGATGGGGTTGTTTTTATGCGTAAGGATGACATTGCGAAGATGGTGCTCCATGATCCTAAAACACCAAGAGATGAGTCCGAACGAAAATATAATAATCAATAATGAAAACTATAAAAACTAATGTTTTGCTGATCCATAGCTTATTGATTTAAGGTGAAGATATTGGAGTTGCTCCTTATTTCATTTATAGATTTAAAAAAAATAGTAGTTAGTAGTAATAATTAGAAAAATAGGAGAGCGCATAGGCTTCTAGAAAGTGTTACTGCAATTGGTAAAATTGTTATTAAATATTGAAAATAGAAAAGACAAAAAATAAATTCTTATTAAAAAAGGAAAGCCATCTATAAGGATGGCTTTCCTTTTTATGTTATTATATAATTGAAATTATTTAATTCTTTTTTTGGTTTTCTTTTTCTTCTTGTTTAACCAAATGATTGTTCCTGTAATAGGAAGTGATGCGCATATTAAAGCGATGAAAAAATGTAAAACTTTAGTGGCTATACCTCCATAATTACCCACATGAAGGTCATAGTTCATCGCGCCAATTTTATCACCTATGGGAGCATTTTCCGATTGTTTTATTTTTTCAATCTGACCATTTCCTCTGTTAAAATAATACCAAATAAATTCGCCGGTACGATCTTTAATGAACCGCACCTGAATATCTTGTGGATCTGTTGGAGATTTACGTAAACGAATCGACATCATATCTGCATTTGGGTGTTTTGATATGGTGAAATTGAGTGCATTATCTAATATTTTAGACTGATTCTGTGGTACATATTCGAACTTTTCCTGTTGTTCAATTTCTTTTGTGCTATCGAAACCATTGAGCGATTTGACATAAAAAGTTTTAAATGCGGGAAATGTAAATGCAATACCTGTACATGCAATTAATAGGGCGAAAATGAAACTATAAAGTCCTAAGATTTGATGCAGGTCATAGTTTAATCGTTTCCATTTAACTTTAAAATCAAACCAAAGCTGTCTTTTTAATTTTTTGATAGTCCATTTTTTAGGCCACCATAAGACGATACCTGTTATTAAAATTATTATGAATATGATGACCGAAATTCCTACTACCCAATGGCCTACCATGGCGCCCAATAGTAAGTTCATATGAAGTTGTAAGACGATCTGAAAAAATTCTGTTTTGGAGTTTTCTACCGCTTGTACTTTACCCGAATAAGGATTAATAAATACGCGTTTATGGTAAATATAATATTGATTATTGCCAAAAGCATGTTCATCCGTTTTTAGCGCACGAAATATCCAAGTTCTATCTGGTGAGAGGTAGAGATCTGTTCTACTTATTTTTTCACCTTTAGGTAAAGCGTTTTGAGCAATATCAATCAGCTGCGTTAGTGGGAGTAACTTACTATTTTCTCCAACTGAATCTTGAGTATAGTATTTTTTAGGATAGACTATTAGTTTAAGCTCATCATAGAAAACATAAAAGCAACCCGATAAACTAACAATAAAAACAACTAGGCCTGTAAAGAGGCCTAGCCATTTATGTAGCCATAATAAACCTGCCTTAATCATTCTTAAAATTGATAATGAAGGTTTAATGAAGTGACAGTACCACTACCTTTTACGTACTCGGCATCCAATGCACGGTATTGACTAACTGTAGGGTAGTAAGATGTGTTGAATATATTTTCTATTCCGAAGCCTATTTTCCAATTTTTATTCAAATTGTAGTTACCTGATAAATTGAAGAGGTCGACATTACTGATTGGTCCTTCACTATTGTTATATTTTCCTTTGTCATTGAGCGCAAATCGATCTCTAGCTCCAGTGTGTATCCAAAACAATTGCAGATTTAACTGTTGGTTTGGTTTATAACTTAAAAAACCTGTTGCTTTAGGTGGTGCAATCCGAGATCCATTAAGATAAATTTTGCTACCATCATCCATTTTTGCTTTTCCTTCTACATAAGCATAGCTTCCACCGACGCTCAATTTTTGACTCAGTTGCGCATCAAGAGTAACTTCATATCCTTTTACTTCTTCAGGTTCACGCTGAGGCATTAAAAAACCACCAACATCTACTAAATTAACACCTAAATCCGAAGTACTGATGTAGTAAGAGGCTGAAATATTGAAGATACTGAAACGGCTTGAAAAACCAGCTTCATAGTTATTGGTAATGATCGGGTCTGTTTCTAAATTACCGATTGTATTTTCTTTAGCACGGCGTAAAATACGACCTAATTCATTGATCGCAAATGCTTGCGAAAAACTAACGAAAGGGTTGAAATAATCGTATTTAGTATAGCGTAATCCTGCATTGAACATTGTCGCTTTATATGGAATATTTCCTCCGCTTACCAATATACTTCCTTCTCCATTCGGACCAGTAGCTATGGTATTGTAATCGTTGACTTTAACGGTTGCATTTTCATACCGAAGCCCGGCTTTAAAGATCAAATTTTCAATGAGGTCGGCTTTTACTTGCGCATAGGGGGCAAAATTAACCATATTCATTTTTGGTATGTATACACGTCCATCTGTTAAATCTTGATAGGTTACATCTTTTAATAAATCTAAACCGTAAGTTATTTCGGTTGGAATAGAAAAAAGCTGAAATGGAGTATTCAGATTTAAGCGCAATCCTTTTTTATTAGAGTTGATCATGGTTTGTCCAGGACCATACCAAGCCGTTCCACTAGCAACGTATCTGTTCATTGAACTGAAGGAATTTAAATAAGCTGTTACATCCAATTGGGTTGAATGAAAAAGATTACTTTTTGAATAGGTTAACATCGCATTGTGATTGTAAGGTGTACCTGCGGGTTTGCCTGGTTCTTCTCCTCTAACTCCAATTGTAGGCGACTGACCATAGATGCCGTTTTTACTGATATATTTAGCACGTTGTGTACTTCCATAATAGTTGTAAAATCCAGTCAATGTACTGCTTGAATCAATTTGATAGCCAATTTTCATAAAGCCATTGTACTGATAGGAATTGGAAAGTCCATCAGTTTGTCCAAGAGGTAAACCATCGGAATCTCTTTGTAAACCGGTGTAGTCTGCCGAACCAGAAACGGTGTAACTCCATTTATTTACCTGTCCTGAAAGCTGTTGTGAAAGTTTGTAACCTAAGGTTTCCTTGGGATCAAATGGATTTATTGATGTTCCCAAAATGGTCTGACCACTAATCTTTTTACCGTCTTTGTTTTTCTTGGTAATGTAATTGATAATTCCACCACCTGAACCATTTCCGTAGATTGAAGTAGCACCTTTTATTACTTCGATACGTTCAATCACATTAGGGTCGATGGTGCGTAGGTCACGTGCTCCATTCATAAGCGGTGTTGATTGCGGGATTCCATCTATCAAAACAAGTACGGCACGTCCACGAAGGGTCTGTCCAGAATTTGTAGCTTTATTGGTCGAGGTACCCAAACCCGGAATTGCATTACCAAGTACCGTAGCTAAATTGTTCGTAATGTTGGTTTGTGCTTGTATATCTTGTTGATTCAAGATTGTGATAGAGGATGGTATTGTTGAAATACTTTCTGGCTTTCTTCCGGCCGTAACAACGATTTCATCCAATACATTTGTACTTGCCAATAAAGTGATGCTGATTAAATTATTGTTGGGTTTATTTGATAAACTGAGGATTTTTTCTTTAAATCCTATCGCAGACACTGATATTTTTTGATTTGCTATTTTTTCATTTGTTGTGATCAACACACCAGCTGTATCTGTACTTCCTAATAGTTGTTGATTTAAACGTACCGTAGCTCCAGCAATTGGAAGATCTTTTTCTGTTTTGACTTTTATAGTCATTTGTTGTGCTTGACAAATGAAAACGAATACCTGTAATGGTATTATTAGAATTAGAAATTTCCATCTATTAGAGATGGAAGGGAATGAAATAGGCATCTGTAATATTCTTATGTTGATTTAGATTTGTTCTAAACAATAGGCAAATATACAATCTATTTAATTCGAGTGAAATTATTATTTGATTTTTTTTAGCAGTAATTAGTTACTAGGCATAAACTCTACAGGTCTTATTCTGAGTTTACTACTCTAAAAAGTTTATGAATTAGATTACAATTGCTTTTTATAAAATATACCCGCTTTTGGGAAATTTATTAATCTTTTTCATTAGCAAACTTTTTGAGATTGCTGAGAATCTGATCCCATCCGGTTTGATAGTTTTCTCTAGCAAATTCGGGGCCTGCATCATGAAGGTTTTCGATACCTTCATGATGTAAAGAAACAGTTGTTAATCCTTCATTTTCCTGGAGTAACCAACTAACTGTTGTTACACCCTGACTAAAGGTGGGATGAGTCCAGGTATGAACTAATTTTTTATTAGGAATAATTTCAAGTATTGTACACTCATGTAAAAATTTATTTTTACCACCAGGCTCATAAAAATGAAATGTTAACCCCTTCTCTAATGCAAAATCAGGAATGTCAAAATACCATTGCTTGAATTGATTCTTATCGGTCAGTATCGCCCAGATAATTGATGCTTTTTTTTGTATTACTATTGAAGACGTAATCATGATACCTTGGTGAAATATTTAAAAAAGTTGAAAGAAGCTCATTTTAAGTTTTCTAAAATGTTAAGGTAAAAACGTATAATTTCGCCAATTTATTTTTAGAATAATCTAAAATTAGTGATTACGTCCATTGTTTGTATGCTTTTTTCGCCTTAATTATCATCAGGGTAACGAAACCCAAAACAGCAAATACTGCATAACCAATACCTATCTCAGTCTGTGTTTCTGGATTCACGAGACTCACGACAATATAACTTAATGCAGAAGTGACGAGGTAAGTTATACCACCTGCTAAGCCACCTGCAATTCCTGCAGATGAAGGAAATCGACCTAAGCAGTAACCGAAATAATTATTAAATATAAATCCTGCGGTAACGTGGATCAAGAAGGCGAATAGTGATAATGTAAAGAGATTTGTGATATACGGAGATATTATAATCATTAAAATAATGAAAGCAATTTGTAAATAATTAGCATATCTTAATTTTGGTAGTAGCGCTTTCTTGATTAGTGCACGACCGATAAACCCACCGGACATCCATGCAAGCCCCATTAATAAGGAAGTGTATCCGGTCGTAATGGAGCTATAACCTAAATTGTGTTCAATGAAAAATGGTCCACTTAGATTGTAGAACATAACTAAACCATAGCTTATTCCACACATGAGCACTCCAAATGTAAAGTCTTTCGTTTGAAGCATGGTCTTAAATTCAGTGACTAAATATTCAAATTGAAGTGGATTTTTCTGACGGATTGTTTCACCGGAAAAAATGAGTTCTAATATGAAGAGCACAATGCTGTAAGCTGCTAATAACATAAAATTAGAGCGCCATCCAAATTGTGCCTGTAAATATCCGCCAATGAAAGGAGCAATAATTGGCGCTAATGACCAAACGATAGTGATGGCACTCAGGTATCGTTTTCGTTCTTCACCTTCGTACACATCAACGAAATAGGCGCGTTTTGATACTACAACAAAAGCGGATAGTATTCCCTGCAGTATGCGCATCATATAAATGACAATAATATTATCAGTTGTGGCTGTAATAAAAAAGCTGATTGTAAATAGAAAAAGAGAAATTAAGGTAATCCGATATCTTCCCCATGCATCAACAAGGGCACCGGCAAAGAATTGTGAAATACCATAACTAATTAAAAACAGGGATAAGGTGAGTTGAATCTTACTTTCTGCCAGTCCTAGCTCTGTTGCCATCTGTGGCATGGATGGTAGGTAAATGTCTGTTGCTAAGCCCGAAATTGGAACCAATGCGAATGCAATTAGTGTCGGAGCAAATGATTTTCGTGAATTTAAAGTATTTTCTTGCATGTGTATTGTTTATTGAAAACAAATGAGATAAACGTAAATAGGATTTCTTTAGCTAGCGAATGTTCTTGAGGATATCTGAAATGTCGCAAAAGTTACATATGACATATGTAACCTATTTTTTGAATGTACTCATGTGGCAAAGGTATAAAATTCAATAAAGATGGATACTTGTTTTTTAATGTTTACAGAACGTGGATGGTATATGATTTTACATTTTACATAATTATTTGATTATTTAATTTCCGAAAATAAATTTTATTTTTTTATTATAGTATTTGTAATGAGTTGGTTATGTTTTGTTTTTTATTTACTGTCTTGCTGATGTTACAGGATTTTTTTTATAATCTCATAACGGTTTAATGTTATTTTTACGGCTATGTTTTACATTTAAATGATGTTATTGAAATTGATGGAATGAAATCGTTTTCGTATTTTAATAGGTTTTTTATTGTAGGTCGCACAATTTATTAATTATATTGGTCTGCAATTATAAATCAATCTTGCAGTTCTGAAATTGATTATGCCATTTATTTAATATTGGAAGATCGAAAATGTAGTCCCTGCAAAGGTTTTAATAAACATGCAGCAGTTTTTAATTTTTATAAATCCTAATTGATTAATTTAAAAAAAGAAATTACTATTATGAGTATCGTGTCGTGTATAAAAAGAATGTTGTTACTGTTATCGGGAATAAGTTTTGGTTCCTTATTATATGCTCAAAAACAACCTCCTAATATTATTTTTATATTGACGGATGATATGGGGTATTCGGATTTGGGATCTTATGGAAGTCCGAATATTCAAACACCTTTTTTGGATTCAATAGCGAGTAAAGGTGTACGGGCTACAAATTATGTCGTTTCCACTCCTTCATGTACGCCATCCCGTGCGTCGTTATTGACTGGACGTTATGCTTCTCGTTATAACTTGCCTCAACCGATCGGTCCTGGTTCGGAATTAGGTCTACCTGATGCTGAGGTAACGATCGCTGAAATGTTAAAGCAGAGGGGCTATCAAACAGCTTTAGTAGGAAAATGGCATCTTGGTGATAAAGCCGAATCGCTACCCAATGCACAAGGATTTGATTTCTTTTATGGTATGCTCTATAGCCATGATTATCGTGCACCTTATGTGAAAACGGATACTGTTATTAAACTTTTTAGAAATCGCACTCCTGAAGTATTTGCTCCTGATGATTCGGATCTAAGTCAGCATTATCACCGTGAAGCACTTCATTTTATCAATAAGCAAAAAAAAGACAAACCTTTCTTTTTGTATTATGCACATAATTTCCCTCATCTTCCATTGGCATTTTCAAACAAGAAAAATCCTTATGCCAGTGCACAAAATGCAGGTCCTCTTGGTGCGGTCTTGTATGAGCTGGATCAGTATATTGCCCAATTATGGCACGCATTAGAGGCTAAGGGTCTGGATAAAAATACCATCTTGATGTTTTCTAGTGATAATGGACCTTGGATTGAGTATCCTGCTCGTATGTCAGATGACGGCGAGACGAAAAATTGGCATGTTGGAACTGCTGGCGTATTTAAAGGTTCGAAAGCGCTGACTTATGAAGGCGGTGCCCGAGTTCCTTTTATTGTTTTCGGGAAGGGAATTATCCCGGAAGGAAAAGTTATTCGCTCTTCTATCAGTAATTTAGATATTTTACCAACTATTGCTTCTTGGACGGGATCTTCTTTACCAGACAGAAAACTAGATGGACAATCAATTCATAATTTACTGGAAGGTAAAGAGACTGATTTAAACTATGTCCATAGACCAATTTTTTTGGTTAATTATGGTAAACCAGAAGCTGTGAAAGTTGGTGATTGGAAATATCGTATTATTAAACAACGAACAAATTTAATCTCAGGCAAAACGGAGGAGACGGTAGAGGAATTGTTTAATATTGCCTGGGATCCGAGTGAAAGAACGAATTTGATTCATGAATATCCTGAAAAACTGACGGAACTTAAAAGGGTATTTAATTCTTTCGATGAAAAGGAATAGTTTTTCGGCAACTCAAGATAACCTCCGATCAAATGATTAAGTTACATTTGATTGGAGATTTTAAATTCATAAGATGTAAAATTAGGCTATATCTTCAAAGTTGAAAGGGAAGTCTTCCCCCATGATGTTCCGGTATTCGCTAGCAAAGTTTTGAAAACGTATGCGAGCTTCTTGGTGCAGTTTTAAAGCAATCATTGCTTTAATTTCCATAAATAAGGCATTTTCATTGAGAGGGTCAAATAGAAAAATAACTTCAGCCAATGCTATGCTATCGTTATAGGCATGTTTCTCCATACTTTGATAGATTTCAGTGATTAAAAGAGGTGTTATATTTTTCTCTAGATCAGCCTTAGTTGAATCAAACATAGAGTGATTGGTACCTTGTAAGAACTTTCCCCGCCGTAGTAAATGAATTAATTCATCTCTGTTTTCAGTGTTGTTAATAGATGAAGTGAGTTTCATACATCTCGTATAGTCGCAATAGAAATCGGCATGTTGTTCAATTTTAAAACGCCCTTTCTCATAGCGTAATTCTATCCCATCCAATTCACTTAATGCTTTTCTTAAATGGTTGATTGTAACGCCTCTTGAATTTTTCACTTTATCTTCAGATTTGTCTGGCCATACCAGATGACTTAATAATGCGGATGAAATCCCGGATTCACCTGCGTGGGTTAAAATCAAACAAAAAACTTGTTTCAGTCGTGTACTAAATAAATGGGATATATCTTTTTGATTGCGATCTAATACCGTAAATTCTCCAAATAAATAGATTGCATTGGCTTGTAAGTTATTTTTCCAGACAGCGGGTTCGTTATTACTTGGTTTTAACTTACCGATGGGTGCTAATTTTTTAGTCTTGATCAACAAATGTTCTTTATTGCTATCAGCTACACCTGCAGGTACTGGTAAGATCATATGTCGCCCTGTTTTTTTATTAGAGATTCTTTTGAGCATGATGTAAGCTCCTATTGCAACAGTTCCTCCGAATAATACAAAAATCAGATATTTAATTTTATTATTTTTTTTGGGATAATTGCTTAATTCTGTTTCTGAGATAGGAGGGGAGTTTAGGGAATAGATTTTTAATGTTGACTTAACATCATCATTTGACTCTTGTACTAAAGCGAGTAGACGTCCAAGTTGATGGTCATAATAAAGCTGTGCCCGTGTTGAAATCTTGTCCGAATATATGGCTACAGAATCACCTAATATTTCATAGCTTCCATCTTGGATTGAAAACCGATAAAGCTTGATTGCTGATCGGGTGAGATGCTCGGGATAACATAAGGCATAAAAGTGTGACTGATCTAGGAATACAATACCGCGTGCAGGTACCACATGCTTATCTTTCCATTGAATATCCCACATTTTTGTCACCTTTTTAGTATCTAAGTTAATTTTGTGTAGATCATAATAGTATTTTCTTCCAACAATGTGCTCTCCAGACTCATTTCCCATTCCTCCAAAAATATATGCTGTACGGTTGTTTTCCATATAGCCCGCAGATAGAAAATATCGTGGGAAGAGCTTATCTCCGGTAAAATCTTCAAGTTTTTGCCATTTGGTAGAATCAACGGCATATTGATAGAATTTGTCACTATAGGACATGTTTCCATATCCTCCGAAGATGTAGTATTGCTTTGCTTGTTGATCAAAAAAGAATCCATGGTGATGCAGTTCCTTTTGGACACGATCATAGCTTTCAATAGTCCATGTAAAACTATCTAGATTAAGACTGGCGACGGTGGGGCCCTCATAGGGATAATTATGATACAATTCATAAACATAAAGCTTATTTGCTTTTACATCGAGAAAATTGGTTGCTTGGATCAGATCGACAGGGCATTTTTTTTGAAAAGCAACTTTCCGAGTGTCATTCGTTTTGATATTATGAATAAATATAGAATCGCGATTGAAATAATAAATTTCTTTTCTGCTTTCATTATAATTAGAGCCTGCTTGAATCGACGAATTGAAGGTCTGTACTAATTGCCATCTGTAAGAATCATTGATCAACCATTCGGGATTGCTTACTAAACCATAGTTATTTCCTTCAAAATCATGAACGATATTACCTTCATTTTCCCTCAAGGGGAACACATATTTGGTGTTTTTATTTCCAATGGATAGGTTTTTAATTCCCATATTTGGGACATCGATCAGGTAATCACTTTTTCCGAAAGTAATGATTGGAAAATAGGGGTTAGGGAGCTTAATTTTTTTGGATGCGAAAACTTTGTTTTTTATTTGAAGTTTAAAAATTCCTTGTGTCAGATTAAAGGTTAATTTAACCGGAAACCAGCTGTTGTTGTCTAATAACCGACGATCTATCTTGGCTATGATCAAACTACTTTTTCCTTCTTCATTTAGTCTGAAGATGCACTGATCTTTTTCTTCGTCATAAAACAGGTTATAGATGGTATTATTTTCCTTGTTTTGAACTCTAAGGATATTCCCCAGTGAGTTGGTGCCATAGATTGCAAGTTGAAAGTCAATATCAAATAGTCCTTCAAATGAAATTGTGTTTTCTCCAAAAACTTCATAAGAAGTACGTTTATCGATTGCGTGATGACCTCCGTTAAATTTAAGTCCTTGTGAAAAGGATAGCGTCGGCAGGAATAAGTAAATAGCAAAATATATATAATAGAATTTCATAAAGGGCAATCAAAAACTTAAATCCAGAAGTATGGACGCATCATTCCCTTTAAAGGGCGAGCGTATAAACCTTCGTAGATGATTTAATGGTTAGTAACTAATTTTTCAACATCTTAATACCTTAAAAGTATACAAAAAATTAATCAAATGAAATAAAGACGTTGTTACATGTTTTCTGATTTTTAACACGCTATAGCATTAAAATAAAACCGGGTTATTGTTTTATTTTTGCCTATTAACCCCTTTTTAACCCTAAAATTAATCGACTCCACTTATCTTGTTCCAGAATTTAATGCCCTAATCATGGGCAAAATTCTGACTAATGATAAACCAGATTCTTCTTATGAAATTTTTAAGAAAGCTACAAAGCATTTTTATTCATGCTATGCCACTATTACTGTTTGTACAGTTTTGTTTTTTAATGCCTACCTATGCCACGATGCGAAATGGCGAGGATGGTAATAATGTTTCAGATCTTCAAACGCAAAATTTAGTGCGTTCCATTCAGCTTGTTGATAAATCCATCGCTACCTATTTTTCAGGTGATGAGATGACCATGGCTAGATTTTACAACCCGGATACGAAAGAACTATCTTCTGAAAGGGGGAGTGTTTGGATGTATACAGCTTCGATAGAAGCTGTTAATGCAATTTTAACAAGTCTTAAACTTCAAAAGGAAAATGACAATGTATTATTGTTTAATCGACATTACAAGCGTTATGTCGATTTATTGAAAAAACTATTTGATAATGCTGATTATTATCTAGGTACTTTTAAGTTGACGTCATTTACACAAGAAAAAGAGTGGGCAGTCTATGCGGTAGACCGTGTTCGAGAAAAGGGGAAAGCGAATGTTACTGGGATACTGAATGTTTACGATGACCAAATGTGGCTTGTCCGTGAATTATTAGACGCCTATCACCTAACGAATGATCAAGTCTTTTTAGAAAAGGCTGAGTATTTGACGGCCTATGTTCTTGACGGTTGGGATAGTACACTAGATGACAAAAATAAAGAGCATGGTGGTATTCCCTGGGGCCCAGGTTATGTGACCAAGCATGCTTGTAGCAACGGTCCAATGGTTAGCTCCTTGGTATGGCTGCACGAAATCTATAAGCATAAATCTGATCAGATCGAGCATCGCTATGTCGATCCAAAAGACAAAAAAACACGTCGTTCTAAAATGTTAAATAAAGGTGATTATTATCTAAGTTTTGCAAAAAAAGTCTACGATTGGCAAAAACGTTACCTTTTAAATAACCAAGGTGTTTATACAGATATGATGGGAGATTGCTTTCCGGATTGTACTATCGCATATGAGAATGTAAATGGAACGAGATACCGTGCAAATACACTCTTGAAAACTGCCGTAGGTCCTTTATTTTCCTATAATAGCGGAACGATGATTTCTGGAGCTGCAGATCTGTATCGTGTAACAAAATCAAAAAAATATAGGGAAGATGCACAGTCATTATCTCATGCTAGTTTCGAGTATTTTGCAAAACTGGGAAAACAGATTCCGGCATATTATACGTACGAATCCTCCGGATTCAACAATTGGTTTAACGGTATCCTACTCCGGGGATTTTTTAATATTTATCCTAATTATAGAAAAGCAGGAAGTTACATGGAGTCTTTTCAAAAGAATCTTGATTATGGATATGAACACTTCTTGAAGGATGGTTTTTTACCAACAGATTTATTAAAGGGATGGGACATCGATCAAAATAAAAATAATCTGGAAGGTATGTTCATGTTTACATATGCTGCGCAATATGCTATTTTATCGCAATACGAATTAGACAAATCGAAATAAAGCTAAATAGCAGGTTGTGCTTTTAGTCAAAAATTAAAGATTTTTTTTAAAGACCTCATGTATTTAGCATGAGGTCTTTTAGTTATTTTAGGAGTGTAGTTTTTGTTGTTCCAAAAATTCAGAAGGGCTTACTCCAAATTGTTTTTGAAAGTTACGTGAAAAATGCGTGGCAGAGCTATAACCTAGTAAATTGGATATTTCATAGATTTTGAATTTTCGTTGTGCTAGTAATTCTGCGGCTTTTCGCAGCCGGGTCAGGTTAATCAATTCATTAGGAGATAGGCTTGAAACAACATTAATTTTTCGATAAAGTGTTGGTCGGCTCATGCATAAAATATCGGCCATACGGTCAACATTGAATTTCGGATCATCTAAATGATTCTGAATAATTTCATCCACTTTTTGAAGAAATTCTTGATCGCTTTGATTTTGGCCGATGCTCTCTATCTGCGATAAAGGGTTACTAACAAAAAAAGCTTTTACTTTTAATCTGTTTTTTAGAAGACTGGCAATTTGTGCTCTTAAAAATGCCGGTGAAAATGGTTTTTCAATATAAGCATCTGCACCGAACTCTAAGCCTTGAATTTTAGATTCAATACTATTTTTTGCAGTTAATAAAATAACTGGTATATGGGAGGATGCCATATTTTCTTTAATATGCTGACACAATTCGTAACCATCCATTTCAGGCATCATGACATCGCTAATAATTAAATCAAAATTATCCGATTCCATCAATTTCAATGCTTCTAGACCATTGTTGCAGGTTTGAACATGATATTCCTCACAGAGATCATCTGCAATAAATTCAAGTAATTCTTGATGATCGTCGATTAAGAGGATATTGGCTTTTGAATTTTTCATGATGATAGTGAGCTTTGATTTAAAGGAAGTATGAGTTTAAATACGTTGAAGGAGGATTCGTCTACTTCATATATTAATGTGCCTTGATGTTTTAAGGTCAATGATCTAGTTAGGGCTAAACCTAATCCACTACCTGAAATACTTTTGCTTCTTTTTAAGCGATTGAAAGGTTCAAAAATATTTTGCTGTTCCGCTGGCGGAATTAGTGCCCCGTCGTTCTTTATGATCAATACACATGTTTTTGTATTTTCATCGGTTTTTAATGTTATTTCTATTTGATGATCTGCATATTTTAAAGCATTATTAAGCAGATTATAACAGATTTTTTCGAAAGCGTCTAGATCTATTAAAGCGATAATATTCTGACTGATATCTAATGTTAAAACACGATTTTGAGCAATTAAGGTTACGGAAAAATTATTGATAATTTCTTGTAAAATATGGCTTATATTATGCGGTGCAAAGTTTAATTTAAACCCTTCGGCCTCTAACTTTCTGAAATCCAGTAATTGATTGCTTAGTTCAATAAGTTTATTGGTATTGTTTTCCATCGTTAGCAGTAATTTATCTACTGCTGGACTGCGTTCGACTCTATACATCAATTTTTCCAAAGGAGCCTTTATTAATGTTAACGGAGTTCGGATTTCATGAGCAACATCAGTATAAAAATTGATTTTTGAACGGTATAAATCTTGATCTCTTAAGTTTTGGATTGTTAAGATATGTTGACGATTCCGCTGTTTTATTGCTTCGTTAAAATGATGAATTATAAATGCGATAAGTCCGATAATAATAAATCCATAGATAAGATATGCAGGAAGACTTGCCCATATTGGCGGTAATACTTCTATTTTCAAGGTCTTGATTTGTGGAATCGCAGTGCCATTTGGATCTTCAGCTTTAATTATGAATGTGTAATTTCCTGGCGCCAGTTTTGTAAAGTATGCGCGGGGGATACCATTGATAGGGTTCCATTTTTCATCTATCCCTAACATTTTATAACTATAGCGTACAGAATGAGGAGCTTGATAATGTAATGCTGCAAAATCTAAGCTAAATGAGGATTCATCGTGCTTAAGTTTAATACTTTCGGTAAAGAGAATTGATTTTTTGAGAATGGTTGTTGATTCATCAGTTTGACTTACTTCTCGATTATTGACAGTTAAATCTGTAATAAAAATAGGTGTTTTTGCATTGTATTTGATTTGATTTAATTGTTCGGGCTTAAATCGGATCAAACCATTGATAGTCCCAAAGTAGAAATTATTATTGTTATCATCAAAGGAAGAGTTGTAATTGAACTGTAATGTTGGTAAACCCGATTCCATATTAAATGTCCGTATTTTGTAGTTGACGGGGTTATACCTAACAAGACCTTTGGAAGTAGCCACCCAGATATTATTTTCTTTGTCTTCTAAAAAAGAGAGAATAACGTTGCTGGGCATCCCGTCTTTTATACTTATAAAGCTAAAACTGTTATTTTCAAATTCTTTTTTTACCATTCCTCCCTCAGTTGCAATCCACAATCTTTTTTTTGAATCTTCAAATAAACTGTTAATTCGATTATTGGGTAGCGCATGTTGATCATGTGTCTGCTGCTTATAATGTTTAAAATAATTGGTCTCTGGATTGTAACAAATTAAACCATCACGCCACGTACCTATCCATAAATTACCTCGGAAGTCCTCTAATATACAGGTGTAAAAGATATAAGCCGGTACATTTTTTATTAAGAAAAATTGTTTGGTATCCAAATTAAAACGGTACAAGCCTCGTGTAGAAGCGGCTAAAATATCACCCTTTTTTGTTTGATAGAGGTGGAATATGAAATTACTTTCAAGTTCTGAATTATGATAACTATTTCTATCCAAATGTTGTGTCACCTGTAAACGTTTTAAATCGAATATATCGAGTCCATTTACAAAAGCACCGACTAGTAATTTGTCTTTAATGGCTAGTAATCCATGAATATTATTATTAGCTAATGAGCTATTTTGACTCGTAAAACTTTGGATCTTATTGGTTGAGAGGTTCCATTTTGATATTCCGCCGTTCTCGGTACCCATCCAAATATTTCCTTCTTTGTCTTTTTTTATGGCCCTTACAACCGATCCTTGTAGGTTTGTTGGTTGGTCGCCCGGTAAAATTTTTTCAATGATGCTGTTATGTGCATGATAGTAATTTAGTCCACCAAAATAAGTACCTAACCAGATGCCCTGATCTTTGTCTTGTAATATGTTGTAAATTGCATCGTCGGAAATACCCCATTTATTATGATTCTCCTTACGTAAATGGAGAAAACTTTTAGTGGCGATTTGATAAACAAACAAGCCAGATTCTGTTGCAAACCAATATTCATGATCATTCGGTTGAAGAATATCCCTTACATATAAAAATTGTTTCAACTGTTTTTGACCAAGAATGGAAGTAAGTGTTCCAGTGCTCTTTTCGTAAGAGAATACACCCGCTTTGGAAGTCCCAATTAGGAGTTGTCCCTGCTTTGTTTCTACTATTTTTTCAATGCTATACCAATCTTTTTTTTCAAATGATTTTGTGAAATCAAGAAATGGAGTAATCTGATACTTTTCGTTAACGAGGTAAATAATACCATCTGGAGTTCCAAAATAGAGTTTTCCGGATTTTGTACTGCATAGTGATGTGATGTACAGATTTGATTTTGTAAGTTGTCTTGTTACTTTATTTTTTAAGTTGTGCAGGTAAAGCATTCCATTGGATATAAACCATAGGTTGTGCTTTCCATCTGTTGTAATGACAGGAACTTCTGTGCTTCTAAATTTTTCATTTAAAATTTCAAATTTTTCATGAATGGGATCATAAGAGTAGATACCTTGATCTGTACCGATCCACATTTTTTTTTGATAGTCTTCTTTTAAAGATATAATAGAATTACTTCCTAAACTTCGATGATCTTCTTTACTTGTAAAGTGTTTGAAAGAATTTCCATCAAAGCGATTCAATCCATCTTTGGTACCAAACCATAGAAATCCGTAGCTATCTTGCATACTACAGATAACTGCGTTGTTAGAAAGTCCTTCATTTATTTGATAATGGTTAAAATAATAAGGTTGTGCATGGATATGAGCAGAAAATAAAAGATAAGCAAAATAAAGAAGCAACAATTTAATTTTTATCATGTCTAATTGGTAATTGATACAAAAGAGCAGTATTATGAAACAATTCTGCTAATCAATATTTTCTAAATTTAGGATTTTAGTACTTGTAAGGTTGAAGATAAAAAATTAAAAAGTAAATCGTAACTTTTAAGTTCAATTATTTCATTTATCTGTCAACTAAATCGCTTAAGTTGATCAATATGATCAAAATTATGAACCTTTATAAGGGACCTAAAATAAATTAAAAATGAAAAGAAAAATGGAGTGTATGGGTATTGTTAGTATCCTTCTCGTTGGATTAGGATGTCAGCAAAAGACTGTCACAGAAGATAAGGATCAATCTGGAATGATTTCCTATATGGATAGCGCTGCATTTGCTGCTAAAATAAATGATCATG
The DNA here is from genome assembly GCF_042686355.1 of Sphingobacterium anhuiense. NCBI lineage: Bacteria > Pseudomonadati > Bacteroidota > Sphingobacteriia > Sphingobacteriales > Sphingobacteriaceae > Sphingobacterium > Sphingobacterium anhuiense. The sequence continues at coordinate 572,082 of NZ_JBHUPE010000005.1, forward strand.
ATGTCCAGTTATTTGAATTGAAAAATAAACGGGGTGTGCATGCATACTTTACAAATTTTGGCGCACGCATAGTTGGTTTGTGGGTTCCGGATAAACAAGGTAATTTAAGGGATGTGGTTTTGGGATTTACAAAAGCTACCGATTACAACAACCCGGCAGAGCCCTATTTTGGAACGATTGTCGGTCCTTTTGGAAACCGTATAGCAAAGGGAATGTTTCAACTTGATGGACAAACCTACCAACTACCTATTAATAATGGTGTCAATACCCTACACGGTGGGTTTAATGGTGTTCATTTTGCCAATTGGACCTTGAAAATGAAGAGCGATTCATCGATTACATTTGCATATACCTTGCCAGATGGGGCTGAAGGTTTCCCAGGAAATATTGCGATGGAAGTTACCTATGGTTTAAATGACCAAAATGAACTAACAATTGGATATGAGGCGCAATCGGATAAAAAAACGGTTATAAATTTAACAAATCACGCTTATTTTAATTTAAACGGAGAAGGTAGTGGTTCAATATTGAATCACCAGCTTCAGTTATTTGCCGATGAATTCACGCCTGTTGATAGTACACTGATTCCAACTGGAAAACTTGAAAAAGTAGACGGATCAGCTTTTGATTTCAGGACTGCGAAGGCAATTGGTAAAGATATTGATGCTAATGATCGTCAACTGTCTTATGGTAAGGGATATGATCATAATTTTGTCTTAAATAAACAAAGAGAAGGTGATTGGTATAAAGCTGCTCATATTGTGGGTGATCAATCCGGAATTGTCCTGGATATCTTGACGCAGGAACCAGGGATTCAATTTTATAGTGGTAATTTTATGAGTGAAAAGGTCCAATTGAAAAATGGTAAAAAAGACTCTTTTAGAACTGCATTTTGTTTAGAACCACAACATTATCCAGATTCCCCTAATCAACCGAATTTTCCAACAACCGTATTAGTTCCTGGTCAGATCTATAAAACTAAATCACTATATCGATTCTCAGTTCTGTAATTGTTATTTTCATATTATCCAATATAATCAAGCCCATTTCTTATTTAGGAAATGGGCTTTTTTTTAAAAATAATTTGGAATCCTTTGCTAGGCTTAATTAAATGATACAAATGCGCACATTTTTGAGAAAATTAGCAAGTTAAAGTAGCTTGTTAAATCATAAATTTGAGTAACCAGTAATTAAGCACAACGACCTCATAATCATTCAATAATTATTTCGAGAAATTATGGTTTAATCTTAGGAAATATGATCGTTTTGAAAGGATTAAAAGAGAATGGTGCTGATCACAGCATTTTTGGTTCGTGTGTAAAATATTGAGATTACAAAATAAGAATTGAATTGATTTTGATGGGAGCCTAAGTTCATGGTTTGTAGTCTTCCCATCTTTAAATATAGTGATATAGATATTAATGATTATACGTTTTTTTATTATGAAGAGAACTTTATTGTTTGCAGGTTTATTAATGACCATACAGATGAACTTTGCTCAAGATTGGAAGCCCGCAGGTTCGCGTATTTTAACTTCTTGGGGGGAACAAGTAAATGTTGAAAAGCCACATCCAGAATATCCGAGACCACAGCTCGTCCGATCGAACAATTGGCAAAATTTGAATGGACTTTGGAAATATGCCATTACACCTGTCGATGCTCAGGCTATTCCAACCCAATGGGAAGGTAATATTTTGGTACCATTTGCTGTTGAATCATCTTTGTCTGGCGTAGGGAAAGAAGTGGGAAAAGATAAAGCGTTGTGGTACAGTAATAGCATTACTTTAGATAAAGCAGTTCAAAAAAATAAGATTTTACTTCATTTCGGTGCCGTAGATTGGCAATGTGATGTATTTATCAATAACCAACTGGTCGGTAGACACGAAGGGGGATTCGATCCCTTTACGATGGATATCTCAAAATTTCTTAAAAAGGGATCGAAGCAGGATATTGCTATTCGGGTATGGGATCCTACCGATGATGGGCCACAGCCACGCGGTAAACAAGTGAACCATCCTAATGGAATCTGGTATACACCTGTGACAGGTATATGGCAAACAGTTTGGCTAGAGAGCGTTTCTCAAAGTCATATTGTAAGTACTAAGCAAACTCCACAATTGGATGAGGGAAGCTTAACCTTTGAAGCTTTGGTATCCGGAGGTCAGCCTGGTGATCAGATCAAGGTGAAAGCTGTGGATGGCAGTCGTATTCTGCAGGAGCAATTAGGTGAGCCAAATGTGGCTTTTAAGATTGCTGTTCCAAATGCAGAGGAGTGGTCTCCTTCTAATCCTAAATTGTACGATCTGGAAATTCAATTGTTACGTAAGGGTAAAGTAATTGATCAGGCTAAAAGTTATTTTGCGATGCGTAAGATATCGATGCAGCAAGATAAAGATGGTATTCAACGATTAATGCTTAATAATAAGTTTACATTTCAGTATGGTCCATTGGATCAAGGCTGGTGGCCCGATGGTCTGCATACAGCTCCTTCAGATGAAGCGTTGAAATTTGATGTGATCAAAACTAAGGAAATGGGTTTCAACATGATCAGGAAACATATTAAGGTTGAACCTGCACGTTGGTACCGTCATTGCGATAGTATCGGTATGTTAGTTTGGCAAGATATGCCAAGCGGTGATCTTGGTGGAAATAATTGGGATATGCAACCCGGAAAAATTTCAGGAGGTGATCGTGACAAGACGCGTTCGGCAATATCAGAACAGTATTATCGTAAAGAATGGAAGGCGATAATGGAAGTTTTGCATAATTTCCCAAGCATCGTCATCTGGGTGCCTTTCAATGAGGCTTGGGGACAGTTTAAAACTAAGGAAATTACAGAATGGACAATTGCAAATGATCCATCTCGTTTAGTGAACAGTGCCAGTGGAGGGAATTTCATGGAAACTGGACATATCCTTGACATTCATAATTATCCAGATGCTGCTATGCCTGATCCTTCTTTATTTGGTGCAAATCAGGTTTTAGCATTAGGTGAATTTGGAGGTTTAGGCTTACCGGTCGAGGGGCATTCTTGGCAACAAAAAGACAACTGGGGTTATCAAAGTTTTAAAAATAAAACGGAGTTATTGGATCGTTATAAAAGACTTATTCATGATCTAAACCGTTTGATTCCAATGGGGTTATCAGCTGCAGTTTATACGCAAACCACAGATGTGGAAGTTGAAACAAATGGACTAATGACCTACGATCGAAAAGTAATAAAAATGCCTGAAAGTGAACTGAAGGCAATTCACAAACCTTTATTTGAGTTTTTAATTAAACGTTAGTGCGTATTAGGTTACTCTACTTTTATGTAAGTGGAGTAACCTGATTCATGAAGATAATAAATTGAAAATTTATTTAAGTAATCCCTCAATATATTCATAATGAAATTAAAATATGTCGCTATAGCTGTTCTGTTGTGTCAATCGCTTTTTTCGTCGGCGCAGCATACTCCGGTCAAAAATAATTTGCGCGCACCTGCTTTTCCGCTAGTCACCATTGACCCCAATACCAGTGCGTGGTCGTATAGTGATGAACTTTATGGTGATGTTGTGCGGCATTGGACCGGAAAAACTTTTCCGTTGCTTGGCGTCATAAAAGTAGATGGTAAAGCCTATCGTTTTTTAGGTAAAGAGGAAATAGAATTAGAACCTATCGCACGAATGGGAGAAGATGATCACTGGAAAGCGCCATACACAGAGAAGGAACCTTCTGCCGGATGGAATACCTTGGCATTTGATGACGCGAACTGGCAAACAGGGATTGCGCCATTTGGTACAAAAGATAAAGAATCTCATGCGAAAACAGATTGGCAAGAGCCTAAGATATGGGTTAGAAGGATTATCAACTTAGAAAAAGATTTAGCGGGACAGTCTGTTTATATTGAATTTACCCATGATGATGATGCAATTTTATATGTTAATGGAATTGAAGTCGTTAATACCGGAAATAGAACCGGTAAAAATAATCGCGTCAAACTCTCAGATGAAGTTGTTAAAACCCTTCGGAAAGGGAAAAATATCATTGGAGGTTACTGCCACAACAGAGTTGCAAATGGCTTTTTTGATTTTGGCTTATTTTTAGAAAGAGAGGGGAGCAATCATTTTGATCAGGAAGCAAAGCAAGAAAGCGTTGATGTGCAAGCAACACAAACTCATTATGTTTTTGACTGTGGTCCGGTAAAAGTGAAAGTAAGTTTTACTGCTCCTATGTTTTTGGATAATTTGGATTTACTGACACGACCTGTCAATTATTTATCTTATCAAGTTGAATCAAAAGATGGTAAAAAACATCAAATCGAATTCTATCTTGAAGCATCTCCAAACTGGGCATTAAATTCGCCATTACAAGAATCTGAAAGTAGTGAATTTAAAAATGGATCCTTACAATACGTAAAAACAGGAAGCAAGAATCAACAGATACTGGGTAATAAAGGTGATGACTTGCGTATTGATTGGGGATATTTTTATATGGCTGGAGATCAAAAAAATACCAAAGCAATGATTGGTGATAGCCATGATTTAAGGAATCAATTCTTAAAATCAAATCACGTTTTTCAAAGCTCTGTTTCAGGGAAGCAACTGGCCCTGCGTCAGTCATTCTCCGTAACGTCCAAATATAGTGATAAGATACTTTTAGGTTACGACGATTTATATGCGATTCAGTATTTTAACGAAAACTTACGTCCTTATTGGAATAGAGATGGTCAAAGTACCATTGAAAAGCAATTTGATTTAGCAAATAAAGAATATAGCAAATTAATAAAAGCCTCAGATCAATTTGATGCCCAATTGATGCAAAGCGCGATCAAGGCTGGTGGTAAAGAATATGCAGCATTATGCGCACTTGCGTACCGTCAAGCGATAGCTGCACATAAATTGGTAAAAGCACCAAATGGTGATTTACTTTTGTTATCGAAGGAAAATGATAGCAATGGATCTATTGGTACCGTCGATATTACTTATCCCTCAGCACCATTATTTCTATACTATAATCCTGAACTGGCAAAAGGTCTTATGAATTTTATTTTCTATTACAGTGAAAGTAATAAGTGGACAAAACCTTTTGCGGCACATGACGTGGGTACCTATCCGATAGCAAATGGACAAACCTATGGCGGAGATATGCCAGTAGAAGAGTCTGGCAATATGTTAATATTAACTTATGCTATTGCTAAAGCAGAAGGCAATGCTGCTTATGCAAAGAAACATTGGAAAGTCTTATCTACCTGGGTAGATTATTTGGTAGAGAAAGGACTTGATCCAGAAAATCAGTTATGTACAGATGACTTTGCAGGGCATTTTGCTCATAATGCCAACTTATCGATTAAAGCGATTTTAGGAATTGCTTCTTATGGTTATTTAGCGGAGATGATGGGTGATCAGCAAACCGCTGATAAGTATCTTAATCAAGCAAAATCAATGGCTAAGAAATGGAAGACAATGGCACAAGACGGCGATCATTATAAATTTACCTTTGATCAATCGGGTACGTGGAGTCAAAAATATAACATGGTCTGGGATAAAATATTAAAAATGAAAATTTTTGATGAAGATATTCGTACAACTGAGATCAAATACTATCTCACAAAGCAGAACATTTATGGTCTTCCATTGGATAACCGTCAACAGTATACAAAAACTGATTGGATTTCTTGGACTGCAACAATGGCCGATGACAAAGAAACCTTTGAAAAATTCATTAGCCCAGTATATCGTTTTATGAATGAGACAGTAGATCGTGTACCCATGTCAGATTGGATCTATACAGATAAACCTAAACGCTCAGGTTTTAAAGCTAGATCTGTAGTAGGTGGTTATTTTATCAAAATGCTGGCAGAAAAAATGGAAAAAGTAAAGTAGATTTAGATAGGTTGGTTTGTAGGGCCTTGTGTATACCTGTATGCAACAAGGCCCTTTTTTTAATGCAGGCTCAACCTACGGACATATTATTCATTTATCATGTATCAATTAAATGTAACCGGTCGTTTTTTAGTACTTACATGTACTGTTTATTTTTCGATTTCGTGTAGTAGTTTAGGATTGCGGAAGAGCAATCTGACCGGTAACAGTGATGCTACTACTGGATCTAACACGTATTTGAATCCAGTATTTGAGCCCATACTTGCGGATCCAACAGTACTTAAAGATCCGAAGTCAGCCTATTTCTATGCGTATGGTACTGCTGATAATTGGGGAGATGAACACGGAGAACGTCTCGTATCTATATTACAATCTGAAGACCTTGTTCATTGGAAATGGATAGGGACAGCCTTTCAACAGAAGCCATCATGGAAAATGGCTGGAGGAATCTGGGCTCCTGATGTTATCAAGCTAAAGAACAAATATTTGCTGTACTATGCATTTTCCACTTGGGGAGATTCCAATCCAGGAATAGGTGTTGCGGTTGCAGATCAACCTATTGGTCCATTTTTAGATCAAGGTAAATTATTCGATAGTCAAGAAATTCAAGTTCCCAATTCTATAGATCCCCATTTCTTTTCCGATAAAGGCATTAATTATCTGTTCTGGGGAAGTTTTAGTGATGCTGATACGCAAGGTACCTATGGAATACCGTTGACAGATAATGGATTAGCTATTTCCAGTTTACAGAAAAAGTTTAAAGTGGCCGCAGGAGATTTTGAAGCTGTTATGATTCATAAACGTAGAGGATATTATTATTTATTTGGTTCAAAGGGTTCTTGCTGTGAAGGAGCCAAGAGTACTTATCATATTATGGTGGGGCGTGCAAAAGTATTGCAAGGCCCATATTTTGATAAAGAGGGGCGAGATTTGAAAATGAGGGGTGCTGGCACGCTGTTGCTAGCGGGTAATGACAACTTTGTAGGTACAGGGCATAATTCTCGCATCATGACAGATGAGAATGGCATTGATTGGATGCTGTATCATGGAATAAACCCTAAGCAAAGCCGTGTATCTTCAGGAGGTAACAGACGCGTTCTGCTCTTAGATCAAATTAAATGGGTCGCCGACTGGCCTATAGTGGAAAATAATACCAGTAGCCATTTAGCTAAGGAAGCACCATTTTTTAGAGCAGTACAATAGTCGACAGGACGATCCAAATTTTTAATCTATAGAGTTCGTAATACTAGAACTTAACAATCACGAGCTGTTAAGCTCCTTTCATATCTAGTTTTTTGTCTCGTTATATTCACTTGAAGATCAGTTGAGTTAATTTTAAAATTAATAATTACACTTTTTGGTAAAATTTGATAAATTCGATTTTACTGAAGTAATGAGTTGTTTTGACCAGGTGATGGATGCAGATTAAGACGAACTCGCAATTGATAAATCTACCCATTTTGTTTCGTACATACTCACAATTTCAACTGCTCTTTTGAGACCGTTAAAGAGCGGTTTTGTGTTTATCTGATGTATATATTATCATGTAGGAGAAGCTATTCTTTACTGTCTTTTATAGAATTCTTTTTTGTGTAAAAATCGATAAACTTACTTCCTTTGGATGGTCTTTATTCATTTATTCTTTTTTTTAACCAAGTTTTTATCCTCGGAAATCTTGTTTGAAAATATATTCAACATGTCGTTTTGTTTATTTATGATACTAATTAGCAGACTGTTGAGATGAATTGGTAGTGTCATGTTTTTTGTATTGATTAATTTTGATTAATCAATTATAGCATTAAACCTTCTAATATAATTAGAGACTTTATTTGAAACCACATGTATTCTGAGGTTAGGGAAATAGCGATTTTTATAAAATTATAGCTACTATTTTTTTGACCATTATCATATAGTTCTATACTGGTATAACAGTTATAAATGTCTTCACCTGGTTTTTTAAAAGATCTAAATTACAAGAAGTAAATTAAAAATGTAGCAGTTTATATATCGTTAAAAAGTGGAGACCGTATTGAGGTCCTTTTTTTAATTTAAAAAGCTAATACCATTTAGCTGTGGTGATATTATTCACTTATTATTTGTATTGATGATAATAATTTAAATACTGAGAATAAATTTTAACCAAATTATATTTTATGATAACTAAACAGTTTATTAACAACAATAGGTGTCTCCTAAGCAATATGCTATGGACATTTCTTGTACTTATTTTTGGATTGGGGGGCTGTAAGGATGATATTAAAAATGTCACTGAGGCGTTGCCTTTTGATCCAGCTAAACCTGTGGTTGTATCTGATTTTAGTCCAAAAGCGGGAGGTATGGGGCAGCGCCTTGTTATCTATGGACAAAATTTTGGAAATGATCCCACAAAGATAAATGTGCTTATTGGAGGAAAGCAAGCAAAAGTCATTAGTGCCGTCGGAGAATCACTATACTGCTTGGTCCCAAGGCAAGCGTTTAATGGGGACATTGAAGTGCGGGTCGGAGATCCAAATAAACAAACTATTGGTAAATCTGCAAAACCTTTTGACTACCAGCGCAAAATGGTTGTATCTACCATTATAGGATACCGAAACTCGCGGGGGGATGAACCATGGAGGGACGGAAAATTTAAGGATGCCGACCAAAGTAAAATGGCAAGTGGATTCTGGGAGCCTTCTTTTATGAAATTTGATCCTGTGAATCCGAAGCATCTCTGGATGACATTCGATAATAACAATGGACTTTACTTGATCAATTTTGCAGATAGTACCGTAACAAAAAAACGTTCTGATTTTGATCGTCCCCGTAGTATTGATTTCACGGTTGATCATAAATATATGATTATCGCAGAAGACCGCGGCGGAGAAAATGATCGAGCAACTTATCGATTATCGCGTGATAGACAGTGGCAGGATAGGGAGGTGCTGACCACCTATAGGCAGTGTAATGGTGCCTCTGTTCATCCTATTAATGGGGAGATGTATTTTAATAGTTATGAGAAAGGACAATTTTTTCGTTTCGATCTGAATAAATATTTTAATGAAGGTCTTGATGTTAAAGGCTACGAACAATTATTTGTCGTGCATGATCCGCAATGGGAATATAAGATTTTGATTCATCCTACGGGAAACTACGCATACATTGTTGTCATTAACCAGCACTATATCCTTCGTGTAGATTATAATTGGGAAAAGAAACAGTTTAATCAACCGTATTTGGTTTGTGGCCAACTTAGAGGAGCTGGTTATGAGGATGCGGTAGGTTCTTCTGCAAGACTGCGAAATCCTTATCAGGGAGTCTTTGTTAAAAATCCGAAATACGTCGCTGATGGTAAGACAGATGAATACGATTTTTATTTCACAGATCAGCAGAATCATGCTATCCGTATCTTGAAACCCGATGGAAGTGTGACGACTTTTGCAGGAAGAGGCAGTTCCAGTATCAATGCTAATCCATATGGCTATGTAGATGGAGACCTGAGACAGGAAGCACGTTTTGACAGACCTTCTGGTATCGCTTACAGTGAAACAGAAGGTGCATTTTATATAGGAGATCAATCAAATCGCCGTATCCGTAAAATCGCACTTGAAGAAATGGATCAAAGTATTAACGAATAATCAGTGGTTTTAATGATGAAAAAATTCTTAATAATATGCATGTTGCTGTTCGGCTTCACCTGTAGTCTTTTGGCTCAAGAGATCGTCGAAGTAACTGGTGTCGTCACGGACGCCCAAAAACAACCTTTAGTAGGGGTTAGTATTTTTGTAACCGATTCACCAGGATTAGGTACAGTTACCGATAATAATGGTCGGTATAAAATCAAAGTAGAACGCTATAAAAGATTAACATTTTCTTATATCGGATATATTAAACAAGACCTGCTGATTAAAGATGTCTTTGTTATAAATGTGGCATTGGAAAAATCAGAAACAAGTGTTCTGGATGAAGTTGTAATCACAGGAACTGGTGCCCAAAAGCAATTGACTTCTACAGGAGCTGTAAGCACTGTAAATGTCAATGACTTGAAATCCAATCCAACTTCGAGCTTATCCAATGCATTAGCAGGAAATGTACCGGGTGTGATGGCGATGATGCAATCTGGACAACCGGGTAAAAATATTTCTGAATTCTGGATTCGCGGTATTTCAACTTTTGGTGGTGGCACAGGTGCACTGGTTTTGGTTGATAATATTGAACGTAATATCAACGATATCAATATTGAAGACATTGAATCCTTCTCCGTGCTCAAAGATGCTGCAGTTACTGCAATATATGGTTCTAGAGGTGCAAATGGAGTTATTCTCATTACGACTAAACGAGGTAAGGAGGGTAAAATTAATATCAATTTTAAAGATGAAACAATTTATAATACCCGAACGATTACTCCTCAATTTGAAGATGGAGTCACTTACGCTAATCTCTTAAACGAATCGCGGATCACGCGTAATCAGGCACCCATTTATCAACCTGAAGAATTAGAAATTTTGAGATTAGGACTGGATCCAGATTTATATCCAAATGTAGATTGGCAAGATCTCTTACTCAAAGATGGTGCGATGACCTATAGAGCCAATCTGAATATGAGTGGCGGTGGCCCCACAGCGCGCTATTTTGCTTCAGGGAGTTATGTTGAAGAAGGTGGGATGTATAAGATCGATGAAACATTGCGTAATGATTATAATACCAATGCAAATTACAAACGTTGGAATTATCGTTTGAATACTGATTTTAATATCACAAAAACTACGGTAGCTAAAATTGGTGTTGCAGGATCGTTAGATAAACGAAACAGCCCAGGAATGGGGGATGATGATTTCTGGGGGGTACTCTTCGGGTATTCGCCCATCCGTACACCTGTTATGTATTCGAATGGTTACGTACCTGCGATCGGTACAGGGAATCAGACTAATCCCTGGGTAGTTGCTACGCAGACGGGCTTTAATGAGAATTGGACCAATAGTATCCAGACAAATGTATCTATAGAACAAAATTTCGATTTCATTACTAAAGGACTTCGAGCTAGGGGGATCGTCGGTTTTGATACCAACAATAAAAGTAATATATCCCGTCGTAAATGGCCTGAGCAATGGCGTGCTGAGCGTGCGCGTGATGAAAATGGAAATCTGATTTTTACGCATGTATCCAATCCCAGTGAAATGTTTCAAATGAGTGGAGCTGAGGGAGAAAGACGTGAATTTCTGGATTTAATGTTTAATTATGATCGAAGCTTTGGCGATCATAATATAGGTGGGGTAATCCGTTTTACGCGTGACGCCTTAGTAAAAACCGTAAACATTGGTGATGATATTAAGAATGGTATATCGAGAAGAAATCAAGCACTCGCAGGACGGGTAACCTATAATTGGAAAAATAGATACATTACCGATTTTAATTTTGGTTACACCGGTTCCGAAAATTTCGCTATTGGACAGCAGTATGGTTTTTTTCCAGCAGTTTCTGCAGCCTGGAATGTATCAGAGGAATCCTTTATCAAGGAAAACTTGGATTGGGTCAATATGTTTAAGATCCGGTATTCATGGGGTCGTGTAGGTAATGATCAATTAAAAGTAGGTAATAATCAGGAAAGGTTTCCTTATTTATATACGATCGAAGAAATCTGGCGAAGGAATAGTGATGGAAGTTTTGCTTTAGATGGTGCAGGTAACAGGATACCAGATGGGGGTTACCAATGGGCCGATTATGGTTTCAATAGGTACTATCAAGGAATGAAATATGCGCAAGTAGCGTCTCCATATGTGACCTGGGAGATGGCAACGAAACAAAATCTAGGATTCGATATTTCACTTTTTAAAGATAAGATTGTTGCTAATCTTGATTTCTTCAATGAAGAGCGTACAGGCATATATATGGAACGCAGATTTTTACCTGCGATCGCTGGACTTGAAAGTACGCCTCGTGCCAATGTGGGCGCGGTGCAGTCACGCGGTTTCGATGGTCGATTTGAGTATAAGCAAACGTTAGGGGCTTTCAATATCACTGCAAGAAGTAATATTACCTATAGTAAGAATATTATTTTAGAAAAAGATGAAGAGAATAATGTGTACGGTTATCAGAATGAACGCGGTTTCCGTGTTGATCAGGCTAAAGGATTAGTTGCTTTAGGTCTCTTTAAAGATTATGATGACATCCGCAACAGTCCGAATCAAACCTTCGGAAATTATCAACCTGGAGACTTGAAATATAAAGATATTAATGGTGATGGAGTGATTGATGATGGTGACCGTGTACCTATTGGTGCTACTAGAAGACCAAATTTGATTTATGGTATCGGTGCTTCGATCAGTTGGAAAGCGATTGATCTCAATGTGCATTTTCAAGGAGCGGGAAAATCTACTTTCTCCACCTATGGAAAAACTGTGCACGCATTTAGTGAGGGCGAATGGGGGCAAGTTATGAAAGGCGTAATGGGCGATAACCGTTGGATTTCTGCGGATATTTCAGGAGATCCAGCGACTGAAAACCCAAATGCTTCCTATCCACGTTTAAGTTATGGCTATAACCCTAACAATTTTAGAGAATCGACCTACTGGCTTAAAAATGGTCAATATCTTCGTCTTAAAACGCTGGATATCGGTTACTCTATTCCTAAGTCATTAGCCAATCGAATCAAGACTAATAACATTCGAATTTTTCTTGTTGGAAGTAACTTGTTGACCTGGTCAAAATTTAAGCTTTGGGATCCTGAACTCGCGAGCCCTAGGGGTGAAGACTATCCGCTTCCGAAATCATTTACGTTAGGCATTAATGTTAATCTATAAATTGAATAAAAATGCAAAAGAAGATATATTTCATGCTATTATTTGTGCTGTGCACAACTTTTATTTCCTCCTGTAAAAAGAATTATCTGGAATCTGATCAATATTTTAAGGATCGGATCACGATTGAAAAAGTCTTTAAGAGTAAAGTATATACAGAGGAGTGGTTAGCACATGTTTTCCAGGAGTTTAAAGGAGAGAATGTTGACGTTGCCAGCAAGGGGCTCACGCCTCATAATTTTGCAGATGATATGTATTATGGTGATCGGGATCGTGATTTTGATCCTTCAAAGACCGAACTATCCTATAATATGTTCAAAATGGGGATTTATACTGAAAATGATAAGCAAGGTAGCTGGACGCAGTGTTATCGGGGTATTCGCAATGCCACTACTTTTATTCATCATGTGTATATGAATACAGAAATGACTGCTGCTGAGATCGAAGATTATCGCGGGCAAGCTCGTTTTGGTAGAGCTTACCTCTATTGGTTACTTTTGCGGAAATACGGTCCGATTCCATTGTTACCTGATGAAGGAATTGATTATACACAAAGTTATGATGACATTGCTACAGCACGCAGCACCTATGAGGAGTGTGCTAAATTTATTGCTGATGAGCTATTATTGGCGGCTAAAGAAATGGAAAAGCTAGGTATGAATCGTGGTCAGGATGGTTCTGCTCGCCCTAGTTGCGGTGCCGCATTGGCCACACGTGCTAAAGTATTGCTGTATGCGGCAAGTCCATTAGCCAACGGAAATACGTCAAGCTTTTCAGCGAGATTGGTCGATGATGCCGGTAAGCGGTTGCTTTCAGTAGATTATCAAGATGAGAAATGGGCTCTAGCTGCAGCCGCTGCGCGAGATGTGATTGAATTAGGCGTATATAGACTGTATTGGGTTCCAATCCAAGAAACTGGTGATGATGCAACTGTAGTTCCGCCAAATGATAATAATTTTTCAGGAAAGAACTGGCCGGAAGGTTGGGCAAATATTGATCCTGCCAAATCCTATGCGCAAGTGTTTGACGGTACTTTGCAAGCCTCAGGAAATCCGGAACTTATTTTCACTAGAGGTAATAATCAAGATGGTGAAAGCGTAGCAGATATGGTTATCCATCAGTTGCCTCGTTCTGCAACCGGATGGAATACGCATGGTCTTACACAGAAGCTCGTCGATGCATATTATATGAATGACGGAAAAGATATTCCAGGTAAAGATAGTGAGATCGGACGTGGAAATGGAACAAACCGTTTAAGTGGTTATGTATCAGCTGATGATTATAGCAAAGGTAAATATAGGCCATTGAGAGAAGGTGTTTCTTTGCAATATGCCAATCGAGAGCCTCGGTTTTATGCTTCTGTTGCTTATAATGGTAGCTTCTGGACTTTACTGAATGAGACCTTGGAACGCAATCGCAATCAGCAAGTGTTTTATTACCGCGATGATACAAAGGGTAATGGCTTCAACTCATCCAATGCATACTGGCTCCGTACAGGGTTTGGAGTGAAAAAATTTGTTCATCCAAGTGACACTTACGAGGGGGGGAGTGCGTCACGCGTTATTTCAAAAGCTGAACCTGCCATTCGTTATGCTGATATTTTATTGGTCTATGCCGAGGCATTAAATGAATTAAGTGGTTCCTATAATATTCCTTCATGGCGCGGTACAACTTATGCGATCAGTCGCGATATTAAAGAGATACAGCGTGGTACTCATCCGGTTCGTATTCGTGCTGGTGTACCAGACTATCCTCCTCAGGTGTATTCTAACAAAGTGGAATTAAGAAAAACTTTGAAACGAGAACGTTTTATAGAATTGATGGGAGAGGGACAGCGTTACTATGATTTACGTCGTTGGATGGATGCGCCTGTTGAGGAGGCTTTACCAGTTTATGGGTGTAATATTTTGATGAATGTTAAGGAGCGAGATCTCTTTCATAGACCAGTAGCCATATGGACACTTAAAACGACCTTTGCGGATAAAATGTGGTTTTGGCCGATCAGTCATAGTGAGCTTAAACGTAATAAGAAATTGACTCAAAATCCAGGATGGACTTACAATGATTAAAGATATGTGATGCTTATGCATATGAGCTAAACAATATAACACAGTGATGGAATATTGTAAAATTAGTTGATGCATGCTTTTAGATCGTAAATAATATAGTACTTAAAATAAATGCCTTTAAAAAGAAAGAGTGTTACTAAACTCTTGTATGCCCTTTATAATTTACACTTATAAAAATAAATTGTCCAATGAAAAAAAGATATATACAACTCTTGTTACTCTCTTTGCTGTTCTTGTTTAGCGGCTGCAATGATGAATGGAAAGATGAACAATTTGAAAATTTTGTTTCATTTAAAGCACCTTTGACAATTGAGGGTGTTTCTAATATCTATGTGCGGTATAAAGGAGATCAGAAAACGACTTTCATGCTACCTATGATCGTTAGCGGATCGACTATCAATGATAAAAATATGACTGTTCAAGTTCGTGTGGATCCCGATACATTGAAGGTGTTGAATTATGAACGTTTTCAAAACAGGGAAGATTTTTATTACCGGGAGCTTATTAGTCAATACTTTTCAATGACTCCAGCAGTTCATATAAAAGCTGGTGAAAGCACTGCTTTAATGCCAATAGATTTCACGCTTAAAAATATTGATATGGTAGATAAGTGGGTTCTCCCATTAACGATCTTGGACGATGCGTCCAATGGATACAAAGCTAATCCTCGAAAACATTATCGTAAAGCTCTATTGCGTATCTATCCTTTTAACAATTACTCGGGAACCTATAGCGGTACAGCTTTGAAAACAAATATGGAGGGATATGAAAACGAAACTCCTATTGTTAAAAGTGAAATTCGGAGTTATGTCGTTGATGAAAATACGATTTTCTTTTATGCAGGAAACATAGATGAAGAACGACAAGATCGTGGTGAATATAAAATTTATGCAACTTTTAATGAAACTGGTGGGGTCAGCTTTCGTGCTGATAATGCCAACATGAATTTCAAAGTGAATAAAGATGCCAGCTATACTATTTCAGAGCAGATGGATGCGGTAAGGCCTTATCTACTGCACCGCTACATTGCTATCAATAATATTGACTATCAATTTACCGACTATACGATGGTTCCAAATGTTGCTATTAAATATAAGGTTACGGGGTCATTGATTTTACAACGGCGATTGAATACCGAGATTCCTGACGAAGATCAGTCAATCGAATGGTAAAGAAGGAACGATCGGATGTGTCGCAGAAAAACTAGTTTGGTGATTTAGTTTGTAGGAAAATGCGGAGCGTAAAAACTTCGCGTTTTTTTGTTTAACGGGCTAACATCATGGAAGATATTAGCCCGTTAATTTTAAAGGTTGCGTTTTTATCATATTTGAAAAACAGTAACCTTGTCTGGATTTTTTATTAAATCAAAAAAACATGGAATATATAAGTCTGTTTTTTAAATTTGGTTGTTCAATTATTCATGATTTTGAATCGGTTCATTTGTTTGCGCTAAACGTTGGGAACCATTATTTGCAGGACATGAGATATCGTCTGTCGCATCATAGATTAATTTTTTACCTGGTTTTATTAATTCTTCAGGTACATAAATTTGAATACGGGTTATGCTATATCCACTAGGGAAATAACGAATATAGTAACCATCAGGATGTAATGTCCAAATTCCACTTGGTGTATCTGTTCTTGGCATAGCCATACCCGCCAAAATTGCATATTGTTCAAATTCTTCATAGGAGTAATTACCTGAAGAAACTAGGCTTCTAATATTATTTTCAGCTTCAAAGACTGCGCGCAGCGATGCAGGCAATTGTTCTTTGGCAGCAGCCATTGCATCAAAAGGTAAAATTCCAAGTGCGCCCCCTTCTAGTTGCAAAAGTTGTTTAGGTGTTAGCAATGTCAATGCTGTTTCTTTTACTGAGCCGGCGTAATCGATAAATTTTGTTTTAGCTATTATTGTCCATAAGAGCATCTGAATATCGCTTTGTTTTACTTCGGGATGTTGTTCAGCACTTTTAAGTATGGCTGTAACAACTTCTTTTTTCTTACCTAAGGTGGGTGCATACATATAACCATCACCCGATGATGGCGCATGAGTGCCCGCTTTTAAGCAGTAGCTTTTGTTTGTCATCTCGAAATGACCAGCCTGTAAAATATAACCATCTTTGGCGTTTCTGGGAAGTTCCTGTAATGGCTTATAATTTGCATCTTGTTGAAAACTTGGCATCTGCTCACCTTTTCTATCTACATCTTCAAAATTTGTGGATATCGCTTCGGGTTCTTTGAGTAGTTTGTCCAAACCGAGTGCTTGTGTGCCCTTACTTGTTGCTACTTTTCCTACTTTATTGAGAAAGCCTCCAAGTTGTGCGGTTGCAAGCTCAGTTGTGAGTATAAAACTTAACAAAAGTGATAGTTTTAATACCATTTTTTGAATTTTCATAGTTTTTCTATTTATGGTTAGTTTTTGTCTATTTCAAAAGCTTTCTTCATCATCTAGTTTTATCGTGCTCGCTGACTTGTTTCTAGATAAGTAAAGATAGGTATCCTTTATTATTATGGAAATATAAGAATTGAAAAAACATTAACAAATCCATAGAAGTCCTATGTTTATCCGATATAGATCCAGTGTAGCCAGTCTTTTTCCAGTTCCTCTATTGTATTTTTAATCAAGCTGAACTTAAGTTTAGGATATTTATTGCGTATGTATTACTTTAATTGATAAGTCTGGCTAAATACTTTTGAAGAGAAATAAGACGGAAATGCAGAAGTAGGAAAATTAGCTCCGAAAGGCTCCTATTTTTTAAGTATTTTCTTTTGAATGGAGAACAGGATGATGGTAGGGGTCATAGAATATTGACTTGTCTTCTTTGTCTAAGTATGTATTGGCAAGTTGTTTTTTTGTTAAAAAACAAAAGGTTTTCAAACGGGGAGAATGAAAACCTTTATAACCAATTATAAACCTAAATTATGATGACACAAATATAGTGTTATTTGTACACTAAGACAAATTTTTTTTAATATTTTTTTTGAATTGTATCCTATTTTGATTTAACCTTAATTTTTACGGGTTATTCGTTTCTTTTTTATTTCTTTGCAGTAGCGTTTTCTTTGTTTGATTTTGGGATAAGGTATTGCTTGCTATTTTGAAAACAGATTGAATATTATGCTTAGCATAAAGCATCTTATACGTTATTGATGGAGAAAAATGCGCACTATTACTTTTTACCCTGTTTTATTATAGTACCATTTGAATTATATTCAATGAAGGTAAAGTGGGTTATCATATCAGTAATAGTTGAGAATATAATAAGTGAAAAATATTGGAGGTTATAATGTATTTATCATCACCGTATGTTTTTTTTAAAAGATTAGATGATGAAAACATTAAAAGATTTAATAAATAAGGATCGATTTGGTTGGGCACTTGTACAAAAGTGGATGGAAAATTCGAAGAATACCTTTGAAACTTTGCCCAGAGTTTCTAAGCGAGCTGATGAGGAGTTGTTACGCTTGCAGATTTCAACTAAATCGCCGATGGGGGCTATTGTTTTTGAAACAGGGGGTATTCTAATTGAAAATGGATGGCTACGTATCTTAGGTTCGGGTTCCACAAAGCTGAATAGAGGAATGATGGAGTGGAATAAAGGCAAGACCTATGTCAATGAAGGAGAAAAAGGGGGCTTTTTACTGATTGCTGATGATGTTTTGGGTGGATATTTTGCAATTAATGCTGGGGAATTGGGGGAAGAGATAGGTAAAATATATTACTTTGCTCCAAATACTTTGCGTTGGGAAAGTTTGGAGTGCGGTTATGCAGACTTCATTAATTGGTCATTAAATGGAGACCTTGGTTTATTTTATCAAGACTATCAATGGGATGGTTGGAAAGCAGATGTTGCAACGGTTGAAGGAAATCAAGTGTATTCTTTTGATCCCAATCTTAGTGTACCTGAGAAGAATAATAATATACGTAGGAGCAGAAGACTGATTTTGATTGATGAACATGTCAAATTAGCATTGGAGTCTATATAATCGTAACGTATTGTGATTGGTCTTTTTCGGCATAATTGCTCTTGTGAAGATTCGATCTTTCATATTTAGTCGCCGGATATTTGTTATTACATATTAGGTAATGAAAAATTATCCAGCGATTTTAGTATAGAATGAAATGTTTGTTTAAAGGAATTGAAACGTGAATTTTAACGTTATAAGTTTGGTTTTCTGTTAAAAAACAAAAGGTTTTCAAACGGGGAGAATGAAAACCTTTATAACCAATTATAAACCTAAATTATGATGATACAAATATAAGTGTTATTTTTACACTAAGCAAAATTATTTTAAATTTATTTATTCAAATTGCACAAATATGACTTTTGGTTAGGTAAGCGTAGATGTTCAATAGTTGTACTAAGTGATCATTATTTATTATTAGGTGTATGAATAATAAGATTAAAAAACCATTTCCAGTTAAAACAGTACAGCCTGTCCTGGATCAAAACTATTGGAATACGAAGTGGCAGAACAATCAAACTGGTTGGGATATCGGTTATGCTTCTCCGGCTATTACCGCGTATATGGCGCAATACCCTAATAAAAATGCGTCAATTTTAATAGCGGGCTGTGGAAATGCCTACGAAGCGGTCTACTTATTAGAGAATAATTTCACTGACATTACTTTAATTGATTTTGCTGAAGAAGCAGTTAAAGGATTGACTGAAAAATTTGCGGGAGATCCTGCTATAAAGATTCTTTGTACAGATTTTTTTGAACACGAGAGGCAATATGATCTGTTGTTGGAACAAACTTTTTTTTGTGCGATTGCACCGGAAAGACGTGCCGATTACGTGCAAAAAGTATTATCCTTGCTGAAACCACAGGGTCGGATTGTTGGTTTACTTTTTGATAAAGCATTTGAAGCACCTGGGCCTCCTTTTGGAGGTGATGTTGTTACTTATGAAAAGCTTTTCAGACCTTTTTTTTCCATCCACAAAATGGAAAAGTGTTACAATAGTATTTCACCAAGAGCAGGAAAAGAGATTTTTATTAATTTTTCAAAACCTTAATCCAATTATAGAATTCTATGAGAGCAGGCGTATAAGAGCCTACACTGGTTTTCTTCCATATAGTAGCAGTCGTTTAAAGGCATATATAGCTGGAAATTTGGGAAATTTTTGTTCGATACGACTTTTATAAACCGTAATAAACTCTTCTTTTTGATCTTGCTGTAGTTTGTCCAGGTAAGGAATTAAAGCAGAGCCAGAAATAAAGTTTAGTAATTCTTGTGAACTTTGTGCAATTATGGGATATACTTTTTGAATAATTTGCAAATTTATCAATCCTGCGTCATACATAATTGCTACATATTGATCTATTGATAACATGGGTGATTCTCTTTTCCATCCACTGAGATAGTCATTAAATGGCTGTTCTTGCACTAATGTTAATAAAATTTGATTTAAGATATTATCCGATTGCATCGGCATTTGAATTGCAATTTGGCCATTGGGATTTAATAGCGACAAAAGATCGGGAAATAGGGTTTGATGGTTATCAGACCACTGTAATGCCGCATTGCTAAATATCAGGTCCCATTTTTGTTTTGTATCGAGGACATCCTCAGTAGTAGCTATTTTAAATGCTAATCTGTCATTTTTAAATTGTGAAGACTCCGATAACATCGCTTCTGAAGAATCAACACCTAGAAATTGCGCGTTTTTTAACCTGTTGGACAGAATAAAAGTTTGTTCACCTGTACCACAGCCAATATCGATACAATTTTGTTGTGATTCTTCAGTAATAAAATTGATTAAATCGTAAAATGGTTGATTGCGTATATCTTTAAATTGATTGTAAATTTGGGGATTCCACTTCATATTTTTCTATGTTATGATTGTCAATAAATCTTTGTAATCTAATTTAACTAAATTTTGATTGATAAACACCAATTATATGTTCAGCTTTTGTTTTTCTTTTTTTTGGCTATCAATTACAATTTTTTCTAAGCTGAAAACTAAGTGTAAACAATTTATATTTTTTTGATAATAAAATTTTATTTTCAAATTGCTTGATTTTAAGTTTGTTATTTTCTTTCCTTATATCGAAAGTGACATATTGTCAATTTTAAATAAGTTATTCAGACATTTTGTCTATGTATTTTTTGTTTTAATGTTTTGGTATGGGAATTGAAATACTGATGTAAATTGATTAATAAAAAATAAAGTATAAACATAAAAGGAGGACAAAAAATGGCATTAATTAAATTTCCAACAAAAAGCTTGAATACTGATTCTGTAAATCCATTTGTAAGTACAGTGTTTGATAATTTGTTTAACGATTCTTTTATTTCGGATCGTCTGATCTCCCGCGTTCCGGCGGTGAACATTTCGGAGACAGAAAAGGCTTTTCGTATTGAGCTGGCTGCTCCAGGTTTAACGAAGTCTGATTTTAAGATCAATGTAGATAAAAAAATAATAACGATATCTGCTGAGAAAAAAGAAGAGTCAGTAAGTGAAGAGAAATTATTTAGTAAAAGAGAGTTTAATTACACTTCTTTTTCAAGATCTTTTGCATTGCCTGAAACGGTAGATCACAGCAATATTGACGCGGTCTACGAAGATGGTGTTTTAGTAGTGACAGTGGGCAAGAGAGAAGATGCTATTGTAGCAAAAAGATTAATAGAAGTTAAGTAATATGTGTTTATTGAAAAAAGCTTCAAGGAGTAAATTCCTTGAAGCTTTTTTTTATTCTGAAATTTCTGTGTAATCGTCTGCTTTAGGAATTTTATCCATAAAATGATTCCATTCTTGAGGAATTAATGTTAATTTTCTTTTTTCTAAATCTAGCCAAGCACCATCGACATTAATAGTAGCACTTTTTGTTCCATCTGCTTTAAAAACGATATGCCTAAAAGAAAATCGGCTATTGGAAATATTGAATTTGGTTAATTCTACTTCAACATAAATTTCTTCATCGAGATGAATTTCTCTATGATATAGTAGCTCTTCTCTAAATAGGATGGGGCCTATGTGATGTTTAGCAAATTGCTCTAGAGATAATCCAATTTTATTTAACATATTGCTTCTTGCTTGTGCACAGAAGTCTGCATATGCGGAGTGACGTAAATGCCGATTTGGATCAATCTGCGCCCATAATACCTGACCTTTAAAAAATATTTTATCCATACGATGATATTTTTTGTTTTCAACCTAAAATAGTGAATAAAATGCAAAAGATTCTTTTTTTTAAATATTGACTGTAACATTTTAAAAAATGCGGTACTAATCCTGTATATTAAACTCTCTTACATTAAGAGGCTACACGATTAATGATAAAGCCAGACGAACAGCAATTTTTAAAACAGATAGAGCAGAATAAAGGTGCTATCATTAAGGTGTCTCGAATGTATATGGACAACTTAGAGGATCAGCAGGATTTATTTCAGGAAATTGTTATGCAGTTATGGCGGTCTTATGGCTCCTTTAGGAAGGAGAGTTTATTTTCTACCTGGCTGTATCGTGTGGCAATTAACACTGCCCTCATGTATTTCAAAAAGGAGAAACGCCGGCCTGATCAGCATGAGCTTACTGTTGATGTTGATGTCGTAGATGAATTTGATTCGGAAAGAAAAGAGGAGCAGTTACGTTATTTCTATCAAGCAGTTCAACATCTGAATCCTGTAGAGAAAGCATTAATCTTTCTGTTTTTGGAAGGACAAAGTCATCGCGATATTTCTATTAATCTCGGTATCTCTGAAGTAAATGCACGTGTTAAATTGAACAGAACCAAAGAAAAGTTGCAACAGATTATTAAAACACAAGGTTATGAATTTTGATGAATTAAAAGAACAATGGAATAATCAAGCGGAAAATAATTTTGAGATTGATCCAAATCTTAATCATTATAAATCCGTTGGTAGCATTCTTGTGAAACTGAGGAGAAATATTAAAATGGAATTTTTCTCATGGTTGTGTGCAATTACATTTTTGATGTTATTGCCCAACATTGATACCTATATGATCACGGGATATACAAAAGTTGCGTATTACTTCTTATTACTTCAAATGTGCATATCCAGTCTATTTTACTATAAAAAGTTTTTTTATTTTTATAAAACCACAAAGCAATTTGAACTATTAAGTTCCCGCGAAAATCTGTTAAAGTTGTATTACGATTTAAAATTTTCGATTGAAACTTATAAAATGTCTTCTTATTTATTAGTTCCTCAGGGAATTCTTATTTGTTTCATATTTTTCTCTCTGGGTCATTCTGCGGAGTGGGCAGATAAGATTTATCATTTTGGTGCTACTTGGGAAAATGATTCCTCGTTTATCATATTTTTTATTCTTGGGGTTTTTGCAGGTTTGATTTGTTTGGTTGTTTGTATTGAGTCTATGAGTTATTACTACTATGGCAAATATTTGAAAATGATCAAAAAAAATATCGATGCCCTAGAGGAAGAGTAATTGTAATAAAACTGCTTTATTTTGAGTTATCAATCTTTAAAAGAGTTTCTCAATTCGATTTGTGGGCAAGGTTTTTGTATCTTGATGATCTAATCGAATAAAAGGTTATGATGCAGCATTCAGCTAAAAAAATACAGCGTAGTTCTCATATCATTAGCGTACTTGCTAAATATGGATTTCGCGATATCTTAAACAGACTCCCCTGGAATACCGGTAAAACTTCATTAGAAATAGGTGTTGATGTAGCGAATATTTCCGTTTATAGACGTATTCGTATGGCCTTAGAAGAGCTGGGGCCAGCATTCGTTAAGCTTGGGCAGTCTGCCTCTACACGCGAAGGTTTATTACCCCAAGAGCTTATTGAAGAATTGAAGTTTTTGGAAGATCGTGTTGATCCATTTAGCATTGATATCAAAAGTTATATTGAAGAGGAGCTGGAAATTATTTTTGATGATCATTTCGCTTCTATTGATCCAGAACCTTTTGCTGCCGCTTCTATTTCCCAGGTCTATAAGGCGAAACTTGTGGATGGAAAAGATGTTGTTGTTAAAGTTCGTAGGCCTCAAGTCGATGAGATTCTGAAAACGGATTTATCTTTAATGCGTGATATTGCCCGGATTTTGGTAGGCTATAGTGAACCTTTGCACAATCTTAATTTACCATTAATTGTTGACTCTTTTGCAACCACCTTGATTCAGGAAATTTCGCTGTTAAATGAACGTCATAACATAGAGCGTTTCGCCAAAAACTTTAAGGGCAACAGCAAAATCAGTGTTCCTAAAGTTTATCCGAAAATAAGTTCTGATCGTATCCTGACAATGGAATTTATGGACGGTGTTAAAGTGACGGATAAGGAGAAGTTGCAGTCTATGGGGCTTGATTTAGAGGAGATTGTAGATAATGGTATCAATCTTTATTTAGAACAGGTGATCGTACATGGTTTCTTTCATGGCGATCCTCATCCTGGTAATTTACTTGTGCTTCCAAATGGTAAACTAGCTTTTATTGATTTTGGAAATATGGGTAAATTGTTAGGTATAGACCGACAAAATTTAGAAGAGTTTATCCAGGCGGCAGTTTCTTCCAATGCGATGCATCTAGCTGATACGATAGAAGATGTGGCGGTTGTGAGTAATATTCCCGATCGTGCTAGATTTGAACGTTCTTTGTATGAGATTTTTGATCTGATTGATAACGTCTCATTGGGAGATATCAGTTTGGAGTCATTATTTGATAAATTATGGACGATCATTGGGGATAACCGTCTTTATTTTCCTGAATATATCTATCAGCTTATTCGAGGCATATCATTAATGGAGGGAATTGGTAGACAACTCAATCCAAACTTGAATATTATGAAGAGTATAAGACCGTTTGCAAACCGTATTATGCGGGAGCGAATGGATCCAAAATATTTATTTGAAAAAGGGAAGAATAAGGCTTTTTCTTTTGCTCGTGATATTGAAAAACTTCCTGATGATCTTAGAGGCTTATTTAGGCAAATAAAGCTTGGAAATTTCACGCTTAATCACCACTTGATCAGTGCTAAGTCATTTACCCAGATCTTAAGAAAAGGCGTTAACCGTATTGTAATCGGAATTATGGTTTTGTCCTTGAATATGCTTGCAGGTATGGTTATTATCGCGCATGTTGAGCCTAAATTTTTAGGAATTCCAGTTTGGGCATGGGTATTTTTAGGAACTTCTTTTTCTTTATCGATTTATCTATTTATAGCTATGATACGTGCTAAAAATCGAGATTAGTCAATAGAGGTTAGACATGATATAAAATAATATGATACAAATAAATTTAGAAAATAAGAAAGCATTGGTTGGTGCCAGTTCTGGTGGTATAGGTTGCGCAATAGCACAACAATTAGCCTTACATGGTGCATCTGTCACTTTAATGGCTCGAAATGAAGAGAAGCTGAAAATTGCACTTGCTACATTAGATAGGAGTAGAGGACAGCAGCACCGTTATCTTGTCGTAGATTTTAATGATTTTGAAGAATACCAACGTGTAATATCCCAGTATTTTACTCATCATGTTGTTGATATATTGATTAATAATACCAATGGTCCGAAGGCCGGCACTATTGCAGATCAATCATTAGCAGACTATCAACGGGCATTTGACTTATTATTTAAGACTCACTGTTATACGACAGATCTGGCATTACCTCATATGAAAAGTGCGGGTTATGGGCGTATCATTAATGTTTCCTCGTTAACTGTAAAAGAGCCAATGTCAAATTTGGTATTATCGAACACAGTGCGTACGGCATTAATGAGCTGGAGCAAATCATTAGCGAAAGATGTTGCCGTTCATCATATAACAGTTAACAGTATATTGACAGGTCTATTTGATACTGCGCGCATTCAATCATTGACACAGATGGATGCGGAGCGTCTAGATATACCGTATGAAGAGGCTTTGTCTTTGCGATTGAAGCAAGTTCCCATGAATAGATTGGGCAGACCCGAGGAGTACGGTTATCTTGTTGCCTTCATCTGTTCTGAGTATGCGAGCTACCTCACCGGATCCAATATTCCACTTGATGGTGGCATGATGAATGGATTTTAAAATAAAAGCCCTTAAGTATTTACTTAAGGGCTTTTATCTGTTTATTTTCTTAATTCAGTACGATTTCTGTATTTACTGTGATGGTCACATCTGCTGCGACAGCTTCAACCCCTGATGGTAATTTATCATTATATTTCATTCCGAAATCAAAGCGATTAATAGTAGTTTTCGCAGTGAAACCAGCCCGTGTCTTTCCCCAAGGATCAGTAATGATTCCTCCGTTCTGAGTAACGTCAAAAGTAACTTTCTTTGTCACATCTCTGATTGTTAGATCGGCGATTAATACATATTTTCCTTTTTTACCCTGTTTAAAAGAAACAGATTTTAATTTCATTGTTGGATATTTCTCTGCATTGAAAAAGTCATCTGATTTTAAATGGCCGTCACGAGCATCTATTCGTGTGTCAATACTGTTGACATCAATCGTGAAATCTAATTTTGCATTATCAAAACTCTCTTTGTTCGGAGCATCAATGGATCCGGATACTTTCGTGAATTCACCATCGACAAAGCTTATCCCTAAGTGATTTACATCAAATCTTGCGTTTGTATGTGCAGGATCTGCACTCCATTTTACTTGTGCTAAGGCGCCATTGATCATTAAGACTGTGGCTGCTACAATTTTCAATAAATTATTCATAATCTTTCTTTTTATCTTTTTTAACAGTAATCTTGTTTAAAATGTTTGTCGATAAACAAATAAATTGTTGTATTAACTTGTACAAAGATGACGAATAATGCTGTTTTAAAAATTGACCTACATCAATAAAATGTACTATTTTTTTGGTTTTAGGATCTGCCTTTTTAATCGGCTTAAAAACTCTTGTGTAACTCCGATATAAGATGCGAGCTGCAAATTAGATATTCTGGGGTATATTTTTGGATAACGTTTAATAAAATCCAGATAGCGCTCCTGCGCCGTAAATCCCAGAGCAGCAATGATGCGATGTTGTGATGCTACTTGAGCTCTTTGGGACATAATTCTGAATAGCCGTTCTACTTGAGTACAATTAGTGAAGAGTTTTTCTTTCTGTTCTCTCGAGATTATTAGTATTTCAGAATCTTCTAAAGCTTGAATATATAATTGAGCGGGTTCTTGATCATTGAAGCTGGCAATATCTGATATCCACCATTCTTCTATAGCGAAGTATAAAATATGTTCTTCTCCATTTGGAGTCAAATAGAAAATTTTAAAACAGCCTTTCTTTACAAATCCTTCAAAATTGCATATTTCCCCCGCCCGCAGAATGAAGCTCTTTTTTTTTACATGTGTTTGGGTGTAACTAGACGTGATCTGTTCAAGTTGTTCTTCTGTAACGGCTATTCTTTTTTTTATGTAATCCTTGAAAATGTCCATGAGATAATTAATTCTGAAATGATATTAACTAGAGACTTTAATAAAAGAAATTTCTTCTAAAGTATCAGAAACCCCAAATACTTTGTATCCATGTTGATGTAAAGAGTTTAATAACTCTTTTGTTTTTTCAATTCCATTATCAAAAAATCTTTCGTGTATTTCTAATAAAATCTGGCGGATCTCGATGGATGAATTTAGAATACTTTCTATGACGCAATATTCTGAGCCTTCAATATCCATTTTTAGCACATCGATGTAGCTATGGTTGTTTTCAGATACAATATCTATAAGTGATTTCATTTGTACTTCTACCATATTATTCTCATCAACATTTTGATGGTTAATGATGGAGCCGGAGACATGCTCTTTGTTTTTTGGTAAATTGAAATGGGTTATTCTGGTTTCCTTGTCCAATCCGAACGGATGAAAATGAAATTTGGGAGATAGATCTGATCGTTGCGCTATCCATTCAATTGATTTCGGTGTTGGGTCATAGCCATGGACATGGCAATTGTGCTTTTGTATAATGGCATCATCAAAAGAAGTGTCTTGTCCTATTCCAAAAGAGTATACAATCGCATCGGGATGCAGCAGATCTGGATTGACAAAAAATCCACCGTAAGAATTTCCGTACCAAACATGTGGACATTTATGTTCGATCTTGAATGATGATATTTTTCCAGAAAGTATTTTATATTGCTTCTTCAACGTGTTGATTAGGCTTGGACTCATATAATTTGTATGTTTGATGGTGGTCGTAAGTTACGATAAAAATTAATTTTAATGATATTCTAATTATTTTAAGGGTGTTAGAAAACCGATTTTTGTTAATTTTTCTGACGCTGCCAATCCATTGGGATTGCAACCTAGTTTTCCTTCAGGAACTTCCAGTCCTTGTTTGTTATAAAAATCTTTCCAAAAGTTGTCTATTTCACCCGTAGCAGGATTGATGAAGGTCATGGGCTCTAAGGTAAAAATTTGAGATTTTCTGAAAGCTTTTTCGATAAAATCGGAACAATAGTAAGTGTTTTCATTTAAAATATAGCTCCAATTGTACGGTTTTCCCAGCATATTTTTTGCAGTTTTTATCGCTAGGGGTATAGCTTTCTGATATTCTTTTTTTAGTCTGTAAACGACTAAATTGTTTTGATTATTTTTTTGAGAATCATAAAAATCTTTTAAGTTTTGACGTATGGATCCATTTTTGGAACTTGCGTGTAAAACAAAAATAGAATCATGCTCAACTTCTAAGAGTCCAATGTGATCAAAAGAATTTTTTTTGTCACGTTGTGTCACACGGTTTATAGCTCCAGATAGATTTTCTTGTTCCGCCTCTACAAAGATAAGATCACCATTTTTAAGGTTTTTAGTTTCAACTTTTTGAGCAAAACAAAGTTGGGATAAAAGTATAACTAGGATGCTGAAAAATATTCTTTGTGCTTTCATGGCATAAATTTACATGCAATTTGATGTAAATAGAATCATTAGCTAAAAATAATTATGTAATGATAGAATGTTTGTATCTTTGCAAGATGGGAAAAATGTATAATGATGTGGTGGAATTATTGCCCGAATTGATTCATTGCTTCAATAATCATTTGATGTTTGATAGCTTAGAGGAGGAAGATGTAATTTCATTTCTTCCAATCGAAGATGAAGAAGTTGCGAAAGAATTTGTAGCTCATACAAATAAGGTATTATCCGACCACTTTGAAGTTGAGGATGGTGAATTATGTTATCCTGAAGACAGTTATTTGGATAAAATTGACAATCCTATTTTCTTTTGGAAGGATTATTTAGGATGCTTTTTTAATTTTGAATTGGTTGAGGATTTGTTGGATAGAGAAGATATAAGAGGAACAAGTTTTGGAACTTACCGAATTACCCATATTGCCTTTATTAACGAAGTAAATAAACGGATCAAAAAAAGAAGATTAAATGGAATAAACCTTGAGTATCGTGTTATTCCAACTCCTTTGGACAGCAATAAACATTGGAATCGTACATACGATAAAGAATTTTAATCAAATCATTATCTATCGTTTTAAACGTTCGTTAAGTACTGTTTTTTTTAATGTTTTGTATTTAGTTTTTTGTAAATTGCCCTATTATTTTCTAAGCTATCAGAATAGCTAGCAGTATTCTTCTTGTTTAAATTCCGTTGAAATGAAATATATTTTATTCGTACTTCCAGTCATGGTTTTCATGAGTTGTTCCAATGCGCAACAAGATAAGCCATTAGAGCAGTTAGATAAAAAGTCTGCTCGTGAAGTGGTTTTAGTGACCGAAGTGAAGGGTGATTCAGTCCTGCATATTACTAAACAGCATATCTGGTTTAATGGAGAGCAAATTGCTTCTCAAAGTGATACGATCATTACAGCAAAGAAAGTGAATACCTGGAGTGTTGGGGATTCTGCTCAAACACTTAGTGAAGTTCCTATTTACGTAACCGTGCAGTAATTATGAGAAAAAAAACATCTTCAGCGATTAAATTAGTATTAATTACTTCCGTTTTGGCCTCATGTGGAACTGCTCAGTCTCCTCCGGAGGATAAAAATAAACAGCGTGTTTTTATGCGTGCTGATTCTACTGCTCCTTATACAGAAGTTACAAATGATTATAAGAATCAGCATCGTACGGGTGGAGGTATGGGGTCTTCTCTTTTGTGGTTTATGGCCTTTAGACATCTTGGGGGAGGAATGGGATATGCGAACAATAATCTAAATCCCAGTTCTGTTTCTGGTACTAATGCTAAAAAATCTGCTGCATATCAAGCAAAGCGAGGTGGTTTTGGCAATACTGCTGCATCTTCCCACTCTTCTTCTGTCGGTTCATAATGAAAATTAAACATCTTACGATTGATCCAAATTGGAAATCTAGATTAACGGCTATTGGATATGGTTATCATTCGGATCATGATGAACCTTACTGGATAGATAATTATTACTACGAAATCACTAGTAATGAAGCAGACACTATTTATCAAGCAACAGCTGAGGTTTGGGATATGTGTCTAAAAGCAGTTGAACATGTGATTGCAAATAAGCTTTACGCTTTATTTCATATTCCCGATCATATGGTACCTCATATCGAACAGTCGTGGGAAAGTGAATCTCCTTCAATTTATGGTCGTTTTGATTTTGCTTATGATAGCAGTAAAAGAAAATTAAAGTTACTGGAGTTTAATGCAGATACACCGACTTCTTTATTTGAGTGTGGCATTGTCCAGTGGTATTGGAAAAACCATTATTTTTCAGAATCAGTCGATCAGTTTAATAGCGTACATGAGCAATTGATCACTTCTTGGAAAGATATTAAACCTTATCTCAAAGGTGATATTTTGTATTTCACTTGTGCAAAGGAGACATTGGAGGATCTGACCAATGTAGAATATTTAAGAGATACGGCCACACAAGCTGGCATCCAAACACAATTGATCTACATCGACGATATTGGTTGGAATGGAAATTCATTTATTGATTTAGAGGGTGACTCGATCCAATCTATATTTAAATTGTATCCTTGGGAATGGATGGTACATGAGGAGTTTGGGCACCATATCCTCAATGATATCAATAAAACTCAATGGATAGAGCCTTCATGGAAAATGATACTGTCTAACAAAGCTATTTTACCCATATTATGGGATTTGTTTCCGCATCATGATAACTTATTGCCAGCTTATTTTGAAGAGCAGAGAACACTTAGAAATTACATTAAAAAACCTATTCTATCCAGGGAGGGTGCTAATATCGCAATGTATTATGATAAGGAGCTCATTTATTCAACATCTGGTGAATATGGACATGAAGGGTATATTTATCAAGAGCTGGCTACACTTCATAAAGAAGAATCGGGTTTTTCTATCATAGGCAGCTGGATTATTGGACAGGAATCGTGTGGTATAAGTTTTAGAGAATCGACTATGCCCATCACCACGGATAAGAGTCGATTTGTTCCGCATATCATTAAGCATTGATCAAAAATTAATGGTCCTTTTTATCCCAAATAGACTATTTACTTTTTGGACATTCTAATTCCTGCTTTAAAGTCCGGAATATTTGTTCATATTCTTGGAACCGATGTTCTCTTATCGGCCGAATGTACGGTTCAGTTTTAAAGTATAGCAACATGCATGGTGCAATTTGTTTGTACTTCGGTACATACTCATATGTAATGAATTCTCCATTAGCAATACGCTGTTTTATTTTATTATGATAAGGGTACATCTATTTATATTAGCAATATATTAAAATTACTTTTTTTTATTAAAAACAGCTATTATTCTTTGTTGAAAATTATATAAAAACAAAACTAATTTAGGTTTGTTGTAGCTATAAATCAATAAGAAAGGAATAATATTATGAACCTTATTCACAAAATTGAGCATTGGGGTGATACGCATCATCCGCAATGGATAGATTACCTACGGATTGCTGTAGGATTCTTAATTTTAATCAAAGGAATGAGCTTTGTTGGTGATCTAGATCGGGTTAGTTCTTTGGTGCAGCAAGTTAACTATACATTTTATATTTGGGGAGGGGTGCATTATATTGTTTTTGCCCAGATTGTCGGTGGGATGTTTATTATTTTTGGCTTCCAGACCAGGTTAGCTTGTCTAGTTCTTTTGCCGATCTTGTTTGGTGCTGTATTTTTTGTAAACTTAACGCATGGATTTAGTTTTCTTAATGGAGAATTATGGTTGTCCATTGTTGTTCTACTTTTGCTTATTTTATTTCTTGTTATGGGTTCGGGTAAATATTCATTAGATAATTTAATGAATAGACCTGGTTATGAGAGAAAGATTTAATATTGATTATATCAATTCAAAAAAAAACCTCCTGCAATTCATGCAAGAGGTTTTTTTATTTTTTCCGTATAGAAAACTATTTTTTATTTTTTTCAATCCAAGTACGGGCATTTACAAATGCTTCTAACCAAGGTGTCACTTCATCTTGACGATCCTTCGGATAATTTGCCCAATTCCATTGGAATGTTGAGCGCTCAATATGTGGCATGGTTACCAAGTGACGACCAGTTTTGTCACAAAGCATAGCTGTATTATAATCAGAGTCATTAGGGTTTGAAGGGTACTGATCGTAAGCGTACTTGGCAACAATATTATATTGTGACTCTTCTTCAGGTAAATTGAATTTACCTTCACCATGTGAGATCCATACCCCTAATGTTGTACCAGCTAACGTTGATAACATGATCGAGTTGTTTTCTTGAATGGTAACGGATAAGAAATTAGATTCATGTTTCTGTGAAGTATTATGAAGTAATTTACCATGAACTCCGTGTTCTGGGTTGATTAATTCTAATTCCATAAACAATTGACAGCCGTTACAAATACCTACCGACATGGTGTCAGGACGTTTAAAGAAATTTTCTAATGCCGTTTTAGCTTTTTCATTGTACAAAAATGCACCAGCCCAACCTTTTGCAGAACCTAGAACATCAGAGTTCGAGAATCCCCCAACAGCACCAATAAATTGAATGTCTTCTAGTGTTTCACGTCCTGAAATTAAATCAGTCATGTGGACATCTTTTACATCAAATCCCGCTAAGAACATCGCATTTGCCATTTCGCGTTCAGAATTTGAACCCTTTTCACGAATGATAGCTGCTTTTGGTCGAGGTTTTGATTCGTCTATTGCAGGTTTCAACCCCGTGAAGTGATTTGGGAATACAAAATTCAATGGCTGATTTTTGTAATTATCATAACGAGCTTGAGCAGTTCCATTTTTAGATTGTTTTGAATCTAATAGGAAAGACGTTTTATACCAAGTATCACGAGTTTCTACAACATTGAAAGTAAACGTGTCAGCATTATTTTTGAAGGAAACTTCTGCACCTGAGATTGCTTCTCCAATCTTAACAGCATCAATACCAGCAGCGGCGAAAGCACTTTCAAATGTAGCGTCATCTTTTGCCTGTAAAACAACAGCAATGTTTTCATTGAATAGTGCTTTTACAGTATCTGCTTCACCTAAGCTTGATAAATCATAATTTGCAGCTAAGTTTACATCTGCAAATGTCAGTTCTAATAAAGTCGTAATTAAACCTCCTGAACCAATGTCATGACCAGCTTCAATTTGTCCAGCTTTTATTAAATCTTGAATCGTATTAAAAGCCGTTTTAAAATATGTTCCATCTTGAATGGTTGGAGCTTCTTTACCGATCTTGTTTAAGATCTGAGCGAATGAAGAACCGCCTAATTTGAAACTATCTTTTGAAAGATTGATATAGTATATAGAACCAGCATTTTTATTTAGCACAGGTTCTATAACCTTTGTAATATCTGTACAGTTACCAGCTGCAGAAACGATCAAAGTACCTGGAGCGATGACATTGTCACCGTTCGGGTATTTTTGTTTCATCGATAGTGAATCTTTTCCTGTAGGGATATTGATTCCTAATTCCAAAGCAAAATCTGAACATGCTTTGACAGCTTTATAAAGGCGAGCATCTTCACCCTCGTTGTTACAGGCCCACATCCAGTTTGCCGACAGTGATACACCTGCAAGACCATTTTTAATAGGAGCAAATACTAAGTTTGACAATGATTCGGCAATAGCCGTTCTACTTGCCGCTGCAGGGTCTATAATTGCTGCTACGGGAGAATGACCTACTGTAGTTGCTACACCTTCTTTACCTTTGTAATCTAATGCCATTACTCCCACGTTATTCAATGGTAATTGTAATGGACCAACACATTGTTGTTTAGCAACACGTCCGCCAACACAACGGTCAACTTTATTGGTTAACCAATCTTTAGAGGCTACTGCTTCTAATTGCAGCACTTGTCTTAGGTAAGTTGGGATATTTTCAGTGCTGTAATTTACATCTGCGTAATTTCTAACGACAGTTGTATCCTTCATAATTGTTTTGGGAGATGACCCGAAGAAATCTTCTAAGGCATAATCCATTGGTTTTTCACCGGTTGTTTTTGATTCGAAAGTGAAACGGTGATCTCCTGTTACATCGCCAACAGTGTACATTGGAGAGCGTTCGCGATCGGCAACGCGTTTTAACGTGTCAATATCTTTTTCACCGATCACCAATCCCATTCTTTCCTGAGATTCGTTACCGATAATTTCTTTTGCTGATAGGGTAGGATCACCTACAGGTAGTGCATCTAAATCAATTAGGCCGCCTGTTTCTTCTACTAGTTCTGAAAGGCAGTTTAAGTGACCTCCTGCACCATGATCATGAATAGATACAATTGGATTGTGATCGGATTCCACCATTCCACGAACTGCATTTGCGGCACGTTTTTGCATTTCTGGATTTGAACGTTGAATTGCATTTAATTCAATACCGGAACCGAAAGCTCCTGTATCAGCAGAAGAAACTGCTGCTCCTCCCATACCGATACGGTAATTTTCACCACCCAGTATAACGATCTTATCACCAATTTTTGGAGTATGTTTTTTTGCCTGGTTCAATTTACCATAGCCTATACCACCAGCCTGCATGATTACTTTGTCAAATCCTAATTTTCGGGCATCTTCTTCATGTTCGAATGTTAAGACCGATCCTGTTATTAAAGGCTGTCCAAATTTATTGCCAAAATCTGAAGCACCGTTGGAAGCTTTGATTAAAATGTCCATTGGAGTTTGGTATAACCATGGACGTTCTTCCATCGCTTGTTCCCAAGGACGGTTTTCTTCTAAGCGGGAGTAAGACGTCATATAAATCGCTGTTCCTGCTAAAGGTAATGATCCTTGTCCTCCAGCTAAACGGTCGCGAATTTCACCTCCTGAACCAGTTGCTGCTCCTGAGAAAGGTTCAACGGTAGTTGGGAAATTATGTGTTTCTGCTTTTACAGAAAGTACAGAGTCAAATTCTTTT
Organism: Sphingobacterium anhuiense; assembly: GCF_042686355.1. Classification (NCBI taxonomy): domain Bacteria; kingdom Pseudomonadati; phylum Bacteroidota; class Sphingobacteriia; order Sphingobacteriales; family Sphingobacteriaceae; genus Sphingobacterium; species Sphingobacterium anhuiense. Next base: position 607,005 of record NZ_JBHUPE010000005.1, read on the forward strand.
TCTTCGTAAAAATCTGGCTTATCTGCAGATTGTGGTGCAAATTGGGTGATCCGTGGGCCTTTAACAAAAGCTACGTTATCTTTATATGCCGAAACGATTTCGTTGGGATTTGTTTCAGATGTTTTCTTAATCAATTTGAAAAGCGATGTCGGCTGTTCTTCGCCATCGATAATAAAAGTACCGTTGAATATTTTATGGCGACAGTGTTCTGAATTTGCTTGAGAGAAGGCAAATACTTCTGAGTCGGTTAACTTACGATCTAATTTTGTTGCTAAGTCCGAAAGATATTGAACTTCCTCAGGATTTAAAGAAAGACCTTCTTGTTTGTTATAAGCATCAATATCCTCAATTTCTAAAATAGATTCAGGAGCAATATTGATGGTATACATTTCTTGTGTCAATGACTCATATTTTTGAGAAATCATTGGGTCGAAATCGATAAAATCAGCTTGTGCCTTATGGAATTCTTCAATTCGAATAATCCCTTGAATACCCATGTTTTGGGTTATCTCTACGGCATTGGTACTCCATGGAGTAATCATAGCTGCACGAGGACCAACATAATAATCGTTTAAGGTTGCTTTTTCGATTTTGGTAGCGTTTCCAAATAGCCAGTTTAGTTTAGAGATATCATCGGTTGATAAATCTTGTAGGGTTTGCACACCGTAAACGATGTCGCTTGGGTTCACAAAGAAATGAATCATTATAACTGTAAGTTTTGAACGTTCTTCAAATTAAAATACAAATTTACGTTAATCCTTTGACTTATTAGGAATGAAAAGTGCTAAATAATCGTAAAAATATTTTTCACTCTTAAGCGGTTCATCTTTTGCTTGATCTCAACTTCTTTTTAATTTTTGAAGTACTTACGATTTTAAGTTTTATATGCTGTAAATGAGCTGCCCATACGTTCTCTTTTTTTATTACTTAAATATAGAAACTGAGCCAGTCTATAAAACTGAATTGGTTATTTACATACAAATTTTAATATTATAGGTAGTAGTAAACCCTCAAGGGTAGAGGATAAAACGATAAATTTGCATGGATAAGACTGTAATTATATTGCGAATCAGAGCAAATTTATCTAAGTTTGTGCGTAAAATAAGATTCTAAAATGAATATTTCATATAAGTGGCTTAAAGATCATATCGATATTGATAAAAAACCAGAAGAGCTTTCTTTGATTCTAACTAACGTAGGATTAGAGGTTGAGGTTTTAGATGTGGTCCAAAGTATACCAGGAGGTTTAGAAGGGTTGGTCATAGGGGAAGTAAAATCATGCGAACAACATCCGAATGCAGATAAATTGAAAGTTACAACGGTTGATGTTGGTCAGCCCGAGTTGTTAAATATTGTCTGTGGAGCTCCAAATGTAGCAGTCGGTCAGAAAGTTATTGTTGCGACAGTTGGTTCAACAGTTCATCCAACTAGCGGTGAGCCTTTTAAGATCAATAAATCAAAAATCCGTGGTGAAGTTTCTGAAGGAATGCTCTGCGGGGAGGATGAAGTTGGTTTAGGCAATTCGCATGCAGGTATTGTAGAACTTCCTTCAGATGCTGAGGTTGGTAAACTTGTCAAAGATTTTTATCAGATCGAAGATGACTACCGATATGAAATTGGTTTGACTCCGAATCGTGCAGATGCAGCTTCACATTTAGGTGTAGCTCGTGATATTGCCGCATATTTTAGATCTGAAATGAAGCAAATTGATCTTTCTAAATTTAAAGAAGGGTCTGGTGTCAATACAGAAGTAATTGTAGAAAATCATTCCGGCAGTCCAAGATATTCAGGAATTAATATTTCAGGGGTTAAAGTAACTGAATCCCCTGATTGGTTAAAGGAGCGTTTAAACGTTATCGGTATTCGTCCCATTAATAACATCGTTGATGTTACTAATTTTATATTACATGACTTGGGTCAGCCACTTCATGCTTTTGATCAAGATAAAATTGCAGGTAATAAAATTACTGTTAGACAAGCGAAACAAGATGAGGTTTTTATAACTTTAGATGGTGTTGAGCGTAAGCTTTCTGCTGAAGATCTTGTTATTGCCGATGCTGAGAAGCCAATGTGCATCGCTGGTGTTTTTGGTGGTGCTAATTCAGGCGTTTCAGAATCGACTACAAACATATTTTTAGAGTCAGCATATTTTAATGCAGTTTCAGTACGTAAAACAGCAAAGCGTCATCATCTGAAAACAGATTCTTCTTTCCGATATGAAAGAGGAACTGATCCAAATATTACCGTTAATGCATTAAAAAAGGCGGCTATTCTGATTCAAGAGATCGCTGGTGGCGAGATCACTTCTAATATTACTGATATTTATCCTGCTGTTATAAATCCATTTGCTTTTAATGTCAATTACCATAATGTCCGTAAATTAATCGGTCAGGATATACCTAATGAGGAAATAAAATCAATTATTGTTGCCTTAGGTATCGGTATTGAAAAAGAATCGGCAGATAGTATTGATGTATTAGTTCCTGCTTATCGTGTTGATGTTACGCGTGAGGTGGATGTGATAGAAGAGGTTTTGCGTATCTACGGTTACAATAATGTAGCATTGAAACCACAGATAAAGTCATCTTTAAATACTTCGGAAAAACCTGATAAAGAGGTGGTTTTAAATCAACTGGCAGATTTGCTTATTGCAAATGGTTTTAGAGAAATTCTTTCGAATTCATTAACGAAGTTGGATTATGTAAATGATGAAGCGACCGCCGTTCGTTTGTGTAATCCATTAAGTTCTGATTTGGATACCATGCGACAAAATATGTTGTTTTCAGCTTTAACAGCAGTTTCTTATAATCAAAAGAGAAGAAATTCTGATTTGAAGGTTTTTGAAATTGGAAAAACATATTCGATCGATGGTGAGGGATATAAAGAGAAACAGCACTTGGCTATTGCTATTAGTGGAAAGTTGGAAGTTGAGCAATGGAACAATAGTAAGCAATCGGTAAATTTTTACAATCTGAAAGCGGTTGTTGATCTTATTTTGAAAAGATTGAAAATTGAAGGACTTCAGTTGGAAGATGCACCTACCGATCATTTCGCTTACGGATTAAGTTATATGAAGGGTACAAAACCTTTAGTAACTTTCGGAGCGGTATCTGATGTTGCTTTATCCAAAGCTGACGTCGATGGGCAAGTGTTTTTTGCTGATTTTGACTGGGATCAAATACTGAAGATCATCCGTAAAAATGTTATTAAGTTTAAAGAGGTATCTAAGTTTCCTGCTGTAAAACGTGATTTATCGTTGTTGATCGATGAAGCAGTTACGTTCAAACAATTGGAAACAATCGCGCATAAAACCGAACGTAAACTCTTAAAAGAGGTTAAAGTATTTGATGTTTATAAGGGAGACAAGATTCCTGCAGGCAAAAAATCATATGCTTTGAGTTTTATTATCGAGGATGAGGAAAAAACTTTAATGGACAAACAAATTGACGCAATAGTTCAAAAATTAATTCTTAACTTTGAGAAAGAAGTAAACGCAGAAGTGCGTGGTTAATTTGAATAATAACATTTAATTGTATAAATTTAGTATATGGCAGCATTATCTTCACAAATGAATATTATCGTTGAGAAAACGAAAAATTTGATTCAAATGTGCGAAGTCTTGCAAGAAGAAAATGATTTACTTAAATTAGAGGTTCAATCGCTACAAGTCGCTTTCAATACGAGTAGCGATAAGAATAAGCAAATGGAGGAGCAAATGAAAGCAATGGCAGTTGCTCGTTCACTTGATAGTTCTGAAGCCGATAAGGATGCAATTAATGAGAAAATACTTGACACAAAGCAAAAAATTAACGATTTTGTGCGAGAAATAGACAAATGTATTAGTTTGTTGAAGTAAGTGAAGAGTGTAGTACAAGGATAACTTACTAATACAACGTAAAGCTCAAATAACAATGGGAGAGATTTCCATCAAAATAAATATCGCTGATCGTGTGTATCCGCTACGTGTTGATACAGCAGAGGAGGAGATAATCCGCCATGCAGCGAAATTGATTAATGAAAAAGTAAAAGAGTTACAAGATAGCTATACTGTTCGTGATAAACAGGATTTATTGTCAATGTGCGTCCTTCAGTACGCAACAGGAATGTTGAAAGCTGAGCGACAAGTTCAAACACAAGATCAAGGTTTAGAGCAATCAGTTCATGAACTGGATCAGCTATTATCTAATTTCTTTACAAAATAATCGTTCTTTATAGCGCTTTACTAAACGAATTTGCCGCAGTTGAATTCGGGTTGTCACTATTTTAAACTTAACGCTTCAATATTACAGGCGAAAAAGATGTAGGTCATTTTGCGTAAGCCATCTGGACCATGATCATAGCCTAATCATATGATATAGAAGTTTAATAATATTAGATACCCGTTATTTAATTGCGGTTTTTTTTTGAAAATTATAAATAAATAAAATACATATAAACAATTAATATTACATGGACATCGCAATTTATATCATACTTTCTCTGATTGTTGGTATTGCAATTGGCCGTTATCTTTTAGCTCTTTTGTTTAGTAAACAAACAGCAGAAGCTCAAGAAAAGGTGAAAAGCATTATAAAAGAGGCAGATCAAGAAGCAGAACATCTGAAAAAGAAAAAGCTTTTAGAAGCTAAAGAGAAGTTTCTACAGCTAAAATCAGAGCATGAAAAAGAGGTCAGTCAGCGAAATAATACAATCAGTCAAAAGGAAAATACCTTACGCCAGAAGGAGCAATCTGTCAATCAGAAGCTTGAGAATTTAAACCGCGAAAAACAAGAATTAGATGGAACCCGTAAACAGCTTGAAAAGCTTGTTGAAGTAAATGAAAGTAAGTCTGAGGAAGTTGAGCAGTTAAAGCTACAGCAGATTAAACAACTGGAAGGTATTGCTGGAGTTACAGCGGAAGAAGCTAAAAATCAACTGGTCGACTCTTTGCGTGAAGAGGCACGTTCACAAGCAATTAGCCAAATTAAAGATATCGTTGATGAAGCTAAATTGACAGCAACAAAAGAAGCTAAAAAAGTGGTCATCCAGACCATTCAACGTACGGCTACAGAATCTGCTATTGAGAACACGGTTTCTATTTTCAATATTGAGAATGATGAAATCAAGGGCCGTATTATTGGACGTGAGGGACGTAATATTCGTGCATTAGAAGCTGCTACTGGTGTTGAGATCATTGTTGATGACACCCCTGAAGCAATTATTTTATCGGGATTCGATCCTGTTCGTCGTGAAATCGCTCGTTTGGCTTTGCACCGTCTTGTGACGGATGGACGTATCCACCCTGCGCGTATTGAGGAGGTAGTTGCAAAGACACGTACACAGATAGAAGACGAAATTGTTGAAATTGGTGAACGTACAGCTATTGATCTTGGTATTCACGGTTTACACCCGGAATTGATCCGTATGGTCGGTCGTATGCGTTACCGTTCTTCTTATGGACAGAACTTGTTACAGCACTCCCGTGAGGTTGCAAATTTTGCAGCTACAATGGCAGCAGAGTTGGGGTTAAACGTTAAGCATGCAAAACGTGCAGGTCTTTTACATGATATTGGTAAAGTGCCTGATGATAATCCAGAATTGCCACATGCTATTTTGGGAATGCAACTGGCTGAAAAGTATAAAGAACATCCTGATGTTTGTAATGCTATCGGTGCTCACCATGATGAAGTTGAAATGACAGCAATGATTTCACCAATTGTGCAAGCTTGTGATGCTATTTCAGGAGCTCGTCCTGGGGCTCGCCGTGAAGTCGTGGAGAGTTATATCAAACGACTAAAGGAGTTAGAAGATCTAGCATTATCTTATCCAGGCGTTGAAAAAACTTTCGCTATACAAGCCGGTCGTGAATTACGTGTTATTGTTGAAAGTGAAAAGATATCTGATGCACAGGCTGAGATTCTAGCCGCTGATATTTCAAACCGAATTCAGACTGAGATGACTTATCCAGGTCAAATTAAAGTAACTGTTATTCGTGAAATCCGTTCTGTCGCCTATGCGAAATAAAACGAGATTTTAAAAATATAGCTTAAAACTAAGGCTGTCTCATTTATTTGAGACAGCCTTAGTTTTTTATATGATTTGAGCTATATTTTAAGCTGTTAAGAGGATGTTTTTACTGTTATATATTCAAAGTAGCTCATTATTCTACGTAACATGGAAAGGAGGCGCATGTGATTGATCTTATCGCGGTATAGTTTGCGCACAAATCCTGCTGTTTATTTTATTTCACCATACTGCAAAGCAAAGTTGTTACATGGATTTTTCGTTTCGCTTGACTGAAAAATAAGCTCCCAAAGATGATTATGAATAGATTCGAGTAAAAATAACACTTTCCGTAGGTGCAGAGAGTTTCTGCGAGGAGTACTTTGGGTTTTAACAGGGGGCTAAATAGTATTGCAACGTTACTTGTTTGCAGATCATTTATTCTTAATAGTTAAATATTATTAGCTTAAAAGCATGTTACGTAGCGATACTTAAAGGCCATCCAGAATTTTCAATAAGCCGTGTCGCAATATGAACTACCCAGAGTACCGAAATGTATCGCCATAATGCACTATACTATGGCTATGGAGATAAATCAATCGGCCATAGCGCGTTGCTTTATTGCCTTTGCGCATCATGATTGACTAAAAGCGCATAGACAGTCCGCCATATTGCGACATATGTAAGCGGGAGGGAGAAATCAATAAGCCATAGCGCGTTGCTTTATTGCGTTTGCGCAAAATGATTTCTACATTTATCGTGTCGCAAGGTCCAAGGCTCCATTTTCTTTTATGTATTGTAGTCACTCTAAACTTTAATAGAGAACATCCTGGCATAAAGCATATGTTAAGATATTTTTGCTTCTGAGGGTGAAAATATCATCACTTGCTATCTAGTCTCTAATAAGAAAAGCTGTCTCTAAGTAATTTTTGAATATTTGTACCGTAATGAAAATAAGTGTTTTAGATTTCTTTTTGATCCTATTTAATGATTAAGATGTATTATTGGCATCATATTCGGTTTTCAACAGAGCAGGTTTATTTACAGACTGGCTTTTTTTGTTTTTAATCGCTATTTCGCCTTACTTTCAACTTTTATTTTTAGTATTTTTGCAGTTCATATTGCATAGCAACTATAACGCAGATCAGATGAAGAAAAAGCAACCGCCCGTTCAAGAAGTAAAAAGACCAGTTGATCAATATTTTGAGAATTTAAATGCAAATTTTCAGAATCCTACGAATCGAATTTTTCAAATTATTTTTTTACCGTTATTCTTTTTTGGTTTAATGGGACTGATTTGGATGATTCCATTTCCTCAATTTGATTTTTTGGTTAAATTGGGATGGCATACTTTTCTGAACTGGGGTTCATTTTTTATTGCCGTGCTTATCTATTATTATTTAAAGCTTTCTCCAACACTATCTTATGCTGTTTTATTATGTATAGGCATAATGAGTTATTTTATTGTGCAACTCGAATATATTGAGCGGGATGGTGGACCAAGTGTATTACTTGTTTCTGGAGTGATTACAGCAGTTTCTTTAGCCGCATTATGGTGGGGTAAGTCTAAAGAGAATAAAGCTATTTCATTAGGTGAATTTTGGACATTAATTTCCGTAGGTCCTATTTGGCTTTGGCATTTTGTTTTTAGAAAGGTTAAGCTAAAATATTAAAACTTATATAGTTATTTGGAAGCCTTGTTCTTTACTAAGAACAAGGCTTTTTTACATCATTAGAATTTGTAAGTAATACCAGCTCCTAGTATTTGTTTCACTTGTAGATCTGATTTTTTGCCTACTTGAACGCCATTTTCTATTTTAGGAAGTTTGGTGTTATCATCATATATTAACTGTACACCTGCATTTACTGTAATCCATTTGTTAACCTTCATATTTAGATTGGCCGTATAGTCAATATCTACATTTTGTGGCTTCTCTAAATAGTTGGAATAAAGTTTTAGGATATTTTCAAAAGTAACATTCTCCATAATTTGTGTTTTATAATAGGCATCAAATGAAGCACCAAATTCTACGCGTGTATTTTTTCCAGGATCCAGTCCATAATTTGGCGCTAGGCTATCATTCTTAACAATAACGAAGCGAACAGCAGCGGGAGACAAGTTAAATTTTAAATTATCTGATTTTTTATAAGCTATACCGGGACCAAAGCTTAAATAGGCGGGAGCAAAGGCCTCTGATAGCAATTTTTTATTTGCAGATGTATAATCATAACCCTTGGCAAATTGGGTGTTAAAATTAAGAAAAAAGGTATACAGCCAATGTTCTTTAGCTTGGTAACCCAATAAACTGTTTAAAGATAATCGGTCGTCATTTTTTCTCCAATCTGTTTCCTTTTGAAAAGTTTGACCATAAGCTGCAATTACTTTATTATCCCAGGACCATTTTTCTTTTTTATAGTTGAAGTCATAATTTAAGATTATGTTGCCTGCGAAAGAATTGACTCCCCCGGCAGCCCAATTCGAGAATGAACTTTGATTAATCAGAAATGTGTTCTCTCCATGTATGGTCCAATTCTTTGTCGAATCAACTTGTGCCTGACCTTTGTTAATTATTAGAAAGATGGCTGCAAACAATAAAAGTTTTATTTTATTCATATTTCATTTTTTTAAGTCTAAAAGCTTAAACACAAAGCCAACTTAGATTGTTTAGTTAAAGTCAATATTTTATTATTATACAATCAAAAAACATAATCTTTGTGTAGATGTACACTGTTTTTTGCAAGCAAGTGGATGTGTATTAAGAATCACTATTCTTCAAAATGTAATTGCTCAGATCTAAATAGGAATTAAAGAAGGAGGTCATATGGAGCTGTTTGTGATCAAGATGATTATTTGATTGTTGTCCTAGTTTTTTATTCGGGGAGAGGAGTTGGTCGTAATCCGATGTGTGAAAAATAGCCTACAGATTGATGCATCATTTACTTGTGAGTCGATGTGGCAGCAGGTGTTAGGACTTCGTTAGGAATAGGGGAGCTTTAACTATTCTAAATCTAGCATATTAAACAAAGTTAATAGTTCGCTTGTTTAATAATTGGAACTTTTATTACAAAATAATCAAAAAATAAGTCATTTTTGTAGAAAGAGAATGATTTATGAAAATAACTTTGTTGTGCATTGGGAAGACAGATGATAAATATTTGATTGAAGGAATTGAAAAATATTTGAAACGATTAAAATTTTATATAACCTTCAATCTCGTAGTTATTCCAGATATCAAGAATAGTAAAAATCTAACGAAAGAACAACAAAAGGAAAAGGAAGCACAACTTTTGCTGAAACATATTAATTCTTTGGATACTGTTGTTTTACTGGATGAGTTTGGGAAGGAGTATCGTTCTTTGGAATTTGCTTCTTATTTGGAAAAGAATATGATTCAGAGTACGCAGCATCTTATCTTTGTTATAGGAGGGCCTTATGGCTTTGATGATCAGATTTATCAGCGTGCTAATCAGAAAATATCACTATCAAAGATGACATTTTCGCATCAGATGATTCGTTTGTTTTTTGTTGAGCAGACCTATCGCGCATTTTCAATTTTAAAAGGTGAGCCTTATCATCATGAATAATTGTGGAATTAATATAATTTATGCATCAATTAAAGAAAGGAGTTACATATGTTACCAAGTAAAAGAGATTATCACTTTAAGAGCGATGATAATAATTCAGGAGTTACTAAGATTATTATTATTGTATGTATTATTATTGTATTACTTTTGGCTTATTTTGTCTAAACGATTTATAGCACGAACTTTTTTCTTAAGAGGTTCTATTCTTTGTTTAGAGCCTTTTTTAGTTTTAGTGATTTGATTATAATTGCGTAGAGATCCTGCATAAGAGTATATATTTTTAATATAATTTTTGAAGCAATGTAAGTTCATGTACTTAAGTGTCTGGACTTTTATTAAAAAAAATAGGCGATACCGGGAGTATCGCCATAAAATCACACTAACTATTAAAAAACCTATAGAACTAGGAATTTGCAAAATTCAGTATACCAAAGTTTTACGTTTTTAAATCTGGAATAATCTTAACAAAATAACTGATTAGGTTCCTTCTACAAAAGGTAATTTTTTTATTGGTATACGTAAATTTAATGTTTTTTTTTATAAATACAAATTTATTTTATATCCTTATAAAAAATATTCCATGCCATTTGATCGGTTTTGAATGTTAGATTAATTTCTTTCAAGTTTTCTATTTTTACCCATCTAAAAGATTGCGCTTTACCATCTTCATATTCCTGGCCTTCAAAGTCAAATTCTTTTTTTGTGGTTCGGATCTGAATGGGGGTGCTGTTTTTGATTAAATAATATATTGAAATAATCTGACTGTCATTAAAGCTTGATTTTTCATAAAAATCAGTTGTATAGATGTGTGATAAGATTTCAATATCAAAGTTGCATTCTTCTTGATATTCTCTTTTTAGGGCATCAATAAGTCCTTCTCCGTATTCTAAACCACCTCCAGGAAATTTGGTGAACGATACATTTTCAGTTTTCTCATCGCTGATGAGTACTTCATTATCATCATTAATCAAAATTCCATATACTCTTACATTAAAAGGAAACATGTGCTATTATTTTATTTTTTTGATAAATCTTTAAGATAAATATTTTTGAATTCCACAGGCTGACCTTCACTTTGCAAGGCTATAAATCCTTGTTTTAGCTTTTTGCCATCAATTTTTATTCTTGGGTCATACCTATTTGCCACTCCGCCACCTATCGTTGGCTGGCTGTATTGAAGGACCGTATCCCCATTAATGATATGTGTTATCAATGAATCACCATGTACGATCAATTCTGCTTTTACCCATTGATCTCCATCATATGTTTTAGAGGTTGATTCTAGACAATGTGATTCCAATTTTTTTCCTTTATAGACGATATCTGTTCCTGGAGAACACATATTGCCGGTTGGTCTCGGGTTTCCATCGCTTAAGCCTCCTAAAAATTGCATTTCAACTGAGATTGGCCAATCCTGCTCTTTAGGCATCGTTCTTGGATCTTGTGAATGAAACATAAGCCCGCTGTTCCGTAAGGTATAGTATGGTGCACCCTTTTGTAAATCTCCATAGAATCGATATTCTAGCTTAACGTGATAATCTGAATAGGGTGTTTTATAGTAAAGATGCCCATATTGCTCATTAAAATCACCATAACCATCGTAATTGACTTGTATTACACCGTCTTTTACGCGGAAGGTATTGGCAAAGTTTACATCTACATCATGATGGTGTATTTTCACAATCCAATTATCAAGATTTCTTCCGTTGAACAGATTGATCCACTCGTTTTTATTTTGATTTTTTGAATGATGCTGTGTAGCACAGGCAGCAGACAGTGCTAATAAGCCGATCGGCAATATATATTTGATTTTCATCATTATAAAGGCATAAAACCATTTTCAACTGTTTGCTCGTCTATACCCATGTAGGAATAATGCCTCGGTAAAAACCAAGATATAGATGCCATAATTTGTTTAAAATCTTGTTCAGTCTGAAACATAGCTGGTGTAATATTAAAAACTAAATCCTGACTTACCAAAGTTTCATCGTCATAATTTCTTGCTATTAACATAATTTTGGGTTCTTTGATCCCCATGTTTACCAAGTATTCTCTCAAATTATGGCGTAAGTCTTTTGGTAGAATTGTTTCTGAAGGTTGTCCCACTAAGATTTTTTCATCTTTATCAATGTGAGCCTCTTCCGTTTTTTTTGAAAAAATAGACTCATCAGAATAGAATTCATTATTTAAGGAATAGTTGACTAGGTCACCATATGAGAAGATCCAGTCTGGTTGCTCTTGATGCGTATTAATAGCAAGCCCCATACCTTTTTTCAGAAGGAACGATTTCAATTTATGTTTGATCACAAAAGCTTGAAAATTTTGATCTTTCGGTGCATTTTCTAATTGAAAATAAGGATATCCATCAGGACCTATGATTAGTTCTGATGCTGCCAGCTGGAAGGTTGACTCACCTATGTTGTCTAAAAATTCTGCTACCCATTTTTCATCACGTTCTTTAAACGGAATCTCCAGTAAAGAATTAATATTGATAGTTTTTGAAAGATCCCCTAGCAGATTTTCATTTGAGTTTTCACTGTCGTTAAATAAATGTACCGTACTCATATTAAATTTCGATCATTATGATAATTAGTAAAAATAGACATTTTATTAGGAATGGGATATAAGGATGTGCAACAATTTCGATTCCTTATTTTTTTTTCTTCTTAGCTGTTTTGACTTGACTTGTGGAAATCATTTGTTCCCAGGTTAATATATAAGGGTGCTGGTCGTTTATTTTTATTTGTCTATTTAATGATAATTGTAATTGGATCCACTTGTTATTGTCTTGTGCGTCGCAAAATGTATAAGCTTTACCTGTTGTCATACTTCTTCCTGTTCTTCCAATTCTATGCGTGTATAAGGAATCACTATCTGGGACTTCGTAATTTATTACTATGGGAAGGTTTTCGATATCTACTCCTCTAGCAAGTAGGTCTGTGGCAACAAGTATCTGAATTTCCTTTGATTTAAAAGCCGTTAATAGTTGCGTTCTATTTTTCTGCGCTTTATCTGCGTAAAGCCCTTCGACGACAATTCCTTCTTTTTTTAAATCCGCTACGATACGATCTACTGCATGTGTTGTTCTGCTAAAGATCAGTATCTGTTCTTCCGGGTTTAACTCGATTAAGTACTTGATCAGTTTTTTTTTATTGGTTCTGTCTACATAAAATACACTTTCTTCGATCGTGCATTTCTTCACTTCCTTTTCTATTTCAATTTTAATTGGATTTTTCAACGTTTTATTCACAATTTTCAAAATATCTTTAGGAAGTGTAGCTGAAAAGTAAAGGCTTTGTTTTTTATTTGGTAAATGCTTTAAAATTTGATTTACTTCTTTAATAAAGCCTAGCTGTAATAACTGATCAAACTCATCTATAACAAGCGTTTTAATAGTATTACATGTAATTTTCCCTTGGTCAATAAGATCTAAGATACGGCCAGGGGTCGCTATAAGTATAGTAGGACTTTGCAATAGTCCTGCTAGCTGGATATCATAAGCCTGTCCTCCAACAAGTGTGATGGCTGTAACAGGGGAGCCTTGAATGAGCTTATTTATACGACTTTGTGTTTGCAACGCTAATTCTCTCGTAGGATTTAATATTAGTGTCTGCTCCTGTACTGTAATTTCTTGTGTGAAATAGCGATGTAAGATGGGAATTGTAAACGCTTCGGTTTTTCCTGTTCCTGTAGGGGCAATTGCAATTAGATCTTTTTTATTTAGTATATGAGGAATTACAAGTTCTTGAACCGATGTCAGAATTGTGAATCCTGACTGCTCTAAGATGGATAAAAGACTTGAATGAATATTAAGATCTTGAAATTTCAAAGTTTTGATGTTTTATTTTACCAAAGATAAGATTTAGTGACTAAATTGATAATATTCTTTAGTAGAGTAGCTATAAGCTAATTGTAAGTGCTAATTCCGTTAAGCAATTATTTATATTGTTTAAATAGCTATCTCCAATTTTTTATTAATGTTAATAATGATTATTTTAGAATATTATTTTTATTAAATTTGTTGGAAACTGAAAATATAATATGTTGGAAACCACATTAGACCAAGGCAGTGATTTAAATTCGAAATTAAGTTTTGATGACTTTAGAAAGATCATTGTTGAAGATTATAGGGTTGCAGTAGAGAGCAGATATGTTAGTCTATTGGGACGTAAGGAAGTCTTAACAGGAAAAGCAAAATTTGGAATTTTTGGAGATGGGAAGGAACTGGCGCAGATTGCAGTGTCTAAAGTATTTCAAAAGGGTGATTGGCGTTCTGGATATTATAGGGACCAAACCTTGGCCTTTGCAAGTGGAATGACCTCAATTTATCATTTTTTTTCGCAATTATATGCTCATCCTGATGTTGAGTATGATCCTTCTTCTGCGGGGCGTCAAATGAATTGTCATTTTTCAGTCCGTATTATTGATGAGGAAGGTAATTGGTTGGACCAAACGAAGCAAAAGAATACTTTCTCAGATATTTCGACTACTGGCGGGCAAATGGCTCGTATCTTAGGTCTTGGCCTGGCTTCAAAACTGTATCGTGAGAATCCGAATTTATCTTATTTAAAGTATTTTTCTAATGGGGGTAATGAGGTTGTCTTTTGTTCTGTAGGTAATGCGTCAACTTCAGAGGGAGTATTTTTCGAAGTTGTCAATGCTGTAGGTGTTAAACAGATTCCTGTTGTTATTTCGATATGGGATGACGGTTATGGAATCTCAGTTCCGAATGAGGTGCAAACGACTAAAGGGGATATCTCCGAAGTTTTGAAAGGATTTCAGAAGGAAGATGGATCTAACGGTTTTGAGATATTTAAAGTAAAAGGCTGGGATTACCCTGGACTTTGTCAAGCTTATGAGCGGGCTGCAAAATATGCTAGGGAGCACCATACGCCTTGTATTGTACATGTTATCGAGTTGACTCAACCACAAGGGCATTCTTCATCTGGTTCTCATGAACGTTATAAGTCGAAAGAGCGTTTAAACTGGGAGCTTGAGCATGATTGTATCGCTAAAATGCATCAATGGTTGATTGATTCGGATATTGCTACTGCTGAGCAGTTGAATTTAATTGATGAAGAAGCGAAGGATTTCGTGAGGAAGGAGCAGAGACGTGCCTGGTCTGATTATAATAAGGCTTTAGCTGTTGATGCTTCACAGGCTATTGCACTTTTAAGTCAGATTGATGACGAACTGGTCGAATTACCTTTAAAACAATTGCAATCTTTAACTGAACCTTCTTTGAAGGAGGTTTATAGTACTGTCCGCAAGGTCATTCGTGAACTGAAAGGGAAGGATATTGAAGGTAAAGGTGCTTTATTGGCTTGGTATAAACTTCAACAAGGGGTAAATGAATCCCGATATAATTCGAAATTATTTACCACAGGAGTTGATGGTCCGGAAAATGTCCAAGTTATCGCCCCTCAATATTCTGATGATGCTAAATTTATTGACGGCCGGGAAGTTCTTAACTTATGCTTCGAAGAGAATTTCCGTCGAGATGAGCGCTTGTTAGCATTTGGTGAGGATGTTGGTAAAATTGGTGATGTAAATCAAGGGTTTGCTGGTTTACAAGAGAAGTTTGGAGAACATCGAGTATTTGATACTGGAATTAGAGAGAATTCTATTATAGGGAAAGGAATTGGATTGGCTATTAGGGGACTTAAGCCTATTGCTGAAATTCAATATTTAGATTATCTTCTTTATGGTATTACGGTGGCGAGTGATGATTTGGCGAGTTTGAGTTATCGTACGTTTGGTGGACAGAAAGCGCCTGTTATTATTCGTACTCGTGGTCATCGTTTAGAGGGTATCTGGCATTCGGGTTCCCCAATGTCTATGATCTTGGGAACTTTAAGGGGGCTGCATATTTGTGTTCCTCGTAATATGACTCAAGCTGCTGGAATGTATAATACTTTGTTTAGATCCGATGAGCCTGCTCTTGTGATCGAGTGTTTAAATGGCTATCGTTTAAAAGAACGTTTACCAGATAATATTGGTGACTTTACGATCCCGATTGGTTATGCTGAGTGCATTAGAGTAGGTGCTGATATTACTGTTGTTTCATATGGTTCTACTTTACGTGTGGTCGAAGAGGCTGCGATGGAACTGGATCGATTGGGCATCAGTGTTGAAATTATTGATGCTCAAACTTTACAGCCTTTTGATAAAGCTCATTTATGTGCTGAATCGTTAAAAAAGACGAATAAATTATTGGTTGTGGATGAGGATGTCCCTGGTGGAGCATCGGCATTTATAATGCAGCAAATATTAGAGGATCAAAATGGTTATTATTTATTAGATAGTCAGCCTAGAACGTTGAGTGCTAAAGCACATAGACCTCCTTATGGCTCTGATGGTGATTATTTCACAAAACCTTCGAGCGATGATATTGTGGAAACTGTCTTTGAAATGATGAACGAAGGTAATCCGGATAAATATCCCTCACTATTTTAGTCAGTGAGGGATAGATACTTTTATGAGAATTGAGCGGCAGCACCAATAATTGCCGCCTCTTCTCCTAGAATTGCAGTTTTTATATTATATGCTTCTACTTGATTTTTCTTTTGACCCAATAGTATAGGTAGTGCTTTTGCAATATTTCCTCCAATTACAAAGTCTATACAATTGTATTTTTTACTGAAGAAATCAAGAAAATCCAATAAATGGATGCTATATTCCTCACATAATATGCTAAAGGCAGGGTTTTGTTGATGCTCATTGATGATTTGTTTAAGTCCCGTTACTTCAATATCTGTAAGTTCCTTAAACCGTTTTATAAACCATCTGGTTACTAAAAACTCTTCAAAAATTAAATCTTTATATGGTGTGTTCCAAAGATCGGCATCGAAAGATTTTTCTCCTTTGTTCCAGACTGCTGAACCGAGACCTGTACCTAAAGTGATTCCTAAAATTCTTTCTTTTGTATTCAGATGTTGAGCAAAAACCTCTCCTTGCAAAAAAGCCGCGGCATCGTTAATGAAATGAATATTTTGTTCTGGAATTCCTATTAATGTTGCCAACGGGGTTTTGACATTCATTTTATATAGGTCATCGTATTTGCTTTGTCCAGTCATCATAGACACACCATTTTCATAATCGAAAGGGCCAGGCATTGCTATTCCAATGTGTTTTACCATAGATCCAGCAGCTTCTACGCAACTGTTAATTGTGTTTGCCCAAGTAAGGAAAATCGATTTAGCATTTTCTTGTGAAAAAACGTGGTTTCTCACCACGTTATTTGGAATAATTTTCCAATCTAATTTATTTACTATAGCGGCGCTAATATGTGTGCCGCCGATATCCACTCCTAAAATGAATTCACTTTTATCTGACATTTTTGTAACTAGATTGTTTTAATAAATGATCAGCAATAACTAATGCAGCCATTGCCTCAACAATAATAACAGCTCGGGAAACTACACAAGGATCATGTCTTCCTTTTCCTTGAACTGTAGCTTCATTACCATTTGAATCAATTGTCTGTTGATCTCTCATAATAGTAGCAACAGGCTTGAAAGCTGTTTTAAATGTGATGTCCATACCATTTGAAATACCACCTTGTATTCCTCCAGAGAAATTGGTATGGGTTTTAGTACGATGGATATCATGTTCTTCAGATACAAAAAGATCGTTATGCTGTGAACCTAGTAATTCAGAACCAGCAAATCCTGATCCATATTCGAAACCGTGTACGGCATTGATGCTCATCATTGCCTTAGCTAGATCCGCATGTAATTTGTCAAAAACAGGTTCACCCAATCCGACTGGTACATTTCTAATAATAGTTGAAATGCGTCCTCCTACAGTATCACCTGATTTACGAACAGCATCAATGAATTCAATCATTTCATTCGCTGTAGCAGGATCAGCACATCGTGCAATATTAGATTCTCTCAAATCTAACAATGCTTCTAAGTCTTTTGTATCTAAATTTGGAGATTCAATTTTGCCAACACCTGATACGTGCGCAAATATTTCTATTCCATGTTGTTTTAAAAAGGATTTGGCAATTGCTCCTGCGGCAACTCTAGCTGCAGTTTCTCTAGCCGATGAGCGACCTCCTCCTCGGTAATCACGATGACCATATTTCATATGATATGTATAGTCTGCGTGTGATGGTCTAAAGATATCTTTTATATGTGAGTAATCTTTCGATCTTTGATCTTCGTTTGGGATAAGTATGGCAATAGGTGTTCCTGTAGACTTGCCCTCAAATACGCCAGAAAGAATTTGTGCTGTATCGCTTTCTTTGCGTTGTGTGGTTATTTTTGATTGACCAGGCTTACGTTTATCAAGTTCTGATTGGATAAAGTCCTCATCAATAGCTATATTTGGAGGACAGCCATCTAAAATAACACCAATCGCTTTTCCGTGAGATTCCCCAAAAGTGCTAATTCTAAATAAATCGCCAAATGAATTTCCTGCCATGATTTAATATAATTTCTATAAATATAGGTAAAACCGCAATAATAGGAGCATTATTGCGGTATTTTTTGCTAAGTAATAATAAATTTGTGCTCAGCTAAATGTTTCCAGAAGTCTGGATAAGATTTTTCGACAACCTGTGGTTCCTCAATATTAATACTTTTGAATATTAATGCAAGTGGGGCAAATGCCATTGCCATTCTATGATCTTCATATGTGGCGAAAGATACAGCTGTTGGTTCGAAGACTTCATCAGTTTTGATGTGATAAGTGGTTCCATCTTCGATCAATTTTGCTCCGAATTTAGCAATTTCTGTTTTTAAAGCTAAAATTCGATCTGTTTCTTTAATTTTCAATGTTTCTAAACCTGTAAGTGATATATCACGTCTTAATGCAGCCGCTATAACCACTACTGTCTGTGCTAAATCTGGGCATTCTTTCATGTCAAAAAATGTTTTCCCAGAAGGATCACTTATTTTTGTAAGGTGTAAACCATCTTGTTCAAAAGCTGATGCAACACCAAAGTGGCTCATAATTTCAACAATTGCTATATCACCTTGTAGACTACTTTTTTTCAATCCGGGAAGTATGATTGATCCTGAATTAGAAAGTGCTACTATGGCATACCAATAAGACGCCGCGCTCCAATCGGGTTCGACATAAATCGTTGCTTCCTTTGTTTCTTGATTTGGAATATGAATGGTATTATGCAACCATTCGTATTGAATACCAACTTCTTTCAACATATTTAACGTCATGGTGACATATGGTCGTGAAGTAAGTTCGCCTTCAATTTCAAGTGTTAAACCTTTTTTTAAGGATGCCGCAATGAGCAATAGAGCTGAAATATATTGACTGCTAATATTTCCCTTAATTGAAATTTTATCCTTACTCTGAATCATGCCACCTTCTATATGAAGAGGTGGGAAGCCAGATTTTGCTTCGTAATGAATATCAGCTCCGATAGTCTTGAGCGCGTCAACTAAAATACCGATAGGTCTTTGTTGCATACGTTCTGAACCGGTTAGAATGAAATTTCCTTTGATCAGATTAAGATAGGCTGTTAAAAAACGCATTGCTGTTCCCGCGGGTCCAATATCAATTTTGGTTAGTTCAGATTGCGTATTGGCAGCTAGCAGAAGAGCCTTCTTTAGTGTAACTGTATCAAAAGCTTGCGAAAGATTTTCTATTTGTACTTTCTCTTTTCCCAATGCTTGAATAATAAGGGCACGGTTGCTTTCTGATTTTGAACCAGTAAGCTGAACCGTACCATTAATACTTTTAGATGGGTGAGTAAGTGTAATCACCTGTTGACTCATTATGCCTCCGCAGTAGGTTGAGTATTCATGATTGCATTCTGTTTGCGAATTGATTCATTATGAATTAATTCTAAGAATTTAACTGCAAAATCATTGCTCAAAGTTAATGCTTCAGCGAGCTGCGTGCGTTTTTGAACGATTTCGTCCCAACGGTTAACTTGTAAGATTGTGACACTATTGTCACGCTTGTATTCACCAATTTTTTCAGCAATTTTCATACGTTCACCAATTTTTTGAATAATTAGATCATCTAATTTATCGATGCTTGTACGTAATTCTGCTAATTTATCTTCAAAAGCTTGATTGTCTGAGTCTGCTTTACGTAAGTTTAAGTGATCAATTAAATCAGCCAAAGCCGCTGGAGTAACTTGTTGTTTTGCATCAGTCCAAGCAACTGAAGGGTCAATATGTGATTCAATGATCAATCCTTGTAAATCCATATCCATTGCTTTTTGAGAAATGTACGGCAACAATTCACGGTTACCACAGATATGGCTTGGATCGTTGATAATTGGCAAATCAGGACATAATGATTTTAATTGAATCGCAAGATCCCACATTGGTTCGTTACGGAAAGCTGATTTTTCGTAAGAAGAGAAACCTCTATGAATAGCTCCTAATCTTTTGATTCCCGCACGGTTAATACGCTCTAAAGCACCAAACCATAATGATAAATCAGGGTTTACCGGGTTTTTAACGAATACAGGGATATCCACTCCAACTAATGCATCAGCAATTTCTTGCACAGTAAATGGGTTTGCAGTAGAGCGCGCTCCAATCCATAACACATCTACTCCAGCAGCTAATGCTTCTTCAACATGCTTCGCTGTTGCAACCTCTGTCGCTGTCAATAATCCTGTCTCTGCTTTTGCTCTTTTCAACCATTCTAAACCAATAGAACCAATACCTTCAAATTCTCCTGGACGAGTACGTGGTTTCCATATACCTGCACGTAAGATATTTACTTTACCAGTATTTGCTAATAAATGCGCTGTTGACACCAATTGATCTTCTGTTTCAGCACTACAAGGTCCTGCTATAATTAAAGGCTTGTCTCCTGTATCTAACCAAGATTTTAAAGGGACGATATCTAATGTGTTTTTCATTATTATGTAATTTTATTTTTTTAGTGGTTATGAAGTTATCATGATCATTTTTCGTTACTTTTCGAGCGGTTTAGATCATGATGATTTCAATATCTATTGTGAGTTTTATTTTTTACTTTTTATTTATTAGAACTTATATGCGGTCATTTTTTACATATTCACCCATAATATTAAAATTTATGCTGTGTTTTAGCACTTTACGAATAGCAGCGTCATAATCTGATTGCTTTTTCCATTCCACATCAACGAAAAAATCATATTCATTTCTTTTTCCTATGACAGGCATAGATTGGATTTTACTCAGGTTAATGTTTTGATCAGCAAAGCATTGTAAAATCGAAGCTAAAGAACCTACCGAGTTTCCTGTTTGAAAGGATAAAGAAGCTTTATTTGCACTTGCTTGTTCTTCGACATCATTGGATAACACTAAGAATCTCGTACTATTTTTTTTGTTAGTTTCAATCTTTGCTTCTAATATATTGAGACCATATGTTTTTGCCGCAAGTGTACCTGCAATAGCAGCAGTGTCGGTTAATTTTTGATTTGCCACTTTTGCTGCTGAAGCCGCTGTATCTGAACTTTCTGATATTTTAACATCTGGTAATTCCTGCAAGAACTCTTCGCATTGGCGAATAGCCATTTGATGCGATTCTATGAATTTTATATCAGCAAGTTTAACTCCTGGTAAAGCCAATAAATTTTGATGAATGCTTAAGGCAATTTCACCTACAATGTTGAATTTATAATCTCTCAAAAGATTATAATTGGGTAAGATACTTCCCGCAATTGAGTTTTCAATAGCCATTACAACATAATCAACTTTTTTCTGCTTTAATAATTCGCAGGTTTTTTTAAAAGTATCGCATTCTATCGTTTCGATGTCTTCACCGAAGTACTTAAACGATGCTTCTTCATGAAAGGAAGCTTTTACTCCCTGTATTGCAATTTTTAAACCCATTGTTTGTTTTATATGTTCTTAGAAAAAGCAAAAGTTCCGATTGTTGATCGGAACTTTTGCTTTTTAATATCTTGTGATAATTACAAATTCGTCCCTGCTCTTATTGTCTAAAATAAAAGTAATTGAAAAAATATGTAGTCGTCGTTTTCATTATTTGTTCGTTTCGATATTTCAAATATACGGATGTTTTTTATAAATGCAAGATAAAAATTAAATATTTTTTTAACCATAATTTTATGTGTTTTTTAATGTGAAAAACAGCTATTTTTTTAGCTATTTTTTATGTAATTTTTAATGTTCTTTATGTGTTCAATATCTTTGTTTATTTTATTTAAATGCATATAATTTATAATATAGATCATTTTTTCATGAAAAAACTTAGTTTATTTTATCTTTTTTTTAAGTTTATTTTTGTGTTTTTTTTAAGTTTATTTATGTTATTTTTTTGTTTTAAAAAGACTATTTTATGTCATTAATTTGGTTGTTTATTTGTGTTTTTGTTTAGAATATATCAAAAATTATGCTGAAAATTTTCAACATTTAGTCTCCGCAATGAGTTGATTAGGTATATCAAGGTGTGTTGCTTGTCATACGATCACTATTTAAGTTATGCATAAATAGAAGTCTATGTTATCGGAGATATTTCTCATATGACGGAACATAAAAACGACTTCAATGACTAAGGCTGGATAGTGAGTAAGCTGTATCGCTGGAAAATTGCTAGCTAATTTTGATACGAATCACTAATTCCTATCTGAAGATAGCAACTGGCTTTTATCAGTTTTAGGTCTTCTAAATGTGAAATACGGGGAATATTTCGTAAAATTGAAGGAGAAGGCCTGAATAGCTTTAAACGGTTTTCGAAATTATTTAAGTTTATGATTTTTGTTTTATTAAGTGTTCTATGTAGTGTTACGGTCGCAGTGCTATTAAAGTATGCAAAACTACAGCAGGTAAGCACCAAACAAATTATTGTCTGGAATTATCCTGTAGCAGCAGTACTAACTTATTTTGTTTTAGAGCCAGACCTCGGAGATATACAGATTGGACAAATGCCTTGGGAATTGTATATTCCTTTGGCAATTTTACTGCCAACACTTTTTATTTTTATTGCATTGACAATTCAATACACAGGTTTGGTTAAAACGGAGATTGCACAAAGATTGTCTCTGTTTATTCCTTTAATGGCATCCTTTGTACTTTTTTCGGAAGTCATTACCTGGAATAAAGGAATTGGTATTCTAGTCGGTTTAGTTGCCATCATTTGTTCCATTGGTTGGCAAAAGGGGAATGTTAAAAATAACAATAAGATTGGTAGCCTGCTGTATCCTTTAATTGTTTTTATTGGAATGGGTGTTATTGACATTCTTTTTAAACAAATAGCGTTTCATCAATCTGTTCCTTATATTACAGCTATGTTTGTTGTTTTTTTATTGGCCATAGCTGTGGCGTTTCTATTTATGATTTATTTCTTAGCAATTGAAAAGCAGTCATTTTCTTTTAAATCTTTCGGATTTGGCATTGTATTGGGCTTTTTCAATTTTGGGAATATATTGTTTTATATGAAAGCTCATCGAGCAATTCCAGATAATCCTTCTATTGTTTTCACAGGGATGAATATTGGTGTAATTTCAATAGGGGCTCTGGTCGGTGTTTTATTATTTAAAGAAAAATTAAGTGCTATCAATAAATTAGGGTTAGCACTTTCTATTATATCAGTTTTAATTATAACATATTTGTGAGTTTATTTGAAGATACTTATCGTACAATTGAAAAAAGTGCAGAGGGAATATTTCGTGATAAAGGAAGTAAATTTATTTCCTATGCCTACCAATTCACTACGGAAGATCAGTTGAAGGAAATCATAGCAGATCTAAAAACCCTACATCCTAAAGCGAGACACCATTGCTGGGCATATCGAATTGGTCCAGATCGCACAGTATATCGACTGAATGATGATGGAGAGCCTTCGGGGACGGCCGGTCGGCCTATTTTAAATGTATTACTATCACAAGATGTAACAAATATTATTGTGGTTGTGGTTCGTTATTTTGGAGGAACTTTATTAGGCGTCCCAGGTCTGATTAATGCTTATAAAACGGCGACTCAAGAGGTTTTATCTGCCGTTGAGATTGTAGAGAAAACTGTCAATGATATCTATAAAATTGAATTTGATTACTTAGCTATGAACGACGTGATGCGCGTGGTTAAGGAAGAGAATATAACTGTCAGTAAACAAGTTTTTGATAATACATGCTATATGGAAATTGAAGTACGAAAAATGCAGGTCAATTCGGTCATTACACGTTTTGATAAAATTGATAATTGTAAACTTTCTTATTTGCGGACAATATGATAAATGATTCAGAATTAATATTGAATAAAGATGGGAGTATTTATCATCTGAATTTAATGCCAGAAGATATTGCAGATACCATTATCACAGTAGGGGATCCTGACCGTGTAGTAAAGGTATCTCAGTATTTTGACCGTATTGAACTTCAGAAGGGAAAAAGGGAGTTTATTACACACACAGGATATATTGGTAATAAACGTATTTCTGTTATATCAACAGGCATTGGAACGGATAATATTGATATTGTCTTTAATGAATTGGATGCGCTCGTGAATATTGATTTTGAATCAAAAGCATTAAAGTCAAAGCTAACAAGTTTAAATATCATTCGAATCGGAACTTCTGGTGCTGTTCAATCGGATATTGAAATGGGAACGATTTTGGCTTCTTCATTTGGAGTAGGCTTTGATGCCCTGATGCAATATTATGTAAAACCCTATTCAGCTTATGAGAAAACTTTGGAAAGAGCAGTATGGGATGCTTTTCCGAATTTATATCTAAAGCCTTATGTTGCGGAAGCCAGTAAAAATTTATTAGCACAATATGCTTACGATTTACCAAAAGGAGTGACGATGACTGCTCCTGGTTTTTATGCACCTCAGGGTAGGAATGTGCGCTCTGAAAATACGTTTCCTAATTTGATCCAATTGGCGAATAGCTTCAAGTCAGATGGTTTACGAATTACAAATTTAGAAATGGAGACTGCTGGAATATATGCTTTATCCCGTATGTTTGGTCATCAAGCGCTATCTATTAATGCTATTTTAGCCAGCCGTGTAGCAGGACATTTTAGCTCAGAGCCAGATAAAGTCGTAGATCGTGCTATAAAAATGATTTTAGAACGTTTTTAAAAAATAGAAAAGGAGTTGTATTAAACAACTCCTTTTCTATTTGAATCAAATTTTAGCATGATGAAGAGTAAAATGGTGAAACTCCATAACGAAGATCCTCCATAACTTATGAATGGTAATGGAATACCAATGACAGGTACAATTCCTATTGTCATTCCTATATTAATAAAGAAGTGAAAAAATAGGATGGAAGCCACTCCATAAGCATAAATTCTTGCAAAAGCAGACCGCTGTCGTTCTGCTATATGAATGATGCGGAGCAATAAAGTTAAGTATATCGCTATTAAAAATGTAGAGCCGACAAATCCCCATTCTTCACCCACTGTACAGAAAATAAAATCTGTACTTTGCTCGGGAACAAAATTGTATTTGGTCTGTGTACCTTGAAGATAACCTTTACCCCAAAATTGTCCAGAACCAATTGCTATCTTAGATTGATTTAAATTGTAGCCCTGTCCTCGTGGATCGTCCATTTTCCCAAGGATGATATCAATACGATTTCTTTGATGAGATTGTAAAACATGATTGTAGACAAGATCCACACATAATATGAATACCGACGAAGCGGCAAAAAGAATTCCTATATTAATTAAATTTTTCCGCTTTTTTCTAAACGTCCACATGAAAAAGCCCGCAATTAAAGCGAGTATGCCAATTAATATCCATGCATTTACGAGTAGTGCCATAACAAATAAGACAATACAGAGTCCTCCGAAAATAAGTAAGCTGTTATTGACATATCCTTCTCGATAGAATACAAAGATGAGGGAAAAGAAAGCTAGAGCAGAGCCGGTATCAGGCTGAAGCATTACGAGGAATACGGGGAATAATACAATACCAGCACCGATGGCTAAAGTATGCATATTTGGGTTTTTGTTGCTTTGAGAGCTGAGGTAGTTGGCCAAGAGGAGACAGGTTGCCAGTTTTCCAAATTCAGATGGTTGAAGCCTGAAACTTCCAATAGGAATCCATGCCTGATTTCCACCAACATTTCGACCAATAACCAAGACCGCTATTAATAATAGCACAACTACAGCATAGATAACGGGAGATGCGGAACTGAAAAACTTAGCGTCTATAATTAAGATCGTAATACCTATAATTAATGCAGAAGCAATGTACATGGACTGTTTACCATAATTTGTTGCCATATTAAATAATCCAGGATTTTCTGGATCATAGACAGCTGCATGTATATTAAACCAACCGATCAAACATAAAGCCAACCATAAAGAAATGGTTAACCAGTCTATCTTTCCGAAAAAACTATTTTTTTGGTTATTCATGATTTCTTCTTACAGCACTATGGTGGACAATTGTTTCCTTTGGCTTTACTGCCGCAATACGGTTAACGTTTTTTGTGGTATCTTTTTTAGATTTAGTTGAATCCGTTGTTTTCTTCAAATCTGCTTTCTTTGGGTCTGCTTTTGGAGCAGGCATAAAATTAGCATTGTAAATACGATCTTGAATATGCTTCGGCATTGTGATTGTATCCTTGATATATTTTTCAACCATCATACTGGCAATAGGGCCAGCCCATACACCACCATAACCGGCATTTTCAACAAAAACGGCAATGGCAATTTTAGGATTATCCCTAGGGGCAAATGCAAAGAATACAGCATGATCTTTACCATGTGGGTTTTGTGCTGTTCCTGTTTTTCCGCACATTTCAATACCAGCAATTCTATTTGCGAAGGCTGTTCCTTCACCCATATTTACTGCTCTGCTTAATCCCTCTATTACCGGAGTATAGTATTTAGCGTCTACACCTGCTGATATTTTTTCAGTAAACTCCTTTTTAACGATCTTTTTATCGCCAATACCTTTAATAAGGTGAGGACGGTAATAAAAACCTCTATTTGCTACAATAGCCATAATATTTGCCATTTGCAGTGGAGTAACGCCCATTTCTCCCTGACCAATCGATAATGAAATATTAAAAGATGAACGCCATTTGTCATTTCTGTAACTTTTAGTAAAATGGTCAGATTTATATAATAAACCTCCTTTTTCGCCTGGTAGATCAATACCTAATTTATGACCGATACCAAATTTGGAAATTGCGTCATACCATAGATCGTATGCTTTCGGTCCTGATAACCCTCTTGAATCAATCATTTTGGCATAAGTATACCCATAATAGGTATTACAAGAGACTTGAATGGATCTGATCAAAGAAGTTGCTCCATGGTAATGGGTACAGCGCATAAAACCTCTTCCGCCGCCATAGCTATAACCATGTGGACAAAAGAAAGAGGTGTTCTCATCAATAACGCCAGCTTGTTGAGCAGTTAAGGCCGCAACTACCTTAAATACAGAGCCTGGGGGATAAGATGCTTGAATTGGACGATTAAATAAGGGATTACTTTCATTATTTAATAATTTCATTAAATTATTACCTGTTTCACGACCGACCATGTCATTTGGATTATAACTGGGGCTACTTACATAAGAAAGAATTTCTCCTGTGGAAGGTTCAATGGCGACAATAGATCCCAACTTATTTTTCATCAGTTTTTCACCCAAGATCTGAAGTTCTTTGTCTAAAGAAGAAACTAGACCTTCCCCAGAAACAGCCAAAGTATCATAGCGTCCTTCCATAAATACACCTTTAGGTCTATTTAAGGCATCGACCATGAGGTTTTTAACCCCTCTTTTTCCTCTTAATAAATCTTCATAAGAGCGTTCAACACCACTTCGGCCGATAT
The DNA here is from genome assembly GCF_042686355.1 of Sphingobacterium anhuiense. Classification (NCBI taxonomy): domain Bacteria; kingdom Pseudomonadati; phylum Bacteroidota; class Sphingobacteriia; order Sphingobacteriales; family Sphingobacteriaceae; genus Sphingobacterium; species Sphingobacterium anhuiense. The sequence goes on from NZ_JBHUPE010000005.1 coordinate 634,300, forward strand.
AATCTCCTGGACGATAAAAGCCGTTCGACTTCTCAATGTCTTTTTCGTTTACCTCATTTACATAGCCCAGAAACTGTGCCGCTATACTATCCGGATAATTTCGCACAGTTCTATTTTGAACATAGAAACCTCTGAATCGATACAAATACTCTTGTAAATGGGCATACGTTCGGGATGATAGTTGTTTTTCAAAGATGGAAGCACGGTAAGGGGAGTGTGCACGGGCTTTATCCATGCGTTTAATGAAACCTTCTTTGTCAATTTCAATCAATTGACATAATAAAGCGGTATCGATATCTTTCGCTTCTCTTGGCGTAACCATGAGGTCATATACAGGTTCATTTTGTACTAAAACCTGACCTTTACGATCTAAAATTACACCACGTGCAGGATATACTATAACCTTCCGCATGACATTGCTGTTAGCAGAATGTATATAGGAGTCATCTATAATCTGAAGATAAAATAGTCTTGCTATTATTAATAATGCAATACTAATAATAATGCCTTGAATGACAAATTTACGTGCAAAAAAACTATTCATAAATTCTTTTATCCTCTTTTTAAGCGATGGAATTACTAAATTCTACTCTTTCTTTTATAGAAAAGAAAACTAAAAATGAGTAGGATAACCATTGTAAAGATACAACTTAAACCAATAGTCGCTAATGTGTACTGAAACTGTTTGAAACTGAATGTTTCTAATGTGACAAGAACAAAGTGATGAATCAATGTTCCGAAAAAAGTATATGAAAAGAACCATTTAAAATTCATTTCACCTAAAATTGGAGTAATGAATGTATCCATATCGTTTTCAATTGTAATTTTCATAAAAAATACACGATAGGCGGCTAATGCAACACAAGCTGCGGCATTGACTCCAAGTGTATCATAAAATACATCTACCGAAAGTCCGGTTAAAAATGCAATTGTAAATAATACAAAGTTCGGCATTCCGGTAGGAAGCAAAAAGATAAATAGAATATATGGAAAAGGACTTGCTAGATTATAATAGCCGATATTTTTAAACAAGAATACCTGCATGGCAATAAGTACCAAAAACCGAATGATATTAAAGAGTAAAATTCTAGCCATTATCCTGATTCGTTTCTTCTAATTGTTTTAATTCTTTTGCCAATAAGTCTTTCACAACATATACGTGGTGGAGGTTTGAAAAATTAGTACTCAAGAGAATTCTTAAATCTAAAAAAGAGTCTCCGGAAGATATTCCCGTTTCCACAACTGCGCCTACCAGTATACCTTTTGGAAAGTGGCCAGAGTAGCCTGAAGTGAACACTTTTTCCGCAGTCTTAACTTTTACATGATTCGGGATTTCTTTGACCATTGCAAAACGGTAGTCTACGTTGCTGCCCCAAACTAAAGAACCAAATACATCTGTATTAGCTAATGTTACTGATATTTTTGTGTCGGGATGAAGTAGAGACTGAACTGTCGAAAAGTGCGGTGTTACGTTGAGCACAATACCGACCACACCATTTGGAGCAATTACGCCCATTCCTTTTTCAATACCAGCTAAAGAACCTTTATTTAGGGTAAGATAATTACTTTTTTGGTGAATGCTATTATTTGTAACGCTTGCAATAATAAACTCATAACGTCCAAATTCACTACTATCAATAACCGGTCTTTTAGCCATAGCGACTGTATCGGTCGTCAAATAGTTTTCTAACTGCTTTCTCAAACTTGCATTTTCTTTTACAAGTTGATCATTGGTTTCTGTTAGTGACAGGTAGCTTTTCCATGAATTCACTTTTTGGTAAATATTGCCAATTATAGTGTTGGAAGAGTTTAATGCACTAGCACGCTGAAAGGTATTGTTAGTAACAACCAGAAACATAGAAAATCCAAAAAAAAGGATAAACCAAAAGAAAGCGTTATAACGTCTAAGGAATAACCAAAGGTTTCTCATTGTTTAATAATTATTACTTTGCTATTTAATAAAGAAGCGATATAGTGAAAAATCAACTATATCGCATATAAAATTTTATGTTGTGGCAATTATGATTGCATTAAGAACTTAAATCTGCCAATATTCTTTAATGCTATGCCTGTACCGCGCACTACTGCACGAAGAGGATCTTCTGCAATGTGTACCGGTAATTTAGTTTTAGCTTGAATTCTGCGATCTAATCCTCTCAATAGAGCACCACCACCTGTTAAGTAGATACCAGTTTGGTAAATATCAGCAGACAACTCTGGAGGCGTAATTTCTAAAGCTTTCAATATTGCTTCTTCAATTTTAGAAATCGATTTATCTAAACAATGTGCAATTTCTGTATATGAAACGGTGATCTGTTTTGGGATACCTGTCATGAGGTCACGGCCTTGAACGGCGAAATCCTCAGGTGGATCCTGTAATTCCGGAAGAGCTGCACCAACTTCAATCTTAATTTTCTCAGCTGTACGCTCACCGATCATGATGTTGTGCTGTCTACGGATATACTGTACAATATCGGAGTCGAAGTTATCTCCTGCAACACGGATTGATTGGTCGCAAACAATACCCGAAAGTGCAATTACTGCAATCTCTGTTGTTCCACCACCGATATCAATAATCATGTTACCCATTGGTTCTTCGACATCAATTCCGATACCTACTGCGGCAGCCATTGGCTCATGAATTAAATACACTTCTTTTGCTCCTGCAATTTCTGCAGAATCGCGTACGGCACGCTTCTCTACTTCAGTGATTCCTGAAGGGATACAAACCACCATTCTTAAAGAAGGGAAAAACCAACTCTTACCATTATTTACTAATTTTACCATACCCCGAATCAAATGTTCTGCGGCAGTAAAATCTGCAATAACTCCATCACGGAGAGGACGTACTGTTTTTATATTATCGTGTGTCTTACCTTCCATTTGCATTGCCTGACGTCCGATTGCAATTACTTTGTTTGTCGTACGATCAAAGGCTACAATAGAAGGTTCATCAACTACTACTTTGTCATTATAGATAATTAAGGTATTTGCGGTACCTAAATCGATGGCAACTTCTTGTGTAAACCAGTTAAATAAACCCATTTGCTGTATTTTAAGCTACTTTTTATGAATATGCAAACCTACTAAAAATTATTAGTTTTTGTAGGTAAGTCTTGATTTTTTTTATTGATAATTTAGAACTCTTTTGCGGAGCTTTAAGGATGATAACAAGTAAACGTTAATTAAAGCATTTTCTTATGTTTTTACTGCAGAAATTAATTTTTCTGTATGTCAATGTAGTAATTAAAAGTGTCAATCTTTATATTTTCTTTGGTTAGATTGTGAATATTTAATGTTTGGTCGTTGTTCGTGATATTAATTGCTTTTAAATTATTATCTGCTGTACCAATATAGACCGGCATTTCAAAATTTTCGACTGTATTTTTCCACTTCGCCTGAACTTTTCCATCTTTTGTCTCTGAAATACATAACACAGGAATCAAAGTTGTCTTCACATATTGCTCAAATATGGAGTTGAAGTTTAAACCAGATTCTTGATTGATGAAATTGACAATATCATCATAGTCAACCTGCTGGTGGTAAAACTTAACATTTAATCCTCTCAAAATAGATCGCCATTTATCATCGTCTGCTATAATTGTTCTAATCATGTTATGCAGTACACCACCTTTATTGTACATGTCTCCGGAGCCTTCATTATTAACATGATATTGTCCTTGAATCGGTGTTTTGTTTTGAATCGCTCTTCGATTGCCATGTATGTATTCTTGTCCAGCTTTTTTACCAAAATAGTAATCGATATAAAGTGCTTCTGAATAATTGGTAAAACTTTCATGAATCCACATGTCGGCAATATCCGATGCTGTGATATTATTTCCAAACCATTCGTGTCCGGCTTCATGTATGATGATAAAGTCCCACTTTAATCCCCATCCTGTTCCAGAACCATCTCTTCCCAGATAGCCATTTAAAAAACGATTGCCATACGCTATACCACTTTGATGTTCCATCCCTAAATGAGATGTTTCAATTAGTTTGAAACTGTCTTCATAAAAAGGGTAGGGGCCAAACCAATATTCAAATGCTTTTAGCATCGGTTTTACATTGGCCTCGAAATGCGGTTTTGCCCGTTCTATATTTTCACGTAGTACGTAGTAGTCAATATCTAGCTTTCCTTTTTCACCATTGAAGCTATCTTGAAAATGTACGTAATCACCAATATTGATTGCAATGTTATAATTGTTAATGGGATTGGAAACAAACCAGTTGAATTTAGTTTTCTTCTTACCAATGTTTTCCGTATTACGGAGACGACCATTAGAAACATTCATAAGTTCTTTAGGCACTGTTACAGAGATTAAGACGCTATCGGGTTCGTCTGACTGATGATCTTTATTGGGCCACCATAAGCTTGCTCCAATACCCTGATTTGCACTCGCTATCCAAGGTTTGTTATTGCTGTCTTTTTTCCAATCAAATCCGCCATCCCAAGGAGCTCTGTTGGCTTGATGTGGTGTACCTGAGAAATACACTAAAATAGAATCCAGTGTGTTTGCTTTAATCTGTGTTGGAAAATCAATAAAAACCGCATTAAATTCTCTTGTATACTTTAGCTGTTTACCCCTGTAAAGAATTTTATCAATTGCCATATTATCAAAAAGATCAATCTGGATGCGATTGAAATCTTGAATAGTTTTAAATTTAATGAGATTGCTTCCTGCAATGCTACGTTTTGGAATATCAACATCAATATCCAGGTGATAATAGGTGACATCGTAGCAGGTTCTTAAGGGAGTCAGTTGACCTCTTAATGAATCTTTGCGGGAAAATTCATTTTTGCCTGATAATAATTGCCCATTTACAAGGAAGGGAGATAATAAAAGAAATAGAATTAAATAGGATAGATTTTTCAACGCTTATAATTTTAATATAAGTGTTAAATATAAGATAATTTGACTATTTAAAAAAATGGGATCTTTTTTAGGAAATAGATCTATTAGCTTTTTTTATTAAAAAAACTTTCAATTTCTGTTAATGAAAAGCTATTAAGGCAATTTTTAGCACTTAATCCCCCTTTTCTTGCGACAAATATCCCGTAATGCATATCAAGTAAGCCTTCCGTGCGGTGAGCATCTGGATTAATGGATAAAAGCACACCCTTTTCTAAGGCATAACGATGCCATCTCCAATCTAAATCAAGCCTTAACGGGTTGGCATTAATTTCAATCACAACGTTGTTAGCCGCACAAGCATCAATTATTTTTTTATAATCCAGTGGATAACCCGATCTACTTAATAAGAGGCGACCTGTTGGATGTCCTAATATCGTCGTGTAGGGATTTTCTATTGCTTTTAACAGTCTAGCAGTTGCTTTCTCTTCATCCATTTTTAGATTAGAGTGAACGGATGCTACTACAAAATCAAAACCTGCAAGAACTTCATCCGGATAATCTAACGAACCATCGGATAAAATATCAGACTCAATACCTTTGAATATTTTAAAAGGAGCAAGTTGTTGATTAAGCTGATCGATTTCTTCCCACTGTTTTTGTACCCGCTCAATAGGTAGGCCATTGGCATATACAGCAGTTTTTGAGTGATCACAAATTCCGAAATAGCTAAGACCTAATTCTTCCTTTGTATATCTTGCCATTTCTGCTAAGCTATGCACACCGTCACTATAAGTCGAGTGATTATGTAAAGTTCCTTTAAGATCATCAAAATTGATCAATTTGGGTAATTGATGGTTTTTCGCCAAAAATACTTCATCCAGCCCTTCTCGAAGTTCAGGTTCAATATAGTCTAAGCCTTGTTTAGCATAGATTTCTTCTTCAGAACCTAAAGCTGTAACCAAAGTTAGATCGAGTAATTCTAAGTGCTTTTTAGAACCGGTGGTTAATATTAAGTTTTGGTAAAATTCTGCTGTTGCTGATAGATATATATGAAAGGAAAAGCCTAATTCATCTCGAAATGAAATGTATTCAAGTTCCTCCTTTAGACTGTCAGCATAATTCGCATTTAGATAAGCTAAAGTAGTTTGTTTATCCGTATCCAATAAGATATCAACAGCGCTAAGTACTTCGCATTTTCGTCTAAAATCTCCAGTAAATGAAATCAGGGTAGGAGATAAGTTTTTTTGTAATGAAGCTAGTAAGTTGTTTGCATGGGATAATACCCTCGCATATAAAAACCAACCTTGATTGGATATGGAGAATTCGATGGATTTTTTAATATCCTCTTGTGTTTTTAGGCCAAAACCCTTTGCCTCAATGAGTCTGTTTTCGTTGCAAGCATACAATAACTCACCAACACTTTCAATCTGGAGCTCAGTCCAGATAATTTGTATCTTTTTTGGACCTAAGCCTTTTATGTTAAGCATTTCCAAAATTCCTTCTGGAGTAATGCTTAACATCGCATCTAGCTCATCGAATGAGCCAGTTTCGGCTAATTTTTTCACCTTCTCTGCAGTGCTTTTCCCGATACCGGGCTGACTGCTTATTTCTTCTAAAGAAGCTGTTTCCAGCAGAAAAGGTATTTTATCTAACTTAAAGGATGCACTGGCAATTGCTTTTGTTCTGAATGGGTTTTCATTATGTAATTCCATCAGTTGGCTACATAACTTGAATTTTTTAGCAATTGTCTTATTATCCATTTTAGTTATTTTCTAATACTTGATCTTCTTGTTTTACCTCTGGCGCCGGTTGATTGAATTTATAGAAAATTAATCGAACACCCGAGTTCTTCGTGAAAAATTTCACTGTCCAGTTGATAAAGGTAATTACTTTGTTTCTAAAACCAAAAATAGACATTAAGTGAACAAACATCCAAACAATCCAACCAAAGAATCCATTAAAATGGATTTTACCCATATCGACTACAGCTTTCGCACGGCCAATTGTCGCCATTGAGCCCTTATCAAAGTAAGAGAATTTTTCATTTGAACGGTTATCCATCACATTGCTAATGTGCTTGGCAACATATTTACCTTGTTGTTGTGCTACAGGTGCCACACCAGGTAATCCACGTGGTAAATCATCTGTGATAAATGCTGAAACGTCACCAATTGCGTATACATTTTCCATATCTAACACACGACATTGATCATCTGTTTGAATGCGGTTACCGCGTTGAATATTTTCTTTTTTGAAACCTTCAGGGAATTGTCCTGCAACACCTGCGCCCCAGATAACTGTTTTTGTTTCGATCGCACTACCATCACCAAAAGAGATTGCAGTACCATCAAAGCCCGTTACAGAAACATTTAGTAATATTTTAACACCTAATGCTTTTAAATATTTTTCAGAGTCTTCAGAAGATTTTTCTGACAAGTTTGCTAATACTTTACTTTGTCCTTCGACTAAGTAAACATTCATTTCTTCCTTGCGTAATTCTGGATAATCTTTTTCCAGAATATTATTTCTGATCTCAGCAATTGCTCCAGAAAGCTCAACACCAGTTGGGCCACCGCCTACAATTACAAAGTTTAAAAATGATTTACGATCTTCCGGATTTGCAATTTGAACAGCTTTTTCAAGATTTTGTAGCACATAGCTCCGAATGTTTAAAGCTTCTTGAATACTTTTCATTGGTAACGCATATTTTGCAATTTGCTGATTTCCAAAGAAATTTGTTGTTGCTCCAGTAGCAACCACTAAGTAATCATATTCAAAATCACCGATATTCGTTTGAACAGTCTTGTTGGACGAGTCAATATGATTAACTTCTGCAATTCTGAAACTAAAATTCTCCTGAGATTTGAACATCTTACGGATAGGGAAAGAGATCGAATCTGCAGATAATGTACCTGTAGCTACCTGATACATTAAAGGTTGGAAGGTATGAAAATTATTTCTGTCTAATAATAGTACTTCTACTTCCTTATTTTTTAACTTTTTAGCAACTTCAATTCCACCAAATCCAGCACCAATAATGACCACTTTTGGGAATTTTCTATCTGAACGATTGCTTAGCATATTATTTGAAATTTATATAAAATATTCGGAAAATTGTAATCCTTCTGCAAATATCTTAATTTTTCACTCAAAAAACTAAAATATCTTTATATATACTTGCTTTTTATTGTCATATTTATTGATAACTCACTGTTTTAATATATCGCTTGTTTTATTACTCCTTGTTAATCAGTGTTTTGTAAACCGTATTAATTGCATGGTTTATTAATACGGTTTGTTTCAAAAAATGAAAAAAAGTGTGTAAAAAGTACACTTTGATAATTTATTACTGTAATGCTCCTCTTATTTTAATACTTAGGCCGTTATTTTCATTTGTTAACCGCAGCTGGCATGCTAGGCGGCTATCATCATTAGCATCGGGTAAAGTATCGAGCATATCGAGCTCCTGGTCTTGAGGTTCGGACAAGTTTTCACCCCCAGATTTGATTTCAACATGACAAGTTGCGCAAAGTGCCATGCCCCCACAGGTAGCTAAGACCTCATAATCGCATGCTTTTAGCAATTCCATTAGGGATAAGTTGACATCCGTAGGAACTTCGATTGTTTGAACAGTTCCATCCCGATCTTCAATTTCTATTTCAATAATATTGTCCATAATTTAAAAAGTATTGATGCCATTAACAGTTGTATATTTGAAGCTTAGTTTTTGATCTGGATACACATATTTGAAAGCACTTTGAGCCATTAATGCCGCTTCATGATATCCACATAAAATTAACTTTAATTTACCGGGATAGGTATTGATATCTCCTATAGCATAAATGCGTTCTATATTTGTCGAATAATCAACTGTGTTTACTACGATAGCACTCTTGTCAATATTTAAACCCCAGTCCGCAATAGGTCCTAATTTTGGGGTTAGCCCAAATAGCGGTATAAAATAATCCGCTTCCATTTTGACTTCTTCTTTTTGTTTATTGACTGCAATCACATGCGATAAGCTATCTGAGCCGTGCACATCTGCCAGGTTGTGGGACAGTAAAAGGTTGATGGCCCCTTTTTGAGCTAGATGATAAACCTTTTCGGCAGAATCTGGCGCTCCTCTAAAGGAGTCACTTCTGTGAATTAATGTTACTTCCTTTGCAATATCGGCTAAGTAAATCGTCCAGTCTAGAGCAGAGTCGCCACCACCCGCGATGATGATCTTCTTATCACGATACGTTTCTGGATTTCTGACCATGTAATCAACACCTTTTCTTTCATACTTAACTAAATTAGCAAGTTCAGGTTTTCGGGGTTCAAAGCATCCTAAGCCGCCTGCTATAACAACAACTTGGCAATGTATACGTGTTCCTTCTGAACTAACGACTACATATGAACCATCTTCCTGCCTTTCTAGGCCTTCAACACGTTCACCGAGTGTAAAAGTGGGATTGAATGGTTCGATCTGTTTCATCTGATTGTCAATCAACTCTTGAGCACGGATAGTCGGGTAGCCCGGTATATCGTATATCGGCTTATGCGGATATATTTCAGACAACTGACCTCCAACTTGAGGTAAAACATCAATGAGGTGACATCTCATCTTTAACAAACCTGCTTCAAATACAGCAAATAGACCCACTGGTCCGGCTCCTATAATACATATGTCTGTTGTTATCATATCAAATGTTAATTACTTAAGTTATTATAAATTTTGTCTAGAATACGTGTGAAGGAACTAAAGTCTTCGTCTGTTAGATTTTCCCAAGCTTTCATGCGAATGCTGGAAACGATGGGAGAGTAGTTTTCTACTTTTTTTCGACCTTCGTCTGTTAGGTGCAAGTGGATACTTCGCCTGTCAGAGGGATGGATCACTCGTTCTGTTAATCCTTTTTTTATTAACAGATCAACAATTCGGGTGAGGGTAGGTTGATCTTTGCAACATTTTTCAGCAAGTTCTTTTTGCAATAGATTATCATTCTCATAAAGTGTCTTCATGATGGTCCACTGATCTACGGTGATATCAAAATCATTATCTGTAAAAGAATTTTGTGCAAATTGTTTTACTTTTTTTGCTGTTCTTTCTAATATGAAAGAGTATCGATTGAATTTTTCGTCTTGCATTTAAAATATTTGTATTGCTAATATTTAGTACAACAAATATAATCATTAAATACTTAGTGCAACAAGTATTTGGTGGATTTATTGTAAAATAAAAAAGGCTTTCAGTTTTATCTGAAAGCCTTTCTAAACGTTTTGATTTTTTACTAAGGAGTTACCGGTTCTGCTTTTTTAGGAGTTTCTTCGAAGTGTTTTCCTTTACTTAAATCGTATACTGCTGGTGCAGCTAAGAATATAGATGAATAAGTACCTACAATAATACCAATTAAGATAGCGAAAGAGAATCCTCTAATAACTTCACCACCGAAAATAAATAGTACTGCTAATACGAATACAATAGTCAATGATGTAATAACCGTTCTACTTAATGTTGTATTAATAGCGTGGTTGATCGTTTCACCAAAATCTTTATTTAAAGCATTTGGTTTGTTTACATCTTCACGGATACGGTCAAATACAACTACAGTATCATTTACTGAATAACCTAATACCGTTAGAATAGCGGCAATAAAATGTTGATCAATATCTAATGAGAATGGAACAATACCATCTAAAAGAGAGAACAAACCTAATACAATGATAGCATCATGCACAGTTGCGATTGCCGCACCTGCTGAATATTGCCACTTGCGGAAACGGACTAAAATATAAACCGCAATGATTAACAACGCAAAGATAGTTGCATAAATTGATCTTGCTTTCATATCTGTTGCGATACTAGGACCTACTTTCTGAGAAGAAAGAATCTCATATTTGTTGCTTGCATCTACTTTAGATAATCCTTCATTCAATTTAGTTAAAACTTCTTTATCGGCTTCGTCAGAAGTCTCTTCTACATGGTAAGTTGTTGTTACACGTACTTGATTTGCAGCACCAAAGACTTTAACTTCAGTTGTTTTTTGGAACGCATCATCTAAGTTTTGACGAACAGCTTCTAAATCTACAGGTTTATCATAGCGGATGGTATAGGTACGTCCACCTTGAAAATCTACACCTTGGCTAAAGCCTTTAATAAAGATTGATGCAAAACAAGCAATAACAATTACAATAGAAACGATGTAAAGACCTTTTCTTTTCTTGATGAATTGGAAATTTGCATTTTGCAATGTTTTCGCAGACCAAGGGAAAGAAACTTTAATTTTCATATCACGTTCTAACATCCACTCAAAAATAATGCGAGTAAGGAATATACCTGTGAATAATGAAGTGATAATACCCACCATTAATGTAGTAGCAAATCCTAAAATTGGACCTGTTCCGAAGAAGAATAATACCAAACCAACTAAGAATGTTGTAATCTGTGAATCTAAGATCGAAGGTAATGCGTGTTTGTAACCATCTGCAACCGCTTGACGGATTGATTTTCCACCGGCTAATTCTTCACGTATACGTTCGTAAATTAGTACGTTGGCATCCACCGCAGTACCCATCGTTAATACGATACCCGCGATACCTGGGAGTGTTAATACTGCATTCAGCGATGCCAATACCCCCATGATAAAGAATACGTTTACAAGAACAGCAATGTTTGCTACTAAACCTGCAGTATTATAGTATGCAATCATGAATACAAGAACAAGCACGATACCGATAACTGCTGAATTCACACCAGAATCAATAGCCGATTGTCCTAAAGTAGGACCTACGATCGCTTCTTCTACGATTTTAGCGGTAGTTGGTAAACGACCAGCTTTTAGTACGTTCGCTAAATCCTTTGTATCTTCAACTGTGAAAGAACCAGAGATGGATGAATTACCACCAGCGATTTCTTCATTAACACCAGGTGCAGAATAGACTACATTATCAAGAACGATAGCGATCGATTGGTGACCTTGTGCTGCTTTAGCTGTGATTTTTTTCCACTCGCGAGCACCGTCGCTGTTCATCTGCATGGAAACAACGGGTTCGTTTCTCTCATTAAACTCATCACGCGCATTGGTAATAACATCACCAGTTAATACTGGTCCATTATCAACGCCTGCAGGTCTGATTGCATATAAAGAAAGGATATTTGGTGTTTTAGCTTCTGGTTTTACTGACCATAACAATTTTAAATTTCCAGGGATAATAGATTTAACCTCAGGTCTGTTTAAAAAAGCATTTACTTTGGCAGTATCCTTAAGTTCTGCACTACCTACCATTGCACCAGGCATTAAAGCCATTTGTTGATTCTCACCCATGTAAACAGCAGGTCTCAAAACATCAAATAATGGATTTTCTTGCGACAATTTAGCAGCAGCGCTATCTTTTGTGTTTTTATTAGCACCAAGGTTCGCTAATAAGTCATCAGACTTTTTAGTCGAATCTGTTGTTGCTTTATCATCTGTCGAAGCAACTTTTAAAGTTGAAGACAAAGTTTTATTGATGTTTTCCAATAAAGGATACACTTCTTGATTAGCATGAGTCTCGTAAAACTCTAATTTAGCTGATCCTTGTAATAATTTACGGACGCGTTGTTCATCGTTAACACCTGGAAGTTCGATCAAAATACGATTTGTACCTTGTTGAATCTGGATGTTAGGAGAAGCAACTCCAAATTTATCAATACGTGTACGAAGTACTTTGTATGAGTTTTGGATAGCATTATCAGCTTCTTTTTGTAAAAAAGATTCCAATTGTGCATCAGAGTCCCCCGCTTTGATTAAAGATGCATTATCTTTAGTCGCGAAATAAGTTGAAAGTGGAGTCGTACTACCTGCAGCTTTATATTCATCAATGAATAAATTAACTAGAGATTTTTGACTTGTTTTACTTTTCGAAATAGCAGCTGTAAGTGCAGCATTGAATTTCTCGTCTTTAGGATTATCTGCTAAGTTACGAATCAACTCATCGATTGAGATTTCCATCGTAACGTTCATACCCCCTTTTAGATCAAGTCCTAAAGCAAGTTCTTGTGCTTTAGCTTCTCTATAGGTGTATTTTGCAAAACCTAAATTGTAAACAACCTCGCCAGCGATAGAGTCTAGGTACGATTTTTCACGTGCCATATCTCCTTGTGCATAATTCTCAGCATCACGCTCAACTTTGCGGGTTACAAAAGTGAATGATAGGGCGTATAGACATGCTATAGATACCGCTATCACCAAAAATTTAATCAGCCCTTTACCTTGCATCGTCTGTTTTTAGTGTATTAGTTTGATATTATATGATATAATTGATAACTCATTCTTGTATGAAAATTACAATTCTCCAAGAATGCCAAAGGTATAAAAATTTTGTAAAATGAAAAGCTTTATTTGATTAAGCTTATGATAAAAAGCGATTAAATTGTAATGAACAGTATATAAGGATGCGATATAATAGAAAAAGCCTCCCGTATGGGAGGCTTTTTCTATTAAAATATACGATTTTAATTATCTCAAAGTGTATTTGATACCGAATGAAAAAGTCGATGCATCAAAATCATTACCGTGGTTTAATCTCCAATCTGGTTTCCAATCTGCGTGAAAACCAATAGGTGCAGCAGGAATTTTAAATTCTAGACCTAATTGAGGACGAAGTGCAACCCAAGTTTGATTATCACCTGCATCAATAAAAGATAATTGAGCACCAACACCTGCATACCAACCTAATCCTTTAGCACCAGAAAATGGTCTTGCATATTGGTAATCTGCTCCTACAGCAACCACATGGTCATCGAACATAATTTGCGCTTGTCCGTTGTTTGCGCCTCCCATAGACTGTTTGTACTGAACACCCCATAAATCACCAGCTGTACCGTCAAATACAACACCAATTGCAGCGCGTTGTGGTGATTGTGCTTTTGCCTCCTGTGCTCCTAGAGCTAATATGGCAACAGCTGCTACCGATAGTAATACTTTTTTCATAATATGTGTTTTATATAAATTCAATTTAGACATCTTATGCAAATAACCTGCCAAAAGTTGTTACGTACGATGCCAGAATGTTGGGGGGTGATAAGGTTATATGATTAAGCTAATGAGAATGAGCGGTTAACTACATGTTAGGATAATCATTTAAATGTAATTAGTGAAATTAATTTTTATATTTCGCTGAAAATACTTAATTTTGCCTGGCAAATAGAGAACCCAATACATATTTGCCATGCAATTAGATCCACAAAAATTCGTAGCAGAAGGACTTACCTACGACGACGTATTATTAATTCCAGCTTATTCTGAAGTTTTACCACGTGATGTCGATACAAGTACTTTTCTGACAAAAAAAATCAAATTAAATATTCCATTAGTATCTGCGGCTATGGACACGGTGACGGGTGCTGATTTAGCTATTGCTATCGCACAAGCCGGCGGTATTGGTATGTTGCATAAGAACATGACGATTGCAGAGCAGGCTGCTGAAGTACGTAAAGTAAAGCGTTCAGAAAGCGGCATGATTCAAGATCCTGTTACTTTATTGCAAACTGCAACAGTAGGAGATGCTTTTAAAATTATGAAAGATCATAAGATTGGCGGCATTCCTGTAATAGATGAAAAAGGCAAGTTAGTTGGTATTGTAACGAACCGTGATTTACGTTTCCAAAAAGTCATGAGTCAACCGATCTCTTCGTTAATGACGAAAGACAATCTTGTTACTGCACCAGAAGGGACAGATTTAGTACGAGCAGAAGAAATTTTACAAGATCATAAGATTGAAAAACTTCCAGTTGTTGATAATGAAGGTATATTAAAAGGTCTTATTACTTTTAAAGATATTCAAAAATACAAACATTATCCTAATGCAGCTAAAGATACGCACGGTCGTTTATTGGTTGGTGGTGCAGTTGGTGTCACTCCAGATACTTTAGATCGTGTAGAAGCTTTAGTAAAAGCTGGTGTTGATGTGATTACTATTGATACTGCACACGGTCATTCAAAAGGTGTAATTGATAAATTGAAATTGGTGAAAGCAACATTCCCTGACTTACAGGTTATTGTTGGTAATATTGCTACAGGTGCAGCTGCAAAAGCATTAGCAGAAGCCGGTGCTGACGCTGTAAAAGTAGGTATCGGACCAGGTTCAATCTGTACAACACGTATTATTGCTGGTGTTGGAGTGCCTCAGTTGTACGCCATCTATGAAGTAGCAAAGGCATTAAAAGGAACTGGTGTTCCATTGATCGCTGATGGTGGTATAAAACAAACAGGTGATATCGCAAAAGCAATTGCAGCTGGTGCTTATACCATTATGGCCGGATCATTATTTGCAGGTGTTGAAGAAGCTCCGGGAGAAACGATCATTTACGAAGGACGTAAATTTAAATCATACCGCGGAATGGGATCTATCGAAGCGATGGAAAAAGGATCTAAAGATCGTTACTTCCAAGACGTTGAAGATGATATCAAGAAGTTAGTTCCTGAGGGTATTGTTGGTCGCGTTCCATACAAAGGGACTTTAGCCGAGGTTGTATATCAATATATGGGCGGATTGAAGGCATCAATGGGCTATTGTGGAGCTGCTACAATTGAAAAGTTGCAAGAAGCACAATTTGTACGTATTACTGGTGCTGGATTACGTGAATCTCATCCACATAATATTTCGATTACAAAAGAAGCTCCTAACTACAATAGTAGAGGTTAATAAGGGAAACAAAAAAGGTCAGCGATTCAATCGCTGACCTTTTTTTATACCTCGTCTGTTTTTTTCCTGAGATAATTATAGATTTCAATTTGTGAGCGACAAGATTCCTTGTCATTTTCAACGTACCGGTTATTGAGTTCATTGTTCAAAATACGGGCTTTTACATTATCGCGCAGCTGGATCTGCAACATATCTTTGATTTCATCCCTTATTTTCTTACTGTTAATTTTTACAGCAGCCTCTATACGGTGATCCAAGTTTCTTGTCATCCAATCCGCTGAAGAAATATAGGTCACTTCTTTTCCAGCAGCATAAAAATACATCACACGAGCATGTTCCAAAAATTCGTCAACGATGCTGATGGCATTGATTGCTCTTTTAAATTTTGTTTGATTCGTGGCGCAATAGATACCTCTTACAATGAGATCAAGCTGTACACCCGCTTCGGCGGCATCATATAATTTCTTAATCAATATCCGATCACTGAGCGAGTTCACCTTTAAGATGATACGCGCTTTTCTTCCAGCTTTAACTTCCTCAATTTCTTTATCGATATAATGAATGATTCCATTACGCATATCTGTAGGGCAGATGAGTAGGCTATTGCAGTTTTTAATGACTTCAGCTGGATTGCTTTTTGGCTTTTTTAGGAAATGAAAGACTTTGTTTATATCTGCCATGACACTTCTATTGCTGGTCAATAAACAGTAATCTCCATATAGTTTTGCTGTTTTTTCATTGATGTTCCCTGTACTTACAAAACCATATTGAATGGTTTTGGCACCAACTCTTTTTTTAATGATGCAGAGTTTTGCATGTACCTTTTTATTAGGAACACCAGTTAAAACCCGAATACCCTCAAGTTCAAGTTTCTCTTTCCAAAATAGATTATTCTCTTCATCAAATCGAGCCTGTAGTTCAAGCATTACTGTTACATCTTTTCCATTTCGTGCCGCATTAATCAACGCATTGACGATTTTACTATTTGAAGCGAGGCGATATGCTGTGATTTGAATAGTCTTAACATCTGGATCCATTGCCGCTTCGCGGAGCAGATCGATTACTGGACGAAAAGTGTGATAAGGAAATGATAGCAAGATATCTTTTTTGATAATGATATCGGTAATCCTTTGTGTTTTGTTCAGCTGAGGATGTGTAAATGCTGGGTTTGTAATAGGCAGGTTTGGTTGCTTAAATACATTAGGGAAGTCCATAAAATGTTTGAAATTATG
The DNA here is from genome assembly GCF_042686355.1 of Sphingobacterium anhuiense. Lineage (NCBI taxonomy): Bacteria > Pseudomonadati > Bacteroidota > Sphingobacteriia > Sphingobacteriales > Sphingobacteriaceae > Sphingobacterium > Sphingobacterium anhuiense. The sequence continues at coordinate 651,053 of NZ_JBHUPE010000005.1, forward strand.
GATTTTCTGCCCAGGTATGATATTATCTTTTTTCGTTAATTGTAATTTTTTGATTAAAAATTCGACTAGCCTAGGGTCCATTTCTTTATCAAAGATAAAGCGTGTTGTTTTACCTTTTCTTCTGTTTTTTATACCTTTTGATATTTTCTCTGCTAATGTGGTATTGATATCATTATCAATATCAAATTCTGCATCTTTAGTTATTTTGAAGACATGCGCATGAAATTCGTCGAATCCAAAATAAGAAAAGATATAAGGTAGATTGAATTTAATGATGTCTTCTAGTAAAATAATATGTTTTTCCTTCGCTGAGGCGGGTAAGATTACAAAACGACCATTTAGCGTAGTTGGAATTTCGATTATGGCAAATCTTGTTTCATATTCCCATTCCTGTTTGCGCATGGAAATTCCTAAGTAAAGACTTTTATCGCGAAGATAGGGCATAGGACGACTATCATCGAGCAATAATGGAATGACGTTCGACTCGACATCTTCTGAATAGAAATTGCGAACAAATTCTTCTTGTTTGAGGTTGAGCTGACTTGCATCTTTGATATATACATGCTGTTGCGCCATCTCTTTTTGTATAAGCGCCCAAAAATTATCAAACTTTTTTTGCTGTTTTATAACAATCGTATTGACTTCATCCAGTATAATTTGTGGGTCTTCAAAAAAGGATGTATTAGCCTCTTTGTCTTTAATATCTATTGCGCGTTTTAGCCCCGGTATGCGTACTCTAAAAAATTCGTCTAGGTTATTAGAAAATATGCCTAAGAATTTTATTTTAGAAGGAAGAGGTACTGTTTCATCAGCCGCTTCCTGTAGAACTCTGCTATTAAAACTTAACCAGCTGACATCTCTAGGAATGAATTTTCGTGCCATATTTTTTTTAATACTTCTTATTTATGCGATTAGCCTCAAATGTAAATTTACTTAATTAATGTAGTATTTTAATAATATTAAATAATTGTTAAATATATATGTAGTAACACCTCTTTAATACTATTAAGTGACTTAGTTATCCGTTATTTTGATCTGAATACCTGTCGAATGTGATGACATTTCTGGCGCATATAGATTTTGAATAGTTGTTATTCCATTTGAAAATATACCCGCATTATTTGCTCTCAACTCATATTCAAATACGTAGCTTCCTTGTGGTAAATAATCGATGAAAAAATTCGTTGCAGCGTCTTTGGTGCTTTCATAATAACCAAAACCTTGTTTGTATTTATAGGTTGATGTTACATTTGTTGGCTCAAACCCAGAAGCTCGCATATCTTTAAGGTGTATGAATGATAGATTTCTATCACTTTTTATCAAAATCCGTACTTTCACAATATCTCCAAGTTGAATAGGTGTTGTTGCTGTTATAGGGACTAGTACTTCTTTCAACTGTTCAATTTTCTTGAGATAAAGCTCTTTTTGTAAGCTAATGGTTGATGAGGCGGATCGTATCTGATCTAATTGTTCAAAATACTGATAATACAAACCTCCTAATGCTATGCCAGGACTTGCTTTTGAGATCTCAACTTTCCCTAATGCAGGTTTAATTTCTTTTTTCATCCAACTTTCTTTCCTGTAACCAGAACCGATTTGTTTCGATATTTGTGTTTCATCTAAGGGTTTACCCGCGACTTTTATGGTAAGACCTTCTGGAGCATCTAGCCAGTTTTCGCCATAGTTGATCAAGGCATCAACAGCAGCAACGGTCGCTTTAGTTGAATTCCAGTGTCGTACTTGTTTGTTTTTGATCAACCAGATCTTCATATTTTCAATTGCTTTTTTATCTTGACTTACTTCGTCAAATGCTCTTATCAGTTGGGCTTGTGTCTCAATTGGTGCTTCGTACCAAGACCAGCCAGGTTGATTTTGATTCCAGTACATACCTTTTTCAACAGATTCAATAGATTTTTGTTGCAATTGTTTGATGACTAGTGCAGCGGATTCCTTAAAGTTGTAGCGATTTAAAATAAGGGCTACTTTGGCTTGCGTGCTAATACTGTATGTTAGTTTGTTTTTATCTATCTCTTTTAGAAAATAGGCAATAGCTGGTTCCAGTTGCGTATTTTTATCTTCAGGCGAATAACTGCTTCTTACGAAGAGATATTCGATTCCTTGATCAATATTAGGTTTCATCTTATTGTCTTGCTGAAAACGCGACCAATTATGTAAAATCTCATTGTCTAAAAATGCGAAGCCTTTCGTGATGATCGGCTTAACCATATTTGTCAAATCAAATTCAGCAATGATGCCTTTCGCATTTAATTTATTGATGCCCTCAAGAATATAGGTGGAGACCTGGAAATTCTCATTACCTCCAGGATACCATGAAAACCCTCCACGGGATGATTGCAATGCAGCAAGTTTCGTGACGTCTGTTTTTAATGTATTTTTAAGCGTATTCTGATCAAATAGATGTGCAATATTCTTCATTGTTTCTTCCTCATTAATTGCATCTTTTAACCAAGGTGTTTCCTGTATCATAATTGCTTTCAATTCCTCATTGATACGTAAATTTGATTGAAGTTGTTGTTTACCTTTCCATTGTTCAAATACAGGTTTTATTTTTGGGTGCTGATTGACCAGATGTGCAGAAAATGAATTTAGATAGAATTTACTGAAAATTGATTCCGATGATTCATATGGATACTCGTTGACATAAGGTAGCGCAAATAAGGCATGATAGATCGGATTGCTTGTTAATTCTACTGTATAGCGGTATGGTTCGGAAGTAGACGAGCCCTGTTGTAAACTTTTCATTTCAAAAGATTTCGACTGACCTTCTCTTACAGCAATAGGTAAAGTTTCTGTGACTAACATACTGTTTTTTAGAACAGGAATAGTGGATTCTTCACCGTCAGAGAAGTTACCTCCTTTTGCCACGATACGGTAGGTGATGGCTTCAATATTCTCAGGGATCGAAATTTCCCAGCTCGTATTTTCACTGCCTTTAGCAATTACTGTAATTTGTTTTATTGGAATGTTAAGAGCTAGGGGCGCCATGGTAATTGCATCAAACATTTCTAGCGAAACAGAGGTTTTTAAATCATTTGCAGACAAGTTATTGACCTTTGCTTTGATTGTTATTTGATCTGCTTCTCTAAAGAAACGTGGCATATTGGGTACAATCATCAGATCTTTTTGTGTTTCAACAAAATTAGTGTAGGTACCTATAGCTAATTCTTTACTATGCGCGATTGCCATAAACTTCCAGCGGGTTAAACTTTCTGGAGAATCAAAGCTGAACACCGCATGACCATCTTTATCTGTTCGTAGTTGAGGTAAGAAGAAAGCTGTTTCCTGTAGATTTTTCCGAATCTGAATCGGGTTCTCGCCTTTATTTTTGTCGATTTCTGCTTGACTGGAGACTACGACTACCTCTTCCATTACAGGAGATGCTGCATCTGCGAGCATAAGATCTTCTTGGGCTGCTCCAGCCGCCTGTTTTGCTACTGCACCTCGGATTCTAAGCGATCCAGTAGGGGACATTCTTCTGGTACGGCCAAAATCATAATTATTGATATTGAATCCAAAATTCTTAAATCGATCGTAATCTAGTGCCGTGTTGAAATTCAATTCGCCAAAATTTTGGGTGAACGTACTTCTGCTGAGATTATTGGTGTAATACCAGGATTTATAAGAAGGATATGAATAAGGATTTAGAGGAAATGAAAAATCATTGCTGGTCACATTTTTAAGTTTGTCTAAAGATGCGTCATACATATTCACCAAAAGCTCTGATGCAATCTGCTCCCCTTTTTTTCCTTTAATGACCAATTCCCAAGTTTCTTTTTGTCCAGGATACAGTTTATTTCTGAAAGTTTTTGTTTCTATTGTTAGCGATGGGGTATATTGTTGTATTGGCAATACCAAAGTTTTAGTGAAAAGCTGTCCATTTTTAACACCAGTGAAATTCAATACCAAACTATTCTTGATGGTTTTAGGAATTTCAACTTGAATTGTTGTTTTCGTTTTTGAAACGACTTTAAAATCTATTTTTTCATTTTCGGAAGAAGTCATGTTGAGATGAAGAGAATCAAAATCCGTTTCCAGACTTATTTTAGCCTGGTCAGCTAGTTGATAATTAGCTTTGTCCGCAGTAACGGTCAAAGGTGATTTTTCATCTGATTGTAGCCGTGAATTGTTGATTTCAATCATCCGCTCACTACGAATAGTATCTTCCGCAACAATTGAAATTGCTTCCAATTTATATTTTCCTGCAAAACTACTGCTGTTTGGAAGTTTTATTTTATTTGATTGGGAAAGATCAAAATCTGCCTCGTAAACCACCGTAAAATCCTCTTCTTTTTTATATTCAATTCCATAAGGTTCATAGGGGAACTTCTGTAAAAATTCATCCTTAGGAATGCTATTGTAGTAACTAAAGTCATGCGCAAAATAGAATGACGGGGAGACAATAAGACGTTTATTTTCTATTCGTTTTTTTAGTATAAATTTACCTTTTGCAGGTACTTTTTGTCCAGATAGGTTTTGTGCACTTATTGTAATCGAATCCAGATCATTTGCATCAATTTGTTCTGGTGCATCTATCTGTAAAGTAAAGGGAATATTTCCGATAGTTAAGCGGGTGGTACTTTCATTGGTTTCACCAGTAGCATCCATTACTGAGGCATCGATATTGAATGATTGGGTAACTCGCCACTTGCTGTTAAAATCTTTTGGTATTTCACTTTTGAAACTAATGATAAAATTTCCCTCGTTATCAGTTCGTATGGTATCTATCTTGATTGTCTCGCTAACTGTGCGATCGATAATTCGATCATATACATCGAAAGGTCTTATTCTATTTTCAACTTTGTTGACCGAATAAGCCACCGTGGCATTAGCTATAGGAACACCGCTAAAAGATATAGCTTTTCCTGTTATAGAAATGGAGTCACCCAATGATTTTTTATCTTTAAAATCCTCAAAAGTAACCTCAAATTTTGGACGTTTATATTCTTCTACACTGAAGCTGTAATTTTGGTTGATGCCATCACCAGTAACCTGTATATAATACTGACCTGTTACATTACCTGTATTTAGGATAAATGATCCTGCTATTGATCCAAAATCATTGGTGACCAATGTTTTTTCATCAACACGTTGATTATTGGTATCGTATAATCCCACAACGATACGTTTATCAGCCATAGTTGCGTATTTAATCTTTTCGTAATTCTTATATACGATTGCTTTGAAATAGACAATCTGGCCCGGTCTATAGATCGATCTATCCGTAAATATTTTTGCATCGTAATGTGCGTCTTCTTTATGATCAACTTGAGGATAATAGTATGAATTGAAGGGGATGAATACAGGTTCATCATTAATCCTTAAAAATAGATTTCTATTTTGATTTTTATTGTTAAAAACACCATTCTTATCTGTCGCTTCATTTGATTGTAGTTCAAACTTATCTTGACGTAAGTTGTAAAATTTCAATGAGGCATTGGATTGTTGTGCACCTGTTTCCCGGTTTACGATCAGTACAACTTGATCATCTTGCAACATTGCGTATTTGCTAAAATTTAATTTTAGATAACCATAGCAGTTTTTTTCATTGTATTCGTTTTCAAATGGAGAGGAAGCATATACGATGGTATAAGAACCTGCATCAAGTGCAGGGATTAGCAAAGTTGTCTCGTGACTTACTTGATCTTTAAAATCTTTAAGATCAAAAAAGCCTTCCTTTACAACGTTGTTATTTTTGGTGAAAGTGTGGATATTGTTCCATAATGTACTATCATTAGCGTTGTTAATTTCGGATTGAAAACGATCTAAGATATTTCTGGGACGTATTATTTTATAGAATATCTTACTGACATTTCGGTGTGTCACTTTCATTAATGCCTCTTTATTCACGCTATTAAATTCCTTCGATTCAAGAAGAATTTCTGGTTTTAATATATTTTGACGGACGGTTGATAGATAGGTTTTTGTATGCGCACTGTCCGCTAGCGGTAAATACGTTTCTATTTTTCTTAGTAAGATATTTATTTGTTCTTGTTGATTTACCGCGACAATATTTGCTTTGTTTTTGTAGATGTTGATATAATCTACAATCATAATTTCTTTGAGTGGGGACTGCTTGTGTTTTGCGATCCAATTTTCAAGAATTTGTAATCTGGAAGAGTCTGGATTATTTTTGCTACGCAATAATTGGTATTCATTAAATAAGTAGGCATCTATATTTTTGCCCTCATGGATTTTTATAAGATCGTGGTATAAGCTATCGACAATTTTGGTATTACTATCTTTTTGATTTCTAGCTGAAGAGATCTGGTAGGGCTGATTTTGTTGAAGGAGATCGATATAATCATAAACTGCAATATCGTATAGCGTTGGCAGATAGGACTGCTGTGGTGATTCAATGAGTTTACTCCATTTTTCTTTTGGTTCATGCAAGAGCATGTCTTTTTCTATTAAGGCATTTTGATATAAGGATTTGATTTTATCTTCAAATTGTTTACTTGTCCAGAAAGTAAAATCGTTATTAACATCGTTTTGTACTTCAGTACGCTGATTAATGCTGTAATAATTGCTGATGAAATAATCGTTATAATTACGGGCTTGTTGAATGGTTAAAATGGCTTTAGCGGTTTTATTCTCGAGCTGTTTAATTTTGATATCAAATTCTTGAATGACTTTTAATTTTACATCCGAATCATCAGAAGTCTGTATGTTTATCTTTTGGCGATATAGAAAAGCTTTGACCTGTTCATCATACCAATTTCTCTTTACTGCTTCTGCTTCTACCTTAGCAAGAATAGGAGAGATCTCTTTCCAAAATTGATTATCAGCCAGACTGTCAATCTGCATCCATAAGGGAGCAAGATTGTTTTTCTTTTGTGCATATGAATGCGATAAGCACAATAATGAGGATATGAAAAGGAGTATTTTTTTCATGATAAAACCTATAGAAAATAAAAAAAGAGAATACAATGCGTATTCTCTTTAAATATAAAGAATTTATTGTTCCTTTTTATTTTTTATCCATACCCGATTTTTTTGAAATTTGAATCGCTTGAAACTTCTTACCGTCATAGTGGGGAGCTTCTATAGTTAGTGAAGTAGGATAGGGCGTATTTTTATCAAAAAAGTAAGCAGTAGTTGAGCTTCCATAATCATTTACCGGTAGTAAATCTATGCAGGCCTTATAATCTGCTTCAGCAGGTTTGCCAACAGAAATTGCATATATGCGTATGATACCGCCTTTATTTTGCTCATTTCTTACAAATGCAACCTCTTTAAATTCGCCAGGTAGATCTTCAATGCTCTTTTGTGTTAAAGAATCCTTTAACATGAATGCTAGAATTGCTAGAATAGGTATGATAATTAACCATACCCGTTTATTTTTTTTCATTAAACTTATTCATTATGAGTGTAAGCTTCCATTTGTATCAGTAAGCTCAGCGGACTCGAGTTGTTTTTGTAATATTTATGAAGCTATCATGAGCAAGAAATTTATATCCTTACTTATTTCACGATCTTGATAGCTTCCTTAAACGTATAGTAATTAAATTGTTATTGTAATTCCTAATAGTTTGTAAAACTCCTTAAGAATAGCTTGATGACCTGGCCAAGCAGGTGATGTTACTAAATTTCCATCTACAATCGCTTGATCTGCGGGGATGTTTTTCCATGTTCCGCCAGCAAGTTCGATGTCTGGTCCTACAGCTACATACGCCGTTAATGTACGTCCTTGGAGTACTTTTGCTGCTGTTAAAACTTGTATACCATGACAGATCGCCGCAACGGGCTTATTGTTGTCAAAAAAATACTTTGTTATTTCTAATACACGTTTGTTCAGTCGGATATACTCTGCAGATCGGCCTCCCGCTATATACAGACCATCATACTCTTCTACATTAATGGTATCAAAATCTTTATTGATTCCAAAATTGTGTCCACGTAATTCTTTATAGGTTTGGTCACCTGTGAAATCATGAACTGCAGTAGGTACTACATCACCTTTTTTGCGATCTGGTGCTACAGCATCAACATCAATACCTAGAGAACCCATAGCCTGAAAAGGAACCATTGCTTCGTAGTCTTCTACGAAATCGCCAACAAGTAATAATATTTTCTTTGCCATAAATTTGTTTTTTATCTCTCCAAGATACAAAAAAAGTCACAGACGACTATGACTTTTTCTGTTAAGGTATGGTTAAACTAGCTTTGCCGTTCTCTCTTTTAAAGCGCGTTTAGTTGCTCGTACTTTAGCTTCTAACTTACTTCTATGTTGAATATTTGTAACTCCTTTTCCGTTTTCGAAATTATTTCCAAATTCAGGTAAGGAGAATGAGTCCAAAACTTCTGCACCATCCCAAGTGATTCTATTTACGGCTGTATTTAAAACAGTAGATCCACCCATAGGTCCTGGGCTAGTCGCTAATAGAAAAACAGGTTTTCCATTGAACGTTTTACGACCTGCAATTCTGGATACCCAATCAATGATGTTTTTGTATCCAACATTATAAGAGCCATTGTATTCTGCAATCGATATCAATAAAAAATCGGATTCATCAATTTTTGACGCGAAATCTAATGCTAATTGTGGAATGCCAGACTCTATTTCTCTATCAATAGAATACAAGGGCATTTCGTAATCATTCAAATCTAATATATCGATTACATCGTCTACTTCTTTATAATATTTAGAAACTGAAGTAACGAAAGTTTTGTTAATTGAATTTCTGCTGTTACTAGCAGCAAATGCTAATATTTTCATTTTGAGCTTTTATTATTTGATGTTCAAACGTACAATATTAATTTTATGAAAATGTCAAAATAATGTTTGAAAGGTTCCAAAATAGTTATTTATTGACCTAGATCAAGATTAAAACGTTCATACATGCCCAGAAAGCCAGTTAACCCTCCGGTATGAATAACCAAAATGCGTGCATTCGGTTTAAAGTAATCTTGAGAAATCAAATCATTAACCGCAAAAAAGAGTTTACCTGTATAAGTTGGTTCGATCATGATCCCTGTATGGGAAACAAATTTTTCAATGAATCGCAAAAGTTCGGGTTTAGTTTTTGCGTATCCTCCAAAATGATATCCAGTATGAAGAGTTGCAACAGGATCGCTAGGATATATTTTGTGCACTTCATCATGAATAAAATCTGCTCCTTTTAAGACAGGAACACCATGGACAACGGTTTGTAATCCAGACGCCGCTACAGCGTGTTGTAATCCTGCGAGGGTGGTCCCTGTACCGCATGCGCAAAAAATATGATCGTACGATTCCTGTAGTGATGCTATAATTTCTTCGCATCCTTTAGAACCAAGCGGTCCATGACCTCCTTCATCAATAAAATAAGCATTTGAGTTATTACTGAAATGTTTATCAAAAAGAGCTTGCTTATTTTTATATTCGGTACGATCAGTATAGATAATTTCCATCCCAAATAATCGACACATGGCGATGAGCGGATTATTTATTCCAGGGTCACTCCGTAAAAAGGCTGTTGTTTTTAGACTAAAGGTAGCACCGGCGCAAGCTGTTGCCAAAATGTGGTTAGACCATGCACCGCCAAAAGTGACCAAATGGTTTTTATTTTCTGCTAATGCACGCTCCAAATTAAATTTTAATTTCCGCCATTTATTACCTGAAATAAACGGATGGATCATGTCATCACGCTTTATAGAGACATAAATAGTTTTTTTTTCCCAGTCTGGAAAACTAATTTTTTGTTCGGGACTATAAAAATTAAAAGATATCATACACTTTAATGTACAAAGTTAGTAGAATTTGTATGAATTAGGTTATTTTTGTACGATGGCTGAAAATTTAGAGTTACAAGAGCAAGATGATCAAGAGTTATTTGAACATTTGCGTATAGAGGTAGATAAAGGACAAGCGTTACTGCGCATCGATAAGTTTCTGATGAATAGAGTAGAGAATGCATCTCGAAATAAAATTCAGGCAGCTATTGAAGCGGAGTCCGTATTAGTGAACGAAAAGCCTGTAAAGGCAAGCTACAAAGTGAGACCATTTGATGTGATCACTGTTGTCTTGCCCGATCCCCCAAGAGATACCGAAGTATATCCAGAAGATATCCCTTTGGATATCATCTATGAAGATAATGATGTATTGATCGTCAACAAAGAATCAGGAATGGTTGTCCATCCTGGATTTAATAACTATAATGGAACATTGGTAAATGCTTTAACGCATCATATTCAGCAGTTGCCACAGTTACCCGGAAACTCTGATCGTCCAGGTTTAGTGCACCGTATTGATAAAGATACGTCTGGATTACTTGTTATTGCGAAGAATGAAAAGTCGATGACTCACTTGGCGAAGCAATTTTTTGATCACAGTATCACAAGAAAATACATTGCGCTGGTATGGGGTGATATTAAAGAAGATGGTACCATTACAGGTTATATAGGGCGTCATCAAAAAGATAGACGTATTATGGCTATGTACGACAGTGAAGCAAATGGGCGCTGGTCTGTTACCCATTACCGGGTTATAGAACGTTTAGGTTATGTGACTTTACTTGAATGTCAGTTGGAAACAGGAAGAACACATCAGATTCGTGCACACATGCAATCTATTGGTCATCCATTATTTAATGATGCCATGTATGGTGGAGACAAGATTATAAAAGGTACCGTATTTACAAAATATAAACAATTTGTAGAAAATTGTTTTAAAATATTACCTAGACAAGCTCTTCACGCTGAAGTAATTGGTTTTGTACATCCAACTTCAAAAGAAAATATTAAATTTGAAGTACCATTACCAGAAGATTTTCGTTTAGGATTGGAGAAATGGCGTAATTATGCTGCTTTATCAAAACCAACTGAAGAATAATATTTATACTTAAATGCCAACAACATATATCAATTTTAACGGTAATATTTTACCTGAAGAACAAGAGATATTCTCTATTGAGAATAGGGCAGTACGTTATGGCGACGGCTTGTTTGAAACGATGCTGTTTAAAGATGGTGAGATCAGATTCCTAGCTTTCCATATGGAAAGGTTGCAAAAAGGGATGCTCGCTTTACATTTGGAAGATGCAAATCTTTATGATGAATTTTTCTTTCGTTCTAAAGTAGAGGAACTGATACGGAAAAATAATATGGTCGGTCAGCTTGTCCGGATACGCTTAACTGTTTTTAGAAATGGGGGCGGATTGTACAGTCCACATTCAAATAAACCTTCGTACGTGTTTCAGGTTGCGAAACCTGAACCTAATCTGAAGGATAAAAAAGTAGGTTTAATTGTTGATTTGTATACCGAGTATAAAAAACCATTTAGTGATTTATCAAAAATTAAATCACTAAATTCTCAAATTTATGTTTTAGCTGGAATTCACAAGAAAAAAATGGGTTTTGATGATGTTTTATTATTGAATCAAGAAGGATTTTTATGCGAAGCATTGAGTTCAAATATATTTGTTCATTACGAGAAAACGTTATATACACCTGCTCTTTCAGAAGGCTGTATTGAAGGTGTTATGAGACGTGTTGTGATCGACATGGCCATTGATGAAGGAATAGAAGTAGTAGAAGCTCAGATAAGCCCACAGATCATGAAAGAAGCAGAAGAGATATTTCTCACGAACGCTGTTCAAGGGGTACAATGGGTCATGGGTTATAAACAAAAAAGATATTTCAATAAAATTTCCAGAATATTGCAGAATAAATTGCAAAACTGGAATTATAACGATCCTGAATAAATTAAAGTAGAAATTCAATAAAAAGCTTCTAAACGGTATTACTGTTTAGAAGCTTTTTTATTTATGTGATGATTACAATTGAAAAGAGTGGTGATCAATTTGGGAATCATTCCTATACATTTTAAACAAATATAGCGTTCAAAAGTATGAACGCTATATTTTTATTGTTTGGATTTGTTTCTTTTCACTAAAAGATAAGATAAATAAAGAAGGACCATCCATATCGGAATTAGTTCAACAGGTACTTTCATTCCTGTTATCCACATGATAACCAATACGGCTACTAAAAATAAAATACAGATGTAATTACTGATCGGAAAGAGAAAAGATGGAAATTTTGTTTTTACATGCCTACGGACTTTATCCTTTTTAAAGTAGAAGTGTGTCACGGTGATCATGACCCAATTAATAATGAGCGAAGAAACAACTAACGACATTAATATTTCTAATGCATCCTGGGGCATAATTTTATTAATAACAACACAGATAGCTGCAAATAATGCCGAAACTAAGATGGCATTGACAGGAACATGGTTCTTACTTAATTTGTTTAGAAACTTCGGGGCATTGCCCTGACTTGCTAAACCATATAGCATACGGCTATTGCTATAGACACTACTGTTATAAACGGATAATGCTGCTGTTAATACGATGAGATTTAACACATTGGCAATTAAGCTTGTCGCGTAGATGGTTTTACCAAATAGGGTAAACTGAAAACTTTTCAAAGAGTCAAACACCGTTACAAAAGGACTTGTATCTGCCGTAATCTGTTGCCAAGGCGATAGGGAGAACAAAACAATAAGGGCGCCAACATAAAAGATAAGAATTCTATAGATCACCTGATTTGTCGCTTTGGGTATATTTTTTTCAGGGTTTTCGGCCTCTGCGGCGGTGATGCCGACTAATTCTAAGCCACCAAAAGAAAACATAATCAAAGCTATCGCGGCAAGTAGACCTTCGTACGTGCCATTACTGCTTTGGGATAGCCAGCCTTTTGGGAAAAATCCCCCGTCATTATAAAGATTACTGATCGAAGATTGTGGGCTGCCTGTACCACTGATAAGCAAATAAGAACCAAACAAAATCATGGCTATAATCGCGGCTACCTTTACTATAGAAAACCAGAACTCGGCCTCTCCGTAAACTTTTACAGAAGCTAGGTTTAGCCCATTAATGATAAAAAAGAAAAACAGACTGGAAGTCCAGAGTGGTATTTCGGGCCACCAAAACTGCACATAAACACCGATAGCAGTTAGCTCTGCCATGCTTACCAATATGTACAACACCCAATAATTCCATCCTGAAGCATAACCTGCAAAAGATCCTAAGTATTTATTGGCAAAAAAGCTAAAGCTCCCAGAGACGGGTTCCTCTACAACCATTTCGCCTAATTGGCGCATGATAAAGAAAGCAATGATTCCTGCTAAAGCATAGCCCAAGATCACAGATGGGCCCGCTAAAATAGCAGCCTTACCGATACCTAAAAATAGGCCTGTTCCAATAGCACCGCCTAAAGCAATCAGTTGAATGTGTCTATTCTGTAGACCTCTTTTTAATTCGTTATTTTGTTTTGGATTTTGATCCACGTAATTGTTTTTTATAAAGTTAATATACGGGCTGATATTATTAGATAGGACTAATATAGTTTTTATCTATCAATAATTCGGCATTGTATTGATGTTAATACGAGCTAATAACAACTAATCAAAGCTGAAGGGTAATTTTTTATTATTTAGCAACAAAAATAACTTTTCTATTTCAGCTCCGAATGGAATACAAAAACCGTTGACATCGAACATGACAACGGTTTTTATTTTTAATACTCAGTATATATTATACTAAAGAATGATCTCTAATTTGAATGTGATTACAGATTATTTTTTTGTTGAACTTTCGGTTGCGTCATATCACAGCCACAACCTTTACCACAACTTTTTTTACCTTTGAATGAAGCACGCATCGTTTTTGAAAAGTAGATTACCGCTGCGATAATGATTACTCCAACGATGATGTATTGAATAGTTAAATTCGTCATAATATTTTATTTTAATGCTTGATAGGCTATTAAAGCTGCTACATAAGCTAAGCCTGTCATAAATCCTACTTGAATTAAAGTCCATTTCCAAGATGCTGTTTCTTTTTTTACAATTGCTATTGTACTCATACATTGCATTGCGAAGGCATAAAATAGTAAAAGGGAAACACCTGAAGCAAGATTATAGGCAGGTAAACCTGTATTTCTGTTTACCTCAGCTCTCATTTTACTTAAGATTGTTCTTTTAGAAGCATCATCTTCAATATCTGCATCATCACCAATGCTATAAACGGTAGCCATTGTTCCAACAAAGACCTCACGCGCTGCAAATGATGATATTAAGCCAATTCCCATTTTCCAATCATACCCCAATGGTTCTACAATAGGCTCAATTACCATGCCCAGATATCCTAAATAGGAGTGTTCCACCTTATAAGAAGATATTTCATGATCGAGATCTTCTTGCGATAGCGACGGATTATTCTGCGTTACAATTTCTTCTGCATTTTTAAATTTATCACCAGGACCAAAACTTCCGAGCGCCCAAAGTATGACAGATATGGCTAAGATAATTTTACCTGCGCCAAAAACGAAACTGGATGATTTGTCCCAAACATTTAAAAATAAATTTTTCCAGTCCGGGAATTTATAAGTTGGTAATTCGAAAATTAAGAAAGATTTATGTTTTGTCTTAATAATTTTATTCAATAACCATGCTGAACCAAGAGCCGCTAAAATGCCCAGAATATAAAGCGCAAATAAGATAATCCCCTGAATATTGAACCCAAGAAATTTAGTGTCAGGAATGACTAAACCAATGATAACAATGTAAATTGGTAATCGTGCAGAACAGGTCATAAACGGTGTTACTAACATCGTAACCAAACGTTCTTTACTATTTTCAATGTTTCGTGCAGACATTACAGCAGGAACAGCGCAAGCGACACCTGAGATCAATGGAATGACTGATTTACCATTAAGTCCAAAAGGTCTTAACCAGCGGTCCATTAAGAATACTACACGGCTCATATAGCCTGTTTCTTCCATCAATGATATAAAAATATATAAGATCACAATTTGGGGAACAAAAATAACGATACCGCCAATTCCCTTAATAATACCATTGGATAATAGATCTGGAAGTGGTCCTGCAGGTAAGACACTCTGCACATAAGCCGCTAAATCGGCAAATTGCGTATCAATGAAATCCATGGCTGGTCCAGACCAGTTATAAATACCCTGAAATATCAAAAACAGAACCCCAAAGAAAATCAGATAACCTAAAATAGGGTGTAGTAAGATTTTATCAATACCATTCGTAACACTCTTCGAATCGATATCTTTTGATACGATTGTACTTAATGCATGTTCTAAATTCTTATTACGCTGAATGGATTCTTCTTTTTGTAATACCTGTGGAGTTAGATTATGCTGTTTTCTAATACTTTCTAGAGCATTATTTTTTTCCTCCGATAGAAATTCTACGTTACCTTTTGCTAAATACTGCCATGTATTGTACTCGTGTTCCAGAGGGAATAGTTTTTTTGCTTCCTCAACAGGTGTAACATATTGTGCGGGAATACTAAAGTTTCCAATATATAGTGGTGGAATTGAATCAAAAGCTTTGATCAATTTGTCAATTCCCTCACCATTACGTGCATTTGTTAAAAAAACTTTAGTCTTTAATAGAGATTCCAATTTTGGAATATCAATTTGAATACCTTTTGTAGTTGCTTCATCAATCATATTGATGACAAAAATGGCAGGTAATCCAAGTTCTCGTGCTTGTTGATAGAGAATAATTGATCTCTTTAAGTTGGACGGTTCACCGACAACAACAATTAAATTTGGTTTAAGCTTGTGTTGTTGATCGACAAGTATATTGAATACAACTTCTTCATCCAAAGAGTTTGGAAATAAGGTGTAAGTACCGGGTAAATCAATGATTTTATATGTTTTATTGTTTGCCGTTAACGAGCCTTCGCGTTTCTCAACGGTGATACCGGGATAATTTCCAACTTTCTGATTGAGTTTCGTAATACGATTAAACAGCGATGTTTTACCCACATTTGGATTCCCCAAAAGTGCAATAATAGGATTGTTCATTTATTTTGGATCGATAATGATTACTTTGGCTTCAGACTTTCTGATAGCAATCAATGAGTTACTAGCAATTATATTTAGACAGATTGGACCGTTTAAAGGGGCAATATGTTTGACTTCAATTTCGGTTCCGGGAAGGAATCCCATTTCATAAAATTTAGCGGGAATATCATTCGAATTCAAATCAACTATTATAGCTTTTTGTCCCTTTTTAAGCTTGTCTAAACTAGATTTATCGCGCATTATTTCTCTTAATATGTAATTTTCAAATATATGAATTTTATCTGATTTAGAATGATTCTAATGTAATTCTTATGCATTTATGATAAATATGTGATATATTTAAATTATGAAAATTGATGAAGCCATACAAGTGAAAAAATTTAGTACGGAGTGGCAACGTGCCACTGTTAACCTATTGTACACAAGTAATTGGGTAACTGCAGTTTTGGAGAAGAGGGCAGAACAAAAGCAAATTACATTACGTCAATTCAATGTGCTACGGATATTGCGGGGACAATTTCCGAAACCGGTTACTAATAATTTGATAAAATCTAGAATGCTGACGAATACGCCTGATATTTCGAGGTTGATAGACCGATTGGTTTTAAAAGGACTAGTCGATCGCTGTAAGTCAAATGAAGATAAACGTGCAGTCAACTTATTAATAACAGAATTAGGGCTTAAAATTCTCGAAGAACTAGAACAAGAAATGCTTCTGAGTGATATTCTCCCGAATCATCTATCGGAAGCTGAATGTACCCAATTAAATGAACTCTTGGATAAATTTCGAGGAAGTTTAGAACCTGAAACCAAAACTAATTAGTGATCATGATGGTCATGGCTGTGGTCATGACCATCATGATTGATTTCTTGCATATCCTCTGAAGAAGAATGGCTGTGATCGTGGCCGTCAAATAAAAAATTCATCAAAGCAATTGCAACACCGACAAATACGGCTATCATTTTCTTTTTATTGAATTTATGATGATCTGCCGAGCCAGATTCAAATAATATTGTTGTCGATATGTGTAGGAATATACCGATGACAACAGCCATTATTTTATCAAAATACTGTTGAATATTACCAATTTCACCCGTACTTATTGCTTTACTAAAAGAGAATCCCAGAGGTGTCATCGCAGCAAAAACAATTAACAGTGTCGTAATACTCTTTTTAGAAAGATGTGTACTGATCAATAAACTTCCTAATGCAAATGCAGCAGGTATATGGTGGATTGCTATTCCAAAAACCAGCTCTGTTTGATGGGTAGCAGCTAAAGGCATCCCTTCCAAAAATGCATGTAAACATAAACTGATCATAATTCCCATAGGAAAAGCATGATGATGGCCTTCTTCATGATGAAGATGTCCATGTTCGATTCCTTGCGAGAACTGTTCTAGCACCAGTTGGAATAAGAATCCTCCTAATACATATATTCCTAAAATTTCTGCATCTGTAGTACGTGTCTGATAGACGTGCGGTATTAAATGCAGTACCGTGATGGCAAACAGATAGGCACCACTAAATGATAGAATTAATTTAAGTAAATTCGTATTGTTTCTTTTTACAAAGAACACTGCTAAACCACTTGCTAATGCAGAGAAAAAAAGAATACTTACTAAGATGATTGCGCTCATTTCGCTATAACGGGATTAAAGAATTCTGGTTTTAGTTTCTTAAAGATATATCCGGTTGCCATACCGATCAGTATCCCTAAAATTGCTCCACATAAGATATCAAACGGATAGTGAACACCCACGTATATCTGTGAAACAGAAATTAATGTTGCCCATGTGATACATAACCACATCGCATGCTTCCATTTTCTTCTGAATAATGCGATCCAGAAAAATGCTAAAGCAAAATGATTGGTGGCATGAGAAGAGGTAAAGCTAAAGCCTGAACCACATCTCACACGGATATTGACCTCTTCTTTAAATACGATATCATTGCAAGGACGAACCCGCTTAACTGATTTCTTGATTAAGTGAGAAGAGACTGCATCAGAAGCTCCGAATGTAGCTAATGTCATAACAACAATCAGGATGCCCGTTTTACCATATGTTTTAATAAAGAAAATAACTAAAAAGAGGTATAAAGGAGCCCAAGTATATGGATTTCTTAAAATTGGAAGTAGCCAGTCAAATACCGGATTGCTTAATCCCTGATTAATGGCTAAAAAAATTTCTTGATCAATATGTACTATTTGGTCAATCATGTTGCTGTATTAAAGTGAAATTATTTGATAACAGTTCTTCGTGATCTGAATCCAAATGTATAAATAATTTCAATTTGATGCGGATATATATGTAAAAGAAACAATGTTGCAACAAAAGTATGTTAATTATTTCAGAAAAGGAAACGCTTTATTATAAATATTTGGACTATTGTTTTATTTTTACGGAATAAACGTAATTTAACATGACTTTAATTAAATCAATATCTGGTATTAGAGGTACCATTGGTGGTCGTTCTGGAGAAGGGTTGACACCTATCGATATCGTGAAGTTCACGGCAGCTTATGGTAAGATCATTGTGAATCAGACTGGAATTAACAAGATTGTTGTTGGTCGTGATGCACGAGTTTCCGGTGAAATGGTCAGTAATTTGGTTATTGGTACTTTACAGAGTATTGGTGTAGATGTGATTGATTTAGGCTTATCCACAACTCCTACAGTTGAGATTGCGGTTCCTAAAGAAAATGCTGGTGGCGGCATCATCCTAACAGCGTCTCATAATCCAGGTCAATGGAATGCTTTAAAATTATTAAATGCTAAAGGTGAATTTATCAATGACGCCGAAGGTAAGCAAGTACTGGCATTAGGTGAAAGCTTAGATTTTGATTTTTCAGAATTCGAAGATTTAGGAACAGTTCATAAAGATACAAGCTACATGCAAAAACATATTGATGATGTTTTAGCGTTGGATCTGGTAGATGTAGAAGCTGTTAAAAATGCAAATTTCAAAATTGCAGTGGATGCCGTTAATAGCACAGGAGGTTTGTTCATTCCTGCTTTGTTAGAAGCACTAGGAGTAGAAACAATTTATAAAATTCATTGTGAGCCTGATGGTAAATTTCAACATAACCCGGAACCGCTAAAAGAAAATCTTACAGATCTTTCTAAGGCAGTATTGGAAAATGGAGCTGATTTAGGTATTGCAGTAGATCCTGATGTTGACCGTTTGGTTTTCATGATGGAAGATGGTGATTTATTTGGTGAAGAATATACCTTGGTAGCAGTATCAGATTATATTTTGCAACATACAAAAGGAAATACAGTTTCTAATTTATCTTCAACAAGAGCATTGCGCGATGTAACTGTTAAACATGGAGGTCAATATTTTGCGGCCGCAGTTGGTGAAGTGAATGTAGTGACAAAAATGAAAGAAGTTAATGCCGTTATCGGTGGTGAGGGTAATGGCGGTGTAATTTATCCGGCATCACACTACGGTCGCGATTCACTTGTTGGTGTAGCCATATTTTTAACACATTTAGCAAAGTTGGGTAAAAAGGTATCTGCATATAGAGCCGAATTGCCACAATATTTCATGTCTAAGAATAAAATCACATTAACTCCAGAATTGGACATTGATGATCTTTTAGCAAAAATGGAAGCAAAATATAAGCATGAAGAGCATTCAACTATTGATGGATTGAAGATTGATTTTGAAAATGAGTGGGTTCACTTACGCAAATCAAATACAGAGCCGATTATTCGTATCTATTCTGAAGGTCCTACAGCTGAAGCCGCAGAAGCAATTGCACAAAAAATAATAGCTGAGATCGAAGAAATTATTAAGTAATTAATAGCAAAAAACTAAAGAGAGCCTAAAAGTATTTAGGCTCTCTTTTTTATTAATTTTAGTGTAAGTTATTTTAGAAAATCTTTCAGATCTAAATTACTACCGTAAAGTGCTAATATGTCTCCCTCTTGAATTACTGTTCTTGGGTTAGGTATTCCTTGGAGCACAGTGGCAACCATTCTATTTGTTCCGAAAATATTTCTTTGTTCTGTCTTCTTTAGAATGGTGAGAACCAAAATTTTGAACTTTTCTCTAAATCCAATCTCCAGTAGATTTTTCCCAACATATTTAGCGGGTACAACCGCCTCTATAATGCTGTAATTGTCATTCAGTTCAAAAGATTCTAATAACCCGTTAAGGCAAAGTTTTTTTGACCATCGTTCAGCAGTTTCTTGCTCCGGGTGTACAATTTCGTTTACACCAATAGCTAGTAGAACCTTTTCGTGTAGCGAATTGATTGCCCTACTGATCAACCGTTTGACAAAGTGGTTTTTACATAAAGCAGTAGCCATAATATTCGCTCCTTCATTTTCACCTATTGCTACAATAACTGTATCTGTGTTTTTAAGCGGAAGACTCATAAATGCTGCCTCATCTGTAGCATCAATACAGATGGTGTGCGTAATCTTGTCTTTGAGCATATTTACTTTTTCCATACGGTTGTCTACGCCCATAACTTCATTTCCTTGAGCTGTTAATTTCTCAGCGAGGGAAGCGCCAAAACTACCTAGCCCTATTACGATAAATTTCATATTTTATATTATAGTCATTTCTTCCGTCGGATAACGGTAATTAGTAAATTTAATCTTTTTGAATAGTGATACCAATATGGACAGCATTGTGACCCGTCCAATAAACATAATGATGATAATAACCAATTTACTCTCTGTACTTAGATCTTCAGTAATACCGAGTGTTAAACCTACTGTGCTGTAAGCAGAAAAACATTCAAATGCAATATCAAGTAAACTCATTTTAGGGTCAAAAGTTGTTATTAAAAATACGCCCAATCCGATAACCAATAAAGATAGTGTCATAGCAGCAAACGCTCTTCGGATAGTCCGTTCAGAAATTTCGCGTTTAAAAACCTCTATATGTTCTTTTCCTTTAGCAAGTGAAATAAAGTTAAAAATAGCCAATGAAAAGGTACTCGTCTTGATACCACCACCTGTTGAATTTGGTGAGGCCCCGATCCACATTAACAAAATGATCAATATAGTTGAAGAAAAGTGCAATTCATGAAAATTAATAGAATTATATCCTGCAGTTCTTGGAGTGGTAGCCGTAAAAAGAGCAGTAATGAATTTGCCGATTCCTTCATGTGAAGCAAGGGTATTATTATATTCCTTGAAAAAAAGTATAATTGTTGCAATAACAATAAGGGAAAATGTTGTGATCAGGTTAACTTTACTATTGATACTGAGAACTCGGGGTTTATAGTTGTCTTGTCTTCTTTTTGTTAACCGCATCATCAATCTATTTGCTAAATGTTTAAAGTATTTAAGCACATTGATCACTATCGGAAACCCTAATCCACCAAAAACAAATAATAAGATGATGATCACCTGTAAATTATAATTATGTACATATGTTTCTTCCATCAGTCCATACGGTAATGTTGAAAAACCAGCATTGCAAAAAGAAGAGATCGAATGAAAAACTGCAAAAAATATACGTTGTTCCCAATCAGGGATTAACTGAACATTAAGGGATAGATAGATCATTAACGCACCAAATGCTTCTACGATCAATGTAATGAGTAAAATACGTTTTAACATGATAAAAACTTCACCTACTTTTTCCGTATTCATGTAATCTTTGGTGGCTAGCTGGTGTTCATAACTAGAACCTCCTTTGAAGAAATAACTAAAGTAACTCGAAAAAGTTAATATACCAAGACCACCGGCTTGAATAAGTATCATGATTACCGTCTGACCAAATAAAGTAAAATGAGTATTTGTGTTTACAACAACCAGACCCGTTACGCATACAGCACTAGTGGATGTAAATAAGGCATCAACAATCGAGAGGTCTTTATTTAAAGAGATAGGTAGTTGAAGTAATATTGTTCCTAACAATATCAATAACATAAAACTAAGAATAAATAGTTGTGTTGGACTTATTGAGGATCTATTAAATAGTAAATACTTCATTTCATAAATTTGGAGAAAATGCTGAGCAAATTTAAAAAAATTAGTCTAATTGCATATTCTTTTCTGTTTTATTAAAAATACCTTTAATTTTTTTTTATTTAAAGTGCCCTCGTTAATTTAAATATTTTTAAAGTTTAGAGATTATAGTATCTTGTCACTCAATAGCCTTTTTAAGGGAATAAATAAAATCATAAAAAGAGTATAATTTGAGCAAGTTAAAAGATTTTTTAAATCTACATCAGGGAGAGGATCAAAAGGAAAAAGTATTAGAAAATGTGATCGCTAATATTTCATTTCGGGGCGCTAATTTATGGATATTAGCATGTGCTATTGTCATTGCCTCTGTTGGCTTAAATGTCAATTCTACAGCTGTTATTATAGGCGCTATGTTAATATCGCCACTTATGGGACCTATAGTCGGAGCCGGGTTTGCTTTAGGAACTTATGATTTTGGATTATTAAAAAAATCTCTGAAAAATTTACTAATTGCTACATTGGTCAGTTTATTTGTTTCCTTTTTATATTTTTCATTAAGTCCTTTTAAAGAGGCTCAGTCGGAATTATTAGCCCGAACATCACCAAATATATATGACGTATTGATCGCATTTTTTGGAGGTATGGTTGGAGTTATAGCCATCACTCGAGTGGAAAAGGGAAATCCCATACCTGGTGTAGCAATTGCGACAGCATTGATGCCTCCGCTCTGTACGGCAGGTTACGGATTAGCAATTGGTAGCCTATCTTATTTCGGAGGTGCCATGTATCTCTATATGATCAATTGCTTCTTTATCTGTATATCGACTTTTCTTATTGTCAAATTTCTGAAATACCCAAGTGTAAGCTTCTTAAATGAAGGAAAGAAAAAGCGCATTACAAGAACGATCACTTTATTAATTCTAGTCATGATTGTGCCGAGTTTTTATTTAGCATATGCATTATTGCAAGAGAAAAAATTCACGCAGCAAGTTAATATGTTTATCCAAAATGAACTTGTGCAAAAAGGATATACCCTGATTTACGAAAAAACTAAGTTCAACCAACGACCAAAAAAAATTGAGCTCGCATTTTTGGATAAGAAATTCTCAAAATCTGAGTTGATTGATTTAAAAAATAAACTCTTGCTATATAATATCGATAATACCGAACTAGTTATCCGTCAGGATAGTACAGATTTAAAGAGAGATATACTAGCTGAAATAAGTAAACGCTCAGAAAATGTGTCTGAAAAAGATATTGCCATTCAAAATCTTAGAAAAGAGCTGACAACATATAAGTTTGATGATCAGGAGTTAATTAAAGAAATTACAACATTATTTCCAACGTTAACCCCTTTTTCTATTGGAAAGCAATTAACTGTAAATACCGCTGATAGTACCAAGATGGAAACGGTTTTGTTCTATAGTGGAAAAGAAAAATTAGACAACAAAGAACTTTCTAAACTGAGAGATTGGTTGAATATCAAGCTTGGTGGATCTGATATCAAGATTTTGAAAGGGGAATAGCAAAAAAGGAATGGTTTAATTTAGTTATTAACCATTCCTTTTCTAGGCTATCTATAAGAAAATAGAATTCGAAGCATTTCTATCAATAGCATTCGGATTAAAATGATAAATAGTTAGCTTTCTAAATCCATTAATTTTTTATCAGTTTATACTATACGTATTAACCTTGATCTTTTAAATTACTCCCGATGAATATCGCATTTTTCTCATCTGATGATAGCGATAAAAAACGTTCATACTGTTTCAGCACATCACTAATAATTTCGTTTTTCGTAAAATACTGAATGTCATAACCCTCCCGTTCGTCACCAAAATAAGTCATGGGTACATGTGTTTTCATTGTACCAATTTCAGGCGCATTTTCTTCCTCACGTAAAAAGTCTGATATTTTTTCCAGTTGACTTTTTACCCCATATCGAAAATCAGTCATTGCATCGTGCTTTATTTCGATTTCAACAGATGAGGGGCTTTCAGATTTTAAATTTACAGTAGCGACAATCCCTTTAGAACCAAACTCTTCAGCAAGTTCCTGGAAAGCAGGAAACACGGTGTTTTTTAAGTATGCATCTATTGTATTTCGGTCTTTGTAGGACAAAATACGTCCTAACCGCTCTTTCCAATATTCACCGGACCAATTGTTTGTGGAGTGCGAAAATTCACGCGCATGATATTCAGTATCTATGGTAAGTGCTTTCATGAGACAGTAACAAAATAATAGCATAATTATTGAAAAGGGGAGCGCTGTAATTAATGTCATAGTCTGTAAAGACTTTAACCCACCTGCATTTAAAAGCACTAAAGCAAGTATCGCCAGCAATACTCCCCAGAATATATATTGCCATTTAGGCGATCGCGGAGCATTGTTCGAGGAAATGCTATTCATGACATAAATTCCTGAATCTGCTGAGGTTACAAAGAAAATGAAAATTATAAAAATGGAGAGTATATTTGTGATCTGTTGGAACGGGAAAAATTCAAAAAATTTGAAAAGGAGCACATCAGTATCGCTGACCATGGCACTTAATGCTCCATGAGCCTCATGTTGGTCAATCCAGATGGCACTGTTGCCAAAGATAGTCATCCACATGAAATTAAATACAGAAGGTATTATCAATACCGCACTAATAAATTCTCTGATGGTTCTACCTTTGGATATTTTAGCAATAAATATACCTACATAAGGAGACCAGGATATCCACCAGGCCCAATAAAGAATAGTCCAATTGAAAAACCATTGTTGCCGTCCCGGTTCATGTGCATGCGTATTAAATGTGAGATGAAAAAAGGCATTGATATACTCACCTAGTCCCTCTGAAAATGTTCCCAATAAAAATGTTGTCGGACCTAAAATCAGAACAAATAACATTAGAACCAGTGCCGCTATGATGTTGATCTGACTTAGTATTTTAACCCCTTTCGTAACACCGGATGTTGCCGAAAGGATGGCAATGGTCATGATCACAACAACGATGATCACTTGGTATAGAAAATTACTTTCTGGAATTATTCCCAGATGTACTAAACCCGCACAAAGTTGTACGACTCCAAAGCCCAGCGTAGTAGTAATACCGAAGAAAGTACTGCATAAGGCAAACATGTCTACAATATCTCCTGCACGACCTTGTATTTTGTCCTTTAGTATAGGGTAGAAACAACTTCTTAAAGATAGTGGTAATTTGTAGCGATATGTGAAATAAGCCAATGAAAGGCCAACTACTCCATATATCGCCCAAGCATGTATTCCCCAATGGAAGAATGTATATAATTGTGCATCTTTAGCACGTGCAACAGCTGACAATCCTGAAACCGATGGATCTGTATAGTGAGACATCGGTTCTGCTACACTAAAATACATTAATCCTATGCCCATGCCAGCCGCAAACAACATTGATATCCACGAAAAAAAAGAAAACTCAGGTTTAGAATCATTGGCACCAAGGCGAATACTACCATATTTGCTCAATACTAAAAATAGCAGGAAGATCACAAATATAGTTACTACCATAACATATAGCCAGTTCATATTTTCAAACAGAAATGTTTTTAAGATATTGAGGTAGTAATTCGCTCTAAGTGGGAAAAAGCTTGACAAGAAAGTAATACCCAGTATAAAGATGAGACTGGGGAGAATAATACCAGAAACAAAAGTACTTTTAAGCTTTAAGAGATTAGATAATTTCATTAAAGTTTGTGTTTTATTAAAATATTAAGTTCGATAAATAGGGGAAATAGTAATTACTTGTGTTTTTAATGTTACATGTGAACATTTTTACCACATATCTTTTTTAGTAAAAATCGCACAGTACTAAAACCAAATCACTTCAAATAAGTTTTTATTCTTTTCATTATTTTATCACACTCATCTTTTGCATACAGAATTCTCATGCTTCTTTAAAAAAAAATCAGCGACTAAAATAATGAAGAGAGTCACCGTTCTATTGTTTTAGCATTGATGTCGCGGATTTATGTTCTAGGTGCATTCGAACATCATCAGATGCAGGCAATTCAAAGACTTCTAGGTCAAAAGATTTAATAGCTGCAAATAAATGATCAAAAATATCAGACATCGTATCCTCAAAAAATGACCATTGAGTTCCTTTTGTGAACATATACAGTTCTAATGGAAGTCCATATTCATTTGGAGCCAATTGACGTACTAATAATGTTAAATCCTGATGAATATCAGGGTTTTGTATCGCGTAAGCTTTGATGTAGGCTCTGAATAATCCAATATTCGTCATTCTTCTGCCATTTACAAGAACTTTAGGATCCACCTGGTTCTTTTCATTGTATTCTCTTATCTCTATTTCCCTTTTTTCTATATAAGGAGTTAACAGCGCAATCTTTTTAAGTTTTTGAATTTCTTCATTCCCAAGATATCTAATCGTTGATATCTTGATATTGATAGATCTCTTAATTCGTCTGCCACCACTTTCCTGCATGCCCCTATAGTTTTTGAACGAATCACTGAGTAATGTGTAAGTCGGTATCGTGACAATAGTCTTATCCCAATTTTGAACGCGTACATTGTTCAGATTTATTTGTAAAATATCACCATCAACCCCATACTTAGGCATTTCTATCCAATCGCCTACACGAACTGAATCATTAGCCGAAACTTGTATACTGGCTACAAAACCGAGTATGGTATCTTTAAATACCAACATCAAAATAGCCGAAGCAGCTCCCAGAGAAACAAGAAAGGACCAAGGCGAGTTTCCGGTAAGTGCAGAGACAATAAGAGTTCCAACGACAAAAATTAGGAATATCTGCAATACCTGAATATAGCTGTCAACTGGTTTGTCTACAAAAGCTTTGGAAGTCCGCAGGATGTCTCTTGAAGTTTTTAAAAGAGCATTTGCCACACCATAAATAGCGAAGATCATCAGTACTCCGAGCAGTTTTGTCAGGATGTCTATGAAAGATGGGAATCCGATAAATACGTAAGGAAGCACCTGTTGTGCTATGCCTATCAGAATGAAACGGCTTAAATGGATCTGTACCTTATTTTCGAGTAATTTGTCATCCCAATTGTTTTTACTTTTTTTTATAAATGCAGTAACGATTGAATTGAAAAAGAAACGTAAAAGATAGTCTAAGCATAATAAGAGGATAAAAGCGGCAACAATGAGAAAGGCGGCACTCAATAAATGTGCAGATTTATTGTGAGCACCTAATGTTTCTGCAAGGTTAAATGTCCATTGATAAATTGAACTAGTATTCTGTTCTGTGATGTTAATGATGTTTGATTTTTCCATATTAACAAACAAATGTACAAAAAAGAAATAGGAGCGTTTCCGAACTCCTATTGACAGCACTTAATTGTAGCCCGTAAAAGAAATAATTTTTTGATCCTGACATACAGCTGTCTCTAGTCAAATTTACTTTTGTTCCCATGTTAATTAAAAAAGTAAAATAATGATCAGAATAAACAACAACACTGCTAAAACTATGGAATTTACTAGTTTTAAAACGAAACAAAACGTAACTGAAGAGCACCTTTTTGCTTCAGTTAGAGATTTTGAAGTTGCATTATCAAAACAAGAAGGAATTAATGTTCATTTTTTAGTTAGGAATGATTCAAATGATTATGCCAATGTAATATTTGCAGCATCTATGTATCATTTAATACAGTTGAAAAATAATTTGGAACTAATGGTAGAAGCTCGATCATTATTTGAATTGATCGATATACAAAGTGTAAAAATAGAATATCATGAAATACAAAAAGAATATTTTCAAATTCCAAATGATTTTATTTGTATTGAAAAAGGTACTTTTTCTCTAAAAAATATAGAAGATATCACTAGATTACGAGCCATTTCAGATGCTATTGAGGTTGATTATCTTCATAATTTTGATAATACAAAGGCACATTTTGTAGCTACTGTAGATGAGAATAAATATTCGGAAATTACTTTTGGCCAGACAGTTATAGCAACACGGAATATCTGTAAGGGATATGTTGAAGATCCCTCCTGTCAAATTCTACTTGAAATTGCTGATGAGAAAACTTTCGAACTTGATTTTTGGTCTTTAGTTTTATAAACAATGAGCAAGCAAATTCCATTAGTCTGCAAACATTATATTCTCGAAAAATTTAATGGAAAAGGAGGATGGACTTTTGTACGGATTCCTGAAATTGTACCGAGTAAAAACACACCTTTTGGTTGGGTAAAAGTAAGTGGAACAATAGATGATTTTGCGTTCAGCAATTATAACCTTCAATCCATGGGAAACGGAATGATTTTCCTCCCTATAAAAGCACAGATTAGAAAAGTGATTAATAAAAAGGAAGGAGATCATGTGTTTATAGTTTTATACCAAGATAATAGTTCAATAAACATACCAATAGAATTTGAGCTTTGTTTGTTGGATGAACCTGGTATTTTTGACGTTTTTTTAACTTATTCAGAAACCAAAAAGAAAAAGATTATTGAATGGATCTATGCCGCGAAAACGGAAAA
Source organism: Sphingobacterium anhuiense (assembly GCF_042686355.1). NCBI lineage: Bacteria > Pseudomonadati > Bacteroidota > Sphingobacteriia > Sphingobacteriales > Sphingobacteriaceae > Sphingobacterium > Sphingobacterium anhuiense. The sequence continues at coordinate 679,326 of NZ_JBHUPE010000005.1, forward strand.
AACTAAAGTAGAACGGATCGTTAAAACAATCAATACAATAAATGCTGGAATAATAAGACACCGTTAACTGGTCCAATAAAGTATTCTTATAAGGTAATGAAGTTGTATTGCCTCCTAAAGAGGTAGGAGATTGCGATGATCTCCCTGTTAGTGTTAATACGCTAAAAAAGCCATCTTTAATGATGGCTTTTTTAGCGTATTAACAATTCTGATCTAATGACGTACTAATTTCGGTTTTTGTATATTCCTCAATCTTAGAGCAGAGAGAGTATGCTTAGTGCTGTGTTTTCATTTTGAATGCTCTGACTTACTTTTTCTGCAATGAAAAAATACCTTATAATTAAAACTCCTGATATATGCATGTAGTGATACGTATGCTATATTAACAAAAACAACACTTAACATTAACTTAATATATGGCTCACCTTTTGTTCATACCTTTGCAAAAATAATAACTATGGACAATTATCTATATCTCGTAATCATTACGCTGGTCACTTTAGGGATTATCGACCTCATGGTCGGCGTAACCAATGATGCTGTCAATTTTTTAAATTCGGCCATTGGATCCAAAGCTATTTCTTTCCGCCTGATTATGATTCTCGCTAGTGCGGGTATATTGTCTGGGGCGGTTTTCTCTAGTGGAATGATGGAGATTGCAAGAAGTGGAATATACGTTCCTGGTATGTTCAGTTTTAATGATGTTATAGTTATCTTCCTCGCCGTTATGATTACAGACATCATACTTCTTGATGTATTTAACTATTTCGGGCTTCCAACTTCTACAACAGTATCCATTGTCTTTGAGCTTCTAGGGGCTGCGGTCTGTCTTGGACTCTATAAAATAATAAGTACTACAGGCGATTGGTCGACGCTTTCCCAGTATATAAATACAGAGAAGGCCTCTGAGATTGTCATCAGCATCCTCTTATCCGTCGTGCTGTCCTTCACTGTGGGTATGGCGGTACAATACCTTTCTCGACTTATATTCACCTTTCAGTACGAGCGTAAGATCAAATCTTTCGGAGTTATATTTGGTGGTATCGCATTAGCATCCATTAGTTATTTTATCCTGATTAAAGGAATGAAGACCGTTTCTTTCATTGACAAAGCTACCAAGGAGTGGATTCACACGCACGAGCTGCAGTTGATATTGGGAAGCTTTGTGCTGTTCACGATCTTTAGTTTTATACTTACTAGGTTAAAAGTGAACATCCTTAAGGTCATAATCGGTGTCGGTACATTCGCCCTAGCTTTATCTTTTGCAGGAAACGACCTAGTCAACTTTATCGGAGTACCCGTAGCAGCCATTCAGGCCATCGGTTTCTTCCAGGCATCAGGCGGCAATCCGGACACCTATATGATGTCAGAATTAGCTTCTGCTGATATCGTTGCCCCAGCTTGGATATTATTTATCGCAGGTGGTATCATGATGATTACCTTATGGACATCTAAAAAAGCCAAAACCGTTATTGAAACGGAAATGAGTTTAAGTAGCCAAGACGGTGGTTCTGAAAAATTTGAGCCTAATACCTTATCACGTTGGATAGTACGCGGCTTTGTAAATATTGGAGGAGCAATTAGCTATCTGATGCCACGTACCTTACGATCGCGTTTAGATAGCCGTTTCGAAAATACTTCCTTAGGCAAGAAGAATAAGGAGGAGGAGCCAATGTTTGATATGGTGCGCGCTTCGGTCAACCTAATGGTGGCCAGCAGTCTTATTGCTTTAGGTACATCTATGAAGCTTCCGCTTTCTACCACCTATGTCACATTTATGGTTGCTATGGGAACCGCATTTGCGGACAGAGCTTGGGATAGAGAAAGTGCAGTTTATCGTGTGTCGGGTGTATTCCATGTCATTGGAGGCTGGTTCCTTACTGCTGCTACTGCTTTTGCGGGTGCATTTATCATCGCTTATTTACTTAAAATAGGAGGGATTATTACCTTTGTTGGTGCACTTATATTCTTGGCTATACTCTTAGTATTTAACGCTAAAAGCCATAAAAAGAAAGTCGCCGCACAGGCAGAGCGTAAATTGAAACTTGGTCGAGAAGATATCCATACCTTACAGCAGGTTTCTGACGCTAGTGCCAATCAGATCAGTGAAGTTTTTGCCAAGTCCAATATCTTCTATAAAGAGATTGTAGACGGTCTTACCAAGAACGATTTGACAACGCTATCAATGAACAAGAAATTGATTAAGAAATTCTTGCGTGATCTGGATTCAACCAACGACAACCTTTACAACTTCATTCGCAATCTGGATGACACTTCCGTTAAAGGAAGCAGATTCTACATTATTTCCTTAGGCTATCTGCAGGATATTGTCGAGAATCTTTATGTAATTGCCGGCAATGCACACAATCACGTCGATAACAACCATAAATTGCTCAAGGAATATCAGGGAAATGATCTGAGGTTAGTTGCCGATGAGTTGGGTAACTGGTACGCCGAAGTATATAGTTTGTATAAGCGCCGTGACTTCTTAAAGCTTGATTCAACCATGAAACAGCGCGATCAGCTTCAGAAGGTTATTAACGACCTTTTGGATAAGCAGATTGACCATATCCGGACAACCGAAAATAGTCCTAAGAACAGTAAACTTTACTTCTCTATCCTGTTAGAGACAAACGAGCTGATCAGCTCTACATTTAAACTCTTACGGTTATTCAAGGAGTTTGAAGAGTTCAAAATCAACAATAAAAAACAAAACTAACAATAGTTAGTATCTACAGCCCGAGGTCCCTTCGGGCTTTTTTGTTCAATAATATTCTTTTTCATTTGTTTTAAACCTAATGGCGGCAACATTTTGATTGATGATAAAATATTGTAACAAATCTAAAAGTATACAACGGTATCTTGAATAGTAAAGTGTTTTTTTGTAGTTTTATTCTTGACCATTATAAACGAAAGAATTGAAATGAGCAAAATCATATTTGATAGCGGAATATCACTTGATGGATATTTTGCAGGTGATCATAGAAGTCCGAACAATCCAATGGGTGGTGTTTCAGATAAACTACACCAATGGATGTTTAACCAAAAAGCCTTTTGGGAATACTTGGGTGTCGAAGGAGGAAAAGAAGATGGGCATGACGGTAAATATATTAGAGAGACAATTGAGCGGACAGGAGCATTCATTATGGGGAAGAGAATGTTTGAAGAAGGCGAGGTAAGTTGGCCCAATGACCTCTATAAAGCAGATGTCTACGTATTAACTCATGAAGAGCGAGAGCCTTGGGTTCAAGAAGGAACCACAACCTTTTACTTTATAAATGATGGAATAGAGTCGGCTTTAGACAAGGCAAGACAATCAGCAAAAGGAAAAGACATCAGAATACAAGGAGGAGCTAACACGATTCAACAATTTTTAAATGCAGGTCTAGTGGACGAGTTTTTGATTCACATTGCGCCTGTATTTTTAGGTAGCGGTATCCGGCTTTTTGAAGGAATTGATAAAGATCGATATGATATACAAATTGAAGAAGTAATTCCGTCAGACTTGACGACACATTTGCGATACAAACTAAGAAAAATATAATAGCAACCCATAGCTAATATATTTAGCTTTACTATTTATCTTTGGATATTGAATAAAGATGGACACGCTTTAAGATAACCGGTTGATCAATATTCTGATATGTTCATCTGTTCAATATTGAATCAAATCAGGGGAGGGTTCTGTGATTTCACTTTATAGAAGGGATTAAAGATCTATATGTGGACCTGTTGGAAAAAGGCAGAAATGACAAATAGTAATTGCGATGAATGTACTATTGACCACCAAGATCTTGAAGAACTTAAAGCATAAAAGATACAATATCCTAAAGTTCGACAATAGTGTGGATGATATTATATAATGTGTTAATAGAAATATTTAAATGATCAAAGTGGCTATGTTTCGGTTGAAGAGTTTTTCTAAATGATGTTATCGTTATAGATGTAAATCTCCTTTATTGTGAATAACTTTATTCAAAGTTGACTATACTATAAGTAGGAGAGCTCATCATAAGATTCTCTAATTTTGAGTTATTGTAATTTATTGATATTCTTTTAATAGTTGTTGGAGATTTAAAAGTGCAGATCTTGTACGCGTTTTTACCGTACCTAGCGGAATATTCAGGTGCTCGGAAATTTCTTGCTGTGTATATCCTTCAAAGTACGCTAATTCTATTAGTATGCGACATTCAGGTTTTAATGCATCTAGTAAATTTTTAAAACCTATATAATCAGATTTTTTCACTTGTTCTGATTGAGTATAATTTTCTGTTTCACTATTTTTTAAGGTGTCAAGAAGCGCTTGCTTTTTTACATTTTTAGACCTGCTGTAGTCTATTGCTGTATTACGTGCTATTTGAATCATCCAAGTATATAGTCTTCCTTTTTCAGAGTCAAATAAAGAGAGATAATTCCATATTTTCACAAATACATCTTGAATTATTTCTTCAGCATAATGAGTAAAAGGAACTATTTTATAAACAATCCCATATAAGGCTTTTGAGTAATTATTGTAAAGATAATTAAAAGCACGTTGATCCTTTATTTTTAACAAAGTGATCAGTTCTTCTTCCGAAAGTTGATACAAAGGACTCAAGTTCTAATAGATAAGTGTTCAGTTATAAGAAAATTTTAGTTTAAAGATTTCGTATAACCAACGTCTATACATTTAATTTCACGTGTTATACGCACTAGTATTGTTATCATTTACTGCAATTATTTATTTAAAAATATTAAAATAATAATTATATTTTTAAATTGTAACCAGCATAAATTTCTGAAATTACCCTAATGGGTTATTATGTTAATATAAATGATTTTTTTATCGTTAAAATAGATTTATGTTTCAATTGTATTAACAAACATTATGCCGACTAGTAGCTAACTTCAAATTAATAATAGTTTTTGATCAAAAACAAGTAAATCTTCCCATAGATGCCGTATTAAAACATTGTTTTTTTATAAATAATATTATCTTTTTCAATAATATTAAAATTTATTATCCATTATTTACAATAGCAGACGTTGATGAGATTATTAGATAAGGTTTTGCTCGTTGGCCAGATATTATAGCAGGGGAGTTGGAGCTATTGAAGAGGAGATTGGTTGATTAATTTGAATTGGTCATTATATGTTTTTACGTGATGTGGAAACTCTTCTTCAAAAAATGGATATGATATACCACAAATTATAATGTCAAAAACGTCACTGTCCATTCCTTCAATATTTGTTACTTGTCCTCTAATTTCAATTCCAATTGAATTAACCACTTTTAAATTAGGAATGTTCGCTGTTCCAATAAATTTGTCTTCTGGATAGTCAGTGATGATTACAATATTGTTTTTCACACAATAAGTTTTTAAAAAGTCATAGCCAGAAATAATATCGTCAAACGTTACGTGGCCAAAAACAACACCCATTGGTGCATCTGCTTTTTCAAGTTCCGTCGCACCTATTTTTTTGTTGTCAAGAAATATGTCGTAAAGTTTTATTGTCATTACTCACGTGTTTATTTAAATTCGATAATTTTTATTGTCTTATAATAATCTTAACAATCCAGTGTAATGCGCAGAATATCACAGCAATAGCAAACAAAGCTACGCTAAAGTATAACGCGAAGTTGATTAAACCATTTAAGTCATTCCAAGGAATTTTACCAGTGATTATTGAAATAATAATAAATCCAATAAGGAGTCTTAAATACAGTTTTAAAAAAGTTACTAAACTCGATTCACGTTTCATATCTCACAATCTTAATATTCTTTCAATGCTCATTACCTTTATAGATCCACATAGGTTCCGTTTGCCCGATACGAGAGAATCCCTTTTTTTGTAGAATTCTGTCGCATCACCATCAGCAGTTAGCATCTGCATATGAAACGAACAATATATCTCCTGCATCTTATCCATAATCATTTTACCGATCTCCTTACCTTGATAATCCGGATGCACAAGTAGGTGAGGATAGTATACGACCAGGTCGTCCATCAGAAATAGCATTGCTTAAGCCAATTCTATTCATTAGAATGGTATAAGTCAATTATTTCAGATTCAATATCTCTGCTTTCAGAAAGCTTGATATTTACACAATCAAAATTGTTATATTTCAATCGTTGTGTCCTCAATATTTAGCTGCTTTTTAATTACTTTATAGATTAGGTCGGGGTTTAATTGACAAAGGCTTGCCATTTTAAATATGTGCTTAAATGCAAATTTCTCTGGATTTTTTAATTTTTCTAAGTATGAATTGTATTGTAATCCTAACTCTTTGGCCATCTTTGTTGGGCCTTGTTGTTCAAGAATTATCATTGATTTTGCAATCCCTGATTCAAAAAGAGATTTTATTGCTAAAAAATCAGAGTCTAATCCATCAGAATTTTTTCTTTTGCTCATTTTCTTAAGTTTTAATTGAGCAAATGTTTGTTTTTATCATAATAAAGTATGTTATTATTTATTAATCGTAAATAATTATTTTGTTTTTGTAAATTTTATTTTGTTACTTTGATATTATTTAATAATGAATGAGCATTAGACAATAAGAGTCTCGACTGTGAATTCCGACTTTCAAGTGGACGAGGCGATAGGTTTAATGCCCATATCGATATTTTGTATATCTTTGATATACCTATAGCGTATGGGCCCTATCGTTTATCCGTTCCAAAGCCGTCGGAAGCTAACAGTACGGTGATAGGCCCAGCTATAGTCCTTTAATTACCCTGAGACTCGTAATTATAAAACGAGTTATGAACAAAAAACAAACTACCAAAAACATCATCAAGCCGGCAGATTAGATCTGTTGCGCAAAGTCACTATGCTGACTATCCATTCAAAATGCAATCGCGAAGCCAATTTTTAACCTTGATGTAGACAAATAATTGCATTTTTTTCCATTTTATTTTTTAACTATTGAAAGTTGAATAGGGAGCATATTGCCAAATTTTTAGCTCCTGATTCACTCTCAGTATAAACCTTAAAAAAATGCAAAAAACTTGCAATTGGGAGAGCTATGTGCTGTCCCCAGGGAAAGAACTGTCTTCGTTTTTGAACGAAAAACGTGTTTCAGTTATTAAAAAACCAATTATGATCACAGATTTACCTCAAAAGACATTGAAAAGTGCTACAGTCACTAGAAATAAGGGGCATAAGCCTTATGTATCCAAGGCTATTTTGGATAAGCGAGCGAAGGAACTTTACTACTCATTGGTAGTTCCTTCGGAAAAGGATACGAGTCCATTCATAAATATTGTGCGTGATGCGCGCAACAATGTATTAAGGATCACAATGGTCAATATGGCTATCTACGAGTGCTATCTTTTTGCACTTAACTTACCCTCTAATTTTCCGAAAGAACAGATTATCGTTCATGGACACGATCGTACCCGATATGTGCCTTGTAGATTCTGCCAGTATGGAGGAAAGCATCTGTATGATTATGAACTTACTGTTTCTACTGATACGGGGGTGGAGGCCTATCAAAAGCAGATCTTGAATGATCTGAATGCGCACTTTCAGTTAGATGTCCGGGTAGAGCAACTTTCAATCGTCAAAGATAGCAGAACGGTTATGACTGAGAAAGGAGCATCCATGGACCTTATCTGGGAAGAACAGCCAACGATGATTATCAAAGCTAGGAACTAAAACAAAAAATAAACAAAGTTTTACTACCTGTGAGTCCCGATTCTGCCGAGGGATAAAATTGATAACCTGGTCAACCCCTCGGCTAGAAAAGGGGATAGGTAAGTTTTCTCCAAAAATTTACAACAATGAACTTAAATATCTTATATAAAATCAAGCTTTGTGGCTATGTCCATAAGCTATTTAAATCCACGCGTGAAAGCAAAATGCTGATCAGCATTTTGCTTTTATTCACCCTGATGTTCAACTCTTTTATGGTCAGTACCTATGCTCAGACACCCCGCAAGGACAGCGGGGTGAACGGGCAGACAAAATATGAACTTACAGGAAGAGTAGTATCAGCCAGTGATGGTACGCCGATGCAGGGGGTATCTATCCGTATCGATAAAGAAAATCTACAGATTAAATCATCGTCGGAGGGAACATTTGAAATGCTCCTGAATAATAGAAAAGGTAAAATCATATTCTCCTATGTCGGTTTTAAAAGTCAGGAAATTAATTATACCTCAGGGGTATCATTAACAGTGAAATTGATACCCGAAGATAATAAACTAGAAGAAGTGGAGGTGGTATCTACTGGATATCAGAAAATCCCAAAAGAACGGGCTACTGGTTCGTTTGAATTTGTGGACAATAAACTCTTCAACAGAAAGGTGTCTACAGACTTTGTAAGCAGGCTAGAGGATGTGGTGCCTGGGATCTCGGCATTGAAGAACAATACCAACCGGGGCAGTTTACTCAATGTTAATATCCGTGGTATCAGTACCATGAATTCTGAAAGATGGCCTTTAATTGTGCTCGACGGTGTGCCTTATGATAGCCGAGGTGGCGATTATGGCAAAGGTACTTTTAACAACATCAATCCCAACGATATTGAAAGTGTGACGGTACTGAAAGATGCCGCCGCTTCATCCATATGGGGAGCGCAGTCTGGGAATGGTGTTATCGTGATTACGACCAAACGGGGTAAATTTAACAACCCGACTTCACTGTCTTTTAATTCCAATATCAGCATCAAAGCCAAGCCTGATCTCTATTATTATCCACAGATGAAGTCCTCAGATTATATTGATCTGCAACAGTACTTGTTTGATAAAGGACGCTACAATGGCCAGTTCAATCAATGGTACTACAATCCGGAGCCTGCGCTGTGGTTAATGGAAAATAAACGGACAGGGAAAATATCGAACGATGAATTTAACAAAGCAATCGGAGAGATGCGGGCTACGGATATGCGGGACGACTTTTTAAAGTACATCTACCGCAGATCGGTGAATCAGCAATATAACCTGCAGTTGCAGTCTGGTGGTGAAAAGATCAATACCATCTTCTCGGTTGGCTATGATAAGAATCTCAATGAAGTCGTGACTTCTTCCTATCAGCGGTTGAACTTAAAGTCCAATACACAGTTGCGCCCAGTTAAAAATATGCTGGTGGATATCGGAATGATGTATACCGAATCTAAGACCAGAGAAAGTTTATTTCCGGTTCAATACAATCAAATAGGTAAGGGAGCAGGTATGTACCCGTATATGAATATGGCGGATGGAAATGGAAATCCCTTGGTTGTAGATATAGCAAGTTTTAATCCGGTGTATCAGGATACCGTTGCAGGTGGCCGTTTACTCGATTGGTCGTACCGGCCTTTAAAAGAGCTTTATGATACCAAAGAAACGCAAAAAGTACAGGAGTTTTTTTCGAATATCAATACCAGTTATTCGTTTGATTTTGGTCTGAAATTAAACCTCTTGTATGCTTATCAGCGATCGATTATTCCTATTGAACAGTGGCAGGGTATAGGATCCTATTTTCAGCGGGATGATATCAATGGGCTGGCGAGTTATACGGATGAATCCGTGACCTGGAATCTGCCTGTTGGCGATTTTTTAGGGATTAGCAATTGGAACAATATTGCCCATCAGGGTCGCATGACAGCAGATTACAATCGCAAATGGTTGGATAAGCATGAACTGTCTTTTTTGTTGGGATCTGAAATCCGGATGAGTGATAAAAAACTCAATTTCACACAATATCATGGTTTTGATCCGGAGACCGGTGCCTTTAAGCCCGTAGCATATGGGGTGGAATTTCCTTTTATGAACGGCTCATTTGGGACTAAAACAATAGTTGACCGGTCGCGATATGAGCACCTGCGCAATAATTTCATTTCCTATTTTGCAAATGCCGGTTATACTTATAACAGCCGTTACCTGTTGAGCGGAAGTTTTCGGAAAGATGCCTCCAATCTATTTGGGGTGAAAAGTAATGATCGAGGACAACCTTTCTGGTCGTTGGGGGCTGCATGGATTGCCTCCAATGAAGCTTTTCTAAAGGATAGTCCGTTCAGTTTTCTGAAATTGCGGGCTACCTATGGTTATAATGGTAATGTGAATAATATGGTTTCGGCTTATCCGATCATGTCCATAGAAAGTCAGGTGCACTTTATCAATAACCAACAGTTTGGAATGATCACAAGACCTCCAAATCCGAAATTGCGATGGGAACGCGTAGGGATCAAGAACATCGGGTTGGACTTTGCTATGACCAACAACTGGCTATCGGGTAGTATCGAATACTATGAAAAGAATGCGAAAGACCTGATTGCCTCAGATCGCATTGACCCCAGTACCGGTTTTTCAACCATGATGGTGAACAGTGCGAATCTAAAAACCAAGGGTTGGGATATCTCTTTAAATGCACTGCCTGTGCAGTCTAAAAATTGGGTATGGGGCAGTAATTTAGTGTTTAGTTATATACGCACCAAAGTGTTAAAAGCTTTTGTCCAGAATGAAATCGGACAGGATTATATAGCCGGTGGATTGACGAGTAACCGGAATACACCTTTTGAGGGAATGGATCTTTTTGGTCTGCTTGCTTATAAATGGGCGGGCTTGGATCCGGAGACAGGTGAACCTCGTGCTTACCTCAATGGTGAAATATCAAAAGACTACAGTGCGATCACCAATTTGAAAGCGACCGATCTGGAATATATGGGATCGACAATTCCATTGTATACCGGAAGCTGGCGCAACAGTGTCCGCTATAAAGCTGTGGAGCTGTCCTGGAATATATCCTACCAGCTCGGACATAAATTTCTGCGCAATTCTTTTAGTAACAATAGCTTCCTAAATGATAATATCGGGCATAAGGACTATGCACTGCGTTGGCAAAAACCGGGGGACGAACAGATCACGGATGTTCCGGCATTTAGCTATCCCAATAACTCCAATGCCAGTAGGATATATTTGGGTTCTACGGCCTTGGTGGAAGATGGTGGCCAGATCAAATTGCGAGATATCCAGTTGACGGTCAATTTGCCTTTTGCTTCTAATTTTAAACTTAAAAACTGCAAGATCTATGGCTATGTGCAGAATATCGGCACGATATGGCGCGCCAATAAATGGGGAATCGACAGTGAGTATGGACCAGTTATTCCTGATCCATTGATGTCCTCACTTGGTTTCAGTTTTAACCTTTAATCTATTTATCATGAAAATACAGAATTTTTCGATCGGTATCGCGCTCGTGTTGGTTTTCTCAAGCTGTTCCAATTTCTTGGAAGAAAAGCCCGATATCAAAATGGTCGTCCCTAAAAGCTTGGATGACGCTGAATTTTTGCTCAATGATTATACGACAATGAATACCGCATATCCGGTATATGGGGAATGGAGCACCGATCAATATGATGTGAGTCCTGAAACTTTTGATGGCGTCATGAATCTGGATCAGCGGAATGCGCATACCTGGACGGATGAACCCTATAATGATGTCGTACAGTGGCAGAGACCTTATAAAGTCGTTTACAATGCCAATCAGGCGCTGGATATCATCAGTAAGCTAGGAGCGGAGAGCGCTTCTGAAAAAGCTAAAAATTTGATCGGTATGGCCCACTTCTTTCGTGCATTTGCCTTTCAGCAAGTGGCAGAAGTTTTTGCACCCGCCTATCAACAGGAAACTGCTTCTGCGGAAATGGGCATTCCACTTCGGTTGGATCCGGGCATCGATGCCCCATCTACACGTGCTTCTTTAAAGCATAGCTATGAGCAGATTGTATCGGATTATAAAGTGGCCGCTGGCAGATTACCGATAAGCGAAACGATAAAAGGGAGACCTTTTCGCGCATCGGCCTATGCAGGCTTGGCAAGAGCTTATTTGTATATGGGCGATTATCAGCAGGCTTACATTTACGCAGACTCCAGCTTGCAAACACATAGCGAATTAATGGATTTCAATACGTTGAAAGCAACAGACAATCTGCCTATACCGAAGTTCAATGTGGAAGTGCTTTTCTCTGCGGTCAGTGCCAATGCTGGTCCAATGAGTTTGTTTAACGGATTAGTTGATTCGATTCTTTATAAATCCTATGAGAGCAATGACTTAAGGAAAGTTATCTATTTTGCTACAAATGTTTACCCTGAGAATTCTTATGGTTTCAAAGGGAATTATGATAAGGCCAATAACAATCTTTTTGTTGGACTGACGACTAGTGAAATGTATCTGGTTAAAGCAGAAGCGGCGGTGCGAATCGGCAAGAACAGTGAAGCTTTGCTAGCCATTAATACCCTGTTGCGCAAAAGGCAGGATACCAACAATTATGTCCCGATTACAGAAACTAATCCGGACGTGCTGTTGCCTTTGGTGCTTCAAGAGAGACAGAAAGAACTGCTGTTCCGCGGTCGCCGCTGGTCAGATCTTAAACGGTTGAACCTTGATACCCGTTTTCAGAAAAATCTGACCAGAATAGTAAATGGAGTGACGTTTACACTTCCATTTAACAGTCGAAAGTATGCCTTTAGACTTCCTGAACCTGTAGTTTCTGTAGGGAAGCTGCCTCAAAATAATCGATAATCATTTATAAAATAAAAACAAATATGAAACATTTAAAATTGATCGCACTTCAAATCTGTTTACTGATTACATTCAGTACTGCACATGCGCAGTCGAACCAAAAAGTAGATTTAAGCAAAGCCCTTAAAGTAGGAGATACCTTTGCACCACCTTCAAGTGTGCAACTGATGCGTGGCGAGGTGAAAAAGATAGACTGGAAGGCACTGGAGAATAAAGTTGTCATCTTGGATTTCTTTGATACCTTCTGTGGTACCTGTATACAAAGTATGCCTGAGCTACAGGAACTGCAGCATAAATTAAAGGACAAGCTGCAGATTTTTAATGTTGGTTGGCAGGATAAAGCTACGCTGGACAAGTTCTACGCTACTAATGCATTTCTTAAAGAAAACAACGTTAATCTGTCGGTTATCTTCGCCGATACGTATTTAAAGCAACGGTTTCCACATCAAAGTGCTCCACATGTTATTTTTCTATTTAAAGGAAAAGTCCATGCGGTTACAGGGAACAGACTGGTTACCGAAGAAAATATCCTAAAGCTCTACAACACGGGAACTATTTCTTTACCGCTGAAAGACGATTTTGGTAAAGGGGATTTGGCTGGGCAGATCGATAATACTAGTCAGAAAACCAGAGAGGGAGTCTGGATAACTGGTTATCAGGACGGCGTACCGGGCGAGTCCATGCGTATTAAAAAGGATAGTATTTCAGGATTGATTAAAACCTCCTTTTATAATGAATCTATTAGTAATGCGATTAAATTTACCTGGGCAAAAATAAAGCCTGGGAATTATATTACACGAGCAGAAAGACGTGTTTTTAACGTTAAAAACCCGGAAAAGTATTATGATTTCGGTAATGAAGGTGATGTGTGGTATGTGAAAAATGGCATCTGTTACGAACGTTTGGACAAGATGCAACGAGCAGATTCGGTGCAGGCGAGGATTGTGCTGAATGATCTACATAATTTTTTCGGTATCACATCATATAAAACAATGAAGGAAATAGAATGTCTAATTTTAAAACCCTGCCCTGTGAAACCTTATGAAGGTAAAGCTCTTGAAGGCGCAATGAGTTATATGGGGAGTGCTATTTTGGCAACAATGACAGATATGGGTGAACAATTTCCTCCTGTCCTGGATCTTGTAAAAAGTAAGGAAAAGATTACGATAGGACCTTATACAAATTTAGAAGAGTTCAATGAGCAACTGGCTGCTTATGGAATTGAAGCTGTTATAGGGCGTGGTATGCAAGAGGTGCTTGTTATTGAAGAGGTGAACTAATATTGGAATTAGAAAGGGGCTGTATAAATGAAACACAGCCCCAATCTTTTATCTCGCTTTTAACTTGACATTGGTACTATTCACCATGTTTTCCATACAGTCAATAATCTCTTCTTTTAACTCATCGGTAATAATTGGGTTGCCAGAACCGTTATTTTGCGCTTGTAGCGCACACAATTTTTGAGGAAGTCCAGCACAGCTTGGTTGCGATGGGACTAATGTATAATGTGAGGGCTGAGAAGGATCTGTTCCTGTAAAACTAAACCAATTCATAGTCTTAAATATTAGATTGTTAAATAATTAATTTGTTTTTATAATTAGGGTATGACTCCTCGTCATACCCTATTACTTATTTAGCGAACGCTATTGTTTACGGTACTTAAACCGTCTATCGCGCCTTCAACTTCACATTCGTGCCGTTCACCTGATTCTCAAGTGAATTAATGATTTCATTTTGCAATGCATCCGTAATTACCGGATTGTTTGCACCATCATTCATAGCCTGTAATGCACACATTCTTTGTGTTAGTCCAGGACATGTTGGTTGCGACGCCACTAATGTATAGTGGGAAGGCTGAGACGGGTTAGTACCCGTGAAAGAAAACCAAGCCATAATTGACAAATTTTTAGTGAGTTTTAATATGATATAAATATTTCGTATATTCATATCGGTTCAAATCGATCATCCTACATGTTGAAGGATGGCCACGTAAAAGCTTCCACGAAACGGAGGTTTTTACTATTAAAGTGGACTTTTATTTCCTGTCCCGGCCACCGGGGAATGTCGCAAATTTGCGCCGATACAGTTTTATTCCTAAGCTATAGTTTTTCATCATTTTACTTTTTTGTTTGGTTATTATTGGATGCATCGGGCGAACTTTTGGTTACCGCTTGTATCGTAGTCGTATTTTGCGCTCTATTGATTAAATTCGCCCTATTGCATCCTGTTAAGTTTTTCGATTCGCTAATGGCCAATGGGAGAGGAAACATTGGTTATTGGTGTGCCGATCAACTATAGTAAAGATAGAGACGGAAAGAACGGTTTGAACCTTAGATTTCTGGGTTTTTGACCCCAGATTTTCGTGATAATAATCTTAGATTTCTCAGATGTAGATCTTCGAAATCTAAGATTATGTGTTTTTTGGAGTTGAGAGCTAGGATCTAAATGAAGCGGTTATTAGTAACTTGGTGATTAAATTGCGATCAACAACCACATCTTTTCTTGGGGATGCAGTTGTTGACCGGAAATTATAAGGTACTGTAATAGGAGGGATTTATTCCTAAAAATGAACTTTTGTCACTGATACTGCAATGAAAGTTTGCCTCTGGATATTCTTTTGCAAAAGCTACTTTCCGTTCTTTCGCAGGCATATTGAGAAGTTTTCCTCTAAATGATCTTCTATTCAAAACCGCTGCAATGAGATAATTGAAGTGGTTGGCAAAGATGGGGTGCTGTTCTAGTAGCTTACCTATATTTTTCCTGCTGATAAATGCCGTCACGGCATCACAATCGGCCTTAAAATAACTTCCATCTACATCTTCAGTATGAATAATAAATTGTTTTTTAGATATAAAGTCGATGACATCGTTTGGAATCGCTCCTCCATCATCCCAGCGTTTGATAATAATGCCTTCCAGTATAATATGCAGGTCCAAGAATTGGGCATACAGATGTCGCCCTTTTTTGTACGGTTTGATTTCAGTTACTTTTAGTATGTCGGCCCATAAATCGGGAGGTACCGGTGCTAGATTTTGAAGTGTTTCGAACAAGAGATTTTGATAATTTACAGTTGCCATTAGGTTACGGTTTTTTATTTTGTTGATCATTGATTTTCTCATCAGTAATTGCAGGGCAATTGCGATGAACTTTTTTTACTTTAACTGATTGAAATGTTTAGGATGATTACATCCTGTTTTATTTGAATTCAATAAATCAAAAATCTAGAAAATAGGATGATTTACCTAGTTAGAGAAGGATAGGAGGGGTTAAGATGGACTTTTTTCCATCTTAATCTTATAAATTAGGATTAAGATGGGTGGTTTTTCATCTTAAACGTATGTTACATAACTTTAAAATTTTGCTTGCTTAATTGTTGAAAATGTGATATTGGTTATACTATCAGCTTTGTTACGAAATTAAATGGCTGTATTCAGTTAATATTTTTATTTTCACGGTTCTTTTATTGTAAAATAATATTAATGAACGTAAAGAATGACCAGTATCAAAAGAAATAAAATTTTCTTATATGTTTTAATCTTGATCATTGTTCCTATTGTTTTTAATAAGCTGGGCTATCAGTTCAGCTGGAATAGCAATGCGATCTGGAGCACGAAGTTTTTCTTGCTGAGCTTCATCGTGTCGATCTATCTATTTACAAGTTTGATTATGGTAGGTGGCATGCGGTATGTATTTGCAGAGCGTCTCGAAAATTCTAGGGCAGATTGGTCTGGCTTAACCGCAAAAATGGCCTACTACATAAGTTCGGTTGTGCCTTCGCTTTTCGTTCTGCTTGTATTTAGTTCAGCTTGGATCTGGCACAGGGAGGATTTTTGGAATATGTTGTTGCTGTTCAGCATCTATAAGGCAAGCATTATTTGCCTGGTGCTAGTTTGGATGGCGTACTTGATCAAATATAATACAGCATGGGCTCTTTTTATCCTCAGAAGAATGTTGTGGAGGTGGTAAAAGAAGTCTTGATCGAAAAATTTGTTGAAGTCCCTGTGCAGACACATGATGCATCTGGACTGCCAGCAAAAATAGCGCTGAATGAGATGTACACCTATCTGGTTCATGTAGCGGGGGTAGGGCCCTTATTTTTGGATATGTGGATGGTTCGTTTTTTTGACCTGGTAGCAATTAAAACAGAAAGTAAGTCCTACCATATTATCTTTTCGGACGGTGCCATGGTGCGCTGTGATCATATCATGAAAGTGCTGGCAACATTGGATCTGAAACACTGGATGGTGAAAATATCGGACAGGTATATGGTTAATATGCTTCTGGTCGATTTTCCGCATTATAAAGCGGGGAGATCACTCTTGTTGCATAATGAGTCATTAGAAGGTCTGGCTAGAAAAATGGCTAAGTCGGATATTACTTTGATGCTGACCATGGGGGCAGGGATCACTGACCGGTATATTAAAGAATTTTGGAGTAAACGAAATAGTTTAACGCATGTGGGCTGGTATACATGGGTTCCGATTAGGAAGTAAGAGATGTGATCTTTCTTGTTTTTTATTTCAAAGGGTGCGGTTATTGCAGAAAGCAGATCATAGAAACGATCGGGATAATCAGAAACAGTCCTCTCCAGCTGTTTCAGTTTAAAGCATATTAGAGCAATACTTTTCTAATTTCTTCTTCCGGTAATCCTGTGTAGTCTGCAAATAAACTGATGCTGACATACTGGTTTGCTTTCAGTCCGTAGCAATCGCGTATGGCCTGAAAGATTTTGTAGGTGTGTTTTTCCGTACGCCCCAATATAATCGCCGCTTCTTTGGGGTATATGCATAAACGATCGTTATTTTTCATGTTGTCCTGGTTTTTAGAGGGATGATCTTTTGATGATCAGATCATCTGGATTGTTCGTGATTGTCATTCCCGCCGACAAACATATCCTATTAAACCACCTGTTAAGCAGGTATAAAGCATAAATCAAGCACGCATAAAGCTTATTTTGCTATGTACAGTATGCACATAGGCTAAGTGCGTGGTAAGTGCGTTGTAAGTGCATGAAACATACTGTTTTTACACTGTATCAATGCTCTATCTACGCTTTATATACGCTTATGCCATGCTTGATCACGAGGTAACGTCCAAGTTTAAAGCATGCTTTATTCCTTAAGCTTTACAGATTAGGTTTAATTCCTCTCCAGAAAAATGATGTTATTGGTTATTCATTTACTAAGATAAGTTTTTTCTATAAAATATAGTTTTATTCGCGTTTAGGTACATTTTGGTCAATTTATTAAACCAATTGAGTATCATTATTCCGCATTTTTCCCCTTTTCTACGCTTTTGATCCCCGTCCTTTTGTACTGATAATCATCTTAGCAGTGTCAAAACAATACTATTATGGCAAGAGTAGAAAGTTTAATCAAATTAAATGGAACGATCGGGGATCTTTCCTTTTACAAATCGAAAAGTGTGGGTTATCAGGCACGTATGAAAACCGGTGTATCGGGCGACCGTATTGCCAATGATCCAGCATTTGCACGTACCCGTGAGAACGGCAGTGAATTTGGCAGAGCACAGCAGGAAGGCAAAAAGCTGCGTGATCTGTTACGTGATGTGCTGTTTGAAAATGCGGACAATAAATTTAGCTCCAGGCTGGCGAGCCGGATGTTAAAAGTTATCCAGATGGATCCGGTCAGTGTTCGCGGGGAGCGCGTTTTAGTACCGCAGAACATGGTGCTTCTGAATGGTCTGGAATGTAATCAGCGCGCCAGTTTAAAAAACATTACGTTAAAACCATTGGCGGTAACCTTTGACAATTTTAGCGGTGAGGGTTTTTTAACATGCGAGCAATTGATTCCGAATCTGCATATCGCCAAACTGAGCGGAGCAACGCATGTGCAGTACACGCTGGTGCTGCAGGAGTTCTCCGGAGATGAAACAGATCAGCGTCCTGTGATCCAGCGTTCTGCTTATATCATGCTTGGTGAAATGCAGCCCATGGATCTGGATATTGCGGCCACAATAGCTCATGACCCTGATAAAAGTGTGATGGTACTGGTGGGGACAGGGTATTATCAGCTTGTGAACGGTGCTTATTATCCATTGGCAAATGGGCAGTATAATGCGCTGACCATTCATCAGGTCGTGATACCGTAACCTAATTTAATCGTGTATTGAAGGGATATTTTCAGGAGGACGTTCGTTATTGATGCACAGTGCGCCTTCTGAAATATCCTTTCATCTGAAAAAGAACTATTTCTTTCTTTTGATCAAACAAAAAAATGTCAACAAAACAAATCTTGCATCTCCAACGGATTTATGGAGAGCAAGGGACGAACGGTACCCTCACTTTTGAAGGTGAGGTCATCTGCCGTACTATCGAATTACCCTGGCGCAATAATCTGCCAAGGCTTAGCTGTATCCCAGTTGGGAGTTATAAACTTGAAAAACGAAAGTATACCAGACATGGTGAGCAGATCGGAATTCACGCTGTATTGGGTCGCGAAGCAATATTGATTCATGCAGCCAACGACGCACAGAAAGAGTTATTGGGATGCATTGCTCCGGTTACAGCATTAACGGGCGAAGGTTGCGGTACGGAGAGTAAAAAGGCGCTTGCAAAATTGAAGTCTCTGGTTTATTCGCTTTGGGATATGGAGCAAGACGTGTTTTTACATATTAAGTAGTGATGAATTAACGGAGTAACGAGTGAAGGGGTAACGTAGTAATAAGTTAGACTTTTTTAACTATCAATCCAACTAATCATTTCAATGCTGACTTGGTTACTATGTTACTTGTTCACTTTTGCGCTACTATCTTTCTAACCTTCTAATAATTAAACAAATGAAAAAGATAATTCAAAAAATAAGCCGTGCGCTACAGGTAGTGCTTATGGCTCCGATTAAATTGCCGGTCAAGGCATTAAATATTATTAAATATATCTCACTGGGTCTAGGTGTGGTGGAGACAGTGCTGGATGATAAAGATAAAAAAGGAGAGGTGGAGTCACCTCTGGCAGACCAGCTGTTAATTGATAAAGAAAAGGAGGTGCAGGATGAAAGGCAATGATATCCGTATCGGTACTTTAGGGGGTACCCTCTGTTCGATATGGGCTAGCTTTTCTCTTGGTGACGTTGCGCAGACAGCACTGATGGCTGTAATAGGAACTGTGGTAAGTTTTGTTACAAGTCGGTTGTTGGGGAAATTGCGAAAGAGAAAATAATTCCTGGATGCGCTCCAAAATTAGGAGCGCATCCAGATTATTAACCTGAATTATCGCGGAAAATTTGACGATTTATGTGTGCTATTTGAAGCCCGGAAATTTGATCCGAGATATGAAATATTTAGGTTTGAGCCACTTATTGTTCTAAATAAGCTGCTTGTCTCATCAATAATGCCCGATATTTATTGAAGACAGCTGACTTCGATAAAAAGCCCTTATATTTTCCTTTTTCATCAATGACAGGAAGCATCCATACATCTTCTTTTTTCATTTTCTGCATAACTACTTCCATATTGGTACCCATTTCAATAATGTCTATAGGTTGCTGTGCCAGTTCGCTCATTTTCATTTTTAAACCATCGAGGTTCTCACCTAATAAAATTTCCAATAAGCGCTCACTATAGATAAGTCCTATAAATGTTCCATCATAATCTACAACAGGAAAGATATTTCTTTTGCTATGGATAATGTCATGGTTTCTATCTTTGGCAAATTCATCAGGACGCATGATTGTGAAATTATTTTCAAGTAGATGACGTAGTTTCATCATACTTAGAACTGTTCTGTCTTTGTCTTCGTACGTCAATAAGTCGCCCTGTTCCGCTAATACCTTGGTGTATATCGAATGTTTCTGTACTGCACGATTAATGAAATATGTTGTGGCAGCGACCAGCATAAGTGGAACCATCAGTGCATATCCACCCGTGATTTCTGCGATAAGAAATATCGCTGTAAGAGGGGCATGCATAATACCGCTCAATGCTGCAGCCATACCAACCACCGTGAAATTAGCAACATTTAGATCGACAAGACCCGTTAGGTTCATTCCATATGAAAAGGCGAATCCCATAAGGCCCCCCATGATCAGGCTTGGGCCAAATACGCCACCATTGCCGCCACTGTTTAAAGTAACCAAAGCTGCAAGAGATTTAGCAAATACGGTAACAATAGTAAATGCAACAACAAGCCAGCCTATATCACTATACCGTGAAAACATACTGTTGCTCAGGATGTCCTGATGACTTCCGTCTAATATTTTTTGTATCGTGATATAGCCTTCGCCATAAAGTGAGGGAAATAAGAAAATTAAGATACCAAGACTTATTCCACTTACCCATACTTTACGGTATGGATTAGTTATTTTTGAATATAGATTCTTCAGCCAAGTTGTTAATCGAGCAAAGTAGATTGAAAATCCTCCAATAATAGTTGCTAATCCAAAGTAATAAATTAGGGCATGAAACTCCCAGTCATCAGTTACCAAGTGGAATAGGGGTTCGCTGTATAAGGAACGCGAAACAGCTGCTGCTGTTGCCGTAGAAATTAAAAGTGGAATAAATACGGGTATTGAAAACTCAGGAAGGAGAATTTCAATAGCAAAAATCATTCCGGCAACCGGGCTGTTGAATGCTCCAGATATTCCAGCGGCCGCCCCACAGGCTAATAAGAGTGTTATCTCTTTATAATTAAGACCAAAAAAACGTCCGGTATTGGAACCTATCGCTGCTCCACTATATGCTATCGGTGCTTCAAGACCGGCAGATCCACCGAAACCAACTGTAATCGCACTGGTAATAATTTGAGAATAGATATTATGGGGTTCGATACGACTTGACTTGCGGGATATTGAGTAAATAATTGGGGTAATCCCGTGTTCAAATTTTCCTTTTTTTATAAACCTTCGCACATAAATAACACTTAACAATATACCAATTAATGGGAATAGGAGGTAGATGTAGTATTTATATTGTGACTGCACTTCATTTTGTAGTGATGCCGCTATCCAATGGGTAAGTCCTTTAAGGGTGGCCGCAGCAAAACCTCCTATAAGACCAACTAAAAGAGCAACAATGACTAAGAAATTTTTATTTGAAATCTTTTTAGTGCGCCACCTATTAAATAGCTCTAGCTGAAGATATAATCTTCCTATCATGACTTTTTAAATTTGCCGTTCACAACTGAAATGATTGTGACTCTGCAAATGTAAGATTTCAGGATAGATCCGTGTAAATATTTATATATTTTTTTTATGATGAACAAGATCTTTATTAATTAAAGTAGTTATTTTGATGATATTAAGTTTAGCATCAGATATTTGACAACTTCCAGAATTTAGTATTTTTAGATAAAAAAATTTGTATTTGCTCATCGTGCAATAAATTGTATTATAGTAATTTGGTTTTGTAATCGATCAAAGTTCAGATTTAAAAAATATAGCATTGGGGCAAATCGTTGCAAACAAATTGCTTTTTGATTTGTATTCTATATGCGATCAAAAGAGTGTACCACTACACTCTTTCTTTAGGTTAATAGTTTACGAATAGCAGTTTTACTGCTATTCGTATTTTTGTTGATAATTCTATCAGTTGTTTATTTCAAAGTCTTGGATTGGAAACCTTTAAGTAAATGAGCAAGCTCATCTACTTTTTTCGGATATTTGTTAATCAGGTTTACGCTTTCGGAAATATCATTTTTTAAATCGAATAATTGAGCGTTTTGCTCTTTAATTGGAGGTATGTACTTCCAATTATCTTTTACAATGGCTAGGTTATGATAACCTTCCTGAACTAATATAGATCTGCCTTTCGGAGATTTTCCGAGTAAAGCCCCCAAAATATCTTCACTATCTGAAGCCTCTCCATCAGGAATGGACTGATTGAAAAATTTTGCAAAACTAGCAACAAAGTCCATCTGACTAACTAGTGCATGTGATACAGCAGGTTTAATAACAGCCGGCCAGCTGATTATAAAAGGAACGCGGGTGCCACCTTCATAAACATCTGTTTTCCAGCCACGAAGCGGGCCTGCTGGTTTATGCTGACCATTTAGCTCAACAGCTCGATCTGCATATCCATCATCTAAAACAGGTCCATTGTCACTGCTAAAGACAATCATCGTATTTTGGTCAAGTCCCAGTTTTTTTAATTGTTCCGTGATTTGACCAACCACCCAATCCATTTCTAATATTGCATCACCACGATAGCCTAATTTACTTTTACCTTTAAACATCGTTGCTGGCATTCGAGGTACATGAATATCATGTAAAGCAAAGTATAGAAAAAATGGGCTGTTTGTGTTACTTTTTATAAAATCTTGAGCTTTTGAAAGAAATGTAGAGGCAAGTTCTTCGTCTGTCCATCTGGTTTGTTTTCCACCGCTCATATATCCGATCCGTCCTATTCCGTTTACAATAGTATGATTGTGGCCAACTGAAGATTGTAATTTTAAAAGCTCAGGATGTTCTTTTCCTGTAGGGTCTTGGCCAACTTTTTTTCGGTAATCTATCTCTATAGGATCATTGGGATCAAGACCTATAATGCGATGGTTTTCCATAAATACAGTAGGTACACGATCTGCTGTGGCGGGGAAAATAAAAGAATAGTCAAAACCAACTTCATTTGGTCCGGGTTTGATATCTGCATTCCAGTCTTTACTGGTTTTATCCCCTAATCCAAGATGCCATTTTCCAACAATACCTGTTTTGTAACCAGCGTGCTTAAATACTTTAGGTAATGTTAATCGGTCTGTAGGTACAATAAGTGGGGCATCACCAGGTAATATATTTCTCCCAGTTTGTTTCCATGGATATTCTCCGGTCATCAATGCAAATCGGGATGGGGTACAGGTGGCGGAGGTGCTGTGCCCTCTTGTGAACCGGATTCCATTTTTAGCTAATTCATCTGTATGTGGAGTTGATATTTCTTTTGCACCATAACAGCTTAAATCACCGTAACCTAGATCATCAACATAAATGAAGATTACATTTGGAGTTTTACTTTTATCTTTTTTTTGGCCATATACATGTATACTGCAAATAAAGAGAAAGGATAATAAGATAAAATTTCGCATAATTTGTAATAATATTTTTTAAATATTTTTTATTATATGGATAGTAAAGTGTTACTATAAATAATAAAAAAAAGAATCAACAATACTTTGTCGATTCTTTTTTATTAATATTAATCGGTCAGCGTAGAGATATCCATATCTGGCTTTGGAAGATTAAGTTGTTGAATTTCTTTTTTGCACTTATCAACCATTTCTTGTGTCATTTCGTATGTATAATTACCATAATCATCATAAGTAAATTTTCCAACATGGAAGAAGCCATACAGATCAAAGAAATCTGTGAGATCAAGTTTTGCGACCTGAGATGCTGTTTTTACAAAATTCAATTGGTGTACAGCAGGGTTGTTTCCACGATCGCCCATTACTTGACCGCCACCGCGTCTGCTTCTACGTTCAGGATTCTGTTTGCGGAAAGCTTCAAATAAATCAGGATAAAAATTAGGATTTTTACCTTGATTTGCGAAATACAGTTGAAGTTGCCAGAAAGGTACTAAGCGATTGAATACATCTGGATCCTGTAGGTAACTTATTTTACCATTAATGATACTTTCTCTGGATTTTTTGTAATTACCTTGTTCTGAAAGACGGCTTTTATTGCCATAAGAAGTTGTTACATAAAGAGAGAAAATATTATTACTTACTTCACCCAATCCTCCCCAGTTCAAGTAAGGTCTTAATTGATGTACGTGTCCTACTTCATGTGAAAACCCCCAACATGGATCCCCTTTGATTACGCGGGCCGGGTCTACAACAAGCGGCATTGCATTGCCAGGATCCGTACCCATATAAGCAACTCCATCTCCGTCACGGAACATGTAATAATTATAATTTACACGCGAGAGAATTTTGTTTTCAGGGACTTTGTTATATTTAATAAGTCCCATAATACGATGCTGTCTGTAAATAAGAGAATCATAATTACTGATCAGCTCGACACCTTTTCCATAAGCATACTTTTTAATATCGGCAGCAGGGTAGGCAATCTGAATGTGTCGACCTTTGGCATCAATAACCGGATATACAGCCTGATCTACCAATTTGTTCCAATCTTGATCATTGTTTTTCGTAATATCAAAGTAACCATTAACTGGGCTACCAATAAAATGTACACTGATTGCTTTTTCTTTTTTAGGATTTTCGGAGAAATAATCGATATAAGCCAGGCCGTCGAAATCTTTGACATCAATGATGTTGATACCATTTTTGAGTTTAAATTCTTGCTTTACAATACCCCATCCCTTTGGGTCTTTGGTCGGATCCATTCCTTCGGGAGCTCGGCGGTTCCAATTTGGAATGATCAATTTAACTTCATTATCTGCAGCGATATGATCGACAGATATGATATGGCGACCTATAGGCAGATAAATTCCGGTTATATTTTCATATTTGCTGTATCCATCACCGATCATTAAGTTATGACCTAAGGTTGAAGGGCTAAGGATAGCATTGTATTCTGCAAACCTGTACTTTTGATCATATTGATTATTTAATAAGGAGGTGGCAACCTGTTTGACCTGTGGATTTTTAATTTTATCAAGATCAGATTTTTTGATTCCTTTTTTTAGCTTAACGGCTAAAGGAGTTTCGAATACTTGTAAGTCTTGATAAGCGTCTGCATAGTCTTTAGCAGATTGCGCATGTAGACTACTTATCGTACCGGCAAGCAGTAATAAAGTAATGAATTTTAGCTTCATATTTAGATGGTTAGTTGAAGTGCTAAAATATCAAATTGTGCTAACATTAAAGCATTTTTCAATTGTAAGATTATTGTTAAGATTGTAGCTTCAACTGGCAATGTTTTTAGCGATTTGAAATAGCTTATAATCAAGAAAGCCTTTCAAAATGAATTGAAAGGCTTTCTTGATTATATTGAGATAAATTTTAATGTTTAGTGGGCAGATAAATTTTTAGCTTTTTCTTCATCAAAATTAGCTTCTAACTCGGCTAATTTCTTTTTACCATAAGCCAGTCGTGTGATCACAACGAACAGTACTGGAACGATAAAGATTGCTAAAACTGTCGCTGCAGACATACCACCAAATACTGTCCAGCCAATTGTTTGGCGAGAAATGGCTCCGGCACCAGTCGATAACATCAAAGGAATAATACCTAAGATAAATGCAAAAGATGTCATGATAATAGGACGCAGACGAAGCTTAACAGCATCTAATGTTGCCTCATATAAGTTCATTCCGATATCTACACGTTCTTTAGCAAACTCAACAATTAGAATCGCATTTTTAGCCGCTAAACCAATAATCGCAACTAAACCAATTTGTGCATAGATATTATTATCTAATGCTGGAATCAATGTTAATGTTAAAATTGCTCCAAATACCCCTAGTGGTACCGATAATAAAATTGAGAATGGAACAGACCAACTTTCATAAAGAGCAGCTAGTAGCAAGAATACAAACAGAATACATAAACCAAAGATCATAATAGTCATATTTCCAGATTTTGTTTCTTGTAAAGCCAATCCTGAGAAATCATAACTATAACCGTTCGGCAATGTTTCTGCGGCAACTTCCTGAAGCGCTCTGATGGCATCACCGGACGAATAACCAGGCGCAGCACTACCACTGACCTCTATACTTCTAAAGATGTTATAGTGATTGATAATAGCTGGATTCTGAACAAGGTTCCAAGTAACCAATGAACTTAAAGGAACAGATTCACCGCGAGCATTATTAACATATAATTTGTTGATGTCCTCAATGTTCATACGGTAATCTTTATCCGCCTGAGATACAACCCTAAAGTTACGTCCGTATCTTGTAAAATCATTAATATAAGAAGATCCAAGGTATGCAGATATAGTGGTATATATTGTCGAAACAGGAACCCCCATTTTCTTCGCTTGCTCTCTATTAACAGATAACTTGTAATTTGGAGTTTTTGTGTTAAATAGGGTATAGGCCATACCGATTTCAGGTCTCTGATTGGCTGCAGCTAGGAATTTACCAACAACACCTTCGAAGACTTTGATATCTACGGTCTGTTGATCTTGAATCATTAAACTGAAACCACCAGAAGTACCAAGACCAGGAATCGCAGGAGGAGTAACAGCGAGTACACGTGCTTTACTATAGCCAGCATATTTACCCATGATACCACCCGTAATTTGGTTAGCAGTACGCTTTCTATCTTTCCAAGGTTTTAGAGAAACGAAAACTGTCGCTACGTTAGGCTGGAAAGCTCTGTTCAAAATATTGATACCGGCAATAGCCGTAATATCTTTAATCTCTGGATAATCTTTACGTAATTCTTGCTCTACTTCATTTAAAATTTCTTTTGTACGTGTTGTAGACGAACCTTCTGGCAAGGTAATACCGGCAAAGAACATCCCATTATCTTCACCAGGAATAAATCCAGTTGGTTTTTTATTAAACATATATCCTGTACCAATGAAGATACAAAGTAAGATGATTAACGCCATAGGAGCCTTTTTGATACAGTATTTTACACCATTCGAATATTTGTTCGTTACTCTTTCGAACCAGATATTAAACTTGTAGAAAAACTTATTAAGACCTTTCGCTTCCGAGTGTACTGCTGTTGGTCTTAACATGATCGAACATAATGCCGGTGTTAATGACAGGGCAATAAATGCGGACAGCATAACCGAAACGGCAATCGTTATGGAGAATTGTTGATACAATTGACCCACCATACCCGGGATAAATCCTACAGGAACGAATACTGCAGAAAGAATCAAAGCAATGGCAATAACCGGAGCTGTAATGTCTTTCATGGCACGACGCGTTGCATCTGCTGCCGACATCTTATAATGATCTATGTAATGCTGCACAGCCTCAACCACTACAATCGCATCATCGACCACAATACCAATAGCAAGCACGAATGCTAATAAAGTTAAGTTATTGATCGAGAAACCGAATAATAAGAAGAAAATAAATGTACCAACAATAGATACAGGAATCGCTAATACAGGAATTAGTGTTGCTCTCCATGACTGTAAGAAGAAGAATACAACTAAAGTTACTAATAGTAAAGCTTCAATCAAAGTGTGAATAACTGATTCAATGGAAGCATTAACAACAGAAATTGTCTCATAACCGACAACATAGTCAACATCATCAGGGAATGATTTTTTTAATCTTTCCAATGCGGTATAGATACCCTCTGCAGATTGCACAGCATTACCTCCTGGAGTTTGAGAAACCATCATACCAGAAGAAGTCATACCATTTACACGCGTACTTGTTGCATAACTGAATTGACCCAATTCTATTCTCGCTACGTCTTTTAATAAAACAATTGATCCATCGGTATTTGATTTCACAATGATTTCTTCAAAATCCTGTACCGAAGATAAATCTGAATCCGTGATCACTGGGTATTCAAATACCTGATCTGATTTTTGCGGAGTAGAACCTACCGATCCTCCCGGAATTCTTAAGTTTTGTTCAGCAATTGCTGCAGATACATCTGCAGGAGTTAGATTTAAATTCGTTAATTTATTGGCATCTAACCAAACGCGCATGGAGAATGGCTGTCCAAAAGCGGTAACCTCACCAACACCAGTGATACGTAATAATGCATCTTTGATGTATAAATTGGCATAGTTATCTAAAAACTTAGCATCGCGAGTACCTTTTGGTGATACCAGTGAAACAAGCATTAAGATATCTGTATTCGCTTTACGTGTCGTTACTCCTAAACGTTTAACAGCTTCGGGTAACGCAGGTTCAGCAATACCCACACGGTTTTGAACGTCTAATGTAGCAATATCAATATCAGTACCAACTTCAAAAGTTACGGTTATCTGTGATTGACCATTCGATGTACTGTTCGAGGACATGTAAAGCATGCCCGGTGTACCATTAATTTGACTCTCAATAGGAGTCGTTACTGTTTGCTCAACAGTTTGAGCATCCGCGCCAGTGTAGTTTGCTGTTACTGAAACAGTTGGTGGGGCTACGGATGGATATTGACTGATCGGCAATGACACAATTGAAATTCCACCTACGATCATAATCAATAGGGAAATCACAATGGCAGTGACGGGTCTTTTTATAAAAACTTCTGAAATCATATGTTTTTTTGTATCTTATAAAGTCTGTGAAAATTATTTTTTTGGTGCAGCGGCATCAGGTGCAGCAGCAGGAGCCTCAGCAACTTTTACACCTGTTTGCACATTCATGATACCATCAACAACAATTTTCTCACCGACTTTAAGGCCTGATTTTACAACTACTTTATCTCCTAATTTTAAACCTAGATCAACTTTACGTTGTTCAGCTTTACTGCTATCACCAACAACATAAACGTTAAATACTCCCAACTGATCTTGAACAGCTTTATAAGGAATAACAATTTCTTCAGTTGCTGAATTCGTTTTGATGTTTAAAGATAGATTCATTCCAGCTCTCAAGACATTACCAGGGTTGTCAAAATTAGCACGTACTCTTATCGTTCCTGTCTGTGGATCTACTGCACGGTCAATAGTGGCAATTCTTCCTGGAGCTGTATACTCCGTTCCATCCGGTAATACTGCGCCGATCTGTGCTGCAGAACCTGATTTTTGTAAGTTTACAAATTGAGGAATATCACGCTCGCTCACTTGGATTTCAACTGCCACAGGATTGATTGAAGATACCGTATTTAATCGTGTAGTTCCAGGATTAACCAAAGCTCCAAGACGAACATCGGATATACCTACAATACCCGCGAATGGCGCTCTTATAGTTGAACGATTTAAGTTTGTTTGTGCTGTTGTTACAGCAGCTTGTGCACCTAAGATCTGCGCTTTTTGATTTGCTAGATCTGTTTTAGCATAATCTAAAGTTTGTTTTGCGATCGCATCTTTATCCGCTAATGCTTGGTAACGGTTTAAATCTGTTTGCACACGATCCAAATTAGATTGTGCAATTTTAAGATTTGCTCTGGCTTGATCTAAAGCCGCTGCATAGCGAGTGCCGTCAATTTCATATAATTTTTGACCTTTGGATACCGATGCTCCATCAGTTACAAATATTTGCGTTACATAACCAGAAACTTCAGCAAATAAATCAGCTTCATTCAAGGGCTTTACAGTAGCTGGATATGTTTGGTTTCCTGTGACAATTTCTTCTGTGGCAGTTGCTATGGAAACAGGTACAACACGCTCTGCTTGCTGTGCAGCCTGTTGTTTCTGAGCATCTTTATTGCCACATGACTGCCAGATTAGCGTAGTCCCAATAAAAAAAGCTGCTAATAAATGTTTTTTATTCATGATATTCTTGGTTTCTTAATGTTGTTTATTTTGTATCTACAGTTCCTAATGCTTTTTGAACATCTAGCTTACTCGATAGAAGTGCATAAAGTGCATTTAAATAATTCAATTGACTTGTTTTAAGATCAGTCTCAGCTGTCATTAAGTCTAAGTAAGTTTTAATACCTTCATCATATTGTAACTTAATTGTATCATAGACTTCCTTAGATAAGTCAACATTATCTCTTGATGTTTTCCAATCAATTAGGTTGGCATTATATGAAGCTGTTGCAAGTGCATATTCTGTGTTGACTTGATTTTTCAAATCTTCCATGCTTAAATCAATTCTACTTTCGCGTAGTTTGGATTGATTGATTTGATGCTTTCTTTTAAAACCTTGAAAAATTGGAATAGATACAGATAATCCAGCTACAGAGCTTGGGAAATTGTCATTATACAAATCCTTAAATTTGTTATTTCTATAATTAAATGCATAGTTATAAAATGCGCTTACATTTGGGAGGTAGGTCCATTTATAGTATTGCGTTTCTAATTCTTGCATTTTCTTGGACGTTTCCAATTGCTGGAATTCAATTCTATTGGTTACGCTAGCAGATGAAGTCGTGTCAATCAGAATCTGATTTTCCATATTCGCATTCTCAAAAGATAATGTAATATCAACTTTATGATCAACTGCGATTAAATTTTTTAAATAATCATATTTATAACGGCGTAATTCAATAGTCCGCTTTTCGTCCGCATTTGCATTGCTTAACGCAATTTGAGCTCTTTTGAAATCGGTTTTGTCAACCATACCAACTTCGTAGCGTACTTTAGCGTCATTATATTGTTTTTGAAGTCTAGCAATGTTTTCACGAACAATTTTGATCTGCTCTTCACTCGTTAAAATATCATAGTAAGCCTTACTCACTTCAACCACTGTGTTGATTTTTTGACTTTCAGTGTTTTGCTTATTGGATTGACGGATAAGTGTTGCTGCTTTTGAAGCTTGCATAAGTGCCGGATTCAAAATCTGTTGATCAGCCTGTAAGGTTAAAGCACTAGCATTCTTCTGTCCTAACGCAATGTTCTGTCCACCTATAAAAGAGGTGGGAACTTTAACATTATAGTTGTAAGAACCATTAGCGTTTACCTGTGGCAACCAGCCAGACAAGGCAATGTCGATATCTTTTTCGCCAATTTCCTCATCAATTGCAGCCTGTTTCAGACTGATCTTGTTGCTAAGGGCATAGTCAATGAGTTGCTGCAAATTTGCTTTAGCAGGTAACGTCTCATTGCCTGTTTGTTGGGCATAACTAACATGGTATATTGTAGTCATGGCTGCCAAAGAAAAGGCTATTTGTCTAAACTTCATAAAATTATTTATTTTTAACTCCATCCCAAATGATGTTTACAACATCTTCGATGCTTTCATTTGATTTTAATTTGTTGTGTTTCACTCCTTTAATTGCTGATACAGCAGTTCCAAAGAAGACGCAAGCTAATGCTTCTACATTGGTGTCTTTTAATTCGCCTTTATTGATTCCTGTTGTTAAGAATTTAAGTATATTACTCTGACCACTAATAGATTCATTTGTTTCATAACTGTTCACCTTATAATAAGGAGATGAGTAAAATTGTTCAAAAAAACTGAACATTTCTACATGTTCTCTGTAAAATTTTACAAAGCCTTTCCATATATGAAAAAAAGTGTCTTTATAAGTCAATTTATCATCCAGCGATCCAAAGATTGCTTCATTTAAAGTGTCGCCACAGTATTGAAACAGGCTAACGATCAAATCATCTTTCGATGGGAAGTAATGATAGATTGTACCGATTGCGACATCAGCTTCCTGAGCTATCTTGCTCATCGCTGTGCCATGAAATCCATGATCTTTGATCAACCGAAGTGTGGTCTCAAATATGGAAATCACTTTAGAATTATTTTTTGTGTATTGAACGTTCATTCGGTTCCAAATGTAGAAATTTTAATCAAATCTAAATGTCAAAATATTGTAATGAAAAACTATATTTTATTCATTGCAGACATCTATTTATTCGCATTTCCGCTGTTAACATATTTTAACATTTAGTTGGTTTGCTAATCAATTTGCATGGCCTATATTTGTACCATCATAATTTAGGTTTATAATTGGTTAGTAAAGGTTTTCATTCTCCCCGTTTGAAAACCTTTCTTTTTTTACCTAAATAGGTACCAACACAAAAAAAGCCTAGTTGATTAACTAAGCTTTCTTTAAATCATGGAATGTCCTACTTGCAATTTTTTAAACTCATCTGAACTTCTTCTAGACTGAATATTTTATCTTGCTTACCAAAATTTGTGGTAATATAGGTTAAAACATAGGCGATATCGATGTCGGTCAAGATTTCATTCGCTGGCATTTTAGTGTTAAATGTTTTGCCCGCAACTACAATTTCTTCTTCTAGTCCATTCTTAACAATACAGGATAAATGATCTCTATTTTTTGTTAAAAATTCTACATCGGTTAATGGTGGATATAATAGGCCTAAGCCTTCACCCTTATCGCCATGACAATTTTTACAATGATTAATATATATTTTTTGTCCATTTACGGCATATTGTGCTGTCTTTATATCTTTGCCTGACTGGCAACTGCTTATCGAGCATAAAGAATATAGAGCGATCAATACTCCTAAAAGATATAGTTTTATCATTTTACTTTTCTTCGAGTAGGATAGCAAGTTCTTTTTGTAGTTTCGCAACTTGCTCATCATTAGTGCCGTCATAAGCACCGCGTATTCTTTTTTGTTTATCTACTAATACCAGATATCCTTGATGATCGTATCCTCCTGGCGCATTTTTGTCTTCTGCTGTGTAGACCAGGTATTGGTTTGCAATTCCATAGATATCAGCTTTTGATCCCATTACAAAATTCCAATGATCATTGCTAACACCCAATTTATTGGCATATTCTTTTAAGACATGTGGCTGGTCATATTTGAAATCAATGCTATGTGATAAAAAGTAAACTTGATCACTATCCTTATATTGCTCGTATACTTTCAACAGATTTCTATTCATAGTAGGGCATATACTTGGGCAATGAGTGAAAAAGAAATTAGCGATATACACTTTGTTATCAAAATTCTTATCCGTTATATAGACACTATCTTGGTTTAGAAATTTGAAAGGGGGGATGGTATGGTATAGGGTATCAATAACCGTCTTACCATCTATAATTTTCTCTACTGGTTCACGTTGACCATAAATAGGAAGTGTAACTGTATTAGACTGACAACTAGATATTGTAAATGTTGTTAGTGCAATAAGAAAAGAAGCACCAATCTGAATTGATTTTAACATATTAATACTTTTTTAAGATTTCTTGTTTCTCTTTTGATACACGATCAAAGACTGCTTTCATGTCTTTTACTTTAGTCAATTCGCGATTAGCATAATCTACTGTCGTTGAATCGGCACTATAGTCTTTCATCCAATCCATCATATGATCTGTTGCATCTTCGAGATTGCTTTTTAACTGAGACAATTCTTGTCGAGTATTTGTTGTATCTAGATCAGGTTTAGCTGTTTTTATAGCACTAAGATTTGTGAGGATTGAATCGATAGTAACTGCATCTTTATCAAAAATACTTACTTGCGGCATGATCTCATCATGAATTTTCATGGTTTCTTCTTGTGTTTTCGCTAAATCATTTTGATTATTTGTATTTGAGCTATTGGCACATGAAGTTATTGCAAAAGCTGACGCAACTAAAAAAGCTAATTTTTTCATATTGAAATATTTTGTCTGTTACCGACAAAGATACCAAATAGATAAAGAAGATAATAGCTTATTATACTCTGGTGTATGTAAAATTCAGGTCACGAATATAGATTTCATTTTTCGCAATGGCACAAATTTCATTTTGATCGTTCACAATTTCTACAGAAAATGCCTTAATAATCCGACCTCTGTTTTTAAGTGTATCCATGCATTCATTAAAATCCTCGTCAGTTATTTTGATCGAAAATCTAAGATTGGTCAAGCCAGGCTTTTTATATTCAATGGATGCTGATTTGAGCCAAGCTACAGTTTTTTTAAATCCATGCGATTGTAAGCGCTGATCAATAAGAATCGCATAAAAAGGATCAACTGCTGAAAAAATTGTTCCACCAAATATGGTACTGTTTGAGTTTTTATTGAAAATACTTTTGATAATTTTTACATCCACACCTTGAAAGTCTGTATGAATTTTTTTGACCCATATGCGTTGGAATAAAAATGGCGGGTAAATTCTTAATAACCACTTTAGGGATTTGGGACTATACAACATGGTGCAAATGTAATACAATAAATTAAAATTCGTTTGCTAATTGATTTGTAAAAATGGTTCCACAATGATATTTTTATAAAAAAATAAAATATGGCTAACCAACCCGAAATGTCCTCAAACAAGAATGTCTGGATTATTATTCTTGTTGCCTCATTGGGGTATTTTGTTGATATATATGACCTCATTATCTTTTCGATTGTTCGTGTAAAATCTTTTGAAGAAATCGGTGTTTCTCCTGCGGATATGCGTTCTGAGGGGGAGTTTGTATTAAATATGCAGATGGGCGGATTACTGATTGGAGGCGTGATCTGGGGGATCATTGGTGATAAGTTTGGACGATTGAAAGTCTTGTTTGGTTCGATTTTGTTGTATTCACTGGCGAACATATCGAATGGTTTTGTACAAGATGTGATGACGTACGGCATCATTCGTTTCATTGCCGGTATTGGTTTAGCTGGTGAATTGGGAGCTGGTATTACCTTAGTTAGCGAAAGCATGCATAAATCAAAACGGGGGTATGGTACCATGCTGGTTGCTACAGTTGGTGTCTTAGGCGCCGTTTTAGGATATTTTATATCTGAACAATATGATTGGAGAACTGCTTACTTTGTTGGTGGCGGTATGGGATTGTTGTTACTGTTAATGCGGGTAGGAGCACTCGAGTCTGGCTTGTTTAAAACAGCAGAAGAGAAAACAGTAGTGAAGGGCAAGTTTAGTATGCTTTTTACTGATAAACGTCGTTTTAAAAGATATTTATACTGTTTGTGCATCGGATTACCAATTTGGTTTGTGGTAGGCGTACTGGTTACTCAGGCTCCAGAGATTGGTAAAGCGCTACATGCGCCAGTTGTCCTTAGTGCTGGAAAAGGAGTTTTGTTCACCTATCTGGGGATTTCTTTAGGGGATTTACTGGCAGGTTTATTAGCTCAGGTTTTGAAATCACGAAAGAAAGTCGTTTTACTGTGTCAAATAATTATCCTCGTAAGTTCTTCATGGTATTTATTAAGTGATGGTTTGTCTGAGACTAAATTTATATGGCTTTCCTTTTTTATGGGACTTGGTATAGGTTATTGGGCAACTTTTGTCACCATATCTGCAGAACAGTTCGGGACGAATTTGCGAGCTACAGTGGCCACTACTGCACCTAACTTTGTTCGTGGAGCACTGATCCCTTCAACAATGTTATACGGTGTTCTTGTCAATCACTGGGGTATTATTACAGCCGCATTTATGATGATATTTTTATTATCAGGAATTGCTATATATGCATTAACACAGCTTGAAGAGAGCTTTGATAAAGATCTGAATTATCTGGAGGAAGAGTAGGCAAAAATTAGCGCTTTGGACATTTGCCGCAACGATTCCCTTTTTTATATTTCTTACAACATTTTTTGAAACAAGCACATGAAAAAGGAGAAAACGGACTTGATGCTTTTGTATCAGCACAAAAATCTATTTTCTCCTTTGAGAATGTATCTTGAAATTCTGTTCCTTGCAATTCTGAAGTATTCATAATGCAAAGATATATATTATTTATAAGCAGTCTAAATAAAAAACGTTAAATTACATCTTTTTTAGTAAGTTGTCAATTACCTTAGGGTATTGCTGATGTTCTAATTGTTGTCCTTTAAACTTAATTACCTCTAAAGTATCATGAGGCTCTACTTTAAATCGGCCTTGATAAATTACTTCTCCTTCATCAAAATGCTCATTTG
The DNA here is from genome assembly GCF_042686355.1 of Sphingobacterium anhuiense. NCBI lineage: Bacteria > Pseudomonadati > Bacteroidota > Sphingobacteriia > Sphingobacteriales > Sphingobacteriaceae > Sphingobacterium > Sphingobacterium anhuiense. The sequence goes on from NZ_JBHUPE010000005.1 coordinate 715,084, forward strand.
CAAAATGAATTGTTATGCCATGCTCTGTTTCTTTATTTGCCAATACGGCTTTATGAACATGATCACCATACATACCTTTGCCACCATATTTAGGTAGCAGCGCTGGATGGATATTAATAATCTTATTGGGAAAAGCTTGTAAAAGATTATTAGGAACTAACCAAAGGAATCCTGCAAGTACAATTAAGTCAATGTTTAAGTTTTTTAACATTTTAACAATTTCGTCCGATTTGAAAAATTCATTTCGGTCAAATACGTGGACAGGTATTTCAAAATTATCAGCTCTTTGGATAACATATGCATCAGCATTATTGCTCAATACGATAGCGATTTCGGCATCTTCAGAATATTTAAAATATTCCATTATTTTTTGGGCATTGGAACCAGAACCTGAAGCAAATATGGCAATACGTTTTTTCACAGTTTAATTGTGTTAAGTGACGTTCTAAAAAAAGTTAATCAACCAAACTTACGTTATTTTTTGTAAATAAACTAACAGCTTGGTGTTATGTGTACAATTTGACTCGTATATTTAACCTTTAGCAATACTGTTTTATTTTTAAGCTTATGAAAACATTTACATTAATACTAATTACTTTTTTACTTATACCAACAAAGCGGGTCAGTGCTCAAGCGCCTGCACAGATCCCATATTTTTCTCTTCAAGAGGTATTTACTGGTAAATCTTTTAAAACGTCCGATTTACCAAAGGAGGGACTTATCATTTTTAATTACTACGATACGGGCTGTAGTCATTGTCAGAAAATGGGGGCGGGGATAGCGGATCAGCTACAGGCGTTTAAAAATATTAAATTCTACTTTGTTGCCATGAATGATGTCGAATATGTGGAAGGATTTATAAATATGTTTGCAAAGAAATTGAGACCTCATCCTAACGTGTCTTTTATTTTAGATAAAAATGGACAGTTTATCAGCTTATTTAAACCTACACAAACACCTTCACTGTATATCTACGATGCAAAAACACACAAATTATTAAAACATTTAGATGGTGTTGATGATGTTAAGGTATTGCAAGTAGCTTTGCAACAGCTAATCAAATAGTTTTGCTTGTCTTCTAGTTGTAATTTTTAAATACAAGAGTCTTTTTTTGATACAACTAATTATAAATATTTGCTATTTTTGCGACATCAAATCAAGATATGAGCGACTCAATTAAACACGAGTGCGGTATTGCACTTATTCGACTGTTAAAGCCCCTTTCTTATTACCAGGAAAAATACGGTACGCCTTACTACGGCATAAACAAATTGTACTTATTGATGGAAAAGCAACACAACCGTGGCCAAGATGGTGCGGGTATTGCGACCATAAAATTCGACGTAAAGCCAGGAAATCGGTACATTTCTCGTTACAGAGCGATGGGATCCAGTGCTGTGGCTGATATCTTTGAATATGTACAAAAGAAGTTTGCATCTGTACACAAGGCATATCCGGAGGAATCTAAAGATACACAATGGTTAAAAGATAATGTTAGTTTTACCGGAGAGGTATTATTAGGTCATTTGCGTTACGGTACTCATGGTAAAAATAGCATTGAAAGTTGTCACCCTTTCTTAAGACAGAACAACTGGATGTCTCGCAATTTGGTTGTAGCCGGTAATTTTAACATGACAAATGTTGACGAATTATTGCAACAGTTGTACGAGCTAGGTCAACACCCAAAAGAAAAGGCAGATACAGTTACTGTATTGGAAAAAATTGGACATTTCTTAGATGACGAAAACCAGGATTTATTTGACAAGTTTAAGAAAGAAGGTTATTCTAATATTGAAATCAGTTCTCTGATTGCAAAAAACTTGGATGTTCCTAAGATCTTAACGCGTTCAGCAAAAACTTGGGATGGTGGTTATACGATTGCAGGTATATTTGGTCATGGAGATGCATTTGTTATGCGCGACCCTGCCGGTATCCGTCCAGCTTTCTATTATAAAGACGATGAAGTGCTTGTTGTTGCTTCGGAAAGACCAGTTATTCAGACTGCATTTAATATTCCTATTGATAAAGTGCAGGAAATTAAACCTGGACATGCGTTGATTGCAAAAAAAGATGGGACAGTTACCGAAGAAATGTTTAGAGAGCCTGTTGAGCAAAAATCATGTTCTTTCGAGCGTATCTATTTTTCAAGAGGTTCAGATGCTGATATTTATAAAGAGCGCAAAAAATTAGGTCGCCTTTTATGTCCGCAAGTATTAAATGCAATTGATAATAATATTAAGAACACGGTGTTTTCTTTTATTCCAAATACGGCTGAAGTATCTTACTATGGTCTGATGGATGGTATCAATACCTACGTTAGAGATTTTCAAAAGGATGCCTTATTAAATAGAGCTGATAAGATTGATGACGGTGAGTTAGAAGATATTTTAAGCATTCATCCTCGTTTTGAGAAATTGAATGTGAAAGATGCTAAGTTACGTACATTTATTACGCAAGATGCTGATCGTACTGATATGGTACAGCATGTGTACGATACAACTTACGGAATTGTTAAAGATCATGAAGACACAATCGTTGCGATTGATGATTCCATTGTAAGAGGAACAACCTTAAAACAAAGTATCTTAACAATTTTAGATCGTCTGAATCCGAAGAAGATTGTAATTGTTTCATCAGCACCGCAAATTCGTTACCCAGATTGTTACGGTATCGATATGTCTAGAATGGGTGAGTTTGTTGCTTTTGAAGCGGCTATATCGTTATTAAGACAACGTGGTTTAGCACATATTATTGATGAAGTATATCAAAAATGTTTGGTTTCGATAACAGCAGATATTGACGAAATAGAAAATTATGTCAAAGCTATCTACGAACCCTTTACAGATGATGAAATTTCAAATGAAATTGCGAGAATCATTACGCCACATCATTTGAAAGCTGAAGTAACAGTGATTTTCCAGACTTTAGATAATTTACATATTGCTTGTCCTGATCATAAAGGTGACTGGTACTTCTCTGGTAATTATCCGACTCCTGGAGGAAATAAAGTTGTTAATAAAGCATTTATGAACTGGGTAGAAGGTAAGAACGTAAGAGCTTACTTCAGCAGTTAATAAGAGCAAAATACATATTATAGAAAAGGCCCGATATATAAATATCGGGCCTTTTCTATAATATGTATGTCAAGTCAATTTTAGTCTAAAATTATCGATTGCACAACCTATTCATTTGAACTGCTACAAACGCTTTAAAACAAAGTAAAATCCTACTGCAGTACACGCGAGAACGGCAGAGGTAGCCCACCAAAGTGTCGTGAATCCAAACGATCCAACAATATTTGTTCCTAAAAGCGGTGAAAAAATATTCGCAGCAGAGAACGCTAATGAATTGAAGCCCATATAGGCTCCCTGTGTTTTGGCTGTTGACCTGTTTATGGTAACAGTTGCCATAAAAGGCAGTGTTAACATTTCGCCGATGCCAAACACGAAAAAAGTAACATAGAGCATGAATACCCCTGCATGTATATTGAACATGGCATAAGATATAGAACAGAAAAGCGTTCCGATTACCAATGTTTTTGTGATGGTCAATTTGTTTTCTGCAATATGTACAATAAACATCTCTAAAAGAACGATAATTAAACCGCTCCAGCCCATTAAGAATCCGATCTCATGTTCATTTAAGTGATGCACTTCACGATAGAAAATAGGAAGTGTCGATATGAGTTGGAAAAAACATAATGAGAATATACAGCAAAGGATATTAAAGATGATAAACGGACTATCTTTATAGGGATTTCGTTCTTTTTTATGTTGAGATGTCGTGGTAACCGGTGCAGTTTTTAAAGTTTTTAAATTGTTTTTTTCCTTCTTATAGAAGAATAGAAAAAAGACAACCGCTGCCACTGCTGCCGCCATTGCATTTCCGTAGAATATCCAGTTAAAGGATATCCCTGCTAAAAAGCCACCAACCGCAGGTCCAATTGAAAACCCCAAGTTAACCGCTAATCGATTCAATGAAAAAGCACGTGTTATATTTTCAGGTTTTGCATAGCTTGCGACCGAAACCGAGTTGGCAGGTCTGAATGCGTCAAAGACAGCACTCAAAATAAAGATCATAATACCTAAAGACTCGACAGTCCTGAAGTAAGGAGTGATCAGAAATAGGGGAGCTGCTAATGTTAAACTGAGTAGCTGGACTTTAAAACTCCCAAATCGATCGGTTAGCCAACCTCCTACATATGAACCGCAAACAGATCCAAAGCCGAAACACATCAGAACAAGACCAACCTGCTTAATGTTGAAATTAAGAGCCTGGGTCATGTAAATTCCTAAAAATGGGATTACCATGCTTCCCATTCTGTTGATAAGCATTACAATTGCGAGCAACCATGCGGAGCGCGATAACCCTTTGAAGGATCCGATATAGATGGATAAAAGTTTTTTCAAGTGAATATGTAAAAAAAGCCAAAGGAATAAATCATATCCCTTTGGCTAGATAAAAATGTTATTTTTAAACTAATTGGGATGCTTCAATAGAATTGTTAATTTCATAAGTTGAGGCTAACATATTCTTTTTACCTGTCGAAGGTTCAAAAATAATATCAACTCTTCCTAAGTTTATTCCTGCAAAACCCACTTGGTTAACAGCTGTCTTTGTTCCCTTTAAGTTCGTTACAAAAGTAGGTTCTTTCAAAAAGGTATGCGTATGTCCACCAATGATTAAATCGATATCACTAGTCTTGGAAGCTAATACGAGGTCGGATACCTTCTCACTTTCGTATTGATACCCTAAATGAGATAGACAAATGACAAGGTCACATTTATGCTTTTCCTTTAATTCTTTGACCACACGGTTCGCAACAAGAATTGGATCCAGGTATTTCATGCCTTTGAAATTATTCGGATCAACCAGCCCTTCAATATCTACCCCTAAACCAAAAACACCAATTTTCACTCCACCTTTTTTGAAGATGGTATAATCTTGTGTTTTTCCTTCCAGCACTGTTCCTGTGAAGTCATAGTTTGCCGTTAAAAAAGGAAATTTGGCGTGATCCAGATATTTGATAAGCCCATTTAACCCATTGTCAAATTCGTGATTACCAAATGTACCCGCATCATATCCCAATTTGGTCATTAAGTCAAGCTCTAATTTCCCTCCAAACAGATTAAAATAGGGAGTACCTTGGAACATATCGCCTGCGTCCAACAAAAGAACATGATCTTCTTCAGCTCTTACTTTTTTGATGAGTGTACTTCTGCGTGCAACTCCTGCCAATCCTTGATATCTACCGCCATCCATAGGAAAGGGTTCAATTCTGCTGTGAACATCATTGGTATGTAGAATGGTTAATTTTATTTTTTTTGAACCTGCAAATGATGAGAATGGTAACGTACCAAGTGTTACTGCTGCAGAAAGGCCTGCGGCAGTCTTTATAAAGCCTCTTCTATTTAATGATTTTAACTCTTCCATCTAATTGCATATTAATTTTTTGACCATTTTTTGTAAAGCTGGAAATATAGTCCATCAAGCTTTCCCTTACTTTTTGAGGATAATCAGTTCTTTTAAGCGCATGTGTAAATAAATCTAAATTGTCTCCTCCATTCGCTAGGTAATCATAGGTGACTACTTTATAGGTTTTACTTTTGTCTATATCTTTTCCCTGTACCTGAATATTTATTGGCTTTTTGTCTTGGATAGATAAGGTAATTCCTGAAACAGGTTGCCCCCCTGTTGCCGCTATAAAGTTGGCGAGTTCTTCAATTTGTTCACCGTTCAGCTCCATCACTGTAAGCTGATTTTCAAATGGCATAACCTCAAAAACACTCTCTACAGTAATATCTCCCGCTTTTATTTCATTGCGAATACCGCCCTTTGTTGCAAAAGCGATATCAGCCTTGTTGTTGATTTTTTCACTGGCAACCAATAGCGCTTGTGTAAAGAAATTTCCCATTAAAGTTTCAGGAGTCTTTTCTTTAGTCAATGCAACTTCCGAGAAGCCGATTACCCGGTTCATCTCTGCCTGCATTTGCTTTTTATAGGGACTATAAATAGCTACGATCGCGCTATCCTCAACGGTGCTGTTATTGATCTCGTATTGCTTAAAGTCCTTTTGGACAGGACTTAATTTTTTGCTGCAAGATGTGCTAAGTAAAATAGCTAAAAACCCGAAGGTTACATATTGAAGTTGATGTATAGTAAGTTTCATCATGTAATAAGTGTTTTCGGTACAAATGTAGATAATAAAAGCCTAACATTTTTGTTAAGCTTTTATTATCAATATGCAAAAGAAGGCGCTTTTTCTAATTGGCAACCTCTGGTTTTTTAATGTCTTTTCTGACCACTGCATCTCTTTGATTTCTCAATCGTATTGATTTCCGACGATCTGCAATGGTAGTTTTTGTGATTTTTGCAACCATTTTATTATTCTTATATAATTTCCAGTTCATCAGCAATACGGAAACCAATATAATAACTAGGCCTATTACTTGTATGTATGTCACGGCATGGCTACTGAAAAAGTAACTTAATACCAATGCTACAATAGGATTAACATAGGCATATGTACTCACTTCCGTAGCAGGTCTTACTGATAGCAACCAGATGTAAGAACTGAATGCTAAAATAGATCCAAAAACAATTAAGTACGATATATTAAACCAGTCGATAGGCGTTACCTGTTGGAAACTAAAATGAGCAAATTCACCATTTAAGCTGGCAACAATTGTAAATAATACACCTGCTGTAATCATCTGCCATGCAGTCTTTACGGAGACATGTAAATCTTCCGTCTCTTCTTGCTGGCTTTTCTTCTGGTATTTGGAATATAATGAACCTGCAGTCCAGGCGATAGATCCCAGTACCATAATCACTAAAGCAATAACGGTTATTTCTTTATTTGCAGAAGATTTGCTTGCGATGATTTGCTCTACAAAGAGTAAAACAACACCAGCAAAACCTAAAATCAAGCCAGCGATGGTAGATTTGCTGCTGAAATTTTCTTTCCATTTTGGTTTATCAAGAATAACAAACCAAATCGCCGCTGCTGCCGCAATAATCGCTGCAACACCACCTGAAACATATTGCTCTGCCCAGATAAGACCACCCATATCAATAAATAAGAGTAAAAATCCAACAACAATAGAATCGCGGATTGCTCTCTTGTTGAATATTTTATAACCCTTCAATACACAGTACCCCATCAGCAAAATACTTGCAGTAATAAACCTAAAAGATCCTAAAATGAATGGCGGGAAACTGTGAAGCGCTTTTTCAATAAAGAAAAAAGTCGACCCCCATACAATGTATACGACAGCATACGCGAGTACGATCATTAAAGGGCTTGCTTGTTGTACTTTATTATTTAACATCTCTCTATTCCTTTCCTAAATTATTCCGGTATAACTAATTGTTGTTCTTCTTTCACTGTTTGCAAAACAATTGTGGTTCTTGTTGAAATTATTCCTTCAATTTTTCCCAAAGTGTTACGCATCAAATCGACTAACGCAGTAGAATCAGCCGTCCGAACTTTGATTAGGTAACCATCATCTCCAGCAATATCATGCACTTCCTGCACTTCGGGTATCTCTGCTAGAAGAATACCGACTTTCTGTTCTCCAATTATATCGTTCGCTTTGATAAATATAAACGATAGTAATTTCTGATCAATTGCCGCTGGATTTATCTTGGCGTTGTATTGTAGGATTACATTTTTTTGCTCTAATTTTTTAACACGTTCTAAAATCGCAGAAGGAGCCATACTAAGCTCTCTTGCTATATCAGCATTATTGATTCGAGCATTATCCTGCATTAAACGCAAGATTTTGAAATCTACATGATCTAAATTATATTCTACTTTTGTCATATCGAATGCAAAGGTAGTGATATTTCGAATATTATTCAAATTATTTAGTTAAATTCAGAATATAATTCTATTTATAGGGTTATTTTTTTTAGAACAAATAGCCTTTTCACTAGCCTGAGCACTAGTTTTTTTTATTTAATAACCTGATTATTAGGGTGTTTGTGTTTTGTTGAATTATCTTTGGTATTTTAGGTGTCTCATCGAATATTATTCGCTAAAGGTTTCCATCGAGTATTTTTCACGTAATATTTTAATAATATAACTGGTGCTAAGGGTGACAATCAATCCTATGAGACAACCAATAGTGACACAGGCAAAACGATCGAGTGCGGCAACATATGACTTTAATTGATGTTCATGAACCACGACAATGATCATGGCTACCATTGCTGTACGGGCCACACTTAGGATATTGAATAACCTGCATATAGCGACGGATGTGATGACGCCCAAAAGCATAGACCACATCTGAGGAAGATTGGTAAAATAAAATAATATACCCGTCGCCGAACCAATAAAATTAGACTTAGTTCTATCAAAAGCAATTTTTGTTGCTTCATTATCATCCGGAGAAATCACTAAAACAATAGAAATTAAAGCCCATATTGCTGAATATTCAGGAAAGCTGATATATAAAAAGTAACCAATAGAAAAACCGATCAAAATACGAATCAAATAGATGATGAAGTCGGAGTGAAGGCTATATCGCATGAGGGTTTTACGCATCTTAAAATATTTTACTGCAAAAGTACATCTTATTTGCAGCATCAAAAAATCATATACATGCGTTTTTGTGCGTTTTTAATATTGTTTTTTCATTTTCTTGCATTATCAATTCTTTTCATTATTTAAAATAGTTAGATTTGTTGATACAAATTATACCATACTGTGAAGGAAAATATTTCTTTAGATCAATTATCGCAATCTTTAACGGGGGACTTGTATTATGATGATTCTGCTTATCACCATACCATCCGTCTTGCCTATTCCACTGATGCATCCGTGTACCAAGAACTACCTTTAGCTGTAGCGATTCCTAGAAATAGTGGTGATATCAAAATTTTAATACAGTTTGCATCTGCAAACGGCATTACGATTATTCCGAGGACAGCAGGTACATCCTTAGCAGGTCAGGTTGTTGGAAATGGTATCGTTATGGATATCTCGAAGTATTTTAATAAGATACTTGAATTAAATGTCGAAGAACAATGGGTGCGAGTGCAACCTGGTGTTATTCGTGATGATCTCAATCATTACCTTAAACCATTTGGCTTCATGTTTGGTCCAGAGACCTCAACAGCAAGTCGTGCGATGATTGGTGGAATGATCGGTAATAATTCCTCCGGATTACATTCCATCGTATGGGGCGATACCCGTCAAAATTTATTAACAGCGAATGTCATATTAGATGATCAGTCTGAGGTCGTATTTGAAGCGTTGGATGAAGCATCTTATTTTAAGAAATTAATACAAAAAGATAGGGAAGGTGCAATTTACCGCGAATTGAATGCGATGCTGACAGTGGAAGAAAATATGCAGGCAATAGCATCGGGATATCCCAAGCGGTCGATAACAAGACGAAATACAGGATATGCACTGGATATGGTATCGGATAAAACTGCTCCTTTCAATATGTGCCGTCTATTAGCTGGTTCTGAAGGAACCCTAGCGATCGTTACAGAGGCCAAGTTGCAATTATTACCATTACCGCCTAAAGAATTAGGTCTCCTATGTATCCACTTTGACGATATGATTGCGTGTATGGAAGGTAATGTGATTGCTTTGTCACATAATCCCGAAGCCTCGGAACTTGTCGATAAGTATATCATGGATTTTACTGTCGGGCACCCCACTTATCAATATAATCGTTTTTTTATAGAAGGTGATCCCAAAGCTTTGCTTATAGTGGAGTTCAGAGGAAATACGCCAGATGAAGTGGAAGCAAAAGCGATGGCATTGAAGGCCGCGTTGATTGAAAAGCATTTGGGTTATGCTTATCCATATATAACAGGTGAGCAGACCAATTTGGTTTGGGATGTACGGAAGGCGGGTTTAGGGTTAATCCGTAATTTACCCGGAGATAGTCAGCCGGTTAATTTGATTGAGGATTGTGCGGTTTCTCCGGAAGATTTACCTGCATATGTAGCAGATATTCAAAATTTATTGATTGCAGAGGGAGTTCACGCATCTTATTACGCGCATGCTGGAGCAGGAGAACTCCATATTGAGCCTTTTGTTAATTTAAAAACAGAATCGGGGGTAAAGACTTTTCGCTCGATCTTAGAAAAGACAACAGATTTAGTTTTAAAATACAATGGATCTTTAAGTGGTGAGCATGGTGATGGTCGTCTGAGAGGTGAGTTTATTGAGAAAGTCTTAGGAGGAAAAGTCTTTAAACTCATTGAGCAAGTTAAAGAAATATTTGATCCTAAAGGCGTATTTAATGCCAATAAGATTGTAAATACACCACCAATGGACACCCATCTCCGTTATGATAATAATAAAAATACAACACAGATAAAGACCTATTTCGATTTTTCGAAAGAGGAAAGTATCCTACGTCTGGCCGAGAAGTGTTCCGGATCGGGTGACTGCCGAAAAACAGAAATTACCGGTGGAACGATGTGTCCCTCTTTTATGGCTACCCGTGATGAAAAGGATACGACACGCGCTCGTGCCAATATGTTGCGTCAATTTTTGACAAATTCAACAAAAGAGAACCGGTTTGACCATGAAGAATTAAAAGAAGTGATGGACTTATGTTTATCATGTAAAGGTTGCAAAACTGAATGCCCTTCTAGTGTTGATGTAGCTAAGATGAAAGCCGAGTTTTTACAACATTATTACGATGAGCATGGTGTGCCCTTCCGGTCGCGAGTGATTGCAAATTTCACAGAATCTCAAAAATTAGGATCACTGGTAGCACCCTTATACAACTTTGTTGTCAAAAATGACTTTTTAGCTGGCCTTGTAAAAAGAACCATTGGTTTTGCCCCTAAGAGATCACTGCCGTTGGTAGCTGGTACTACATTGTCACAATGGGTGAGAAAGCAGAAAGACAAGACAAATGCAAAGCGGCGCGTATACTTATTCGCAGATGAATTTACAGAATATAACGATGCCGAAATAGGTATTACAGCATATAAATTACTAACTGCTTTAGGCTATGAAGTGATTATTCCAAAACATATTGAGAGTGGTCGAACTTATCTTTCAAAAGGTATGGTTAAAGAAGCGAAGAAGATCGCTAATAAAAATATTACTTTTTTGAAAGATCTAATAACGGAGGAGACCCCCTTATTAGGAATAGAACCATCGGGTATCATTACCTTTAGAGATGAATATCTTTCTTTGGTAGATTCGGATCTCTATGAAGATGCAAGTAGAGTAGCTAAAAATGCATTGATGTTTGATGAGTTTTTACTGAAAGAGATTGAGGCTGGCCGTATTCAAAAAGAGCAGTTCAGTACGCGTGAGAAAACAATTAAGTTGCATGGACATTGCTATCAAAAAGCATTTCATTTAGTAGAAACAACAGAAAAAGTCTTGTCATTTCCTCAAAACTACAAAGTAGAGGTGATTCCCTCAGGCTGTTGTGGTATGGCGGGATCATTTGGTTATGAAAAAGAACATTACGACATCTCGATGAAAGTAGCGGAATTGGTTTTGTTGCCTACGGTCCGAAATACGGATTCTTCGACATGGATTGCTGCGGCAGGTACATCTTGCCGGCACCAGATTAAAGATGGAGCGGCAAGACATTCTTACCACCCTGTAGAAATCTTATATGATGCTTTAATTAAGTAAAACAATCAATCTATTTTATTTGTTTATCAGTAAAAATCGTTAGTTTTAGTAAACGATTTTACTGATAAACATAATTACTGAAAAAGATGAGAAAAATAAATCAAATTGCTGTTCTATCTGCGTTAGCTTTTGCGACAGCATGTGGCAACACTACCCAAAACCAACAAGGTGGCGATAAATCAAAAAAAAGTAACATTCCTATTGAGGAATTGACCATTGATGGACCTGTCACTAATAATAAACATCTTTTCTTACGTATTGTTGATGATGTGAAAACGGATTCTAGTTACATCTATACGGCTAAAAGTACCTTCAAAGGAGATACTGTTGGATTGAAAGTAGAAGTCGTAAATCTTATCCCTGCCGGAATTATTGATGATGTCGCTAATGAAGATGTTGGTTTTACAAAAGGTAAAATTAAAATTTCTTCTTTAGGTGCAGAGAGTGATGCTTTTATAAAAGCATTGGGTAAAATATATGAAGTACCAGCTTCTGGGCCTTTCGCAAGTGCAACATTGGTACCGACAGTTTTCTCTTCAAATAAAGTAAATGCTGATCTTGATAAAACAGCAACTTATAGCTTTAAATTATTTTTAGAGCAAAAGTCAGGAGAACCGGCTGAAATGTTTTTCAACATTGATACGTATAAAAAATCTTTAGAATTTAAAGAGAAAGATCCTAAATTCCGCGCTCCGTTTATTTCAGCACTGGAAGGTAAATAAGCTTTAAAATCATATTATAAAAAAAAGGCTTTCTATTATTAGAAAGCCTTTTTTATGTTAGAAATCAAATTTTATTCTAGCCCTTATGCCCGATTTAGGAGCACCTGGGTGATCAAGATAATTTAATCTCCGGACATAATCTACGCGAAGTATTTTGAAAATATTGGACAATCCAACACTAGCCTCCATGTATGGATCCGATCCAAAGGTGTACGAAGATTGTATATTGTCAGCATTTTTCTGAAAGTCGAATACTTTGTCAGAATGATCTGGGTTGTTCTCATCTCGAAGCCCACCGTACACAGCTTTAAAACTAAATACTTCACGAAGTTTTAGCTTTTTAATACCTGGAATTTTGTTTAACAAAAAACCATTCATGTAGTATTGGATGTTAGCGGATGCATGGTGGTCACTGACAAATTCCAAGAAGTTCATCAAATTGTAAGAATTAAGCTGATATGCATAAGTCTGATTCGCACGGTGTATCGTTAAGAAAGGAAATGGAATTCCTTTACCAGCAATATAAGTACCTGCGACATCAATATCTGCATAACCGAACTGGCTCAGGTAAAATCTTTTGAATGCTCCTACGTTAAAGTTGTGATAACTATATTCGCCTTTGAATACATCTTTAAGTCCAGCCGTGTAGTTAAAGTTAAAAATAGGGTATTCATTAAATATGGGAGTACGATAAAGCTTTCCTTGATAAAACTGTTCATTCGGAGCGTAGCGAATATTTACTGATAATTCCGTTGAATTGATTTCATTGAACACTTTGGTCTGACCATTATCATCTATGATCTGATACCTTAAAGATCCTGCTGGCGATTGTTTTGTTGCATTAAATCCCAATCCAATACTTAAGCGATTTTCAAATTCTTTTCTATAATCAACGCGATAAACATCATTATAGATGTAATTTTCATTATCACCTCTTTTGAAGGATAGCAAAAAGTTATCTTCTTGTATAAATTCTAAAGCTTGACCAGGAATTTTGGTATCACGCTGGAACGATGCTCGGATGTAGTGTTGTGGAAATGAATAAACAGATTTATTGTTGAAAGCATAGGTGCCGCTTAAAAAGTATTTCCATTTTTCATCTTTAAATCCATATGCAGCATACGATTCAGCATAAAACCTTTTACTGAATGATTCTGTAGTTCTACCTCCAACACGTAGTCTAAATCCTTCGACAGGGTTAAAGCTATAAAAAGTATTTACCGGACCAATTTCAACAGGACCAGCCTGTTTATATCCCGATAATACCAAAGCTGCAATATCCATAAAGGTTTTAAAAGAAGGAATCTGTTGCAGGGTGTCGATATTATGATAGATATTCAGCTCATTTTTCGTTAAAGGAATTTGACGTTGCGTATCAAAAAGTTTTCGAGTACCCTTTCCATCTGCTATATTGTAAGCAATTACCGTTTCAGGACCACTATAAATACTATCCGGTTGAACAACGCCAGTTTTATAATTTTTATAGTTGACAGTTCTATTACCACGAATACCTGTTCCTTTATCTGTTAAAGAAAAATCAATACCAAGTGTACTTTGACTTAAATAGAATCTTTTACTTTCATCCTGATCAAATTTGAGTTCAATATTCATGTCCCTTACAAAGTTCAAATTGATATCATCAGCGACAGTCATATTAGCACCTTGTACAGCATAGTTACCATCCAGTGTAATATATAACTGGCCTTTGAAAAGCATGTCCGCTTTATTGCGTGGAAAAAAACTAAGTTCAACTAACCACGGTTGCTGTGTTTTTATCGTATCTGTGATAAAAAACTTGTAAAATGTGGGAGCCGAGTTGGCGATTGGACTTAAAAATTGATTCGTTACCAGTGTGATATTGTTATCGTAAATATCTACTGTTTCATAAAGTTTATTGAAATATGCACTTAAACCATCATTATCAATAAATTTGGGATCAAATTGCGCACGTTGCTCTCCTATGATATATTGTTTTGTTTTTTTAGGGTCTTTACGAAAATATACTTTTGAAAGTTTCTCTTCCATAAAAGCAGGCAATAGATATTTATTTGCAGTTTTAGCCGAATCATCTACTTCAAAAAGAAATTGGTAATTTTTGAATATCTTCTTGTTTACAAATTTCTCTGACAAATTGCTCAGTCCTAAAGAGATCTTTTCGTATTGATCATACTGCGCGAATTGCTGCCCTGTTAATCTATTTTTACTTTTATTTTCGATTACTTTACGGATCAATGCGACAGCAGGATTGTCTTTGTTTGTATACTTTCTCTTTTTTGCTCTGACTACAACCTCGTCAAGGGTATTGTCCTGAGATTCCATCAATACCTCGATCTGTTGCGTCTCGTCATTCGTAACAAATACATCTTTATAATCATACCCAACACTTGATACACGGATTTTCACATAATTCTTTGGAAATTTTAAGGTGAACCGTCCAGACTCTTCAGTCGAAGTAGCATTGCCGGGGGCAGCAGGTGCTCCAACAACAGCAACTGTCGCATAGCCGATCGGTTGTTTCGTCTTGCTGTCCTTAACGATACCCTGTACTGTTTTTAATTGGCCTAATGCTGCAGTAATACTTACTAACATGACTGATGCCAGTAAAAATAGTGTTTTTGCAATTGTACTGCTACTACGTTGGTATTCCATAATTTTACATTAATTATATCACAAATTACCGATACGTGTTATAACACCATCTTAATTTCTGACTTTTTAACTTAAAAGTTCTAATAAGTTGTATGCAAAAGAAATAAAAAATTAAGAATTAATAAAACATTTACAATTTTTTAACTTCACTATTTTTATTAATCGACTATTAACTTGTTGAATAGCAGTACATTTGTTTTAATGTCAGAATAAACTGACTATAATTTTACTTCTTTATGATGAAATTCGACCTAAATACAACCAATCTCGTTGACTATTGTAACAAAAAGGTCAACGAAGTTGTTTTGATTTTTTAAAAATTGGGTTCCGACGCAAAATGAATGCGGTCTTTTGTAGTAGGGTGGTTAAACTCAATATAAGCAGCGTGCAAGTGTAATCGATCGGATTTTTGACCATAAAGATCGTCTCCAACAATAGGACAGTTCATTCCTTTAGGATGAGCAGAATGAAGGCGAAGTTGATGTGTTCTTCCTGTCAATGGAAAGTATCGCACTTTGGTTTTACCGTTTATAATTTCGATTTTTTCCCATTTAGTAACTGCTTTCTTTCCATGTTCATAACAGACTAACTGTCGAGGTCTATCGTCAAGATCAACCCGTAGAGGTAGTGATATAATTCCAGAATCGGCATCGATAATGCCATCAAGTAAAGCAATATATTGCTTGACGATGGTATGGTTGATAAATTGACTCTGAATAAATTTGTGAGCTTCTTTAGTTTTGGCTATCACAAGAATTCCGGATGTAGACATATCTAACCGATGAACAATTAAAGGCCCTGCATCGGGATATTTTTTAAGCATGCGCGTATAGACCGAATCTTTAACATGTATTCCGGGTACGGATAGGAATTCTTCAGGCTTATCTATAATGACCAGGGTTTCATCTTCGTAAATAATGGGGAGTTCAATGCTTTCATCAGGGCTCTCGAGCATCGGATTTTTATCAACCTGTAATCCCTCAAGCATAAAACCGAGAATAGGTTCACATTTATTGCGACATGCGGGGTAGTAGCTTTGGTGTCTTCGTACTTCAGCCGAAGGCGATTGTCCCCACCAAAATTCGGCAAGTGCAATTGGCTTGTAATTATTTAAATAAGCATATTGCAATAGTTTTGGTGCGGCACATTCACCAGATCCAGCAGGTGGTTGCAAATTGTATGCGTTAAAAATGTCAATGACATTTTTAGTTTCCCCTTTCGCATTTTTAAAATTGTATTGTGCAAATAATTGATTTTGCAACTGTGCAGAACGTTTTTTACGCTCTTCCTTTAAATCTGCTATTATATTGAGGTGATCATTTAGCGGTTTTTCAGCGATGGAAATATCATGGTGATATTGTTTTTGGAAAACACTCAGTTCAAATTTATCTCTTAAACTCTGTTTGATCAGATCTTCTTCAAGCAGTTGATATGATGCAGCTGATAGGGTTAATTTTGATTTGTCTCGAAGTTGTTTACGTTCTTTCTTTTGAATTTTCAGATTTTCTTTAAAGTTGGCTAATTGCTGATCCAGCCTCACTTTAGTATCATCGAGCTTTTCTTTCAGTTGCGTACCTGTTTCACTCTGCTCTAATGCTGTAATTTGCTTATTAAGGTTATTGAGGTGTTCCTCTTCTAACAGAAAAAAAGAATTTTCCGTTAACATATCAAAAACCGGAGGTACAAAATAGCGATGATCATTTTTGCCAGCCAGTTTACCGGAAAAACCAGCTAGAAATCCGATATGACCATCTTGATCTTGGACAATTAATACACCGAACATTTTACCAATGGCCTGTCCATCCATTTTTTCGTTTAGACCAAAATTATGAACCCATTCCGTTTGAGTAAGAATATATTCTTGAACAGATGCGCATGCTTGTTTTGCCAGTTCATGTGGTTCATAACAGAAGGGGAAAGTAAAATGTGTAGGTAAAAGTATTTCCTTGATTTCCTCATTAAATTCGTGAAAGTATAGATCACCGTTCAAACAATTCCCCTTCATCATTGTTGTTTTCATTATGCGTACAAAAGTACAAAAATGATGTTATTTTTATGACAATATTATTTCTTAATTAATGGGCTTTACGGCCTCATTTTATTAATATTGTATATCAAGTAACAGTGATTTTAATAATTTAAATAAATTGTAAAATAATTCATTATGAAAGCAAAAATTGGTATTAAAGAAGCAGACTTGGCAAAGGTAGCCGCTATTTTGAATAATGTGTTAGCGGATGAAAGTATTGTGTATCAAAAAACAAGAAATGCACATTGGAATGTTGAAGGTCCAGATTTTCATGCCGCGCATTTATTTTTGGAATCGCAGTATAATGAATTGGCAGAAATTATTGATGAAGTCGCAGAACGCATCCGTCAAATCGGACATTATGCAGTAGGTTCATACGCCAAATATCTAGAATTGACCCACCTGACGGAGACGAAGTACGAACATACCGATAGTAAAGGTTTTTTCAAAGAATTACTGTCAGATCATGAATCTGTTATTATGAATATTAGAGGAAATTTGGATGCAGTCGAAAAAGCTGGTGATCAGGCGACTGAAGATTTTCTTGTTGGTTTACTAGCGCAGCATGAAAAGATGGCCTGGATGTTACGTGCTCATGTAGCATAACTTTTATAACAGTATTTTCAATAAAAAAGCAGTACCCTTGGTACTGCTTTTTTATTGAAAATACTAAAAACTGCATGATAATTGTAAAGGGGATTACATCACTGCAAATTTATTTTTCCATTAGTATGCGCTATTATTTTGTTTTAATTATCTTTTCGCTTCTGTTTTTCTCATGTGCCGAATCCCTTATGGTACAATCGACTGGAGTTTTACAAAATGCATCAAGGACACATCACTTAAAAAATGGTGAACGTGAGCTGATTTACATTCCCATGCGGCATTTAGGTAAACGTAATTATTACGATTATATTCAGCGAATGGTCGACTCATTACAAAATCAAGGGTTTGTTGTATTTTATGAAAGTATCGCTTACCAAGTGGATAGTGCCCAACAAAGAGATGTATATGATCGAAAGTTTCGAAAATTAGTAGGACACGTAATCGGTAGTACTAAAGTATATGAAAAAACTTCCGATACAACAAAAGTATTAATGGCTCCACTTTATAAAAATCTCGGAAGTAGAATCATCCAACAGCCCCAATATTCGTTTTTTAAAGTTGATTATAATACAGCAGTTATTGCAGATATTCCAAAAAATGAACTTTTGGACGAATTTGAATACAGCTATGGTGATATTATTCTTGATTCATGTGACTGGAAAACTCCTTTAAATGAGCCTTATACTTGTAAACCTATAAAAGCAAAGTTTAGAAATATTTTCGACCAGGAATTTATAATGAAAAAAAGAGAACAAAATTTAGCAGCTTTGGTGGCGGATGCTTCACAAAAGAAAATTCTAATTATGTTTGGGGCCGCGCATTACAAAGGCTTTCTCAAATATTTGAAAGAGCGTAACCCGGATTGGATAAATGTAAAATAAGAAAATATGGAGAAATTGTTTATTGTTATTCTGGTGCCTGCTGTTATATATCTGGTGTATTACCTTTTAAATAAAACGGAGAAAAATAGCAAAGCCATCAGGCGTGTTCTGAGTAAAGAGGGAAAAGATATTCTTTTGAAAGAAGTACAGTACTATCGAAATTTGAACGAAGCGGATAAAATTGAATTTGAAAAGCGCTGCTTACATTTTTTAGATCATGTATCTGTAGAGGGAATTGGTGTTGAGGTTTCTTTAAAAGATTATATGTTAGTAGCGGCAAGTGCTATAATACCTGTTTTCGCTTTTAAAAATTGGAAATATACAAATTTAACAACTGTACTGCTTTATCCCAATACTTTTAATCAAGATTACCAGTTCGAAGGCAGTCAGGGGCGCAATATTTTAGGAATGGTAGGCGAGGGGTCTATGAACGGCCAGATGATTTTATCAAAAGAGGCTCTTGAAGCCGGTTTCTCAAATACAAAGGACGGCCAAAACACAGCCATTCATGAGTTTGTCCATCTGCTGGATAAAACGGATGGTGAAGTCGATGGATTGCCGCAGTTTTTGATAGATCATACGTATAGTCTAGCCTGGTTAGAAATGATTCGTAAAGAAATTTTAAAAATTCAGGAAGGTAAATCTGATATCAATCCGTATGGCATTACAAATCGGGCGGAGTTTTTTGCCGTTGCTTCCGAATACTTTTTTGAAAACCCTGAACGGCTTAAAAATCATCATCCAGAGCTTTACAAAGCATTAAGTGTGGCATTTCAGCAAGACCTGAGTCCTGCTTAATCATGTTACCTGATTGTTGTTAGGGGATTACGATTCAATAAATGTATGGTTATCTCTTAAGTAAAGAATAGACTTGAAACAAAAAAGCTCTTCCATATAATGAAGAGCTTTTTTATTGTCTTATTAAGCGATCTTTATTAAAACCTATATCGCTTCTAAAAGTTGTTTTTCATGTAGTTCAAAATATTGTCCTTTTAAGTTCATAAGTTCATCATGAGAACCTTCTTCCGCAATTCTTCCCTGATCCAACACAATGATTTTATCGGCATTTTTGATTGTCGATACACGATGCGCTATAAACACACATGTCTTTCCTTTCATAATACGGCTTAGGGAAGTCAATATTTGTTCTTCCGTTTTGGTATCTACGGCAGACAGACAGTCATCAAAAATCAAGATCTTAGGTTCTTTAATTAAAGCCCGCGCGATCGAGACACGTTGCTTTTGTCCTCCAGAAAGCGTGATTCCACGTTCCCCAACCGAAGTTTCAAAACCTTGATCAAATCCCATTATATTTTCATAAACTGCGGCATCTTTCGCTGCCTGCTCGACTTGTTCCTGTGTAAAGTGGTCTAGACCAAATGCGATATTGTTACTGATCGTATCTGAAAATAGAAAAACCTCCTGTGGCACAAAGCCTGTTTGTTGCCTTAGATCTTGAAAATCTAGCTTTGTGATAGCAGTGTCGTCATATTTGATGGCCCCCTTGTCGATATCAAACATACGAAGTAGTAAATTCGCTAAAGTCGATTTACCCGATCCCGTTTTACCAATGATCGCCAGTGTTTTCCCTGCAGGAATGTGAAACGATAAATCCTTGATCGCTTGAATCCCCGTTTCAGGATAGGTGAATGAAATATTTTCAACCTTCAGATCTCCTGTAAGTACTTTTTTAATTTCGCCGTTAATAATAGGTGACTCGGTATTTAAAAATTCGTTGATCCGTTTTTGCGATGCTGAGGCACGCTGTACCAGTGAAGTTACCCAAGCTAAAGACATAGCAGGGAAAGTCAATTGGTTGACATAAATGATAAACTCAGCAATATTTCCCGCAGTGATAGTACCTTTTGCAACTTCCAAACCACCCACATAAATGGTTATTATGGTGCTTAAACCAATTAATAATAGAATTAGCGGAAAGAAGACTGCTTGTACTTTGACAAGTGATAAAGCCGTATTCCGATAGATGGTACTCTCTTCTTCAAAAGAATCCATTTTATATTTTTCTCTGTTGTACGTTTTAATGACTCTGATACCGGCAAAGTTTTCTTGAACAAAAGACGCTAAACGTGCCAGTTGCTTTTGAATTTTCTCACTTCTTTTATTGATGATCTTATTTACAAATAAAATAACAGCAGAAAGAATAGGGATAGGGATAAGTGCATATGTCGCCAGACGAGCATTAACATCATACATCGCATAAATCACCATGATCGATAAGACAACGGTATTGATGGCATACATAATAGCAGGGCCGAGGTAATTTCTGACCTGGTTGACATCTTCCGTAGCCCTACTCATAAGATCTCCCGTGTTATTTCTTCTAAAAAAAGCAAAATCTAGTTTTTGATAATGTCTGTAGATTTCATTTTTTAAATCATACTCAATATGGCGAGATGTCAGAATGATTGTCTGGCGCATCATAAACAAGAAAATACCACGAAGCAGAGACAGTAATAAAACTACCCCACCGAAAAATAGCAAACTAGATCCAAAAACTTTATAGATCAATTCTTGTCTTTCAAATCCGTGGTAGAGTTTATATAAATAGATATTCTCTTGTACCAGATCAAAAGCTTCTCGAATTACTTTTGCAGGAAGGATACCGAAATAATTGGAAATTATAACAAAAATTACCCCAGGAACAAGCTTCCAGCGATATTTGTAAAAATATTTATTTAAATAAGCTAACTCTTTCATATGATATTACAAATGTAAAACTTATTCGGCATTTAATTTTCTATTTTACGAACTTATACTGTCACAAACAGTTCATAAGTTTTGTATTTATTTTGAAAGAAAAATTTAGTGTGAAATATATTTTCTACTTTTGTTCCCAAATTACCATAAATAAAACTTGAAGCAGAATTTTATGTCAGCATCTCAAACTCCAATTTTCGAATTATTGGGACAATTTGGTCACCAGAATTTGTTTTTTTGTAATGATGAAGTAGTTGGTTTGAAAGCAATAGTTGCGATTCATGACACTACATTAGGTCCAGCAATAGGCGGTGTCCGCATGTTGCCATATTCCAGTACAGAAGAAGCTATCGAAGATGCTCTTCGCCTTTCTAGAGCAATAACTTACAAATCAGCAATCACGGGCCTTAATCTAGGTGGTGGTAGTGCCGTGATCATCGGTAATCATCGTATAGATAAATCTGAGGTTTTGCTGAGACGCTTAGGACAATTTATTGAGGGCTTAAATGGTAATTTCATCGCTTCGATCGATGTAGGTATCGGTCAACGTGATTTGGAACATATTTTTACAGAAACTTCACATGTGGCAGGCTTACCTAAAGCGATCAATGGCGGAGGTGATACTTCAATCTTTGCGGCACAAGGTGTACTCTATGGTATTAAAGCTTCCTTAAAAGAACTATACGGTTCAGACAGTTTAGCGGGACGTAAAGTTATCGTGCATGGTATAGGAAGTGTTGGCGAGCGTTTGATCGAAATGTTACGTGATGAAAATTCGCGCGTATATGTAAGTGATATTACGGAAGACCGGATGTTGAAAACAGCAGCAAAATACAAAGTTGAAACCATTGCATTCGATAAAGTTTTTGATTTTGACTGTGATGTTTATGCACCTTGTGCATTAGGAGGGACTGTTAATCCAGAAACTGCCGCAAAAATGCAATGTAAAATTATTGCTGGTGCAGCAAATAACCAATTAAAGGATGAATTGGTTACGAGCAACATTTTGCATGAAAGAGGTATTTTATATGCACCGGACTATTTAATTAATGCAGGAGCATTGGTTAGTTGTTATTCCGAAATACAGGGCTATGGCGCTGATCATACCGAGTTTGTCATTAAAAATATATACAACGCAACACGCGAAGTATTACAAAAATCAAAACAAGAAAATATTTCTTCGTTCCAAGCTGCCAATCAAATCGCAGAAAAACGTATCTTTGACATTCGAAAACTCAAAAGATAGAGAAAACAAACAAACAAAACAATCGTTCTTACATACAAATCGTTCTTTAAAATACTATGTTAAATAGAAGACACCTAAGGGTCAAAGTAGTGCAGACGCTTTATGCGTACAGTTTATCTGAAGATAAAGATATCAAAGCCTTTGAAAAGGCATTATTGCAAAATGTGGATGAAGTGTACGAAATGTACATTTGGACTTTAAATCTCCTGGATGAAGTGGCCGATTATGCATTGATAGATGCAGAAGGTCGTGCAAATAAGTTTTTGCCAACAGAAAAAGATTTATCGCACAACACCAAACTAAGTAGCAATACTTTTATCGAGTCTTTAAGACAAAATCCGCAGTACGCAGAAGGAGTAAAGAAATACGGTGTTTCTTGGAACTTTGATCCTGAAATCGTTCGTACAGTATTCGCTCAATTGAAGCATTCTGAAGATTATGCATATTATATGCAGTCATCAGATCGTTCGATTGCAGTGGAAAAAGATATTATTAAGTTTATCTTCAAAAAAATTATTTTAAAGTCGCCTGTTATTGAGCAGGTTTTTGAAGAGAAATTTATCAACTGGACGGTCGATAAGGAAGTTTTACAAGCATTAATTGCCAAAACATTTAAGAACTTCAGTTCAGAAGAACCGAGACAAAATAAACTGGCAGAGCTTACGCAGAACTGGTATGATGATAAAGATTTCATCTTAAATCTGATTGCAAAAACAATCCGATATACAAATGAATATCAAAAAATGATTACCGAGAAAACAAAAAATTGGGAATCAGATCGTATTGCATTAATCGATACCTTATTAATGCGGATGGCTATTTGCGAATTGGTGAATTTCCCTTCTATTCCGGTAAAGGTTACAATTAATGAGTATATTGAAATCTCAAAAGTATTCAGTACACTGAAGAGTAATACCTTTATTAATGGTATTTTAGATAAAATTTTAAGTGATTTAAATCAAGATGGCCGTATTCAAAAACAAGGTCGTGGATTGAATAATTAAAAATATTGATATGAAAAAAATGAACTATTCACTGCTTTTAGCATTCGGTATCTGGACTTTAAGTTCATGTGGTGCCAGTAACAAGAGCGAAAATACAAGTTCAGATTCCGTAAATGCAACAGCAGATACATCTGTAAATACAGAAGCTGCAGCTGGTGCCATCGGTACTATCGAATTTGCAGAGCCTGCATTTGACTTTGGACAGATCAAAGAGGGAGCTGAGGTTACACATACTTTTACGCTGAAAAATACAGGAAATGCACCTTTAATTATTTCAGAAGTTAGAGCTTCTTGTGGATGTACACAACCTGAGTTTTCAAAAAGTCCAGTTCTTCCAGGTAAGACCTCAGATATAAAGGTCACTTTCAAAAGTGAGGGTCAGGTGGGTAAACAGCAGAAGATTATTACCATACACTCTAATGCTTCAAATGGGTTGACGACAGTTCAGCTGAAAGGTGAAGTATTGGCAGCTAAATAATAAAATATAACAAAGATACATATGAACACAGTTTTTTTACAGGCAGCGGGCTCAGGAAGTAGTTTAATGAGCTTTTTACCGATGATTCTTATCGTGGTTGTTTTTTATTTCTTTATGATTAGACCTCAGATGAAGAAACAAAAAGATCATAAGAAATACATTGAAGAATTAGGTGTTAATTCTCAAATTGTAACAAATGCGGGTATTCATGGTCGTATTGTTGAAGTTTCAGAAACAACGTTTTTAGTTGATGTAGGTTCTGGTGTTAAAATTCGTTTTGACAAATCAGCAGTAGCTTTAGATGCTTCTAAGGCATTGAATGCAAAAGCATAACACAACAGAAATTCCAGGAGGCCGATCTTACTAAAATAAGATCGGCCTTCTTATTTAATCACATTCAAATTGCCCTATATTTCATCAGGATATGAAATACAAAATGTTTAAGTTTGTAGTATGGCAAATATTATTCGTATCAGTAAATCACAAAAAAGAAAATTAATCACATTCACGCGGTGTGTTCTTATTTCTTTATTTGCCTGGCTGTTATTTTCCATCTCAAATGAATATGTTATTACTGTAAAAGCAGGAATTGAATATGTAAATTTGCCAGAAAAGCGTGCTTTTCATCCGCAGCAATCAGATACTGTCAATATTAAGTTAAAGATGACTGGCTGGCAGGTGTTGTTTTCAAAAGTAAAATCGCAAATTCCGACGGTGCATGTTGATATCAGCGGTTTAAAAAATAAAAATTGGATCGTTTTCTCCAATCAGATCGGTTTCATTAATCGTCAGTTCCCACATGAGCAGCTAGTGGTTTCCGTAAGTCCTGATACTCTTTATTTTGATTTTTCAAAACAGACACAACGTAAAGTACCTGTAAAAGCAATGGCAGATATTCAATTTAGAAAGCAATATGGCTTTATAGGGGAGACGCTCGTCAATCCTAAATATGTGACAATTTCTGGTCCTTATGAGGATGTAGCGAACATTGAGTATTGGGAAACAGATACGATCAGAGGAAAAGATGTATCAACAGATTTAAGAACAGTAGCCTATCTTAATAAGAATCAAAGGGCGAACATCAATGTGTACCCAACTTCAGTTGAAGTACTGATGCCTGTAGGCGAATTGACGGAGAAAATTATAGAACTACCTTTAAAGGTTGAAAATAACACACATTTTAAGTCGGTAAGAACGATGCCTAGTAAGGTTGCAATTACGGTTCTGATGTCTGTAAAAGATTATAATAATTATACTGCCCGGGATTTTGAAGCAGTTGTTGATATCAACGATTGGGAAGAAGCAAAAGTCAAATATTTACCAGTTATTTTGACCAAAGTTCCTGATTTTTGTTCTGTTCTGAGAATAGAACCTCAGAATGTTGATTTTTTTGTACGGAAGTAATATGGGAATAAAAGTAGGAATAGCTGGCGGTATCGGTTCAGGAAAAACAATCATATGCCATGTTTTTAAGGTTTTAGGTATTCCCGTTTACAATGCGGATCTAGAAGCAAAATTGATCATGAATAAGAGTGATCAAGTACGATTGGCAGTGATGCAGGAATTCGGTGATGAAGCCTACAGTAATGGCGTGTTAAACCGAACGTTTCTCGCAGCTCAGGTTTTTAACGATGCTGCTAAGCTAGCGCAATTAAATCGCATCGTTCATCCGGCAGTCATTCAGGCAGCGGAGGATTGGGCTGATGCACAGACAGCTCCATATTCGTTAAAAGAAGCATCTATTTTGTTTGAAAGCGGCTCTTATAAAAAAGTTGATTACAGTATTTTGGTTACAGCTCCGATAGAAATACGCATTGCTAGAGTAATGGAGCGCGATCAGGTTACTAGAGAGCAAGTCCTTGCGCGGATGAATAATCAGATGTCTGACGAAGAAAAGACTAAATTAGCGGATTTTGTCATTATCAATGACGGCATTACCCCAATAATTCCACAAGTGATGGCATTGCACCATCAATTTCAGAAATAAATTTTTATGTTAAATATATTATCAGACTTTCTGGTTCGAAGACCAGAAGGATATTATTGTCAATATGGTGACTTCTATATTGACGCAATGTTACCCGTGCCGGTAGATGTTGTCTCTCACGGTCATGGAGATCATGCAAGACCTGGTCACGGTATTATTTACTGCACAGCTGTTACAGGCGCTATTATGCATTATCGCTATGCACAGCAGCCACTATCAAGCTACCGAAAAATAGATTTTAAAAGTAGTTTTCACATTGGCCAGGTTGAATTAACCTTTATTCCTGCAGGACATATTTTAGGTTCTGCTCAAATTTTGATGGAGTACAAGGGGGTGAGGTACCTATATACTGGGGATTACAAATTGCAGGAAGATGAAACCTGCGAGCCTATAGAGATTGTACAAGCAGATGTACTGATTACAGAATGTACTTTTGCCGATCCAGATGTTATCCACCCTGATCCCATTGCGGAAATAAAAAAACTAAACGAGCAACCTTTTAATATTCTCTTAGGAACATATGGACTTGGGAAGGCACAGCGGTTGACCGATCTGATTAATAAACATTGCCCTAATCGAAGAGTACTGGTTCATCATGGGATACTGCCACTTCACCGTATTTACGATGATCTGGGGCCTAAAAAGCTGGTGTACGAGCAGTATAATCGACGGGAGATGAAACTGGGCGAACCTAATAAGGTTTATATGGTGCCACCTATGACATTCAATAGTTATATTCGTGCCACCAACGTTGTCCGTGCTTTTGCATCCGGATGGAAGAGGTTGCAGCAACATAATGATCTTTCGCTCTTCATATCCGATCATGTGGACTGGAATGACATTTTGTATTTTATTCAAGCGGTAAAACCACAGGAGGTCTGGACACTGCATGGAGATGGCCGAATATTAAAACAGCATTTTGAAGGTAATCTCGATGTTCGTGATATTTATTAATATCTTATTGTCAACTATTTAATAGCATTTATATAAAAATTTTATTTATATAAATGCTAAAATTTTGCTAAGAATTTCTTTTTGATTTTTGTAGAAAAATGCAGACAACAACTCCAGATAATACGAGAATTAAACTAAAAGGAAATATATAATTCATGCCAAATTGCTTTGCCACCAATCCTACAAGTGGACCGGAGATGCCTAGTGAAATATCAATAAACAAACCATATGCGCCCAAGGCCGCACCTTTGTTTGCGCTCGAAGCACTTTTTACAGCTTCTACTCCTAACGCTGGAAAAACCATTGAAAATCCCAATCCTGTAATAGCCGCACCGATGATGGTTACAAAAGGTGTAGGGGCAAAGGATATTAATAATAAACCAACACTTTCGATCAACATGGAGTAGAGGGCTATTTTGACGCCTCCAATTTTATTAATGCTTCCCGTGAGGACAAATCGACCTAAAACAAACATTGTACTGAAGCAGGTGATACAAATTGCAGCATTCTCCCAACCTTTATAATTATAGTACAGGGTAATGAAGGTTGATATCGTTCCAAAACCTATACCAGCCAATGCGAGTCCTGTCCCAAAAGGAGCAACAGATTTGAGAACCGAAAAAAATGAATTCCGGACTTCTTTCGACATTGCATATAATGCTTTTTTATTAATGGTCGTAATAAGGCCAATAAGCCCGACCAGGGTAGTCAAAAGTGCGATAGACCAATTGCCTAGGTGCAGGGATATTAAGACGCCTAGAGGGGCTCCTATAGCCATTGAACTGTAATTGAAGATTCCATTGTATGAAATTGCGGTACTGGTATGTTGTTCCCCAACACGTAAGATTGCCCAGTTGATTGGACTGGCACCGACCATTCCTTCTCCACAGCCAGTAAGTAATCGGGAGACAGCCAACAAACTTAAAGCAAGAAGCGGAGATGAGCTATTGGAGAATGCAGCCCATAACAGTATCCCTGTAAGGATAAAGCAGATCATACTGATGATGATAGCAGGCTTAGGACCTTTTTTATCCACAATTGTTCCGGCATAAGCACGCATAAAAAAGGTCATAATATATTGCGAGCCAATTACGGCACCAGCGATAATGGTATTGAATCCCAAAGTTTCATGGATGAATATAGGAAGGACTGCTAACGAAAGACCAATGGTGAAGTAACCGTAGAAGGTTAAAATCGCATAGCTAGCAATCTGAAAGCGGTAATCCTGCGTCGCTTTTTGTAAAGATTTGGATAACATGCTGCAAAGGAAGCAAACCTAAAGGGGATAAAAAAATAAAAGCCAATATTCTGCATCAGAATATTGGCTTTTATCGTTAATCAATTAAAGTTGATTACCACCCTTTGATCGCTCCGCCTTTGAAAACTTTTTTAGCGATGGCTTCTACTTCCGGTGATTGATAAGCTTCTATAAATTGTTTGATACGCTCATCATTTCTATTATCCTCTCGCGATACAATTAGATTCACATACGGTGATTCTTTGTCTTCAGCAAATAAACCTTCTTTTTCAGGGTCTAAACCAGCCTGAGCAGCAAAAGTATTGTTAATAATAGCAATGATAACCTCTTTGTCATCTAAAACCCGTGGTAATTGGGGAGCTTCAAGCTCCATAATATTTAATCGCTTCGGATTTTCTATGATATCTGTCTTTTTTGGCAGAAGGCCCACATCATCTTTTAATTTTATTAATCCCTCTTTTTGAAGTAACAACAGCGATCTGCCCCCATTCGTTGGGTCATTAGGAATGACAATAGTTGCTCCTGGCTGTAATTCATTGATTGACTTTATTTTTTTAGAATAAGCAACTATAGGAAAGACAAAGGTATTGGCGACTGCGGCTAATTTATATCCGCGCTGTCTCGATTGTTCTTGAAGATAAGGAAGGTGCTGAAATGAATTAACATCAATATCACCTTGATTCAACGCTTCATTAGGGACTACATAATCGTTAAAAGTTACAAGCTCGACGTCAAGATTAAATTTTTCTTTTGCCACCTTTTTTGCCTCTTCAGCAATGTCTTGCTCTGGACCGGCGACAATTCCTACTTTAAGGACTTTTGAATCTGTTTTTTTTCCGTTACAAGCTGTTAAGCCAAATAGAGCCAATGCTACAACGCAAATTTTAGAATGTAATCTCATAGTTTTTTAAAATAGATGTTAACGATGATTAGCTTTTTTAGACAGGTAATCTCCTGTAAATTGAAGAATAAATACAATTAAAATTAGTAAAATTAATACAGCATTCATAATAAAAGTATCATAACCGATATAACCATATTGGTATCCAATCTGTCCAAGCCCACCTGCACCTACTGCTCCGCCCATAGCTGAATAACCGACTAAGGTAATCAATGTAATTGTCAGATTATTAACGAGTGATGGCAGAGACTCGGGAAGTAAAACTTTGTATATGATCTGTAATGTAGTGGCTCCCATGGCACGCGCAGCTTCAATTAGACCATGCGGAATTTCTAATAAACTGTTTTCAACTAACCTGGCAATAAAAGGTGCGGCAGCGAAACTTAAAGGTACCAAAGCTGCAGTAACACCAATAGAAGTGCCTACAAGCTGCCTGGTAAAAGGTATCATCCAAACGATCAGGATAATAAAAGGTATGGATCGAAATATATTGACCAGTATGGCAAGTAATTGATGAATATATTTATTTTCATGTAATTGGTTTCTTCGTGTTAAAAAAAGAAAAATACCAGTAGGGAGGCCAATCAGAAAACCAAAAAAGCCAGACAGAAAAGTCATGACGATAGTTTCGATAGTACCTTTTATCAATAAATCAATAACTGTATCAGACATATCCTATGATTTCTATTTGTGAGTAATTTGATTTTAAATAGTGGAGGCTGTTTCTGATATTATCAGCCTCACCAATAAGTTCCAGATTAAGTATGCCGAATTTGATTGAACCTACATAATCAATCTGCGCACTGATAATAGCCACATCAATGGCATATTGCTCATGCAGATGTTTGATAACAGAAGTTTGATTAAAATGTTCTGCAAGGTAAATCTGGACGATGGGATTTCCACTTTCTTTCAGGCGCTCTTGATAGATTGTCGGTAATTCGGCATGTAGTGACGATTGAATGAAGTGCTTTGTTAATGTCTGCTTAGGTGATGTGAAGATCTGTTCCACTGTGCCAGTTTCGATTAATTTTCCGCCATCAATGACAGCAACTTGATCACAAATGATCTTAATGACTTCCATCTCATGTGTAATCAGTAAGATGGTTAAATTTAATTTTTTATTGATTGCTTTTAGCAACTGCAAAATAGATTTGGTTGTAGCAGGGTCCAAAGCACTGGTTGCTTCGTCACATAACAAAATCTCAGGATCACTTGCGAGGGCTCTAGCAATAGCAACACGCTGTTTTTGACCGCCAGATAAACTTGCAGGATAGTCATGTGCTTTGTCTTCCAGTCCTACCAAAGCCAGTAGCTCCATTACCTTTAGCTGAATATCATTTTTCGAAGTGCCAGTTAGTTCCAGCGGAAAAGCGATATTCTGATATACCGTACGGGAGGAAAGTAAATTGAAATGTTGAAAGATCATGCCGATCTTGCGTCGATGCTGAATTAAATCCTGATTGGATAATTTCATTAGGTCGACACCGTGAATCAAAATTTGTCCCTCGTCGGGTTTTTCCAATAAATTGACGCAGCGGATTAATGTGCTTTTTCCTGCACCTGAGCTACCTATCACACCAAATATTTGCCCTTTTGGAATAGCAAGTGTTACTTGATCCAATGCTTTCGTAAACTTATTTTTTACTGCAAATGTCTTGGAAATGTTAATTAATTCTATCATTTATGTATAGTAAAAACTAATCTTACAAAAAAACCTTTCAAACATGTCCTGAAAGGCTAATGGATATTCAGTAATGGCCATATTAAACAAAGGCATATTACTATATTTTAGCGCAAATGTATCAAAAGTAGCCCTAAATCACAATACTTATATTCACATTACAGGGTTTTGATGCATTCTTCAGTTAGAAATGGGTATTTAAAATTAAAGCCTGTATCAATTATTTTTTGGTTGCTCGCTGTTGTACTTGTCAGCAAAACTTCTTCACCCATTTGTCCAAGAGCAAATTTTAAAAGAAAAGCAGGTACGTAAATCGGTAGGTAGATTGAACCTACTTTTTGTTTAGCGATTCGATCGATTATTATTTTTTGTGCCAGTACTTCTGAGGATACAGCATTGTAAATTCCCACTATTTCATTGTTACGTATGGCTGTTAAATACAACTTGCACAAATCATCGATGTGGATCCAGCTCATTTTTTGTTTTCCCGAACCTAAGTAAGTTGCACTTTTAAACTTTAATGATTTGGTCAATTCTTTTAAAGCACCCTCATCTTTACTGAAAACTACGCCTAACCTGAAAATAACAACTCTTTTATGCAATAATTCAACAGGTTTTACGCTGTCTTCCCATAGCTTGCAGGTCCAGCTTAAAAAATCCGTACCCTGTTCTTCATTTTCAGTAAAAGCATGTCCGGTTTTTTTGTCTGCTCCATACCAGCCAACTGCCGATGTTGAAATGACAGCTTTAATTTTGTTAGGAAGTTGCTGTAGCGCTTCTGCGATTAAATTACCACTATTAACCCGGCTGGAGATCAGTTCTTGACGACGCTTCTTCGTCCATCGCTTGTCAGCAATGCCAGCTCCAGCAAGATTTATAATATAATCTGCCCGTTTTATCGCATCATTGTTTATACGTTTAGTATCTGGATCCCAGTATAAATGTTCAATATGATTGCTGTCTTTATTTACGCTGGGGTTTCGACTGAATATAATGACATGAAACCCTTCGCTAACAAGCAATTTTGTTAAATGCCGACCAATAGTTCCTGTACCTCCTGCTAGAATGATTGTTTCCATAGTTCCAAGATCTTTAAGCTTATAAATAATGTGATCGTTTCTCATAGCCAATTTAATTTTTATTTATCATATTCCACCCTTATTCAAATTAAAAAATGGTTATTTTGCTGTATATAGTAGAGTAGGATTTTAAAATATGAATTATTTTGATGAGCTTAAAATGCTCTTGAATATAGAACAAGACTTTGATCGTGAGCAATATGAAACCCTTTTGCTAAAGTCAAGCTTGAATGAAAGAAAGTTAAAAGGTGTGACCTGGTTTCCGATTCAGATTAAAGGTGAAGAGATGGGGCGTGGTGATTATCTGACCATTACATTGTCCAAAACAAATAACCAGGAGGATGAACATCGTTTTCGCTTTGGTATGCCGGTCGCTCTTTTCTCGAATCATGATCCCCTAGTCGATCGGGCAGAAGGACTGATTTCTTTTGTGAATAGAGATACAATGAAAATTGCATTGCGGGTCGACGAACTGCCTGACTGGACGAGAAGAGGTAAACTTGGTGTAGATCTTTTATTTGATGAAAATTCATATAAAGAAATGCATGAAGCATTAAGGAAAGCCAAAGAACTGCGTTTAGATTTAAATGAAGGAAGACTGATCCGCGAGATAATAGGTGAGGAGGAGTTAAAGGGATATAAAAAAGAAATTAATTACGATAACGCTACTTTAAATCAGAGTCAAAATGAAGCCATAGCTCATGTTTTAAGTGAGAATCCGATTTCCATTATACATGGCCCTCCGGGTACAGGAAAAACGACAACTTTGGTCAAAGCAGTACAAGCCTTACTGAAAAAGGAAAATAAGCAAATTTTAATTGTGGCACCGAGTAATACGGCAGTTGATGTTTTGACCGAACGATTAGATGCCGCAGGAGTGTTAGTGACACGCATTGGAAATCCCGTCAAAATTTCAGAACATTTACAAGAATTAGCACTGGATGCCCAAGTGGATCAGCATCCGGCAAACAAGGAAGTCAAGTTGCTCAAGAAAAAAGCACGGGCTTACACCGAAATGGCTCAGAAGTATAAACGAAGTTTTGGAAGATCTGAACGGGAGCAGCGTAAAGCACTTTTTGATGAAGCCAGAAAAATAGGGAAAGAAATTGGTGATATACAAGATTTTATGGTTGCAGATATTCTGGATAAAGCACAGGTTGTTACTGCTACTTTAGTCGGATCCAATCAGTACGCAGTCAGAAATAGGGTATATCAGGTTGTTATTATCGATGAGGCAGCACAGGCTTTAGAACCCGCTTGTTGGATTCCGATTCTAAAAGCAAATAAGGTGGTGCTTGCAGGTGATCATTGTCAGCTTCCTCCCACGGTGAAGTCAAATGCCCAGATGAATATCGGTCTTTATCATACGTTGTTTGAAAAATTAGTAAAACGTTATCCTGAACATGTTTCTTTATTAAACGTTCAGTATCGGATGAATGAAAAGATTATGCAATACCCTTCTACGGCACTATATGATGATCATCTCATTGCAGGAGATCATGTACAGCATTGGACGCTCAAAGAAGATTCGGAACCTGTTGTTTTTATTGATACTGCAGGGGCAGGTTTTGAGGAAGAACAGGATGGAACAGCTACATTTAATGTAGGGGAGGCTCGTTTTGTTATCAATCATTTGAAACAATCATTGTTATCTTTTGAACAGGTTTATGCTGAAACTGATTTTCCGGCGATTGCAGTTATTACTCCTTACCGGAGACAAGCGACATTGCTAAATGAATTATTAGTAAATGATGAGCAGATTGCTCCCTTTCGTCATCATATCCAAATTAACACTATCGATAGTTTTCAGGGGCAGGAAAAAGATATCATATATATCAGTTTAACAAGGAGCAATGATCAGCAGGCAATCGGTTTCCTTTCCGATGTGCGTAGGATGAATGTTGCTATGACAAGAGCAAAGAAAAAGCTCATTGTGGTGGGGGATAGTGCCACTGTGGGTAAGCATGAGTTTTATGATAATTTTATTAAATATGTAGATACCATGCAAAGCTACCATAGTGTTTGGGAGTGGGATTTGGGCGAATAGTTAATATAACATGAAATTCTAACGGAAATTAGTAGCAGATGTATTGAATTAATCTGCTATTTTAGCAACTTG
Organism: Sphingobacterium anhuiense; assembly: GCF_042686355.1. Taxonomy (NCBI): domain Bacteria; kingdom Pseudomonadati; phylum Bacteroidota; class Sphingobacteriia; order Sphingobacteriales; family Sphingobacteriaceae; genus Sphingobacterium; species Sphingobacterium anhuiense. Next base: position 749,031 of record NZ_JBHUPE010000005.1, read on the forward strand.
ACGAATTTTTACTGAAAAAATTATGGATAAGTATTATCAAAATAAAGAATTAGTTTTTAAGACGCGTTGGATGACAGCAACTGGATTCTACTTCGCCGAAGCGGAATTGCCAGAAGCATCTTTAACAGCATATTTAAATGATTCTGAAGAATCAGAAGAACATATTATTTTCATCCCTTTTAGTCAAATAAAAAGAGCTGTACCACTTTTTGATAATCAGCCACCATTGCTTGATATTGATGTATTAGATCCAAAAGCTTATCAAGCTGTAGTTGCAGACTTTGAGAATAAAGCCCAATTGAAAGAAGCCATTCAGGCAATTGAAGAGCAATCAGGACTTAGAGAAACAGTAGAAATCATAAAAGACAAAACCTGGATACGTAATTTGCTTTATACAATTGCAGTTGCTTTTTTTCGGTTTTTCACTCGTGATGATGGCAAGGGAATTAGAAAATGGCGAAGTACCTGATACGAGTGGTAACCGATCGGGTTTCAAGAGTGTTTTAGCTGCTATTGCAGAGCAGTTGGGTTTTCTGGGAAGTGCTGCATTAGCTGTAGTATTGTTTTCTGGTTTCGCATATTTTACTTACACAATATATAAAAGTTCAAATACAACAAGAACTGTCTGGAAAAAGTAAGGCTTATTCATGAATTTCTGATGCTCTAAAATCATGATCAGCGTTAGGGATAAATGAAAATTGTTTTCAACTATTCTTTAAAATATAAAAAAAGTGGCTGACTCTTGCGAGTAGCCACTTTTTTAATTTTAAAAGGTGCTTTGACCTTTATTCAACCTCATTTTTATTCAGGAAGACAAATTGACCATCAAATACGTCCAATTGGATAACCGCATCTTTATTTACTTTTCCTGAAAGGATTTCTTTCGAAAGTTCATTCAGGATGCGTTTTTGCATAACACGTTTCAATGGCCTTGCACCATAGATCGGATCATATCCTAATTGCGCTAGCCAATCCATAGCGTCATCCGATGCAGTGATGAAGATATTTTGCTCAGCCAATTGTTTTTGAATATGGCTAAATTGCATCCGTACGATGCTTGCAATTTCATTTCTGCTCAGTGGTGTGAACATGATGATTTCATCAATACGGTTCAGGAACTCTGGGCGAATTGATTTTTGTAAAAGCTCAAACACTTCACCTCTTGTTTTTGCAATAACCTCATCTCTGTTATTATCATTCAACTGCGAGAAATTCTCTTGAATGATATGCGATCCGGTATTGGAAGTCATGATGATGATCGTGTTTTTGAAATTCACCGTTCTACCTTTGTTATCTGTTAAGTGACCATCGTCGAGTACTTGCAGTAAAATGTTGAACACATCAGGATGTGCTTTTTCAATTTCATCCAAAAGTACGACAGAATACGGACGGCGGCGAACAGCTTCAGTCAATTGTCCACCTTCTTCATAACCTACATATCCTGGAGGCGCTCCGATAAGTCGGGACACTGCGTGACGCTCCTGATACTCGGACATATCGATTCGGACAAGCGCATGTTCATCATCAAATAAGAACTCAGCAAGTGCTTTTGCTAACTCCGTTTTACCCACACCGGTAGTTCCCAAAAAGATGAAAGAACCAATGGGACGCTTAGCATCACTAAGTCCCGCTCTTGAACGGCGGATAGCATCAGAAATCGCTTCAATCGCCTCTTCCTGCCCGGCAACCCGCTTATGTAATTCCTCTTCCAGAGAAAGAAGCTTATCGCGCTCAGACTGGATCATCTTATTAACAGGAATACCGGTCCATTTAGATACCACATCAGCAATGTCTTCAGAAGTCACTTCCTCTTTTAACATCCGTTTGCTATCCTGCTTTTCAGCTAATTCTGCTTTTAATTTTTCGACCTTATCCTGCGCATCTTTGATACGGCCATAGCGAATCTCAGCTACTTTTCCATAATCTCCTGCACGTTCCGCTTGATCAGCTTCCTGCTTATAGTTTTCTATATTTTCAATCTCCTGGTTGACACTGTCCACCAACGTTTTTTCTGACTGCCAGGATGCACGTAGAGAATCACGTTCGGCAGATAGATTAGCGATCGTTTCAGAAAGTTCACTGACTTTCTTATCATCATGCTCACGCTTTATTGCCTCCCGTTCAATTTCGAGTTGCATAATACGGCGATTCAGCTCATCTACAGCTTCAGGAACAGAGTCCATTTCAAGACGTAATTTTGAAGCCGCTTCATCCATTAGGTCAATCGCTTTATCTGGTAAGAAACGATCCGAAATGTAGCGGGTTGACAATTCTACAGCGGCAATGATTGCTTCGTCAAGAATGCGCACTTTATGGTGCGTTTCGTAACGTTCTTTTAATCCGCGCAGGATTGAAATTGCATCTTGAGTCGTTGGTTCGTCAACCATTACTTTTTGAAAACGACGTTCCAATGCTTTATCCTTTTCAAAGTATTTTTGATACTCGTTCAATGTTGTTGCACCAATAGCACGAAGTTCTCCACGTGCTAACGCAGGTTTTAAGATATTGGCAGCATCCATTGCACCCTCACCACCACCAGCACCAACTAAGGTGTGGATCTCATCGATGAACAGGATGATTTCGCCGTTACTGTCAGCAACCTCTTTGACAACAGCTTTTAATCTTTCTTCAAACTCGCCTTTGTATTTTGCACCGGCTATTAAAGCCCCCATATCCAAAGAGAATACGATTTTTGATTTCAAATTCTCTGGCACATCACCGTTGATGATCCGGTGTGCAATACCTTCGGCAATAGCGGTTTTACCAACCCCTGGCTCACCCACTAATATGGGATTGTTTTTAGTTCTACGGGATAAGATCTGCATCACGCGGCGAATTTCTTCATCACGCCCAATAACAGGGTCTAATTTTCCCGATTCAACAAACTCATTTAAATTACGGGCGTATTTTCCCAAAGCATTGTAGGTAGCTTCGGCATTTTGATCCGTCACTCTTGTGTTGCCACGTAGTTCTTTGATCGCTAATTTAAGATCCTTTTCATTTACTCCTTGATCCTTCAGTAGACTAGATGTTTTATCGCCTGCATTTAGAATACCTAGAAGTAGATGCTCTACAGATACAAACTCATCATTAAACTCCTTCAAGTAGCTTTGCGCTTTTTGCAAGGCCGAATTTGAGGTATTGCTCAAATAGACATTTGTGCCGCTGACTTTCGGGAATGCCTGAATCTGCTTATCCAGTTCTCCACTTAAGTAAGGGATATTTACATTTAATTTTTTTAACAGATGACTGATTACATTTTCATCAACTGTTAGCAAGGCTTTAAGTATATGTGCGGTCTCAATAGCCTGCTGTTGATTGCCTGTGGCAATCTCCGAAGCTTTTTGAATCGCCTCTTGTGCTTTAATTGTATAGTTATTGAAATTCATGGTTTTATTTGCTTTTTGATTTGATAATGGGATAACAATCAAAATGCCATATCTGTTTTTATTCTTTTTTCGGAAAAAATGTCTTGTATTTTTATTGTGAAATGACAAAATTTCAGTTTTAGCTGTTTTTGAGAGCTAATCTCATATTTGGATGAAAAATAAATGGCTTGATTTTCAGAAAATTATTAAAAATGTGAAAAAAAAAGCCAATAAAGTTTGATTTTGTTGTCAAAGGTTTCGATATTTGCACCATCATAATTCGAAAGGGTTATTTAAAAAAGCCTCTTTAGCTCAGCTGGTAGAGCAACTGACTTGTAATCAGTAGGTCATTGGTTCGATTCCGATAAGAGGCTCTTTTTTAACTTTCATACATGATGCCTCCTTAGCTCAGCTGGTAGAGCAACTGACTTGTAATCAGTAGGTCATTGGTTCGATTCCGATAGGAGGCTCAAAAAGGTCAATCTCAAAAAGGTTGACCTTTTTTTGTGTTTCTACTGATCGTGTGCTTTATATAAATTAAATTTATACCAGTGATGAACCGGCATAAATTTAATTTTATTGAGCTTAAGTCCCTATAGGCCTGATTATATAGTGACGACCTATTTTTGTTTCAAATGAAAACCTTTCTCCTGTCTTACTTACGGCTATTTGCTTACCATTTTCCATCACTTGTATTTCTTTTTCTTTCCAAGGATTGTGGATCTGGCATTTTGTGCCTTTTTCACTATAAATGGACAGATTTGTTATGGTAGTGCCATCATAATCTGCAGAAACTAAAAAGGCACCTTTAGTCCGTAGGCGCGTAAATGAAGCGCTTGATTTTACCCAATTAGGAAATATGTACAGCGTGTTATCAAGCGTTTGAAGCATCATTGAGTTGACCGTTTCAACTAGGGCTGTTTTTTCCGAAGCATGATGGCCATCTGTAATCAAGAAGTTTTTTTGAGCACCGCTGGCCAATATGCTTAGGTTTTTAATAATTATTTCGGGTGAGAAGCCAACGCGTGCAGCCATAATATAACCGCTTAGACCTAACGCATTCATTGATCCTTGAAATCCATTTTGGTCAACTTCATAGTATTCAACAGTATTTTTAGCTATCTGTAAAGAATCTGGATCTGAAAGTAAATCGAGTACTTCGCAGGGGTAGACCGGATGCATTTGTATCATGTGGTTTGGTAGATCCCATCCTGCTTCATTTTTTGCAAAAACCGGCAAGCCTTTATTCGGTATCTTGGTTGGCTGTATTACCTTGTATTTAGGAAGGTGATCGAGAATATCCTGCCACAGCGTTCTCCGGTTTTCATCCACATCCAATAGCTCACTATACTTGAGAAGTAAGCTGAAGGTTTGCTTGACGAAACCTAGATCGGAGGGAGGATTGAGATCCCAGGAACTCTCATGTGCGCCAGTAGTGATACTGTATCGATAAGTATCACCATATGGCTCCTTTTTCAGGTAATCCTCATAGAAATCACCACATTCTTTAATAAAGGGGTAAGCTCTCTTTTTTAAAAAAGCCAAATCACCAGTATATTCATAGTACCAGCTGAAAAGTGGTACATTGAACGGCGCATTCATCGTTTGTTGCCAGTAATAATTGTAAGGTATGCCAATTCCCAGTCCACCAACTAAGAAAACAGCCCCTCTAAATGATTTCCCAGCTAGAGAGGGATGGACAGTTCCCATGTCATTTTGCGCACGTCTTCTTCCGTCAGGTAAGATTGTTTCAATGAAATTGTAAAAAGGTTTTGCAATTTCGGGTCTATTCGCGGAGAAGACGCTATAAAATCCAGCTTGGCTATTATAATTTAAATGGATATCACCATGGTACATCATTTTGTCATCCATATTCCAGACACCATACATGCCACCACATGCCGGGGAATGTTCATTATAGGCAGAAGCTAGAAAATAGATCGAACTTAAGTACTGCCTATTGATCAATTCATCATTTGTTTCCACATATGACCTATTCCACATATCCTTCCACCATGCTATTTTTGTATTTCTTAATTCATTTAAACGGTTATTTTGCAAATCATGAAGTGTTTTATAGGCGTTTTCCATCTGTGCATCGTTCTTCATACCGCCCCCCGATATGTAAGACAGTACATAGACAGTTTTTCCAGCTTTAAGAGTAAAGTGCGTATTGGTCTGGGCTTGGGATTCTCTACTGCAAATAGATGATGCGCCAAGAACCTTAGTTGATATACCGGCTTTAGAGACCCATCTTACATCTGTAGTTTTAGTTTGTCTTGTTACCTGCGTTACGTTACTGTTCACATCGGCTGTTGTGCCATATGTTGCTGATATACTATCGGCATAAGTATCTACAGATATTTTGATAGGAGTTTTTGTGTTATTTACCAGTTCAGTGACTAAAAGATTTTCATTAACAGATATCCAGCTTTTCATATGCACAGGTTGTGCTGTTGCTGTACGCATGCGCAATTCATTACCTAGTTGATCCATCTCATACTTAAAACCAGCGCTTATCGGTGATTTTACTGTTATTTTAACCCCGCCAACAGGAAGGGCAGCGGGGCCGGATCCGGCCCAGTCCGACCAGCCATCTGTTACAAAATCGACTTTTGAGATGCTGAAAGTCTGGCTGTTTTCAGCAGTATGGCAGACCACACCAACATCACCATTGCCTATATAAGGTCCAATAGGTGCATGATTACTGCGGATACTTTCATAGCTAAACGGTGCGTTCCAGACGGCTGTCATTAAGTTTTTTTTACTTAAAAAGAATTGATTATCTGCATCAGAATTTTTTATCAAACTTCTCTTTTGCTGCGATTGTGCACGACTGCCTATATTATTAGATGAATTGACGTTTTGTTGCGCCTGACTTGAAAAACTTAATAATAATATACAACAGGTTAGATTTCTTTTTATCTTCATTACATTTTGAGAGGTTACAGTAGTAGGGAATTTAGAGTTTAGTTATAAGTTTTTGGAACTATTAGAACCGATATAAAGATTCAATATATTTTTTCAAAATACTACCTTTATATTTGCCAATAATGTTACTTTTTTATCATTATCAAGTTGTGGCATACTGCGCCGATCAAGTCCAAAGTAACAGCTGGCTTTAGCCTTAATTTTGATGTATGGTCATAGCTATGCCACTAATCATTTGGGATGGTTTAAATAGAGGTGCTGTTTTAGTGTCAATTATCGGACGATGAGATGAGTTTTTGCATGTTCCCATTTTTAGAAACTTAAGATCGCGAAGTTATGATAGCATAGCGTACGGTCATTTTGCAAAATCCCTTGCTATACCAAAACAAAAGGGTCCCATACATATGTATGGAACCCGTTGTATATCGATACCAGTTATTATTAAAAGTTTGGTTTTAATAAATACTTGTCGTAGAATCTGAAAATATGATCTGCAGCTTCTTCCGCCGTATCAACGATGCGGTAGAGTTTTAGATCTTCTTCGCTGATGTAGCGTTCACCTAGCATTGTGTTCTTGATCCAGTCGAAAAGGCCACACCAATATTCGGAACCCACTAACACGATCGGGAAGCGTGCGATTTTACCTGTCTGGATTAATGTAATTGCTTCAAATAATTCATCCATTGTTCCAAATCCGCCCGGCATAACAATATACCCCTGCGAATACTTCATGAACATGACTTTTCTAACAAAGAAATAGTTAAATTCAAGAAGTTTATCACGGTCAATATATCTGTTGTGAAATTGTTCAAACGGCAATTCTATATTTAGTCCTACTGATTTACCGCCGGATTCATAAGCTCCCTTGTTTGCAGCTTCCATGATACCGGGGCCACCTCCAGATATAATTCCATAGCCACGTGCAGTTAATAAACTTGCCACATCGACAGCCATTTGATAGTATTTATGATCTTGTGGAGTTCTTGCAGATCCAAAAATGGAAACACAAGGACCAATTTTAGCTAATTTTTCAAATCCATCTACAAATTCGGACATGATCTTAAATATTTGCCACGAATCTTTTACTTTTATCTCCTGCCACGTTTTGTTTTCAAAGGCACTTCTTATTTTGTCGTCTTTTGTAATATCCATGCTATACTCTTATTATAAAAATTACTGTTCCTTTTCATTTGAAGGGAATACAAGATAAGGAATATTTTTAATTTGAACAGTTTCTTTAACTATTATATTGTTAAATTTGTGCCATGAATTTTTCTTCTAAATTATTAGAAAACGCTGTATCCGAGTTTGGACGTTTACCTGGAGTAGGTCAAAAAACTGCATTGCGACTTGTTTTACACCTGTTAAAGCAATCGGATGCTGAAGTTGCACGATTTACATCTACTATTAATCAATTGAAAGAAGAAATTCAGTATTGCCATATCTGTTTTAATATTTCAGACTATCATGAATGTGAAATTTGTACTTCTCCAAAGCGGGATCATTCCATTATATGTGTCGTGGAAGATACGCGTGATGTGATGGCGATTGAAAATACCAATTCTTACCAAGGAATCTACCATGTATTAGGGGGACTTATTTCACCAATGGATGGGGTAGGACCGTCTGACTTGAAGATTGACGGTTTGGTCGACCGTATGCGTAAGCAAGATGTAAAGGAGGTGATATTGGCATTAAGTGCTACGATGGAAGGAGATACAACGATATTTTATTTGTATCGTAAGCTCAAAGAATTTAATATCCAGGTCACCACTATCGCACGTGGTATTGCTTTCGGCGGTGAGCTTGAATATGTCGATGAATTGACCTTAGGAAGGTCAATAGCGACGAGAACATTATATGAACGACCGACGTTATAAGGGTTAGAATACCGTATTATTTTGATTGTAAAAGCTTTGTTACCCGACGAAGCTTTTTTTTGGCCTGCTTTTTAGTGAAAAGTTGTATTTTAACAGATTATTAAATCTAACACAACCAAACTATCATTTATTAAATAAGTATGAAAGAAAAAAATAGCTCCAGAAGAGATTTCTTAAAGAAATCCATCACAGGAGCAGCGGCATTTTCAATTGTCCCTAGATTCGTATTAGGGGGACAAGGATATTTGGCTCCAAGTGACCATTTAACGAAGGGCATCATTGGCGTAGGTTCAATGGGGCGTGGTCATTTTGGATACGCGGGAACAAAAACAGTGGCGATATGTGATGTCGACACAAGACATTTGGCTCTAGCGCAACAGGCTTTAGGTGGCGGAGTTAAAGAACATCATGATTTTCGTGATTTAATTAAAAACCCTGAAGTAGATATCGTGCATATTGCAACTCCTCCGCATTGGCATGGTTTGATGTCTTTGGAAGCAGCGCGTGCAGGAAAAGATATCTGGTGTGAAAAGCCGATGACACGTACTATCGGTGAAGGAAAACGTGTCAAAGAAGCGATCGCACAACATGGTAATATGTTTAGATTAAATACCTGGTTCCGTTTTGCCGATAATTTCTACGGAATGAATGTTCCTGTTAAAAAAATTAAAAAATTGGTAGATACAGGTATGTTGGGTTGGCCGTTGAAAGTAACGATCAGCAAGCATACTGGTTTTGACTGGAAATTTTTCTGGGTAGGGAAAGAAAACCTTCCTGTTGAACCTGTACCAGCAGAATTGGATTATGAATTATGGTTAGGTCCTGCACCTTTCAAACCTTATAGTACGCACCGCGTGCACACAACTTTTAGAGGGTACTGGGATTACGATGGCGGTGGTCTTGGTGATATGGGCCAACATTATTTGGATCCTGTTCAATATTTCTTAGGAAAAGATGGCGAAAGTCCTGTATCGGTAGAAGTTGATGCGCCGCAGCAACATAGTGATGCGGTCGGTACCTGGAGAAGAATTGTTTATACATATGCTGATGGCTGTCAGATTATTTTAGATGGTGAAGGTAAAGATGAAGGCATGGCTTATATAGAGGGACCTAAAGGGAAGCTATATAAAGGCTTTGTGTCTGATATACCGGATATGGAAAGGAAACTGGCACAATTTCCTGAGCCAGCACCACAGATTACAGATTTCTTGGAATCGGTACGTACACGCGAGAAATTTGCATTAAATGAAGAGAACGGATATCGTTCATGTACATTGGTCAACATGGGCTTGATTGCCTTACGTTTAAACCGCTCATTGAAATTTGATTCTACAAAAGATGAGTTTATCAATGACGATGCAGCAAACCGTTTAGTTTATCAACCGATGCGTGGCCCTTGGTCAATGTAATTTTCTAATCTATCTAAAATGAAAAAAGTTTTTAATACGATATCTGCCTTATTAATACTTCAAGTGGCAGCATATGCACAACAGCCCCAAAATAGAACGACTGCTACTAAAATAGCTGATGTACTGGGGCAGCAACCTACCGAAGAAAAGGCTAAGTTTTTATACGCGATGAATGAGTTGGAAAACTTTACATCAAGTGAAATCGCGGCGATGCTAAATCAATTGAAACCGCAGGGCCAAAACAATGCGCAAGTAGAGTATGCCACAAATAGCTATTCTTTCTTTGTTAACCAACCAGGCAAAGAAAAACAGAAAGATGTATTTGTACAAGGTCTATTGGATGCATTGGGTACGGTGAAAGAGGATACCAACAAAGCTTTTGTATTGCGTCTTTTACGTCAGTGTGCAACGAACGCTGCTGTGAGTAAAGTAGCTACTTATTTAAATACACCGTATTTGGCTGATGGTGCGGCACGCACATTGGTCTCGATCAATACGAAAGAATCAAGTGATGCATTAGCACAGGGATTAGCGAAAGTAACAGATGAAAAATGTGCAGTTGCGCTCGTGACCGCTTTGGGAGATGTTAAAAATCAAGATACCGAGACGGCTATCATCGCTTTGATCGATAAGTTCAAATCGGATAGCTTCAAACGTACTGCTTTGATTGCCCTGAGCAAAATTGGAGGAACAGCAGCGCTTCCGATCTTTGAAAAAGAGCTTAAAACTGCAAATTACAGTTATGATAACCTGAATGGTATCGGTTTAGGTCTGGACTATGCCGAATCTCTAATTGAGAACAAAAAAAATAAAGAAGCAATTGCTTACTTAAATACTTTGTTTGCTGAGGCTTCTAAATTGAAAGCAATCAATGCACAAGTAGGATCGTTAACTTTATTGACAGGATTGGATGCTAAAAAACAAAAGAAAAACTTGTTTGCGGCGGCTCAAAACGAAAATAATGTCTACCGTCATGTTGCTTTAAATCTATTGCACAAATACGGAGATGCAAATGATACTAAAAAACTATTAGGACTAGCAGCGAAATCAAGCCCTGCTGTGCAAGAATCATTATTGAATTATATTGCTCAAAACGGTTCTATAACTCAATTAAAAGCAATCGAGAAAATTGTTAGCAAGTCTACAGATGCGCATGCTAAATTAGCGGGGCTTTCGGCGATCAATCTCCTTTCTAAAGGTGCTGACTCGAAAGCTTTAATTGATAATTTGTCTACTGATGCGCAACTGAATGAATCGATCAAAGCACTTTTGTTAAGTTCAAAAAATGAACAGACAATGGACGTGATCAACAATTCATTAGCAACTGTTGATGATGCTAAGAAAATCCAATTATTGGATATTTTGAGCACAAGGGCAAATGCTAATTCTTCGCAAGCTGTATTGGCTTTGAATAGCACCAATTCTGATGTAAATAAAGCCATCAACAAGGCTTTACCAAATGTTGCACAGGAGAAAGATCTAGAAGTACTTGTTAATCTATTGACAAAAGCGGATGAGGCTTCAAGCAGGAATTTAGAGGTTGCGATTGCAAATGTGATCCAGTCTAGTCCTAACAAAGAACAACATATCCAAAAACTTGCTGCGAATATTTCCCGTTCTGCAGCACCTAGTGCAACCAAATTCTTTCCAATTTTTGCCAGACTTGGCGATCAGGAGTCTTTGAATGCGGTTACAAATTACTTGAAATCTGATAATCCTGCTCTTCGTGATGCCGCTATTTTAGCGATCGCAGACTGGTCGACTCCTTTAGCTTTAAATGAGCTTATCCAGTTGTCAAGAACAAACTTATCAAGTAGTTTAAGTGAAAAAGTATTTGCTGGATTGATCAAGAATATCAATAGATCAAGCGAAACAAACGATCAGAAGACCCTTTTATTGAAAGATGCTTTTGCAGTTGCTAAAAATAACAATCAAAAAAGAACTGTTTTAGGTTCTCTACAAAGTACGGGCACTTACCAAGCGGTGGTATTTTCAGGTAAGTTTTTGAAAGATCCGGAACTGAAAGGCACTGCCGTTAATACAGCTATGAACATTGCTTTAGATAATAAATCTTTTATAGGCTCTGATGTTCGTAACATACTGAATGAGGTGGTCAGCAATTTAAGTGGAAGCGAAAGTGCATACTTAAAAGAAGCTGTGCTTAAGCATCTTGCTGAAATGCCTAAATCTGAAGGTTTTGTAAGCCTATTTAACGGACAGGATCTAACAGGCTGGAAAGGTCTTGTGGCAAACCCGATTAAGAGAGGTCAAATGACTGAAAAAGAATTAGCTGCTGCGCAGGTAAAAGCTGATGAGCAAATGCGTCAGGGATGGGTTGCTAATAATGGTGAATTGATTTTCAACGGTAAGGGAGATAACATTGCTACGGTTAAACAATATGGCGATTTTGAGATGTTGGTTGACTGGAAACTGGATAAAAACGGTAAAGAGGGTGATGCTGGGATTTATCTTCGTGGTACGCCACAAGTTCAGATCTGGGACATCTCTCGCGTAAAAGATGGTGCTCAAGTAGGTTCGGGTGGTCTATATAATAACCAAAAGGCTGAATCAAAACCATTATTGGTGGCTGATAATGCCTTAGGTGAGTGGAACACGTTCAGAATTAAAATGGTTGACGATAAGGTTACTGTTTACTTAAATGGTAAATTGGTTACCGATAATGTGCCTTTAGAAAATTATTGGGATCGCAATCAATCTATTTTCCCGACCGAGCAACTTGAGTTGCAGGCCCATGGTACAGTGGTGTCTTATAGAGATATCTACGTAAAAGAGCTGGCTAGAAAAAATGTATTTCAATTGAGCGCGGCTGAAAAGAAAGAAGGTTTTGAGGTTCTGTTTGATGGTACAAACTTAGATAAGTGGACGAAGAATGATGGTTATGTGATCAGTGATGAAGGATATCTTAGAGTAGTGCCAGATGCTAAATTTGGTGGTAATCTTTATACAAAAGAAGAGTACGGAGATTTCATCTATCGTTTTGATTTCAAATTGACAGAAGGTGCAAACAATGGTGTGGGTGTCAGAGCTCCTTTAGAGGGTGATGCCGCTTATGCTGGTATGGAAATCCAAGTGTTGGATAACACTGCAGATATCTATAAAGATTTGAAACCTTACCAATACCATGGTTCGGTGTATGGTGTTGTAACGGCTAAAAAAGGATTTTTAAAGCCAGTAGGCGAGTGGAATACGGAAGAAATCGTTGTAAAGGGTAACCGTGTTAAAGTTACTTTAAATGGTACAGTGATTCTTGATGCTGATATTGCAGCGGCAAGCAAAAATGGTACTTTGGATGGTAAAGATCATCCAGGTTTAAAACGTACAACGGGTCATCTTGCCTTCTTAGGACATGGTTCGGAAGTATTCTTTAAAAATATCAGAGTAAAAAAATTGAAATAAGGATTATACCATTTCATTTTATAAGGTCCTTATTACGTAAAGTAATAAGGACCTTTTTTTTAACATTAAACCAAGAACGATGAGTTGTGTTCGGTTTCTCCATCGTGCCACTCAAGGTATATTTTATGGTTGAAAAAAAATATATTCAAAAAAATATATTTCAGATGCTATCGCTTAATGTGAGGCAGCTTTTGAAAAGAAATTCATTATAATGACTCCGGCAACAATCAAAACAATACCAATCACTGCTGGAAGATCAAGTGATTGTTTGAAAATAACAACCGAGATAACAGTTGTTAAAACAATACCGATACCACCCCAAGCTGCATAAGCAATACTAAGGGGAATAAATTTAAGCGCCAGGGAAAGAAAATAAAAGCAAGCTATAAAAGCCAGAATAGTGACAATAGATGGAATTAACTTTGAAAACCCATTGGATACTTTTAAAAAACTACTGCCAAGTAATTCAAATGCAATAGCTAAGCCTAAAAATAAATATTTCATTTTTTTATATGATTAAGAATCATACAAAGGAACGGTAGATTGAGATTGTTTTTTTTGATATATATCAAATTCAGTTAAAATTTCGATACAAACTATCATTATTTTTTTCGGATCCGGCTTAATGTTTCCTGAGTTATACCAAGATAAGAAGCGATATGTCCTAGCGAAATGCGTTGTGCCGCTGCGGTTTCATTCTTAAGCAGCGTATTGTAACGCTCTTCAGCAGATTCAGTCTGTAAAGAAATGGCACGCTCCTCTAATATTTTGCAATATTCTTCTGCTAATTTTCTCCCAATGGTTTCCATTTGATGATATTTTTGATAAAGCTCATTCATATCTTCTCTGGAAATATAGTAAATAGAGGAATCTTCTAAAAACTGAATGCTCTCTAAAGAAGGAAGATTGAAGAAAAGAGGAATCACTGAACCTAAGATCATATTTTCGATACCAAACCAAACATTGATCTCCCGATCTTCTTTATTGTAAAATGCGCGCACAATTCCTTTTTCAATAACAAACATATTGGATACAACTTGCCCCTGTTTAAGAAAAAAATCACCCTTTTGTTTGGTCATGAATTTAGTTCTCTTAATCAATTCTTCCTCAAGATCAGTATGAATTGGTCCGTATTTTTTTAGCTGTTGGATTAAGAAATTCATATTTTCTGTATTACTTCCCTATAATATTAAAACTTGCAAGTGCCGGTTTTACCGCTTGCGTAAGAACGCATTGCAACATAAGGAGTATCTATAAAAGATAAACGTTTACAAAACAAACCATATGTTGTCATGAGGTTTTAAATATACCTATCGAAGTTGGAACTACCAATCTGCAAAGTGAATTTATTGATGTTATGTAAAGCGCAAAATTCCGCATGTTTCAGTTGCAATTCGTAGATATTGTATGTTATTTCCAAGAATCATATACTTGCTAGTAGCTAATTTTCATCAACTGATCTTAAGATTTGATTTTTGATTGAGTTACATAAATCCTTGATTTTTGAACAGCATAATGCTCGAACTATAACAATTTTATCGTTGCTACGACAGAGAGCTTTATCCTGATTAAAAATCTAGATTAGTAATTAGCGTAAATATGTTGATATTAAGGTTAGCTACACGACCCTATATTTGATCTGATTAGTAGGGAAGCTCTTCGCAGTGAAAGCCTTTATCCTGCAACAGCCCGATGATAGATTGTGGATTTTCCTTTAAAGTATCGATGCGTAAGATACGATCGCAATCCTGTAGATCGAAATTCCATCTGCCCGGTGTGCAGTGTTCATTTAAATCATATTCTAAAATGAGAATGTCTTTTTCAGTTTCTACTGAGGTTTTAAATACATAAATCATGCAGTTCTTAATTTTAAATTTTTAATACAATCTGTTATAATCCTTTTTTTCCTTGTAGCCAATATCCTTGTGTAGTTATACGGTTTACACCGTTTCTTTTAAGGGCCTTTCGAAAAGCTTGAACGGAAGTGACATTGCCAACTAAAGTGTAGCTGGCATGAAGCCAGTTTTCATGATGAAAAATGGGAAGACCATCGACCCATTCTGCATCGGAAAACGATCCATTTTTTGGAAAGATACTACAGTTTTCTAAGCCCAACAGCTCAGGAACTTCTCGATTTGCATCGTCTAGTTCTAGATAGAACTGGAAGGAATGATTGTTTTTTTTGAGTGTGGGAAGTAGCGAATAGGCCAATCCGAGCGAAGTTTCATCGCCGAATAGTAACTGATGCTGAAATTTTGGGTTATACACCTTATGTCCCCTCGGGCTACTGATATAGAGATGATCACCAACGCTTAAAGTGTCTGCATAACTGCTTCCGGGACCATTATTGTGGATGTGAAAGATAATGTCCAGGATACCCAGTTGCATATCATGATAGGCAATCGTATAATTCCGGTATTCGATTTCGTTTACACGGATCACACTCGCATAGCCAATCTGGAAATTCATTTTGGCAAGGTCGCTCTGAAAACGCACCTTTTTAAGATGGGGGCTGAGGTAAGTGGTGCCGATCACTTCAGCACGTTGGCCAACGAGACTTTCTAGTATGCCGCCTGCCCATTTGGGTAGTGTTGATATCATGGTATTGCTTTTTTGTTCATGACAAAGAAACAGCTAATTTGTAACGCAAACAATGGAGCAAAGGAAGAGGGTATTGGACTAATCGCGGTTTTTGTTCCGAAAGGATAGTGCCGACATTCCGGTCACTTTAGTGAATAATCTCGAGAAGTAGGGGTAATCCTCAAAACCTAAGGCATCGGCGATTTCTTTAACTGACTTGTCAGAATGATAAAGCAGACGTTTAGCTTCTAAAATGATACGCTGTTGGATATGATAGGACACAGGGTAGCCGGTGACGTCTTTGACACATTCGTTCAGATAGGGGGTAGAGATATTGAGACCCATAGCATAGGCTGCGGGCCTTTTTATAGCGAGAAAATCACTTTGCAGGGAAGCCTTAAATGCTTTTGTGATAATCTCAGATCGTGAAAGTTTGTCGACAGGTATAGCGCCCTCGAGGTACATCGAAGTCAAGAGCCCAATCAATGTATTGCAGCTGTCTTTTAATAAGGCGTGATACAATTGCTGATTTTTTCGTGCAGATAGGGTAAGGCATAGCGATGCACTGTTGGCTAGGATAGAAAAGATATCTTCTTGAACCATTAGAGGTTTGAGTGGAGCCAGCTCTTCTAACAAATGGAGGTATTCCGGATTTATATGTTCACTATTGATCCTCAAAAAACTACCGCTCACATTTGTCAGAGCAACAATACGATGTACCTGATGTGGATGTATATATAGAATAGAAAAAGGCTTTACAGTATATTGTTGAAAATCTATTTCGATTTCAGTAGTTCCATTTTCCAACAGAAAGAACGAATGGTAGTTATCACGGTGTGATCGTCTGACGTCATCCAGATTCATGATATCCTGTTCATCAAAGTGCGCTTTGCCTATACTGATTCCTGAACTGAATTCAGCAGTCATTGTTTTTATAGGGATGGACTTATTTTTTTGACGCATGATAGGGATGTGTATATCTTCAAACCTGATTATTGCACAGCTAAGAGAAGCTAAAAATACGAGAAATTATTAAGACGTGGTGTGCACCGTCTATTTTATTCGACAATTGTTCTAAAAGTGAGATTAATCCTTGGAGAGTGAATCTTTTTAGTAGGTGGCAGTCGATGTAGCCAATGGGATTGCGTCTCATCTTTCATGACCAATAAACTACCATGTTCTAAGATCAATCCTACATTTTCTTTCGTTTGTTTATGCTTAAAAGCAAATTTACGGACAGCCCCAAAACTCAATGATCCGATAGCACCATTTTTCTTTAAATCTTTTTCGCCATCACTGTGCCATGCCATACCCTCATCGCCGTTATGGTAGAGATTTAATAAGCAAGAATTGAACGTTTCTCCCGTTGTTCTTTCAACTATTTCTTTTAATTCCAATAATTCTATTGACCATGGAAGAGCATGCTTGGTTGTATTGGAATAGGTATACTCAAAAGGTTTCTCACCGTACCAAGCGACTTTTCTTTTCGTTAATATATGTTTACCAAAAATAACGGCTTCATCGTTACGCCATTCGATGGCTGTCAATAGTTTTTCATAAAAGTAATCTGCACGTTCCTGTCCCAGTACTTTCCCATAATAATGTACTATTCCGTCCTTTGGAAGCCAATTTTTCGTACTATCAATCGGATATTCAAATAATTCCATACATAATGTTTAAATGGTGCTGCTTCGTATTATAATTCCTGCTGTGTTTTGGCACTTTCCCATCCTATAATAGCTGTTTTTCGAGTTGGTCCCCACATATATCCTCCTGTTATGCCAGAAGATTGGATAATGCGGTGGCAGGGAATAAGAAATGCAATGGGGTTACTGCCAACAGCTGTACCAACAGCTCTAGCTGCTTTTGGATTTCCGATCTGTTCCGCTATTGTTCCATATGTAGCCAGTTTCCCCATGGGTATTTTGAGTAAACTCTCCCACACACGCAATTGAAAGTTGGTGCCTTTGAGATGTAATTTAATCTGTGAAAGGGCAGACCAATCGTTTTGAAAAATGGATAGGGCATTTTGTTGCAGATCGTCATCCTGTTGCTGAAACACGGCATTTGGAAACTTAGCCTGTAAATCGGTGAAAGCTTTTGCTTCATTACTTTCAAATGCGATATAGCATACTCCTTTGGCTGTAGATGCAATAATTATTGGACCAAAAGGACTGCCTGCATAACGGTAATTGATCTTGAGAAATTGACCTCCATTTTTATATTCAGCAGGAGTCATGCCTTCGATATTGATAAATAGATCATGTAAACGGCTGCTGCTCGAAAGTCCGGTATGGTATGCGGCATCAAAGAGTGTAAGTTCTTTGTTGTCATCAAGCAGTTTCTTGGCATATTGCAAACTGATGTACTGTAAAAATTTTTTAGGACTTGTACCTGCCCAGTCTGTAAAGAGCCGTTGAAAATGAGCGGGGCTTAAATGAATTTTTTCAGCGACTTCATCCAAATTTGGCTGTTCCTTAAAATGATGTTGAATATATTCGATAGCCGAAGCGATTCGATTGTAGTTGAGATTTGATTGTGTTTCCATTTTCATTTTAATTTATACCCAAATTTCATCATGATTGTCTTTGTTTACAATCCGAAACATGCGGAGTTTTGATTCGGCGTGATCGCTTTAACCATTTTGTAATTGATAAATGCTACATCTTTTAAAATCACTTCCTGCTCTTTTACTGTTGTAAATCCCATTTTTATAAAAAATGGTTTTGCCGTCTTGCTTACATCTGCCGTTAAGCGATCGGTGTTCTGTCGCCTTGCCTCTGCTTCTATATATTGGTAGAGCTGGGAAGCTATTTTTTGACCTTGGTAATCTTTATGAACAAAAAATAAATCAATATAACGACCTTCAGCTAAGGTACAAAAGCCGACAATACTGTTGTTTAACACAGCTATGAGTACATACTGCTCTGTTAAGACCCGATTCCATCGTTGCATATTCTCACTACCGGAACTCCAAACCGCTATCTGCTCTGCGCTATAATCTTGGATGCAAATGCTCTTAATAGTACCGACAAACAGTTCCTGCAGGGAAACAATATCATGAAGGGTGCCAAATCTAAACGTAATTTTTTCCAAAATATACTGGTATAATGTTTTCTCTTTGATTGTATGGGCTGCTCTAGACCATTCTTTTTATTGATATGATGTACTGCTGATTGATGAGTCAAACTTAATAATATTGTCTTTTATATCCAAAGTACTGGCTTGACAATTCATGTCCATTGCACAAATTGCTTTACTATTATTTGCAATACGCAGTGACTTTAGATTTCTTGAGGATGAGGTTTTTTAGTTTTAGTCACAAAAAAATATCAGGGTGCTGCTGCGGGCTGTTTCATCGTAATATAGGATTTTTCTAAAGACGCTGGATGGAATGAAATGGGAAATTTGTACGTTAGAAATTATAAAAAAAGCAACGTTTAATACTATTAAACGCTGCTTTTGTGTGTCCCCGAAGGGAGTCGAACCCATATCAAC
Source organism: Sphingobacterium anhuiense (assembly GCF_042686355.1). Lineage (NCBI taxonomy): Bacteria > Pseudomonadati > Bacteroidota > Sphingobacteriia > Sphingobacteriales > Sphingobacteriaceae > Sphingobacterium > Sphingobacterium anhuiense. The sequence continues at coordinate 768,114 of NZ_JBHUPE010000005.1, forward strand.
AGAACCGGAATCTGCAATTTTATCCATTAAACTACAGGGACATGCTAGCAAAGATATACTATTTCATGAAAAATGAAAATAGCTAAATGCAATCTCTTGCCAACATCCTCATCTTTAGTCAATAAGATTTAAAGTTACATTTACTGAAATATCTGGAGTACCGCCACCAATGCTTTGGTAGCTCGAATTGTTCCAGTCTGCTGCGGTAACCTTCGTTTTATTTAGACCGTGCATCAAGACAATTTTCATTGGAATAGCACTTGCTTTGTCTAATACTTTCCAGTTGCTTTTTAAACCTACCTGTTGATCTAAATACGTAAAGGTGATCTGCTCCTTTGTAGGGCCTACGAAGAAAAACTGATGCTCATCGGCATCGTCAGAAATTTCCTGTTGTACCTCATGTCCATCAAAATCCTTTAATTTGATATCTAAATCATAGTTGCCTTTTTTTAAATTTAACGACTGTGGTTTTGTATCGGTAGCATCGATGATAACTTCGACTTTGGCATTTGTTGTTTTTTCTGTAAAACTTAAAGTCATGGTTTTCATTTCTTCATTATCATGTTCGTGGACAGGATCGTCTTTTTTACATGAGTTGAAAAGGAGAACTGCTGCGATCAGTACTAATTTGCTGCTGTTAATGATTTTTTTCATGATAGCTGTATTTGTTATGATTAGAATGTGTAATTAATTGTCAACTGTATATTTCGGCCTACACCATGACTGTAATAACGGAATAGATCTGTGTAAGATTTGTAGGTGCTATTGAATATGTTTTCTACCAAAAGGCGAGTTTGCAATTTATTGTTGCTAATAAGAGAGCCTAAACTAATGGAACCATTGATAAGCTGATACGCCGATGGTGCGGGGGCCATCTCCATACTAGTTGTTGTTAAAAACTGTTTGGCATAGATTTCTTGACCTAAGGCAAATTTCACGTCATGCATCCAGTTCGTCTTGCCCCTTGTTGTAAAAGCGATTTCATGTGTATACGATAGGGGCGGAATAAGAGGCAGATAGTTTTTTTCATCTAGGTTACGGGCGTAGATAAATGAGGTGTTTGCACTGTAATCTAAATGTTCACTGATGGCATATTTTCCCTGTACATCAATTCCGGCCAATAATGCATTGTTTTGACTATACTGCCAGATCGGAAATGTACCTGAAAGATTTTGTACGTATTCTTCGGTCGGTTTTACGTAAATGTAATTATTGATGTAGTTAGCATAGATGTCAATGTTTAAGAAATTTTTCTGCTCATGGATATTTAAACTGGTGATCCACTTTAATCCTTTCTCTGCTTTTAATGCTGCATCTCCTCTTTCATAGCGTGCTGTACTTTGGTGTACGTTTTGGCTGTACAGTTCTTGTGCAGATGGAGCTCTCCAGGCAAGCCCTAAGTTTGATTTAAGAGTCATATGGTTGTCGAGAGTATAGGATAAACCGAGGTTGGTCGACAAGTTATGAAACTGATTGTCGCCACCATAAGCTTTACCATAAAAGTCATACCCTGCAGCATCGAAATTCTTAAAATCATAACGAGCTCCTAATTCGTAGGCAAATCGGTCTTTTTGCCATTGATATATACCGTATGCTCCGATATTAAAGGCATTGTAATTAGGAATTAATGGGGTATTAAAAGTCCCAGCAATATTGTTGTTAACCTGTGTCTGCCCCTGAAGGCCAGTGATAAATTTTTGATTTAAGCCCTCAATAGTATAAGATGCATCAAGTGCATGTGTCCGTAAAACCATATCCATGCTTGGAATTGCGCTACGGCCTGCACGTCTTTTATCGTATTCCTGCCGGTGGTTATTCTGGTAAGCATATTTTATGGATAAGGTTTTAGCATCGCTCAAGCGCTGGCTGTAAGCAAACTGAAATACCTCGTGTTTAACCTCTTGACGGGGAGCATCAATATGGTATGAGAATCCGAAGAGTTCGCTGGGATACGGTCTCCCATAGGCTAGACGTTCCTGAAAAGAAGTAATATCGCCGATATGAGTAGAAGATAAAATGCCCGCTTCATTGTGATATTGTTTATAGGAAGCTTCAAAATTAGCGTCTTTGTATTGATAATTTACTGCAGCATTTAGGTTGTAAATGCGCTGCCCGGTATTGTTCAGATAATAATCGGGAGTTTTTCGATTACCACTTTTGCTGTAGTTTCCATTGAAAGACCATTTCAGTCCTGCTATGGGAGTGATGCCCTCCAGGTTTAATGCGCTTTGCATACCTCTGCCGTTTGTGAAACCGTTTAGACTGACTTGCCCGCTAAGGCTATCAATTTTATTCCAGGGCTTAGTGGAAAGCAGAATTGCTCCACCTAATGCTTCACCACCATAACGTAAGCTTTCTGCTCCCTTTACGACTGTAATCGCATTCGCTGCGTACACATCAATTTCTGGAGCATGGTCATTACCCCATTGCTGACTTTCGAGTTTCATACCATCATTAAGTATCGCCAAGCGATTGCCGTAAAGACCGTTAATAATGGGCTTATTGATGGTAGATCCGGTCTGCAGGAGATGGACTCCGGAGATGTTTTTTAAAACTTCTGCTAGCGAACGGTTTCTATTTTCAGTTAAAGCTGTCGCATTGACCTGTTGTGCAATCTGTGTTTTGGCGGCAACCTGATAACCGTAAACCTGTGTCTCAGCAAGTCTCTTAACGTCTTTTTTTAGTCTTATCAGTACGGGACGGTCATTTTTCACATAAGTAGTGTCATTTTCGTAGCCAACGAGTGAAGTCACTAATTTTATCGGGAAGTTCTGTTCAGTAATAAATTGAAATTCACCCGAAAAGTTGGAAGTTATCGCTTTCTTATGTCCTTCGTAGTGTAGGTTAGCTCCATGAATGGGACTGGTGTTTTCTAACGCAATGATCTTTCCGCTTATTTGTTTTTTTTGTGCAAATAGGCTGTACGAAGGCCATAATGAGATGAATACGGGTGCCAATATAGAGATGACGCTGAACTGTTTTGTCATGCTTAAATTAAATTACGCCTCAAAAATACAACATTGTTGCATTAAATTAAAATAATAATGCAACAATGTTGTATATAATTTAAAAAGTCATGGTTTATACCGCTTTATAATACAAATGGATTACCCTTTATTTTTTTGAACCGTGGAGATTGGTCCAAATAATCAAAATGGTACAGGTATCAGCTAACGAATAAGTTAACTATAAAAAATTAGGGTTGTGATTTTAGAGTTATAAATATCCGATTAGGAACGGGGATGATATTGGGTAATCACGCTCTGTAGATAATCGCGGTCGATATGGGTGTAGATTTCTGTAGTTGTGATACTTTCGTGCCCCAGCATATCTTGTACGGCACGTAAATCTGCCCCTCCTTCCACAAGATGAGAAGCAAAGCTATGTCTAAAAGTGTGCGGGCTAATGTTTTTTTGAAGACCAATTTTTGTAGCCAGCTCTTTTATGACAATGAATACCATAACACGAGATAAAGCAGCTCCACGCTTATTTAGAAAGACAAAATCTTCCTGCCCCGACTTGACTTTAATGTGCGGTCGGACTTCATTGATATAAATTTTCAAGTATTTAATGGCTTGGCTCCCGATTGGAATCAGACGTTCTTTATTACCTTTTCCTTCAACTTTGATAAATTCTACGTCTAAGTAAAGATTTGATAGTTTAAGACCTACCAGCTCCGAGACCCGAAGTCCACATCCATACAACACCTCAAGAATTGTTTTGTTGCGCATACCTTCGGGAGTTGATAAGTCGATGGCATTGATAAGTTGATCGATTTCTTGGATATTAAGCACGCTAGGTATCTTTCGGGCAATTCGAGGGGCTTGAATTAATTCGACTGGATTATTTTCCCAATCGTATTCCAAGAGTAGGAAATTATAAAATGTTTTAAGTCCTGACAATAGGCGTGACTGCGTGAAGGGAGAAATACCAAATCCATTTATCCAGATCAGGAAGCGCTGTATATCCTTACTGGTTATTTGTTGCAATGTCAATTTATTTTCTTCACTGTATACTTCCAGTTTGGAAACATCATTGAGGTAAGCTTCAATAGAATTATCGGACAGACCGCGTTCAAATTTCAAAAAACGGCCGAATTCTCGTTTTAAAAGCAACCAATTATTTTCTTCCTTCATGCATAACAAAAATACAATAGATTAATTGTACTTTCGAACATTAATTTTATAAAACAACTAAATTAAAAACTTAAGGTAAATCAAAAACATGAGATTTATTAAACCAATTGCATTAACATTTTTGTTGCCAACTCTTTATTGTACAACCCCTAGTACTGCGGCAACATCACTTCGTGCTGAAGCGAGAGCAATTTTAGCACAAGACACCGTTAGTTGGAATCAAAAACTTCCTTTTGACAATGAGGTGCTTACAGGTAAACTTAAAAATGGTTTCACTTACTACATCCGTCGAAATGTAGAACCAGAAAAAAGGGTTACGATGTATTTAGCAAACAAAGTAGGTTCTATATTAGAAACAGATGACCAGTTAGGCTTGGCTCACTTTTTAGAACACATGAACTTTAATGGTCTAAAACACTTTCCTAAAAACGAGTTGGTCAATTACCTACAAAAAGCTGGTGTTCGTTTTGGCTCCGATTTGAATGCTTATACCGGATTTGATGAAACGGTTTATCAATTGCCCATTCCATCTGATGATCCTGAACTGTTGAAAAATGGTTTACAGGTGATGCGCGACTGGGCACAAGATGCATTGCTCGCTGATGATGAGATTGATAAAGAACGCGGTATTGTGATGCAGGAAATGCGTGGCGGACGTGGTGTAGGTCAACGTTTGCAGGATCAATATTTTCCAATTGTTTTAAATGGATCTCGCTATTCTAAACGTTTACCAATCGGAACAGAAAAAATTATTACAACTTTCAAACCGGAGACGATCCGGAAATTTCATCAAGACTGGTACAGACCGGATTTACAGTCTATCATCATTGTTGGTGATATCGATGTGAAAGATATGGAAGCTCGAGTTAAAGCCTTATTTTCGGATTTAAAAGCTCCTGCTAAAAAGCTGGAACGTACCAGGTATAATGTTGATTTATTGAATAAAAATCAATTTATTGCCATTACAGATCCTGAACTTCCTTATACAGTTGCTCAGATTATGATCAAGAGTAAAGAAGAGAAAACAGTAACCGTAAAAGATTATCGCAAACAGTTACTGATTTCGGCATTTAACTCGATCGTTGCCGATCGTTTTTCTGAAATCATGCAACAGGCAGATGCTCCTTTTATGCAAGCTGGAGGCAGTATATCTGGTTTCATTGCCGGATTAGATGTGTTTTCGTTGATGGTAGTTCCTAAACCAAACCAATTGGAAGTAGGATTTAAAAAGATGATGACAGAATTTGAGCGCATCCAAAAATTTGGATTTACACAGTCTGAATTGGATAGAGCCATCATTTCAATGAATAAAAGTAATGAGACTGCTTATATAGAAAAGAGCAAGAAAAAATCGGATAGTTATGTAGGTCGTTATTTGAATAACTTCTTAAAAGATGATGCCGCATTAAGTAACGATGATAGTTATAAAATAACAAAACAGCTATTACCAACATTAACTTTGAAAGAGGTTAATGCACTGATTTCAAAATATTATACAGATCTGAATCGTGATATCATCATCATGGGTCCGGAGAAAGATAAAGCTACTTTACCTGCTGAACAAACAGTCAATAATTGGATAAAGGAAGTGGAGTCTCAGAACTTAACAGCTTATGAGGATAAGGTTTCTAAATTACCATTATTATCGAAGGAACCTGTTAAAGGATCTGTTGTTTCCAATAAGGAATTAAAAGAGATCAATGTAAAAGAATTGACTTTAAGCAATGGTGTCAAAGTGATCTTGAAACCTACCAATTTCAAGAATGATGAAATACGTATCTCAGCTTTTAGTCCAGGTGGTTCTTCCTTATATCCAGATGCAGATTATTATTCAGCGAGTAATGCTGCGGGTCTAGTGGATGCGAGTGGTGTTGGTCAATTGAATAATGTTGAATTGCAAAAGTATCTCACAGGTAAAAATATCGGGATCACACCGTATATTTCAGAAAGATATGAAGGAATCTATGGAAGTTCGGACAAAGAAGGTTTAAAAAATGCTTTTGAATTGATTTATGGCTATTTTACTGAACCTCGTCTGGATCAGGATGTTTACCAAAGTATCATCGCCCGTTCTGTAGGAAGTTTAGAAAATAGAGATAGTGATCCGTCAAATGTTTTCTCCGATAAAGTGAAAGAAACGCTTTATGGGGATAATATTCGCAGAAAAAATGCAACTGCCGATTTAGTGAAAACTATTGACAAAGATCGAGCTTTTCAAATTTATAAAGAGCGATTTGCTGATGCTTCGGACTTCACCTTTACCATCGTAGGTTCTTTTACTGAAGAAGAAATTAAACCTTATTTAGAAAATTACTTAGCGGCCTTGCCGAATCTTGGACGTAAAGAATCTTATAAAGATTTAGGTATAGTAGAACCAGCTCAAGGAAAGCGTGTTGTTGTTCATAAAGGGAAAGAGGATAAAGCTTCTGTACAATTAGCTTATTATGGTGATTATACTTATTCGGAGAGCGAAAATATCAATATGGAAGCCTTAGAAAGTATCTTGACCATTAAATTATTAGAACGTCTTCGTGAAGCCGAAAGCGGGGTTTACAGTGTGGGCGCTTCTGCTAATTATGGCAAGTTGCCACGTCAACGCTATAGTTTTGGTATCGGCTTTGGCACGGCTCCGGATAAAGTGGATGTGCTGATAAAATCTGCTGTAGATGAAGTCTCTAAAATTAAGAAAAGTGGACCTGTAAAAGAGGATATTGATAAATTTGTTATTGAACAAAAACGTCAATTAGAGCTACAACTTAAAGAGAATGGATTTTGGGTTAGCTATCTATCAGGATCTTATCAAAATCAAGAGGATGTAACGGAAATCTTGAGAAAATTAGATGACCTGAGTAAAGTGTCTGTAGAAAGTGTAAAAGCTGTCGCTGATAAATATTTAAAAGAAGACCGTATGTTTGAATTTATTTTGTTACCAGATGCAAAATAGATCTTAAAGTCTAAAAAAGAAAGCTCCTGAATACTATTCAGGAGCTTTTTTAATGTCATATGACGCTGATGATCAGTATCTATTTTATCTTTTTGAAGTTATAGAATTCTTCTAATTCTCCTTTAATTTCTTTACCTTCCATATCTAATTTCTTCATCATTCCTTCACCGACTTTATATTTGCTTTCGCCATCTTTCTCCTTTAAAATAATCGAGCCGCCGTCTGGAGTCCATGTGAACGTACCAGTTTCTTTAAAAGGTCCACCTTTTTCAAGATACTGTTCAGATTTTTCAAAAGTTCCATCCATATTTAAGGTTAAGATAACATGAATGCCCGAACAGTCTGCACATGGAAGAGTTCCTTCGTAGGTTCCAGCCCAATCAACAGAGTTTTGTGTATTATGCTCATCGTGAAATGCCGTATCTTGTTTAGTAGCAACTGTACTGCTGTCTTGTGCTGTTTTTTCTTTTGTTTGTGTTGAATTTTGGCAAGATGTAAATGAAGCAGTAATTACGAATAAGCCTATGAAGATTTTTTTCATTATAATATGTTTTATTTCTAAAAACGTGATGTGTTAATGTATGTACTTTTGCAATTTTTGTATTGTTTTAAGAGCTAAAACAATACTGTTCGTTTATAGTTTTTGTAATATACTTAAAAATGCAAAATATAATTATTTCTTTTCAGAGTGACCTAAATCTTTATCTGGGTTAATGTGATCTCTTATCAACTGTTTTAATTCCTTTATTTCAGGAAACCTTCCCATTTCTTTACGGTCAAATATGGGTTGCTGATCGATTGAAATGGCGTATTTGCCCGCTATTTCACTCGGAATCAGTAAGACACCATGAATATCTTCTGTAAAAGTACTTAAAATTTCTTGCGCCATATAGGCCGCGCGTAACATCCAGTTACATTTCGGACAGTATTCAACTGAAATTGTAGGTTTTGATATATCCATCTTTCTATATAGCTTATATGGCGAATATAAGGGATTTATTTTTATATTCTTAAACTGTGCTATTACTATTTACTGTGCAGCAATACGGATAATTGTCGTGTTTGTCAGCCAATTTTGAATGAAGTCATGGCAAGAGATCCTCCTATAGAGTTGTCGTTAAACAGCAGTAAATCATCTTGTCTATCTTTTAGTGCCAGGCTGTAGATCATGGGAAGATAATGTTCCGGTGTCGGAATAGCTAAATCAAATGCTTTTCCCTGGTTCCGGAAGTCGATCAAAGCTTTGTGATTACCATCTAAAATGTAATTTTTCATTTTTTCTTTTGCTTCCTGAGCCCAGTCCCATGCAAATCCCGCCTCATTTAATTTATCCCAGGCTACCATACGTAGGTTGTGGACCATATTGCCACTGCCTATTATCAATACACCTTTGTGACGTAAGGAAGCTAATTCCTGTGCTAATTCATAATGGTAAGACGCAGGTTGCGTATAATCGATACTCATTTGAATAAGCGGAACCTCAGCATCTGGGTATAAATGCTTGACAACAGACCATGCCCCGTGGTCAAGACCCCATTTATCATCCAATAATACATCAGTTTTTGTGATAATTCTTTTTGTTTCCTGTGCAAGTTCAGGGCTTCCGGGAGCTGGATACTGTACATCAAATAATGCTTGAGGAAATCCGCCAAAATCATGAATTGTCGGAGGATTATCCATAGCAGTAACGAATGTACCACGCGTTTCCCAGTGCGCTGAAATAACTAATATTGCTTTTGGTTTTTGAAAAGTCTTACCGATATTTCGGAATCCGTCCACAAATTCATTTTCTTCGATCGCATTCATAGGACTTCCATGTCCCAAAAATAACACGGGAAATTTCTCGGTTGCTTCAAAATTTTTAGATAAGTTGCGTAAGGAGTTTACTTTTAAAGCAGCTCCTGTTAAAGGTAATACAGCCATAGCGGTTATAAATTTTTTTCGATTCATGCTATTAACTCCTGATGATATATTGTTGTTGACAGCTTTTTAATAGTTATAACAAATATCGGAAGTATAATAGGAGGATAGGTATTGTTTTTTGGTAATAATGTTGTACTATTTGGAAATGATCGCTTTTATATCAGTCCTAAATTCTGTAGGCGTCTGCCCCGACTTTCGCTTAAAGACATTTGTAAAATAGGCTTTATCACTGTATCCTAATTCAAATCCAATTTCCGAAATTGTTTTATCGGTATTCATTAACAAATTTTTAGCTTCTATCAATTTTCTGGTTTCAATAATTTCGGAAACACTTTGCTGTAATATTTGATGACAGATCATATTAAGACCACGTGCACTCATAAAGAGTTTTTCCGCATAAAAATTTACGGATTCTGGGCGACGATAATTTTCTTCTAATATGGTTAAAAAGTTTTTAAATGTTGTACTAGAAGTCGATGAGTAGGGTAGGCCTTCTGGAAACTGTTTACGATATTCGGATTCGATCATCGTAAACAAGGTGCTTAATAATTGTCGGACGATACCCAAATCACTTTGTGTTTCGTGCATTTCATCAGCTATCATTTGAGCTATATGAACTATCCTTTGAAAACAAGCGGATGGAGTGATCCTAAATGTAGCTTGGTCATGAAAATGATTGTACAGTTGAAAAGTCGTTTCGGCAATAAATTCACTTTTGAATCGCAATACCCAAAATAGACATTTTCCTGCTTTTAACTTAGGTTTTACGCGATGTGTTTTTCCTTTGGTAACAAAACTTATAAATGGTGCTGCATAAGTTTCAGATTTAAAATCAATAAAATGTTCTAATTCTCCTTCAATACCAATAATTAACTCTTCGAAATCATGGTGATGAACATTATTTTCGCTTTGGGCGATGCGGTTTGCTTCAGCTACATCGACTTGATATATTTTGAAAATTTCCATCAAAACTTTTTTGATTTCTTGTTGATTTTAAAGTTATACAAAAAAATACAAAACCTTCGTTATATATCGGTTTATTTCACTTTTGTGTATTAGGGATAGTGGTCTTCAATACTATGATAGTGAGTATGTGAAAAATCAGCTTTATAGTAAGCAAGAGATGGGCGAGGTAATTACAGCAATTGAACCTAAGAACCGGGATTGGATTTGTGTTGTTCAGTATAATGATAAAGCAGCTCTTTAAACCAATTGAATCTGGAGAAATCTACCGCTGGTATCAGGGTGATACCATGTTATAAACAACTGGGTACCTTATTCTAGTATAATAGAGATATAACAGGGGGATAAGAGGGGGTTTATAGGGGGTTAATAGGGGTAAAGCCCTATTAACTCCCTATAAAATCCCAGTAATCTCTATGTTAATCCCAGTTTAAGTAATAATCAGGTCCCTATCAGTTCCCGATCAGGTCATAATATGCATTATTCCAGACTATTCCAACGAGGATAGCTTGGCTATATTAAGACACCACCACCTTTCTGGCCCATTTTGTAATATATACTATATAGTACAAGGTAGAGATGTGAGCCCTGTGGGCAGCATGAATAGGCATGAATCACCTTATCAGCTATAATAATAGTATATATAGTGTCGATGATTCGCTGTGCCAATACTCCGGAAAAATATATTTTCTGCGGAACCATTCCCTAAAAGGATACTGCATCCATAAAAGACGGCCCAGGACGGACAATCCACCCGCATACCCATTTTTACAGTTTAAAGCCAGGAGCGCCCGTTTCTGAGCCCCCGAAACAGCGCACCTCTAAAATTATCCACCACGTTATAAGCCCTTTACCGGTTTACGGCAAACTATTTCCAGAAAAGATTAGGAAGTGATTATAAAAAGTCGCTATCTTTGCACCACTCCGCAAGGGAGGAACGGCTGATCCGAAAGGATAGGCACTGAAAAAAGAAGGGTTTAATTCAGGTTAGACGCAGAAACAGCAGGAAAACAAAAAAA